>NZ_JAEKKT010000209.1 GCF_019510245.1 Streptomyces sp. | reverse complement strand
GGCTGACGTTCTTGGACACCAGCGTCGTGGAGGCGTACTTCGACGCGCTCATCGCGGCGTAGTAGCTCTTCCAGGGCTCGACGCCCTTGAGCACCTGGTCCCGGGCGAAGCTCAGGCTCGCGGCCGTCACCCCGATGCCGGGGTGCGCGAAGCCGGCGGCGCTGGTCGTAGCCGTCAGCGAGGGCAGCGGGAAAGACGCCGCGGCGGCGCTGACCGTGGTGCCGGAGTCGTCGGCGTGGACGAATCCGACGGCCGCGGTGGTGGCGGTGATGACCAGCGCGCTGGAGATCGCGATGGCCGTGGTCCGGTATCGGGGCGTGCGGTATCGCATTTCGTCCTCCAGGAAAGGTGGATGGGAGAGCGATGGACGAGCGATGGCGAGTGGCGTCAGTGGTGTCAGCGGCGTCAGTGGCCTTACCTGACACTTCCGAGCGTGATCCCCGCCCGCCAGAAGCGCTGAAGGGAGATCATGAGGACGAGCATCACGTACTTCACCTTGATGTCGGCGTGGGTGCGTTGAACTTGTCGACCACCGGCTGGATCAAGCGTTCCTCGGTCCAGCCCCACATCGCGATGGTCACCGGCCCGGCGGCCTTCGGAGCGTCTTGCTGCCGGAACCGCCACAGCCGGCGAGAAGGGCGGAGAGCGCCGTCACGGTCGCGGTGGCGGAGCGGAACTGCTTGCGGTTCATGGGCACGTCCTTGATTCAAGGCACGGCCGCCGGGCCTGGCGGCGCGGGTCGGGCAGCCTGGCGAGGGCGTTCGTAGAGACCGGTTTCTACGGGAGAATAGGGTTGCGTCGGCGCCCTGGCAATATGTCGAGCACGTAAATGTTCGCTGACTTCCGTCAGACGGAGAGGTTTTTAGACTCCGGTTTCTATCCGGGACCGGAAGCTGGAGTCGGTCAGCGGCCGGAACGCCGCGTCGAGTCCCGGACGACGATGTGCGTCCCCAGCACCTGGTGCTGGCTCTCCGGGTGCTCGTCCCGGTGCAGAGCCAGGCGGACCGCCGTACGGCCGAGTTCCTCGTGCGGGATGTTGACCGTGGTCAGCGTCGGATACACGTCGATGGCCAGCGGGATGTCGTCGTACCCTGCGACGGCGACGTCGTCGGGCACGCGCACCCCGCGCTCGCGCAGCGCCTGGAGCACACCGGCCGCGACCATGTCGGTGGCGGCGAACAGGGCCGTGAACCCGACCCCGCCGGCCAGCAGCTCACTCGTGCCCTGATATCCGAAGGCGCGGGAGAACGTCCCGTCGACGATCAGGCGGGGGTCCACGGGCACGTCGAGCATCTCGTGGGCGCGGCGGTAGCCGTCCAGGCGCTGGCTGCTGGTGGACAGCCCCGGCACCCGGCCCAGATAGACGATCCTGCGGTGGCCGGCGCTGAGCAGGTGGCTCGTCATCGCGAACGCGCCGCCCTCGTTGTCGTACTCGACGACGGTCGCCGGGACGCCCCGGCTCAGCGGCGGCCGGCCGATCAGCGCCAGCCGCGAGCCGACCTTGTCCAGCGCGCGGCCGAAGTGGTCCATGCGGTCTCGGTAGTCCTTGTCGTCCCAGGCCCCGCCCACGACGACCACGGCGTCCGCACGCTGTTCGCGCATCCGCTCCACCACGGCGAGGACCCGCTGGGGATCGCCGTGTGTGGTGCACAGCAGGCACAGCAGCCCCTCGGCCGCGGCCTGCTCCTCGACTCCGCGGGCGATGTGCGCGTAGAAGGGTCCGGTAACGTCGTCGACGACGAAGGCGACCGTCTTGTTGGTGGTGCTGCCCAGGGCGCGGGCGTTCGCGTTGAGGACGTAGTCCAGGTCACGCATCGCCCGCAGCACCTTCGCCCGCGTGGCCTCGGCCACCGGGTACGTCCCGCCGAGCACGCGCGAGACGGTGGACGCCGACACGCCGGCGCGCGCCGCCACGTCCCGGACGGTCGACGCCTCGAAGCGGGACGAAGTCACTGGGTTGGTGCCCACCTGGCCGGATCCCTCCGTTCGGCGTTATGTGCCCGCGAGGCACAGATTAGCGCCGCGTAGGCGACGTGGGATCAATCTAGTAGAGACCGATCTCTTCGCGGAGTAGGCAGCCGCTGAAGAGCCGGATCCTGCCAAAGGCGGTGGGCAAGGTCATGAGTTTGTTGACCGCGATCGAGTGAGCCTCTACGTTAGGGATCGGTTTCTAGGCTGCCCTACGAAGGACTCCCACGTGTCCCCACGTCCCAAGGCGCTGTTCGCCATGAGCCCGGAACACCTGCCGATGCTGTTTCCGGAACCGATCCTCAGCCGCCTGTCGGGCCTGGTCGACATCGATCCGAACCTGGTCGGGACGTCGTTCACCGAGGACGCGCGGGCTGCCGCGCTCGCCGAGGCGGAGGTGCTGGTCACCAGTTGGGGGTGCCCGCCCCTGGACGAGCGCGTACTGCAGGCGGCGCCCCAGCTGCGCCGGGTCGTACACGCCCTGGCGACAACGGCGTGAGCGCACACGCGTAACGGACAGGTTAACGACTGTCGAAATTATCGGCGCCGCGCAGATCGTTGCGCACCTCGTCTCCTGACTCGACGATGGCGGGAAATCGCTTTCCGGCATCGGGCACAAGGGAGATGATCGGCATGACAGCTCCACCCGAAGACCACGGTTCGGCCTTCCCCCTCAGTCGGCGCGCCGCCCTCAGCGCGGCCGGCCTCGGCATCGCCGCCACCACGATCGCCGCCTCCACGGCGGTGGTCGGCCCGGCTTCCGCCTCACCGCGTACCCGGCTCCGTACTCAACCCCGTGACGCCGCCCACACGACGACGTCAGCCGCAGCCTCGACGACCGTCACCTACGCTCATCCCGGTTTGCTCCACACCCAGGCCGATCTCAACCGGATGGCCACCAAGGTCGCCGCCGGCGCCCAGCCCTGGACGTCCGGCTGGGGCCGGCTCACCGCCAACTCCCACGCGTCCAGCAACTGGGTCGCCAACCCGCAGAGCTCCATCGTCCGAGGCTCGGGTTGCAGCGAGAACTACACCATCGCCTACAACGACATCGCCGCCGCGTATCAGAACGCTCTGTACTGGCGGATCACCGGCGACACCGCCCATGCGCACACCGCGGCCACCATCCTCAACCGCTGGGCGTCCACCCTCCGGACCATCAGCCTGTGCAGCACCGACGGCTACCTCGCGGCCGGCATCTACGGCTACGAATTCGCCAACGCGGCCGAGATCATGCGCGGCTACTCGGGCTTCGATCTGGCCGCGTTCCAGAACATGATGCGCACCGTCTTCTACCCCCTGAACAACGACTTCCTGATCAACCACCACGGCGCCTGCGTCCAGCACTACTGGGCCAACTGGGACCTGTGCAACATGTGCTCGATCCTGGCGATCGGCGTCCTGTGCGACGACAGCGCGAAGGTCAACCAGGCGATCACCTACTTCTCCAGCGGCGCGGGCAACGGCTCGATCAACCATCTGACCCCGTTCCTCTACTCGGACGGGACGGCGCAGTGCCAGGAGAGCGGCCGCGACCAGGGCCACACCATGCTGGACGTCGCCCTGGTCGGCGCGTTCTGCCAGATGGCGTGGAACCAGGGCTACGACCTGTTCGGCTACGAGAGCAACAGGGTCCTGCGAATGTGCGAATACATCGCGAAGTACAACCTCGGCAACGACGTCCCCTACACCCCCTACACCTGGCACGACGGCACCGGCTGCACGACCCTGGAATCGCAGAACACGATCTCCTCGGGCAGCCGCGGCAACATCCGGCCGTGCTGGGCGCTGGTCTACAACCACTACGCCCGGCTCAAGGGCCTGTCCGCGCCATACAGCAAGGCCTACGCCGGCCTGCTCGCCCCGGAGGGCGGCGGTGGGGACTACGGACCGAACAGCGGTGGGTACGATCAACTCGGCTTCGGCACATTGGCGTATTCGTTGTAAAAGGCGCCACCGTTTTGTAGGCGGATCTGCCACCCGAGCGCGAGTGTCGACCTCCCGGCCCCGAGCGCCACGGCCGAAAAGAGACAAAGAACGCGGCGCATGCCTCCCCCCGATTCCCTGGCGCTACCAGCCAAGGATGTCCGGCCGCCCAGGCCCGCGCAATATGTCGGGGTTGTCACGTTGACAGTGTCGCCGCTCTTCGCATCCGAATCCGACGCGCGGCCGGCCGGCCACCGCCCGAGGTCATGCGCCAGCCGCCGAGGCGATCGCAGTGCGCTGTCGCCTGCGCTCAACGCTACGCCCGCCGCGCCCCGCTAACCCGGCAGACGGGGCGCCGCCGTCGAATCCCGCTCCACGATCCGGGGTGGCACCGCGATCACCCTGACGCCGGGATCGTCCCCCGACACCAGATCCATCGCGGCGCGCGCCATCTCGTCCCAGGGCTGCACCAAGGTCGTGACCTGCGAGTCGGGCACCTTCGAACCGGCGCCGGGAACCGTGCAGCAGAGCACTGATATGTCGTGCGGTATCCGCAGGCCCGTGGCGGTGATCGCCGCGCCACCGGCGTAGTTCGTGTGGTCGTCGGCGAAGACGACGGCGGTGGGCGGCGTGGGCAGCGCCAGCAGTTCGAGCGCGGCTCGACGGCCGTCTCCGAGCCCTGACACGCGGACCAGATACTCCCGCGGAGCACGCACACCGGCCTCGAACAGCGTCTCGCGCCAGCCCTGGACCAACCGCGTATGCGCCGGAAGCCGTTCCGGCCCGGCGACCAGGGCGATCCGCACGTGACCGAGGTCGAGCAGGTGCCGCACCGCGACGCGTCCGCGATCGCGCTCGTCCACCCGGACCGCGCGTTCCCCGCGCCGCGGTTCCCCGGCCCCGACGGTGCACGCCGCGACCCCGCGCACGTCGAAGTACGCCAGCTGGGCATCGGAGAACTCCAGCAGAAGGCTGATGACCGCCGCCGCTCCGCGAGCGTCCATCGCGTCGAGCCACTTGCGCGGCGGACAGCTGCCGGCCCGCCGACGCACCGGCTCGACATCGCTCACGATGACGCCCACGCCACGGACGTACGCCTCCAGGCACACCGCGCGCAGCAGCTTCGACGTCACCGCGTCGTCCAGCCGACTCGCCACCACCTCCACCAGATTCCCCGCGCCCGCCGCCCCGGCGCGCCGAGCGCCCCGGCCGCCGACCACGGGATAGCCCGCCCGCCCCAACAGGTCCGCCACCCGCATCCGGGTCTGCGGCGCGACGTCGGGCCGCCCGTTGAGCACCTTCGACACCGTCGAGATCGACACTCCGGCGGCCCTGGCCACCGCACGAAGCTTCGGAAGCCCGGCCGATCCCTTCGCCATGCCGATCACCTCGCAGGGCGGCCGCCGTTGCGAGCGCGGGACGGTGTCAGGCGCAGCAGGCACGCGGTGTGCGGCGCGGCCGACGTGGCGTGCACGGCGCCGGCGGCCCAGCGAGCCTGAGCCTCGGCCGGGAACAGGGGATCGACGTGTACTGATTCCGGCCGGGGCACCTCGATGCGGGGCTCGGAGGCGTCGCGCCGCCAGATCGCGAGATACGCGACGTCGCCGAGCTGCGCGGCGGGCGTAGAGGGGCTCATGCGATCCGGCCAAGCGTTTCGAGGTCCACCGGGAAGGCCAGGGGACGCCCCGTGCTCAGGCGCTCGACCTCGTCGACCGCCGCGATGCCCAGCCGGGCCAGTTCGTTGCCCTGGGAACCGGCGATGTGCGGGGTGAGGAACACGTTGGGCAGGTCGAACAGGATCGAGTCCGTCGGCAGCGGTTCGGGGTGGGTGACGTCCAGGATCGCTGACAGGCGGCCGGTCTTCAGCTCCTCCGCGAGGGCTCCGGTGTCGACGAGTTCGCCGCGTGCGGTGTTGATCAGGACGCTGCCGTCGCGCATCCGGGCCAACTCGGCGGCGCCGACCATGCCGGTCGTCTCCGCGGTCAGCGGCGCGTGCAGACTGACCACATCGCAGGAGTCGAGCAGATCCGCGAAGGCGACCTGCCGCACCCCGCCCACCTGCGCGTAGGGATCGTAGAGGCAGAGGTCGAAGTCGTGAGGACGGAGCAACTCGATGACCCTCCGGCCGATCCGTGAGGCGCCGACGATCCCGACCCGGCGGCCGTAGTTGCCCACCTCGGGTTCGACCCGTCCGATGACGAACTCCCGCGTGCGGCTGTAGCGCTCCCGCAAACTGAAGACGCCCTTGCCGGCCAACAAGATCGCACCGACCGTGTACTCGGCGACCGGCACCGCGTTGGCGTCCGCCGCGCAGGAGAACGTCAGGCTCCGGGCCAGGGCCGCCGGGGTGGCCAGGTGTTTCACCGAGCCCGCGGCGTGCACGACGGTGGTCAGCCGGGGCGCCGCGAGCAGGGTGTCGGCATCCAGAGGCGGACAGCCCCAGCCGGTGATGAGCAGGTCGGCGCCGGCCAGCGTGGCGGCGGCGTCGGCGCCGGCGACACCGCCGGCCTCGAACGACGAGACGACCAGCCCGGGATCGATGTCGACCAGTCCGGTGAGCCGGGCCATGACCGGCGGCGGGAACAGCAGCGGCAGGTGTTCCGGGCTCATGGCGAACAGCGCCTGCAGGCGTGGCGGCACGGGGAGTCCTTTGATCCGATGGATACGTGGTAGAGACCGGTGTCTACGGTAGGGATGCTCGCTGATGGCGGTCAAGACTCCGGCGCCAGGAAATCGACAGCCGCGCTAGCAGCTGAAAACGATGTGAAAGGTAACGCATCCGTAACGGCATCTTGTGATCCGCGCCACGCATCTCTACGGTCCTAGAGACCGGTCTCTATTCGCGCCACCCTTACCCCGTTACCCGATCCACCCCGATCCACCTCGTCGAGACAGGACACACAGCATGATCTCCAGGACCTGCCGGGCGGCCGTGGCGCTGTCAGTCGGCGTCAGCCTGATCAGCGGATGCGGCAGTTCGAAGAGCGCGGGCGGACAGACCGGCACGGCGCAGAACCCCGTCGTGCTGGACTTCTGGGGCTGGAACAACGGCCTGCAGACCGTGGTCGACGCCTTCAACGCCAGCCACAAGGACGTCCAGCTCAAGTACACGAAGACCCAGGGCAGCATCCCCACGGTGCAGCAGCTGAACAACGCCTTCAAGGCCGGGAACGAGCCGTGCCTGGTACAGGGCACCGCCGAGAACGTGACGACCCTGGTCTCGCAGGGCGAGCTGGCCGACGTCACGCAGTGGGTCGCGCCACACAAGGCCGAGTTCAACCCCGGCGCCTTCGCCGGCGCCGGCGTCCAGGGCAAGGTCTACGCCGTGCCGACCAGCTCGGCGCCGGCCTTCACGATCTACCGGACCGACGTCTTCCAGCAGTACGGCCTCAAGCCGCCGGCCACGTGGGACGACTTCATCGCCGACGGCGAAGTCCTCAAGCAGCACGGGGTCCACATCACCAACTACGCCGGCGAGGACCCCAGCACCCTGGTCACGCTGGCCATGCAGGCCGGCGCGCACTGGTACGCCATCAACGGGAACTCCTGGAAGGTGGACTTCCAGGACCCGGCCACGCTCAAGGCCGCCACGGTGATCCAGAAGATCGTCGACGACGGCCTGGACTCGCAGCTCTCCTTCGCCGACTACACGGCCGTGCAGCGCAACTACGACGACGGCGGCACGGTCACCCGGCAGATCTCCACCTGGCAGATGGCCGGCATGGTGAAGAACTTCACCAAGTCGAACGGGAAGTGGGCGCTGTCCCCGTGGCCGGCCTTCGCCGGCGATCCGGCCAAAACGCCGGCCGGCACCAACCAGAGCGCGGGTCTCACGCTGATCACGGCCCAGTGCAAGGCCAAGGCCCAGGCCGCCGCCGCGGCGCTGTGGCTGTCGACCGATCCGGGCGCCGTGAAGACCATGGCCGATCCGGCGACCGGGGCCGGCCTGATGCCCGCCCTGGCCGATCCCTCGAAGTACGTCGCCGGCGCCGTCTCCGAGAAGCTGCTCGGCCCCGACTACCAGGACGGCCAGAAGGTGGTGACCGACAGCATCGGCACGGTGGCCACCGACTGGACCTTCGGCCCGGACTGGACCGCGATGTACGACGAGCTCGCCGACGGCTGGGCCAAGGTCATGTCCAAGCAGCAGAAGCTCACCGACCTGCTGGCGCACATGCAGCAGTGGACGGTCGCCGACCTGAAGTCCCGCGGCATCAACGTCGAGGGCTGAGAAGGGCTGAGAGAACGTGGTCCGTTCGATTCGCTGGAAGGGCGCGGCCTTCACCGCGCCCTTCCTGATCGGTTTCGTCTTCCTGTTCCTGATCCCCATCGGCTACGCGATCTACCAGAGCCTGTTCCTGGAGCAGCAGTCCGGGCTCGGGCTCGGCGGCACCTCGACCGAGTTCGTGGGGCTGCGCAACTACGGACACGGATTCACCGACGGCGCGTTCCTGGGCTCGGTGTGGCGGGTGTTCCTGTTCGCGTGCGTCCAGGTCCCCGCGCTGCTGGCGATCAGCCTGCTGATGGCGTTGCTGCTGGATTCGGTGACGGCCCGGGCCGCGGCACGGTTCCGGCCGGTCCTGCTGGTGCCGTACATGATTCCCGGGATCGTGGCCGCGATCGTCTGGGTCAACCTGTACAGCCCGATGGTCGGGCCGCTGACCCCGCTGGGCAAGGCTTTGGGCTTCTCCTGGAACTTCTTCGCCCCGGCGATGGTGTGGCCGTCCATCGGCAACCTGCTGACGTGGCACGGGATCGGCTACACCATGCTCATCCTGTACGCGTCGCTCCAGGCCGTCCCGCGTGAGCTGTTCGACGCCGCGCGGGTGGACGGCGCCTCCGAGCTGCGCGTGGCCCTGAGCGTCAAGATCCCCGCCGTGCGGCCCGCGCTGGTGCTGACCGGCATGCTCTCCATCATCGGCATGCTGCAGATCTTCAACGAGCCCCTGCTCTTCCGGCACGTCACCCCGCAGACCGTCACGGCCCGCTTCACACCGATCATGGTCATCTACAACGAGGCGTTCAACGCGGGGAACTACGACTACGCGGCGGCGTTGTCGGTGATCCTGGCGGCGATCCTCGGCACCGCGTCCTACCTCTTCTATCGCTTCACGTCTCGGGAGGTGGCCTGATGTCGACGACTCACCCGACGACGACGCGACCTGGAGACCGGCCGGCGGATCGAACGGCACAGCGCTCCGCCGTCCGGCGCGCCAAGGGCTCCGCACCGCCGTCCAGCTTCAGCGGCGCCGCCCGACGCCGCTCGGACCGCTTCGTCCTGGCCGGGCTGCTGCTGTTCGCCCTCTACAGCGTCTTCCCGGTCTGGTGGCTGATCGTGGCCGCCACCAAGGACCAGGCCGGGCTGTACCAGACGAACGGGCTCTGGTTCTCCGGGATGCACCTCGGCACGAACCTGCGGCAGTTGTTCACCTACGATGGCGGCGTCTTCCTGCGCTGGCTCGGCAACTCCATCCTGTACGCGGGAGTCGGGTCGCTCGGCGGAACCGTGGTGGCGATGGCCGCGGGGTACGGGCTGGCGCGCTTCGACTTCCCCGGCAAGGGCATGGTGTTCGCGTTCGTCGTGGGGTCGTTCCTGGTGCCCACCGCGATGCTGACGCTGCCGCTGTACTTGCTGTTCTCCAAGATCGGCCTGGTCGACACCCCCTGGTCCGTGCTGCTGCCGTGCTTCGTCAACCCGTTCAGCGTCTACCTCGCCAAGGTCTACACCGAATCGGCCGTGCCCTGGGAACTGCTGGAGGCGGCGCGCCTGGACGGCGCCGGGGAGCTGCGGATCTTCTTCAGCATCGTGCTGCGGATGATGGGCAGCGGCGGCGCGACGGTGTTCCTGCTGGCTTTCGTGGGGACCTGGAACAGCTTCTTCCTGCCGTTGACGATGCTGCGCGGCGAGCGGAACTGGACGCTGACGCTCGGGTTGTACGACTGGACCGGCAAGCGCCTGGAGTCGGGGCTGGACCTGACCGGCCTGGTGCTGACCGGAGCGTTGCTCTCGATCATCCCGCTGGCCGTGATGATGATCGCCATGCGGCGGTACTGGCGGTCCGGGGTGGCGATGGGCGCTTTGAAGTGAGGACTCTGCGAAACCCGGTCATCCGGGGTTTCGCGCCGGATCCGTCGCTGATTCGCGTCGGTGAGTGGTACTACGTGGCGACGAGTTCGTTCGAATGGTTTCCGACCATCCCGTTGCATCGATCGCGGGATCTGGTCTCGTGGGAGTACGCCGGGCATGTCGGGAGCGCCGTGCCCGGCGGCTCGCTGGCCGGGATCCCCGACTCCGGCGGCATCTGGGCGCCCGCGCTGAGTTGGGACGGCGAGCGGTTCTGGGTGGTCTACGCGATCGTGCGGTCGGTGATGAAGCCGTATTTCGATCTGGAGGTCTACGTCAGCACCGCGCCGGACGCGGCCGGGCCGTGGAGCACGCCGCGCCGGGTGAGCGGGCACGGTTTCGATCCTTCGCTGTTCCACCACGAGGGACGGCTGTGGCTGTTGAATCTGCGGAACGACCACCGTCCCGGCGGGAACCGGTTCGACGGGATCGTGCTCACCGAACTCGACCGCGAGACGCTGCTGCCGGCGGGTCCGACGCGACTGATCCTGCGGCGCGACCGTGACCGCGAGCGGTTCGTCGAGGGGCCGAAGCTCCTGTTCCGCGACGGTTGGTTCTACCTGGTGCTCGCCGAGGGTGGCACAGGGTTCGAACACGGGGTGCTGGTCGCGCGCAGCCGTGACATCGCAGGACCATACGAGGTCTGCGACGAGCCGCTGCTGACGTCTCGGGACGACCCTTCGCAACCGTTGCAGAAGGCGGGGCACGGCGAGTTGGTGCGGGCGCCGAGCGGGGAGTGGTTCATGGGCCATCTCGCTGCGCGGCCGGTGTCGACCGCCCACGGCCCTCGGTGCGCCTTGGGGCGTGAGACGGCGATCCAGGCGATCGCGTGGGATGACGACGGATGGCCTCGACTGCGTCACGGCGGATGGCATGCCGCTGTGGAGGTCGAGGTGCCCGACGTTCCGGACTCCCCCGACGGCGCGTCACAGAACTCTGAGAGCGGCGGCCCGGACCTCGGCTGGCCCTGGAGCACGTTACGCGAGCCGGTGAACGAGTCATGGGCGGACACGACGTCCCGTCCCGGCTGGATCCGACTGCGCGCACGGCACGGCCCGGAGTCGTTGTGGGACCAGAGCCTGCTCGCGCAACGGATCACCGAGCACCAGGCCCGAGTCGAGGTCACGATCGACGCGCGTCCCGCGACGTTCACTCAGGCCGCGGGCCTGGTGCTGTGGTACAACACTGAGGCGTACCTCGCCCTCGACCTCACCTGGACCGAACCGGGCCGCACCGCGCTGATGCTGACCACGCGCGACTCCGGCGGGCTACGCCGCGCGGCGGTCCGGGAGGTTCCGGCCGGACAACCGGTCACGGTGGGCGCGACGATCGACGGTGCCGACGCCCAGTTCTGGATGCGCAGCGGAGGCGGAGGCCGCGAGGAACCGATCGGCGCAGTCCTGGACTTCACCGAGTTGTCGGACGACGCCGGCGGCAAGCTGCGCTTCACCGGCGCGTTCGCCGGGATTCGGGCGCATGATCTGGTCGACGGGGTGTTCTGCGCCGATTTCCACGGGTTCCGGCTGGCGTCAGTCCGTTTCGGGGAGGGTTCGGGGTAGCCCGAAGCGCGGGCGGCGGCGATGCGGGGACGTCGGCCGAACCACCAGAACCTGGAACCCTCCTAGGACCCCGTATGAACCGACACCCGAAACCCCGGGATGGCGTTCACCGCCATCCCGGGAGCGGTCGACCACGCTCACCGCACCAGGACGATCGTGGTACGAGGCCCCAGCACCGGCTGCTCGTGCGGGGTGTAGCAGCGTCCTGACACCAGGTCGCGGGCCGGGCCGAAGTCGGGACGGGGCGGCAGGGTGAAGGACCGGTCGGCCGTGGTGTTCATGGCGATCAAGAAGTCGCCGTACCGGCAGAGGTAGAAGGGCGCGTTCCCGACGAGCATCGTCTCCACCCCCGGGAAGTGCACCCCCAGCGTCGGGTCCGGCACGTCCGCCGGGATCGGCGCCTTGTAGTACAGGTCCCCGGCCAGCGACTGGTGCAGGGGCGGTCCCGGCGGCGGGAAACCTCCCGGCGGGATGGCGGCGGCGGCCGGGTCGTTGATGGCGTAGTCCCACAGGATCCAGTCCTGCACGGCGAACGCCGTCGTGGTGGCGCCGTAAGTCCGCTGCCGGATCGTCGCCGAGCGCTGGTCGGTCTCGGTGAGGTGGTGCACGCGGGCGTAGTTGTTGATCCCCTGCCGCGCCCGCCAGTACAGCGAGGCGTACAGCAGCTCCCTGCCGTGCTTGACGGCGACGGCGCCGTTCTCCTCGTCGGCGACGACGAAGTCCGGCGCGTCCCAGCCGGTGGGCAGCCGTCCGGGCTGGGGCGGCAGCGCCTGGAAGGCGTCCCAGTCCCGCGCGATGAGCCGGAACGCGTTCAGCCCGACCCGGTCCCAGGGATAGGAGATCAGCAGGTCCAGCTGGGGGTGGAACTGGCCGTCGGCCATCATCTCCTGGGTCCAGCCGATGATGTCCGGGTCCTGCAACACCACCGCCGCCTGGAGCGGGTGCGAGTCCCACACCGTGCGCTGCGCGTAGTCCGGGATGCCGGGGTAGACCTCGTTGCGCCAGCCGATGACGGTCTCGACGCGGGCGATGCGCGCGCCGGCGGCGTCGACGTCGAAGGAGTGGAAGTGGCCGCGCGCCTTGACCATCTTGATGATCTGCGCTTTCAACACCGGATCGTCCTGCGGCGCCGCACCGCGGGTCAGCGACTCGTACATCATGATCAGCCAGTCGGTGACCTCGCCGTAGCTGCCGACGTAGCCGAGTTCGCGGGTCAGACCGGCGGCGGTCACCTGGTGGTAGGAGTCGCCCAGCGGCTTGGCCGGGTTGCCGGCGGCGTCCTCAGGGCCCAGATACGGCACCAGCCCGACCGCCTGGTACAGGTAGTTCCGGGCGGCGGCCTCGGGCAGATCCAGGCCGGAGCCCAGCAGTCGCAGGGCCCTGTTGCACTGGTAGATGCCGATGGCGCAGATCTGCACCTGGTTGGAGTAGTGCGGGAAGTGCTGCCGCCAGTAGTCGCGGCTGGAGACCAGCATGTCGGTGTACGCGGCGCGGCGGGTCGGCGGGGTGTGCGCGCCGCCGGCGGGTGCGACGACGGTGACGTCGTCGATCCACGCGGTCCCGCCGTCCTTCACACCGATGAACAGCCAGGCCGACACCGCGTTCGCCGGTGTCGCCAGGGTCAGCGACTGGTACCGCCAGTCGAACGTTCCGGTCGGCGAGTAGCACTTGTTGTCGGTGCCGACGACTTTGCCCGCCGCGTCGTAGAAGAGTACGTCCAGGTAGACGCCCGCGCCGGTGACGTCCTGGCCCTTGACCCA
Organism: Streptomyces sp.; assembly: GCF_019510245.1. Classification (GTDB taxonomy): domain Bacteria; phylum Actinomycetota; class Actinomycetes; order Streptomycetales; family Streptomycetaceae; genus Streptomyces. The sequence goes on along the minus strand of NZ_JAEKKT010000209.1, from coordinate 42,308 downwards.
CACGCCGTAGGTGTACGTGCCCTGATCCAGGCTGACCTTGGTGTGGTTGTCGACCGCGATGGCCTGCGTGCCACTCGCGTTGCGCACCAGCTTCATCGAATACGTGCCCGAACGCCCATACGTCGTGTCGCGAGTCGCGGTGCCGTTCGCGCTCCACCCCGGAACCGACCATCCGGTGGCGGTCGCCCCCGAGCCGAGCTCGAAGCCGGGATTGGCCAGGCTGTACGGGGAGCCGGTGACCGCCGCGTCGAGTCCACTGGCGAGGTGCTCCCAAAGCAGCGCCAGCACCAGCCCGACCCGGCCGAAGCCCTGCCACTGCTGGTCGGAGGCGGTCAGCACCGCGGAGTCTGCCTTCCAGGCCCAGTAGCGGCCGTCGATCGCCTCCAGCGCGCGCTCGATCGTCGAAGCCTGCTGATATCCCGAACAGTCCGGCCAGAAGTAGGACTCGGCCAGGTGCTGCATCGACCAGCCGCCCAGGGTGTGCGGATCGGCGGTGGTGAGCAGCGTCTCGGTGTCCTTGACCACCCGGGCCCGGACGGCGGCGAGTGCCTCGGGGCCCGGAGACGTCCGGATCGACGGGGTCGGCGCGGGGCCCTGGACGTCCCCGGCCGGCGGCACGAAGAACGGATCAGTGTGCGAATACAGGCGGTAGATGCCGCGTGAGGGCGTGGTCATGGGGCGGTAGAGCTGAGCCGCGTTCTGTCCGTAGGACCAGATGCGGCCGAGGGCGCGGATCTCCAGCGACACGGACGTCTTGCCGACGGTCAGGTGCTCTGGCAACGGCAGCGTGTGGAAGAAGAAGCGGCCCGGCGCGCGCGGTGCGGTGTCGATGATGTCGAGGTTGTCGACCTCGCCCTGGTCCTGGTACCCGACTTGGAGGCCCTCGCAGAACAGCTGGAGCCGCCACAGGTGGGTGCCGACATCGGTCTCGGTCGCCGAGCCGTCGTAGTCGTCGCCCCAGAGTTTGATCGTGACGTAGGTCGTCCCGGTCGGCGCGCAGGCGAGGGTGAACGCGACCGTTCCGCCCTCGTAGGCGGCCGGCGTCGCGGGGTTCAGGATCCGCGCGCTCTGGCCGAGGCCGCCGGAGGCGACGACTGAGGACAGGGTCGGGACGAGTCCGTGGGCTGCTTCGGAGGCGTCATTGCCCAAGGTGATCGAGTCCAGCGGTGCCGGGGCGGCTCGTCCGGCGGCATAAGGCGAGGCCGGGTGCTTGTCGTCAGGCGGCGCGGTCTGGGTGGTGTCGGCCGCGGCGGTGCCGGTCTCGGCGAGCCAGGTGACGCCGGCCGCCGCGCCGGCCGTACCAACCGCGCCGGTGTACCTGAGAACGTCGCGCCGAGTGGGTGTTCCGGACATGGCTGTCCTCTCCGCGCGGCGGGGGCCGCGCCAGAATCAGGGTGGACTACGCCTAGAGGTATAGACACCGGTCTCTGCGAGACGGTAGGAGCAATGTGGCGCACACCACAAGGTGTCGTTACAGATACGTTACCTTCTAGCACTCTCGCTCTGAAAGACAAGCTGATCGACCATGCACCGCGAGTGTTGACCACGACGAGTCCGCGTCTCTACGCTAGACACCGGTGTCTATTGACGTGTCTGTGCCACTGTATGGTTGCTGAGTTTGACCGCCGTCCAGGAAAGCAGGAAGGTTCGCCGTGGCGAGAAAAGTGATCACCGGCGACGGCGAGCGCGCGACCATCCGCGACGTCGCCGCCCGCGCCGGGGTCTCGCCGTCCACTGCGGCGCGCGTGGTCGCCGGGAACTACCCCGTCGCGCAGGCCACGCGGGCCAAGGTGCTCAAGGCCATGCGCGAGCTGGACTACGTGCCCAACGCGCAGGCCCGCGCGCTGGCCAAGGGTGGCACGAAGACCGTGGCGTTCATCATGGACGACATCACCGGGCCGTCCTTCGCCTACGTCGCCAAGGGCGTCGAGCAGCAGGCCACCGCCGAGGGCCGGCTCTGCATGGTCTTCACCACCCACGGCGACCCGGAGCGCGAACTCGCCGTCGTGGAGATGATGCGCGAGCACAGCGCCGACGCGGTGATCCTGGTCGGCGGCGGCTCGCTGGACGACGCATACCGGCAGCGGATGACTTCCTTCGCCCAGGCCCTGGACAAGGCCGGCTCACGGCTGGTGCTGGCGGGGCGGCCACCGCTGGGCGACGACGTGCCGGCCACCGTCGTCGAGTACGACAACATCGGCGGCGCGTTCGCGATCACCAGCTATCTGCTGGCGCGCGGGCACCGGCGGGTCGCGTTCATCGGCGCCGACAAGGCCGGCGAGCCGCCGAACACCACCAAGGCCCACCGGTTCGAGGGGTTCCTCAACGCCCACGAAGCGTACGGCGTGGACCACGATCCGGCGCTGGTCGTCCCCTCCACGTTCACGCGCGAAGTCGGGGTGCGCGCCACCAAGCAGCTCCTCGCCTCCGGCAAGCAGTTCACGGCGGTGTTCGCCGCGACCGACATGGTCGCCGCCGGAGTGCTCGCGGCGCTGCACGACGCGGGGATCCGGGTGCCGGAGGACGTGTCGGTGGTCGGGTACGACGACATCCCGCTCGCGCTGGACGTGCAGCCGCCGCTGACCACAGTGCGCATCCCGACCGAGGAGCTCGGGCGCACGGCGGTGCGGCTCGCGCTGCATCCCGAGGAGCCGCAGCACATCATGCTCGGCACGCACGTCGTGATCCGGGGATCGGCGGGGCCTGCTCCCGGGCTCGGCCGCGGCTGAGCTCCACCCTTGCTGTCCGCCGCTTGGCACGAGTGCCAAACGAGGCGCCCGGCTGGACGAGCCAGCCGGGCGCCTCGCGAATTCAGCGACTGGCGGTATCAGTGATCAATCATCAGAGTCCGAAGACGGGATGAACGCCCCCGGCACCGTCTACGCCACGATGCTCATGACCGACCGAGAGGACGACGCCGAAGCAGCCGCCCGGGCCGCTTCTAATCCGATGGTCGCAGGTTCGAATCCGGCCGGGGGCACAGATCGAGCAGGGCCAACTAGGTCCCTGACCTAGCCTTTCGCCGATTCTCGAACGCATTGGTCTATACATCCTGACGACTCGTCACCTACATGGTCCAGGGTTGGTCCAGGGTGGGCTCAAACCGGGCTCAGAACCAGCGTTCCCGGGGCAGATTCAGCCGGGGCCGTTCCCGTTGTCCATTCCGCACGAAGGTTGCCGACGGGGCTGGCGCCGGCCGTCAGGGGCGGTGCCCGCTCCACACCGAGTTGCGCGTCTTCGACACGCCGTTGGCGGAGCCGCTCGAACCCCGGCGGGCCACCTGGCAGCACCCCGGGTTCGCCGCCAGAGTTCGCCGACAGCAAACCGGCCGCAGGGACGCAATGTCCCTGCGGCCGGTTCGTCCCTGCGGGTTTGTCAAGCGTGCAGTCCTAGACCGGCTCCCGGCACCCACCATGGTCGGTCGCACCCGCACCGGCGGCATCGACATGAACAGCCCGCGCATACGTGCCGCGCTGGCGCCGTGATCGCCCTGGCCCCGGCCCCTGGCGGGTTCACCACCGCCGACCTGGTCGCCAAGGTCCACACGATGACCGGCGTCACCGGCTACACCTGTCGCCAGGGCGCCTACGACCTGCGCAAGCTGCGCGGCAAAGAGCTGATCGTCAAACCGGACGCACCCGCCGTTACCACGTCCCGCCCCAGGCCGCCGGCACCATCACGTCGAGCACGCCCAGCCCCCACAGCACCGGACGACCGCACCCACCAGGCTCCGTGCGGCGTTCGTCGCCGGCGCGGCGCCGGTCGACCCGGTCCATCCACGCGCCCACGACCAGCCCGAACAGCAGGTATGGCAGGAACGAGCAGACCGTCGTGATCGCGAGGTTCATCGCCGAAACAGTCAGGGCGTAGACGAGTAGCGGCAGTCCGAAGGCTGTGAAGTAGGAACCGATCACCGAGACCAGCGTCCTGCGAAATGTAGCCGGAAGTCCCGGTCGTTCGGTCGCGCCACGGCTGTTCCTTGGACTTGACGGCCGGGTTCGGCCGATGCTGGGCGGTGGTTACGGTCGCGGCAGCCACGCCGTGTCCCGCCGCGGTCGCGATGATCTCCGAGAGCTGCCGCGGGCTGGCCCGCCGGAAGGCCTCACGGACGGCGACCTTCGCACTGAACATACTGTGCAGCTTCGCCACCAGGATGCCCGTCAGCAGGGAGTTGCCTCTCAGCTCGTGGAAGTCCGAGTCGCCGTCGATCTGTACCGGGGTGCTGAGCAGGTCACCGTCAATCTCCATGATCGCGGTCATGGTGTCGGTGGCGTCCACTGCGTTTTCCATGGGTACGCCTTTCAGGGATTATCCGGTACTTGCTATTCCATATCCGGATCCATGAGTACGAGTCGGAATTCCGACGTGTACCGACGCCCTCGGTCATCGACCAGCCAGCAGTCGTCGGGCTCCGGCAGCATCTCGCTGAACTCCACGGTGCTCCGCGGATCGTGCCGGGTCGCCCTGCGGATCATCGCGGCGGCGAGGTTTACCAGAGCCGGGCTCGCGAAGTCCAGGTACAGGGGCTTCACCTCGCCGGCGACGCGGTAGAAAACGCGGCGCGGCAGCGCGTTCTCAGCCCGCCAGCGCCGGATCCGGCGGAACCGCGACCCCTCAGCGCCGACGTCCGACCAGGTCAGCTCCGTCGTCTCGAAGGTCCACAGCTCCCGGGCGACGACGAGGTTGTCGATGGTCACCCGGGACCGGTGCCGTGCGGGAGGGGTGATTGCGAACGCGTTGAGCAGGGTCGCCGACAACAGGTCGCCGACGACCTCGGTCAGGTTCCACCAGCGTCCGGTCCGCACGTCCACGACGACCATCCGGTCGCCCCGCGCCGTGACCTCCAGTGCCGCAGCGGGCGTCACGTCGCCGGGCGCACCTGTCGAGTGCGGGTGCATGGTCCAGTACGTGAAGTCCTCCGACAGCAGGACCGGCGGGTAAGTGCGGGAGTTGACCTGGAGGGAGAAACGCGACGGGACGGGCACCACACGCCGGGTCCCATGATCGGCCCGGCTGTAGCCGCGCAGCCGGTCGGGATCCGGGTGTGTGCTGGTGACGGCCCGGCCGTCCAGGGTGTTCAGCGCGAGGTGGATCTCGCCGAGGACGACTTGGAACTCGCCGCGGGCGACCGCCGCGGCGTCCGGCGCGACAATCATGAAGTCCGGGCAGTGATGCCGGGCGGCCGACCACGGCAGCGCACCCGACCGGAACGCTGCGCGCGCCCGTTCTGCGATGTCGCTCGAGCGTATGGAGAAACGGGAGACGCCAGTGGGTACCGCCAGGATCTCCTGCCACTTCCGGGCCAGCCGCTCGGACAGCTCGGCGACGAGCGGGGACAGCGATTCGCGCGCGAAGTCCAGTTCGCGGGTCGCAGACCCGACCAGGGCGTCCAAAGGGGCGGTGTCCAGGCCGGTCCGCGCGGCGTACTTGGCGAACAGCAGCCGGAACCGCTCCTCATAGCCTGCGGCGGCCTGCTCGACGATCCACGCGGCGCTGTCCAGCACCAGGCTGAGCGGATCCGCGATCGCGTCGAGCACGAGAGAGCCCAGTTCGATGTCGATGTCGCGGCTCGTGTCCTCGTAGACGACAGCCCGGCCGGCATATGCCTCACCGCGTCGGCGCGAGGAGCTGGTGTCACTGATCCGCTCGAAGGTCTCGTTGAGGGACCGGAGAGCGGCCTGCACCGCACCGGACCGGCCCGCACTGGCGGCGACCTGGTCACGGGCCGCGGCCAACTCGTCGAGAGCCGCGATCAGCCGGTCGCGGGTCGGCTCGTCACCGATCCGGGCCAGTTTGCCGCGCAGGGTGCGCTCCGGGAACGGCTCGAACGGCCCGGAGAGGTCCATGGTCAGGAATCCCTGCTCCGCCCAGGTCCGCACTAGGCCGGGCACATCAGCCTCGGGTCTGGCGGCCGACAGTTCCGCGAGGGTGTGGGTGCCGTCGCACTGCTCGATCAGACTGCGTTCCCCGGGCTCGAAAGCGCGTGTTCTTCCCCGGGGCCCGTGCAGTGTGCCGTCGTGCAGATACAGGTGCTCCGCGACCACGGGGCGCAGCCACGGAACAACCTCGGGATCGTCGGACCAGATGCGGGCCAGCATGTCGATGGCCCACCACTCGAAGAAGACCGCTCTGGTGCGCACGAGACCGGGTCCGGGCCGGACGCTCAGGTCCTTCGAACCGGGTGTGATCCACGACCAGGCGATCGGGCCGAAGAACCCGATGGTGTCGTTCTTCGTGCAATAACGCTGGACGTAGTTGACGAACGTGGACGTGCGCTGCCGTCTGCGCTTCTGCGACATCTGTGCGTCATCCGCCAGTTTGTCGACCATCTCGATGAACCCGGGGTTCTGCCAGGCGATGGCTTCGCGATAGGTATTGTCCCCGGCGAGGTGCCTTATCGCCTCGGCCGTGCGCTGTTCGGCTTGCTTGTAGATCGGGGCGAACTGCGCGTCGCTCAGCTCCGAGTCCGCCGCGGAGGCGGCCTCCTCGTCGCACAGTACGCGCACATCCGCCACCGGAAAGCCCGCGCTGCGCAGGACGAACTCGGGATGCATCCACCATCGGGAGGCTCCCAGCCGGATCAGGCCCCGGTCGCCGCTCACCATGACGACACCTCCTGGGCCAGGCCGAGCGCCTGCACCCGATCGATCTTGCCGTTCTGGTTCAGTGGCAGCCGTTTCACGCGGTGATAGTGCATGGGGACCCTATAAGGGGGAGGAGGCAGCGCACCGCCGTCATGAACCAGTCGTCGGTCCGGGTTTCCCCTGTGTACAGCGCGATCAGCTCGTGCTCGCCGTCCGCCGAGGTCCGGACGGTGACGCAGGCGTCGGTGATCTCCGCCATCGAGCGCAGGGCCGACTCCACGTCGCCCGGCTCGACCCCGGTGTCCCAGAACCTTGATCTGGTCGTCCCAGCGGCCCAGGTGGACGAGCTGACCGTCTTCGAGCCGGACGCGGTCGCCGGTGCGGTACCAGTGCCGCGCACTGATCGCGGCCGTCGGCCCCCGCTCCGCGACGAAGCGGCCGGGCGTCATGAGCTCCCGCTTGGTGGGAACCACCAAGGCGGCCCCCGACCTCCACGCGACGAACAGATCGAACACCGACGGGTCGAAAGTCAGCTCGAAGGTCTGCGACAGTCGGCAGCCGGGACCCGTCCCGTAGGCCGCTATTTGACAGTCCAGGAACGACAGGACGTTCGCGTGACTGATGAGCACACCTTTGGGCGTCCCCGTGGAGCCCGACGTGAACATGAGATAGGCCGGTTCGTCGGGGCCAACCGGTCGGTGGTCGAGGCCGCCGCCGTCCTCGTCCAGGGCCTTCGCCCAATCATCGTCGCTCACCTCGACGACCTGGGTGGACGCGACGCTGAGCCCGGGCAGCTGATGCGCTCCGGCCTGGTCGGCGTCGTAGGCCACCTCGGCCACCACTGCGTTGGCGTTGATGGCGAGCAGCGCCAGGAGCCGGCACGCCCTGGGGCTGCGGAGGCTCGCCTTGCTGTTTCGGGCGGTGACGACCAGAGGTCCGAGGATTCTGATCTCGAAGGAAGGTTCGTCGCCCGCTTCCGCAGGGGGTATGAATGCTATCGTCACAGTCCGGCCTCCGGCTCTGCTGGCACGGGGTCGCGCCCGCATTCTTCTTGATGTGCTCAAGCGTCACAAAAGCGGAACAGACGCCAAGATCATATCGATGGGTGCCAGACCACCGCGACACGCCCACCAGCCAGCAGACTCAAAGGAAGAGCCATTCGACGTGAACCCCGAACCCGCGGATCAAGAGCAGACTGGCTCGGATCATGCCGATCCGGACTGCGGCCGGGGCCATTTTCCAGCGGACCAGGGATCCGCTGGAAATCGGACGAATCTCAGTTCAGCCGATCGTGATCTCAGCTGTGGTTGTGGCGCGTGGGTTGCCCAGTCTCCGCAGCCCATGATCCAGGTCCTGTTGGCGACGTCGCTGGCTATACTTGGAGAGATGGGCCCTACGCCGACTACATTCAGGCCACGTATGCACGGCCCTGACTCGGTCGCAGAGCGCGGAGACGCATCGGACGGATCTGGCGCGGGCGTCTTGAGGGTTCTGCGGAACCGATCCCGGGTCGCCCAGCGCACCTCGGGAACACAACATCCCAGGTAGCTGTGTTGCCAGGATGCTGCTACGGGTGCGCCGCCAGGGACCTTCGGTATCGGAGATCAGGTCACTCCGGTGCGAACAACTCACGGTGGACAGCCGACAGTCCCAAATATTGCCCGCCGTAGGGGGAGAAGGAGGTACCGGCAATCGATCCGTTCGCGGTTCGCAATGCGGCCCGCACGGTGTAGTCGGGATGGATCCCGTCCGCGCCGGTCCGGCGTTCGAATTCGACCGTGAGCACGTCGCCGACGCGGGCTGCTGCTGGAGTGTCGAAGACGGGGAGGTATCCCGGGATCCAGCTTGTGTGTTCCAGCAGTGAGTCGACGACTGGCGCGCCGGCGCCCGCGTCGAGTCTTATCCAGCACAGGAGTCCGTCCACTGGTCCTTCGCGATGGATGTCGAGTTCGACGCGGGCCGTGGCTTCGAGGGCCTCGCAGCCGTCGAAACGGAGCCTCTCCACGACGCCTGAGGTCGAGGACACCGAAGCGGGATCTGGGTTGGCGACAGCCAGGCGGATGTCGAAGGGTCCGCCGTTCAAAGTGAAGATGTCCGTGAGGTAGGGCAGCGACTCGGCGCTGAATGCCAGGCCTTCCGGGAACATCGATCGGAGTGACACCGCGCCGACAAGGGTTTCGCACGATGCCGGTACGACCAGCGCGTCCGGTGTGAGCAGCCGGGCACGCGCGTCGGCCATCGCCGCCAGCATCCCCTCCGCGCTGGCTATTGAACCGATGAGCTCGGCGACGCACACCTCTGCCGGTGCATCGAGGTCGATGTCATATGACGAGCCGAAGCGGAGGTCGATGACGGCCTTCTCCGGCCGGCCGGACAGTCGTGCCGCGGCTGCGTCGTGGCTGCGCCGGATCGCTTCAATGGCGACCACTCGCTTCGCGCCGAGCGCGGCGGCCTCCACGGCCCACTGGAGGTTTTGACCGGTGCCGATGTCGACCACTCGGCGGCCCTCGACCATGGTGCGCAGAGCCTGCCGGAAGGCGTTGTTTCGCACTGCATCCGTGCTCATCGAGGCATAAAGGAAGGGGTCGTACACGGGGTACTCGCCTACCGAGGGCCACAGGTCCGGGCGTTCGCCGTAGCCGGGGTCGGGGTCGATGGCGATCGCTATGTCACCCTGCCGGCACTCGTAAGGAACTCGCTCGATCATCTCCATGTTCCAATCTCTTCGAGAGGAAAGAGTCGGATCGTCCTCCGGCTCAGGGTAAGCATTCATCTCTGCGGTGGCGGCGGTGTCAGCCTTCGAGGGCGATCGGTGGCATCCACAGGTTGCCGGTCATGGCGCGGTAGATCGCCTCGAAGGCCCCCATGCCCTGCTTGACCGCGCTGGACACGGAGGAGCGCACGGTCAGCCAGTTCGCGGCGCCGGCTTCGCCAGGCGTGGCTGCCGGAGATTCTGATCCAGGTCTTCACCGGCCGCTGGTCGCGTTCGGCCACGTTGTTCGTCGGGGCCACGTGCAGGTCTTCGGTGAACAGCAGGTATTGCCCGGCCCGGTCGCGCAAGCGCTCCAGCAGGTTGACGGCGTCGGACTGGAGCGTCCGACGTCCGGCATGGCGCGCGAGGGCGTCGTGGATCGCGGTGAGGTTCTCGATGCGGTGCCTCCTCTCCTGGTCGAGGCCGTCGTATGCGGCGACAGCCGGCGGAACGCGGACGGCCACAGCAGCCGAAGAGGGTCGGTCCGAGCAGGATGCCAGAGATGACGTTCGGCTGGCCGAGGCGCCGCAGGGCAGCCCCGGCGGCATGGCACGCTGGCAGGATGACGGGCACCACCACGAGCAGGCGGGGAAAGTAGTCGGTCGGAGCCGGGCCGGCGGGGACCTTGTCCGGGGAGTTGTGATACCCGGCTGTGCCGAATCGTGGGTACCGCCAGGGAGATCGCCGTCGGCAACGCGACGAGTCCGCCTCCGACGAACAGACGGTGCACGGCCGCGACCCGCCCGGCCGCCGGTGGTACGACTCCGCAGTCATCGCTTCGGCACCCCTGCGATCGTCACCCGTTCCATGACCCGGCGATGCGGCGAATAGTCTGCGACTGCATAGTGCTGTGTCGACCTGTTGTCCCAGACGGCGATCGCGCCAGGCGTCCAACGGAACCGGCACTGATACTCCGGCCGGCTCGCCTGTGAGCACAGCAACTCCAGCAACTCTTCATTCTCAGAGGCGGTAAGGCCGAGGATCTCGCGGGTGTACACCCGGTTCACGTAGATGATGCGGCGGCCCGTCTCCGGGTGGACGAGGACAACCGGATGGTCAGACTGCGGAAACAGATCGCGGCTCAGTTCCGACCGTCTGACCGAGTCACGCCCGGCATGGCGAGTCAGGAAGTCGTGAACCGCGGTGAGGTTCTCGACGCGTTCCTTGACGTCGTCCGGCAGCCCGTCGTAGGCCGCCGCCATGTCGGACCACAATGTGTCTCCGCCCAGCGGCGGCAGGTCGACGGCTCGAAGGATTGAGGCGGTGGAGGGCGTCTGCAGGTACGTGACATCGCTGTGCCATACGTTCTCCGAGGCCGGCGAGTCGGGACCGTGGGCGATCACGATCACCTCGGGAAGGTCGGCCTTCTCAGCTGTCGGGAAGTCGATCGGCTCCCCCCACAGCCGTGCGAAGTCGAGGTGTTCCTTCGACGTCGGATCGAGTCCGCGGAAAAAGAGCACCTTCCAGTCGAGGAACGCCCGCTTCAGGTCGCCCAACACCGGCCCGGTCGGCAGGTTGCGCAGATCGATCCCGGATATCTCCGCGCCGATGACCGGTCCGCAGGGCTCGATCCGAAAGTAGTCGCTGTCCGTGAAGGCCGTCATCGCTTGTCCGTTCCCGGCGTCTCCGTCAGCCGGAAGACCTCGCAGATCGTCGGCGCCACCCGCCCGGCCTTGAACGACCACGTGTCGGACTCGTGCCGATAGCCGGTGCTGGACCCGCAGTTGACGACGACGCCGCCCCGGGTATCCACGACGGAGACTCTGAACGTCGCCCGGCCCGTGTACTCGAAGACGACGTCGGGATCGCGCCCGGCCCGGCGGCGCACGATCGCCCCGAGCTGCTTGCCGATCTCGACGGCGACCTCCGCCGCGTCCGAGCCGACGATGTGGTATGGCAGATCGTGGCGCGCGGCCCACCCGCCCTGGCGGCCGAAACGGGAGCCGGCCGTCACGGCCACGACGACCTCGTCCGGCAACGGTTCCAGCATGGGCACGGTTCCGAAGCGCAGAGACTTGCGCACGTCTTCGTCGACGACACCGGTGGACATCGACGCGTCCTGGACCCGAAGGTACGCCGCCGTGTACTCGGTCGGCTGCCGAAGCCCTCGAAGCTGCTCCGGGCTCGCGCCGTCGATCAGAGCCTCGATCATCGCGCTGGTCATCGCGGTCCTCCTTGGTCAGGCTGACGGGGAGCCGATGAGGCCATGGCCGGGGCTGTCCGGCAGGCTGCTGTGAACACGTCGAGGCAGGGGTGGTCGAACAACGCCGCAAACGGCACATGACGGCCGGTCACCCGACGCACCTCGGTGACCGCCTGGACCGCGAGCAGCGAGGTGCCGCCCAGGTCGTGGAAGAAATCGGCACCGTGCTCGTCGACCGGCAGCCCCAGGACCGCCGACCACGCCTGCGCGATCTGGAGCTCCAGGGAATCGGCGATACTCGCCGCCGCGGAGTCGGCCGCGGCCCCATCCTTCCCGTACGGCGGCAACGCCGTCTCGTCTATTTTCCCGTTGGCCAGCCGAGGAAGCCGGTCGACCCGCACCACGCGGGTCGGCACCATGTGCGCGGGCAGCCGGTTCCTCGCGGGAGACATGTCGACGTCGCCCTCGGCGACGACGTACGCGACGAGCACGGAGCTGCCATGCGGTCCGGCGGCGACGACGACGTGCACGGCCTCGACGCCCCCGCACTCGCCGACCGCTGCCTGGACCTCGGCGATCTCCACCCGGAAGCCGCGGATCTTGACCTGCCGGTCGGCTCGGCCGAGGAATTCCAGGTTCCCGTCCGCCCGGAATCGCGCCCGATCACCGGTCCGGTAGAGACGCCCGCCAGGAGCTCCGTGGGGATCGGGGACGAAACGCTCGGCGGTGAGAGCCGGGCGGTTCAGGTAGCCCCAAGCCAACGACCGCCCCCCGAGGAAGAGCTCGCCGACCGCCCCGGGCGGCAGCGGGCGACCGTCCTCTCCGAGCACGTAGACCGTGGAGTTCGACAGCGGTGTTCCGATCGGCATGCCGAGCCCGGCATGGTCCGGATCGACGCGCCAGCCGACACTGTCGACGGTGCATTCGGTCAGGCCGTAGACATTGGAGAGCATCGAGCCCCTGAGGCCGCGCAGGAAACGCCGCGCCTCCGTCCGCGACCAGCGTTCTCCGCCCAGAGTCAGGACCCTGGTGGACATCGCGCTCATGACCCTGGCGGACATAGCGCTCCGGCCGTCGTCGAAGCGCTCCGAGTCGGCCGCCATCCGGAGGACTGCGGGTACGCAGTCAAGCATGACGGGATTCGCATGACGTAGGAACTCCACCAGCGAATCCGGATCTCTGAGCACTTCCCGCGAGCAGATGTGAAGCTCACCGCCATGGGTCAGAGCCCGCGTCAACTCGCCGACGGACTGGTCGAAGGAACTGCTCGACACCATGGGATAGCGGCCGCCGCCACCCGGCAGGCTGTAATGGTCCCGCCACATGGCGAGTGCGGAGGCGAGTGCGTCATGCGAGATCATGACGCCTTTGGGGGTCCCCGTGCTGCCCGCATCGCGCCCCGGCATCACGCACCATCAGGTGGAGAAGGGCTGCGGGATATGCCGGGTCCAAGGGAAGATACGCCGCACCGGACTTCATGACGCCCAGCGCTGCGACGGGAAACCGGTGTGAGCGCGACTCGCCGACACCGACGATGTCCCCCGGCCCCACCCCGCGCTCGGCCAGAGTCGACGCCACCGCGTCGGACCACCGGTCCAGCTCGGCATAGGTCAGCCGCAGTTCACCCTCGACGATCGCCGTGGCGTTCGGGCGTTCGGACGCGGCTCGGCGGAAGTCCTGCACGACTGTCGTGGTCGTCGGTGCCGCCAAACGGTCGAAACCGCTCCATGTCGCGAGCATGGCCGCGTCGTGGGGATGCACACCGGACGCAGACCGCACAGCAGCGTACGGTGCTGCGGTGAGCTGCTCCAACAGCGTGCTGTAGGTCCGTACCATGGCGTCGGCGGTGCCCGCCTCGAAGAGGTCGGTGTCGTAGTTCCACACCACTTCGTAACCAGACTCGGCCCTCACCAGAGTCACTGAGATGTCGAGGACCTGGATGTCGCGATCGAGGCGGAGCGGCGTGCCGAGCGCTCCGGCAATGAGCGCAGGCTTCAGCGTGTTACCAGCGAAGGTCACCTGGTACAGCGGATTGATGCCTCCGGACCGGTCCGGACGCACTGCGGCGACCACCTCGTCGAGAGGGACATGGCTGTAGTCGATCGTGTCCAGGACCTGGGAACGACACCGCCGGACCAGCGTCTCGAAGCTCTTCGCCTCATCGATGTGCAGCCGCACCACCGCCGTGTTGGCCAGGTATCCGACGGCATCCCAGCTGCCAGGCCACGACCGGTTCGCAACCGGAACGCCGACGGCGATGTCCGTGCTCCCGGTGTAGCGGGCAAGGAGAACGCCGAACACGGCGAGGCCGACCACGACCGGCGTCAAACCGGTGCGGGCCAGTTCGCCGAGCCGGTCGCCGACCACGTCGGGCAAGCGGGTCCGGCCCACCGCGCCGTAGCCGCTGGGCTGCATCGGCCGGGGGAAGTCGATCGGGAGGTCGAGCGGTTCCAGCCCAGCCAATTCGGCCTGCCTGCGCCGGACGTACGCGGCCGCGACGGGATCCGCCAGCGCGGACGCCTCGGCTCGGGCGATGTCGTAGAACTGTGACGCCGGGTGATCCTGATCGGTGTCGACCGTGCCGAGTTCGTCGATGAGGATCTCGAACGCCCGCCCGTCGCAGAGCAGGTGGTGCGTGACGACAGCGAGCATCACGGTATCGCCCGCGACTGCGACGTGACAACGCATCAATGGGGCCGTGGCGATGTCGAAGGATTGATCGGCACAGTCGGCGATCCACGCCGACGCCTCGTCTCGTGTGCCGAACGCGCGCACCTCCGGTGTCACGTCCAGTTCGTCATGGACGATGGCGTGCGGCTCGGGCTCGACAGCGAACGTCGCACGCAACACGTCGTGACGGCCGACCGTCTGGCGCAACGCCGCGGCGAGCACGCTCACGTCGAAAGCCGTACGGCGGAACTCCCAGCCGCAGGCTATCGTCATCCGGGCGGTGTGCGCGGGGTCCACCGCGTGTCGGAGAAGCAAGCGGGCCTGGGCGCGGGTGACCGGCTGGATCCTCATACGGCCGCCCTCCTTCCCGACTCGGCGGCCGAGGTGCGCAGCCCTTCGGCCAGCCCGGCGACGATGGCCGAGCCCTCATAGCGCCCGACGGCACGTTCGCCGAGAACCACCTGCACGTCGAGGCCGGTTCCGAAATCGAAGACCCGGACGGTGAAATCGCTGGGACTGCCCGGATAGGGCCAGCCCAGGTGACCCTGGAAGCCGGTGCCGTCCTCCGCGGCCCAGCACATCCGGGGATGAACCCGCCGATAGGTCAGCAGCACCCGGTCGAGTTGCAGCTCCGGCCGATCCGCCCGAGCCCTGGCGAGCGATACCAGGCGGGCATAGGGGAACGCCCGATGCCGGAGGCCTTCGCGCCAGACCTCCTCGTCGGCGTCAGGGGTGACCGCTAGCGGGACCTGGTTCACGAAACAGCCCATGACGGGCTCGTCCGGTCCGCCTTCCGGCGGCCGGGTCGACGTCGCGACAGCGAGGAACGGATCGTCCCAGCCGGCCTCCCGCAGCGTTCGCGCGCTATGCCGCACGGCGGCCGAGAACAGGCTGCCACTCGAAGCTGCTCGGCCGCGGGTCGGCACTCTCACCTGGAAGCGCACGCCGCCGGCGGCCTCGGCCGGCCGGCGCGGCCCGGGGTCGGCTGCCCGGTCGAACAGCCCACGACTGTGGCAGTTCTCGAGCCACAGGTCCCAGAACCGGCTGTGTTCGGCCATGCCGTGCGACTCCACGGCGCGAACTGTCTCGACCAGGGCCCGGTACGCCGCTTCGGGCTCCTCGGGACAGTCGCCCATGATCGCGGCGGCCAGCCTGCGAACGACGGACGGCTGGCACGCCCCGTCCCCGGTGAGGTGGTGCACGACGAGCGCCACGCGATGGCGCGCCTGCCCCGGCGCGACGACGAAGCGCGCCAACGGCCCGCCGTCCAGTTCGAAATCCCTGGCGGCGGCCGCATGCACGGCAGCGGTCACCTGAGGATCCGACGCCGGATCCGCGCACGGAGCCAGCACGGTCACTTCAGGAGGGGTTTCGTCGAGCCACTGCACCACACGTCCCGTCCGGTCGATGCCGAACCGCAGCCTCGAGGCAGGTGTCGAAGCGGTGAAGTGCGCACATGCCTTGATCACCCGCCCGGCGCCGACGGCACCGTCGACGTCGAGGACGGTACAGATGTTGCGCCCCGCACTCGTTCGCGGCTTCTGCTCCCCGATCCAGAGGGCGGCCTGAGCGAGGGTCGCCAAAAAAGGATCTATCATGATAAACCCTACCCAATGAGGACTGAATATGCGACAATCATTGCTCTGACTGAGGGAGGGACTCATGGTGGATGACGGTCTCGAAGGCCGCCTGCTGCCGCTGTGGCGCAGCGTTCTCAATCGCCCTGATCTGACCGGGGATGCCGACTTCTTCGAGAACGGCGGCGATTCGCTGCTGGCCACCCAGCTGGTGGCCATTCTGCGGATGGAACTGGGCCGCCCCACGCTGTCGGTGCGGACCGTCTTCAACGCGCCGAGCGCCGCTGAGTACGCCGTTCTGCTCGCACGGCTCTGAATGAGCGGACTCATGGCTCGCTCCGCACCGTGACGTGACGGGGCGGCTGTGGCGGCGTCGCGGGTGCCAGCAGGACGAGGTGCCCGTGGCGCCGGTCGGTCGACGTCTGGAATCCCGCCAGCCGCAAAGCCACGGTCATCATGCGGTTGCGCTCGGTGGGAACCATCTCGGCCTCCAACCTCGCACCGGCGGCGGCAGCCCGGCGCTGGACGTCGCCGAGCAGCAGGGATCCCGCACCCCGTGACACCACCCTGCAGGACGTCAACAGCAAGGTCAGGATCCAGACGTCCGAGGTTGTCTGCACTACGGCGAGCCCGATGGTGCCGTAGTCGCCGAACCGGTCTCGAAGGGACGCCGCCAGCACCAGGTGGTCCGGATCGCCGCGAAGTCGGCGCAGCTCGCCGGCACTGTAGGTGATGCCGGTGGTGTTGAGTTGATGTGTTCGCACAGTCAGCTCGCGGGCCCGCTCCAGGTCCTCGGACCGCAGCTGTCGCACCGTGAATTCCAACCCGAGCTGATCGGCCCACGCCTGGGGCGAGAGCCCGGACCGCCGCTCGGCCTCCGAACGCGAGTGCTCGACCTGATACAGCGCGCGCCGATTCCCGGCTTCCGGCGTCGTCGGCTGACGGCCCACCTTTGCCACCAACGCCCCCAGCTCGTCCGGTGCGATGGTCTCGACCTGCGGCAACGCGGCGGCGACCTGGCCCCGCTCGTAGGGGTCGTCGTCCACCAGGACCAGGGAGTCCAGGCCGAGGTTCAGCTTCTCGGCGATGCGAATCAGGCTCTTGTCCTTGTCACCCCAGTTGATCTGAGGGAACAGCAGGTAGTCGGCCATGCCGAGCCTGCCCAGCGCCGCCAGCGCGAGCTCCTCGTCGCCGCGGCTCGCCACCGATTGCAGCACCCCCGCCGCGTCGAGGGCGGTCACAGCCGCACGGACGCCGGGGTTGAGGCCGACGTCGTCCGACTCGGCCGCGACGCCGTGCCACAGGGTCCGGTCCAGATCCCAGACCACGCATTTGATGATGCGCACCGACAATCACACCTTCTTGAACAATGCGACGCTCCACGCCGCGACCGGGCTGTTGTTGAGGGCGAGCACCAGGTCGCCGACCTCGCAGAGCCCGTCCAGCGATCGCAGGTTCACGAACACGTCCAGCGGGCCCAGGTGGCCGTAGGCAGACAGGTTCGCCGCGCAGACCGGGCTGACCGGATGGTCCAGGGCCTGGCCGTAGAACTCGATCGAGGACGTCGACAGGTTCTGCATGACCACATGGGTGACTTGCCGCATGGTCACTCCGTTGCGGTCGAGGAGATCGGCGGCGAGCTTCCGGACCATGCCGATGCTCTTCATGCCGAGGGTGTGGGAGTACTGCTTCTCGTCACGGCAGACTTCACGCCACAGCTCGGGAGGGGATTTCCGATACTCGACCGAGAAGAGGTCCCAGTAGTCCCCGTCGGTGGCCTGTACGACGTCCAACAGCATCAGCCCTGGACCACCCGGCTTCACCAGAACCGCCGTCGCCCCGTCTCCGTTGAGGGCGACGGGCCTGCGGTAGCGATAGGGCGTCGGCGCGGTCGCCGCGAACGCGATCAGGCCGACGCCACGGCTCGGTTCGCGCGCGAGCAGCGCGTCGAGCACCAGCAGCGCCGAGGTGCCGGACGCGCAGCCGAGATCGCCCACGGACACGGCCAGCGCGTTCCCGGCACCGATGGCGGCCTGCAACCTGGTCGTCTCGGACTGCATGAACGCCGTCGGCACCCGGTCCGGAACCGTTACCAGGACGTCCACGTCCTCCGGCGGCACACCGCCCCGGGCGAGGGCGGCCCGTGCCGCACGCGCGGCCAGGACGTGGCCGGCCAGACCGTCGGCGACGTGGAGTTCGGCCACGCCGAGCCGGGACGCCTGGGCGGCGTCGGCCGGATCCAGCACGGCCAGCACGTCGGCCAGGCTCAGCCGCCGGGGCGGCGCCACGAACTCGATGCCCGCGATGGAGGTCATCGGCCACTGTCTCCTCTGCTTCTGAGCAGCGTCTCGCCGATCACCGACTCGCAGATCTCATCGGTTCCCTCGATGATCCGCATGACCCGTGCGTCCGCCACGAGGGCCGTGACGGGATGGCCGGCTCGGAACGCGGCCGACCCCAACACCTGGGTGGCGCAGTCGGCGGCCTCGTCGGCGGCCCGCGCGGCTGTGTACTTGGCCAGGATTGCCCGGTGACCGGCGTCGTCGGCGCGCTCGTCGAGCCCGGCTGCGGCCCACCGGTACACCAGGTCGGCCGAATTCGAGGCGACGCCGGCCCGGGCGAGCAGTCGGCGGACGAGCTGGTGGTCGCCGATGGGCCGGCTGTCCTGGCGTCGCGACCGGGCGTGGGCCACCGCGTGATCCCGGCACGTCCGGGCCAGCCCCGCGCACCCGGCGGCCACGGTGAGCCGGCCGTTGGCCAGGGCGACCCCGGCGACGTGGCTCAAGCCCATCCCCGGTCGTCCGACGACCGCGTCGGCGGGCACCTCTACCCGGTCGAAGGCGATGTCGGCCAGTCCGGCGCCGGGCATGGCCAGGGAGTCTTCGACCGGTTCGCGCCGGACGCCGTCGCCGCCCGCCTCGACCAGAAGGGCCAACGGGCCTTCGGCCGTAGCGGCGATCACGAGCAGCACGTCGGCCCATCGCCCGCCGGTCACCCACACCTTGGCTCCGTCGAGCAGCCACGATCCGGTCCGCGCGGTGGCCTGTGAGCGGACGGAAGCGGCGTCACTGCCGGCCTCCGGTTCGGTCAGACAGAAGCCGGCCAGCAGCGACCCGTCAGACAACCCCGGCAGCACCCGGTCCCGGAGCCCGGCCGAACCCCAACGGACGACGGCTGCGGCGGTCATGCTCTGCACCGTCACCGCGGCCCGCAGCGCGCTGTCGACCGAGCCGAGGTCGCAGCACAGGTCGCCCAATTGCGCGTGGGTCCAGCCCAGGCCGCCGTAGCGGGGTGGGATCATCGGGGCCAGCAGCCGCTTGCCGCCGAGTTCGGCGACCTCCGGCGGTTCCCGCCTCACGGCCGGCGTCTCCGCCCCACGAACGCCGCGCAGGCGCTGATCGACCGGAAGTTGTCCGCGACCAGGTCGTCGACGTCGATCGTGAGGGAAAACTCACGTTCCAGGAACGTGATGAGCTCCATCGCGAACAGCGAGCTGACGGCGCCGAGCTCGAAGAAGTCGTCGTCGTCGTCCAGGCACTCCTCGCCCGTGCGCGCGTGGACGAACGACCGGACGAGCGCTGTCTCGCGTCCCGCAGCCGTCGATGTCTCGGCTGTATCAGTCATCTGCTGTGTGCTCCCTGGTCCGACTCGGATCGGTGTGTGGTCGGGGGCGACGCTCCGGCACCGTAGGCGAAGAAGCCGATGCCGGACTTGCGACCGAGACGGCCGGCTGCCACGAGGTCGAGCAGCGCCGCGTCGGGGGCGTATTTCACGGGGTCGCCGAACCGTTGGAGCACCTGGAGCGAGCGGACGACGGTGTCCAGCCCGATCAGATCCGCCGTGGCCAGCGGCCCGAGACGGTGGCCGAAGCAGCCCTGCAGCACGGCGTCGACCTCCCGCGCACCGGCCACGCCTTCCCGGACCACCGCCGCGGCCTCATTCACCAGCAGCATCAGGAGGCGATTGGAGACGAAACCCGGAGCGTCGCCGACCTCGACCGCGCTCAGCCCGTGCCGTTCGAGCACATCCCTGGTCGCCGTCAGCGCGGCCGGGCTCGTGGCGGGATGCCGGATCAGCTCCAGACAGCGGATCTCGACTACCGGCATCATGAAGTGCAGCCCCAGCAGCCGGTCGGTCCGATCCCCGTGGGCCCCGGCGAGGAAGGCGAGAGGCACCGCCGAGGTATTGGCCGCGATCACTGCCTCCGCGGCCGCGACGCGATGCAGCTCGCGGTGCAGTTCGAGTTTGTCGTCGGGCGACTCGGTGATGTTCTCGATCATCAGGGTCGCCTTGCCCAGCTCCCTGATCCCGGTCGCGCACCGGAGGTTTCCCATGACCGTGTCCAGACTCACCGTCGTGGCCCCTCGCAGCACTCGGCCCATGTGTGCCCGGCGGATCGCGGCGATCGCGTCGTCGACCGCGGCCGGATCCCGGTCGACGAGCACGACCGGCGAACGCTCGGCGAACGCGTGGGCGACGCTGCGCCCGATCTGGCCGGCCCCGACCACGCCGACGACGTCCGCGTCAGTCGCCGGCATGCGCGGCGTCTCGGCCGGCCCGCGCCTGGTCGATCCGCCGCCGGACGCTCAGCGGCCGGATGTCGGTCCAGACGTCGTCGATGTGGTCCAGGCACTGCTGCCTGGCGCCCGAGTAGCCGGTGGGTTGCCAGCCGGCCGGCACAGCGCGGCCATCGTCCGGCCAGATCGAGTACTGCTCCTCGTCGTTGATCACGACCAGGAACGGCGTGTCGGACATGGGTGACATCTTCCGATCCCTTCGTTGTCGGGTCACAGGCCTCGGGCCAGGAGTTCGGCGCTGAGTTGACGGCCCAGCTCTGCGTATTCGACGGGCACGACAGTGGCGTGGTCGCCGGGCACCATGCGCACGGACAGGTCCGATGTGAACTCGGACCAGCCCAGGTCCTCACGACGGTTGTGCTCCGGTTCCGGACCTTCGGCGGTGCGCAGCAGCAGGAGTTCGCCCGGCAGCGGGCCGGGGCGGTAGGCGTCTGCCGCGTCCTCGTTCGCGTGATGGACCGCCAGCATGACGGAGACGTCGTCGCTCCTGAACTCCGCCGGATAGAGTCCGGCGGCCTGCGCCGCGGCCAACAAGGCGGCGAACGGATCGCCGGACTCGGCGACGCCGGCCGGTGCGCTGAACCCGAAGTTCGTCCTGAGTAGGTGGGACAGGAACCCGAAGTCGTCCCGCGGCAGCCGCCGGGGGACGATGACCCGCGGGGCCGCGTCGAGCAGGACCGTGAGCGCCACCGGCACGCCGACGCTGATCAGCCGGGCGGCCAGGGCGTGGGCCACGACGCCGCCGTGGGACCAGCCGGAGACGACCAGCGGCCCGTCGACGCCCGCCGCCGCCAGCGCGGCCAGGTGGTGGTCCACGATCTCGTCCATCGTCGCCTGGGGTGGCTGGTCGCCGCCGATCCCGGCCGACTGGAGCCCGACGACCGGTCGGGCCGGGCTCAGGGACCGAGCCAGCGGCGCGTAGCAGAACGAGGTCCCGCCGGACGGTTCGCACAGCACCAGCGGCGTACCGGAACCGGACGCAAGCTTCAGCAGCGCCGTCGGCCGAATCGTCTGGCCGCGGTCGACGAGTGCGGCGATCTCCGCGACGGTCGGCGTCTGGAACAGCTTGCTGAGCGGCACGCGCACCCCCCACTGGTTCTTGATGGCTGCCACGACCCGGACCGCGTCCAGCGAACTTCCTCCGACCTGGAAGAAGTCGTCGTGGATGCCGAGCGGACCGCTCTGCAAGGTTTCGCCGAACAGGACGGCGAGTTCGAACTCGGTGTCGGTGCGCGGCCCGGAGCGCAGTCCCTTCTCTCCGTCCTCCGTCACGGCGGGCAGCGCAGCCACGTCGATCTTGCCGTTCCCGGTCAGCGGAAGCTCCGGCAGCAGGACGTAACGGCTGGGAATCGCATAGCGGGGAAGGAGGCCCAGGAGGAATTTGCGCAGATCCAGCGGTGTGGGCGCGATCGACTCGCCGGTCGCCGCCCAAGCGGTCAGCTGGGATGATCCGCTGTCGCCGGAGAGTCCGACGTGGGCGGCCTTTACCGCCGGGTGGGTCCGCAGCGCCGCCTCGACATCACCGGGTTCGACTCGGGCACCGTTCACCTTGAGCTGACGGTCCATGCGACCGAGGAAGTCCAAGCGGTTGTCCGAACGCCGTCGCATCCGGTCGCCTGTCGCGTACATCCGCGCGCCCGGTTCGCCAGAGAAGGGATCCGGCACGAACCGCGCCGCGGTCCCGGAACCATCGCCCAGGTAGCCGAACGCGAGACCCCGCCCACCGAGGTAGAGCTCGCCGACGGCACCCCTCGGGACGGGCCGCATGGTCGGGTCGAGCACATACGCGGCGTTCCCGGCGAACGGCAGGCCGACCGGACCGGGTGCCGCGTCGTCTTCGAGGGCTGGCGAGAACGGGGTGAGGTCGGCGACGTCGTCGATGACCGCCTCCGTGATCCCGAAGATCGTCACGGCGGACGCGCCGGCCCCGCAGCGTTCGAGTAGCCGGGCCTTGTCCCGTCCCGTCCACGACGACAAACCATTGATGACGAGCCGCAGGGACCCGGCCGCCGCGTCGTGGTCTGTCAGCCAGCCGACGAGCTCGGAACAGAGCTGCGCCGGGATCAGTTCGGCGGTGTTCACTTCGTACTGCAGGATCGCCTTGCCCAGGTCGGCACCCGTTCCCGTCTGCTCCGGCGGCACCACGACGAGCGCTCCGCCGGTTGCGAACGCCCGGATCAGGTCGCCGGTGAAGACGTCGAAGGCTGGGCTCGCGGTCGACAGGACCCGCAGCGGAACACCGGCCCTCTCGGCCAGGCCGCGCCAGGCGGAGACGAACGGTCCGATCGCCGCGCCGCCCACCATGACGCCCTTGGGCCTGCCCGTCGACCCCGAGGTGAAGATGAGCCACTTCGGCACAACGTCGCCGCCGTCGGAGATCGGTTCGCCGTCCTCGGCCGCCACCGGGATGTCGGCGATCTTCATCGTCGGCGAGGCGGTCTCGGGGACCGGGCCTTCGTCCGCCACCACGATCACCGGTTGTGCGATGTCGAGCATCGCCCGGATCCGGACCGAAGGGTAGGCGGGGTCGATCGGCGCGAACGCCGCGCCCGCCGCCCACGTGCCCAGCATGGCCACCACGGTCTCCAGGCGGCGGCCCGCGAGCAGGGCGACGGTGTCTCCCGCACGCACTCCGCATCGACGCAGCCCGGATCGGAAGGAGCGGACCTTGCTCACCAATTCCCGGTAGTCCAGCCCTCCGTCCGGGGAAAGCACCGCCACCCGGCCCGGATCGGTCGCCGCGATCCGGGCGATGGTTTCGAGCACCCCTTCCTCGTCGTCGCCCTTATAGGGGAAACAGGCGCCCGACACCTCGCTCGCGGCCTCGCCGCCGCCGGTCGGCACGGGCATCAAGACGCTCATCCGCGTGTCAGGGCACCTCAACAGCTCGTCCAGCAGCGCGACGAACTCATCCGCGAAGTGCCGTCCGGTGGCCCGGTCGAAGAGATCCGACGCGAATTCGAAGACCAGCTTGAAATCGTCCAGGCCCTCGATTTCCCACAGAGTGAGGTTCAGATCCCACGGCGCTCGCGCAGGCGGCAGCCCCGTCAGGTACGGCTTGGTGACGTCTGGTCGGCCGGCCACTCCGCCGAGTCGGCCCTCGAGCCGCGGGATGTTCTGGTAGGTGAAGCCGACCTGGAAGAGAGGGTGGCTGCCCAGATCCCGGAGCGGATTGAGCGCTTCGACGATCTTCACGAACGGGACGCCGTGGTACGGGACGGTGGTCAGGAAGCTGTCACGGACCCGGTCGATGAGGTCATGGAAGGAAGCGTCCGGCTCCGCGACCGCGCGGATCGGGACCATGTTGTTGAAATAGCCGATCAGACCCCGGGTCTCCGGGCGCTCCCGCCCGGAGACGACCACGCCCACGGCGAAGTCCCCAGTTCTGGAATAACGGAACAGCGCCGCCTCCAGGACCGCCAAGGCGACGACGAAGGTCGTGCAGCGCCGCTTCCTGGCCATGGCGCGGAGCCCCATCGCCTGAGCCGCGGTCAGGCGGAGCTCCACATGTTCGCCCCGGTCGGACAGGCGGGCCGGACGGGGCCGGTCCGCAGCCAGGTCCGCGGCCTGGCAACCGGCGAGATAGTCACGCCAGAACGCGATCCCGGCCTCATACTGCGGGCCGACCACGCTGTTGCGCTGCCAGCGGGCGAAGTCTCCGTACGAGATCGGCAAGTCGGGAAGGTCGACGGGCAGACCGCTGACTTCCGCGGCGTATAGCTCCGTGAGTTCGCGATCGACGATCGCCGGGCTCCAGCCGTCGTCGACCGAGTGATGCGAACCGAAGATCAGAACATTGTCGTTATCGTCGAAGCGGAGCAGGGCGAAGCGATGGAGCGGTCCGGCAGCCAGGTCGTAGGGCCTCAGGGCGATCCTCTGCGTCTCGGCCGCGACCCACGCGTCCCGCTCCTCGGGAGTCCCCGGCGGTACCTGGTGGATCGGCAGTTCCACGCGCATCCGCGGATCGACGACCATGAAAGTGCCGTCGGCGCGCTTCTCGTAGCGGCCCGCGAGCACCACGTGCCGGTGGACGAGGCGCTCCAGGGCCCGCCGCAGCGCATCGACGTGGAGTGTCCCGGTCAGCCGCAGGTCGGCGGTGACGTTGTAGACGGCGGTGTCGGCGTCGAGTTCGTTGAAGAACAGCAGGCTCTCCTGGCCGAACGACAACGGCCATTCGAGGTCGTCGCAAGCCCGGATCCCGTCGTCCGTATGGGAATCCCCGGCACCGGCGCGGGAGATGACCAAGCCGGCCAAGTCGGCGAGCCCGGCGTGCTGATACAGGTCGGGCAGGCTGATCGTGGTGCCGAACTGTCGCTCGATCCGGGTGAGGAGCTCCAAGGCGAGCAGTGAGTTGCCCCCGAGCGCGAAATAGTCGGGGTCCGGTCCGAGGTCCTGCAGATCCAGCAGGGAACGGACCGACTCCTCGACTGAGGCGAGCACGTCCTCCGGGGTGGCCGGACCGATGGCGTCAACCGCGGCGGGGACGGGAAACGGCGCCACGACACCGGGAGGCGTCGGCCAGCAGCGTTCACCGATGAACGGATGGAAGGGGAGGTCGACCGATCCCGGACGGCCCTCGCCATCGGGCCATGCCGGATTCGCCCCGAGCCGGTACAGCCGTGCGGCGATGGCAGCGCAATCCCTGCGGGAGTCGGGCCTGCCGGTAACCGTCACGATGTCGCAGCCTGTGTCGACGAGAACCCCGCCAAGCGGTGACTCCTCACCGAATACCAGATAGATGGGTTCCTTCTCCGACAGCTGGGCAGCGAGCGCACGCAACGCCGCAGGATCGAACGGGGATTCGGGGTCGGCCCCGGGCACCGCACGTCCCAGTTCGGACAGCGCATGGTGGCCGTTGCCTGTCGCCACATGCATCTGCGCAACGACACCGAATCCGGCCAGGGCGCGGTACCAGGAGGCCATGAGGGCCGGGTCTGCGGGCTCGAAATGGGGGAAGACGGCAACCACTGGACGCGCCTTGAACACCGGCGGCATCCACCCGTCCGCGCCGTCCTCGGAGCGCAAGAGCTCCACGAGCTCGACGACGCTGTCGGCCACTGCGGCCCAGCGTACCGGCAGGTCCTCACGGCCCCGGTTCAACGTGGCCGCGACATCGACGAGATCCCATGTCCGGTCCGGTTCGTCGAGCGCTTGCGCGACGGCCGACCGATACCGGCCGAGCGCTTGGCTGCTGCGTGCGGACAGCGTCACGACCGTCGGGCCCTCGGGGTCGGTGCGATGGATTGCCGCAGCTTTCGGAGCCGCCTCGATGACCGCATGGGCGTTGACTCCGGTGATGCCGAACGAGCTCACGAGCGCGACCTGTCCTGAGGCCGCGGGATATCGCTCGAGCGAGTGGGCGATCCGCACCGTATCGCCGGAGACGTCGGCAGCAGGGTTCAGCTGCTCGAAGTGGAGCGTGGGGAACACGGTGCCAGTTCTCAGCCCGATGACCGCCTTGCAGAGGCCGGCCATCCCAGCCGCATGGTCCAGATGCCCGATGTTCGACTTGACCGAGCCGACCGGGATCGAGGCGGCCCCCGGTCCGTAGGATCTCAGCGCTCGGTCGAGCGCTGTCAGTTCGATCGCGTCGCCGAGTCGGGTTCCGGAGCCGTGCGCCTCGATGAAACGCACCGCAGACAAGTCCAAGGCCGCGTTCCGCCACGCGTCCGTCAACAGCTCGATCTGGGCATCCACCGAGGGCGCGGTCATGCCGACCGACCGGTCGCCGTTGTGGTTCACCGAGACAGATCGGATCACGGCCAGCACCCGGTGCCCGTCGGCCAGCGCGTCGGAAAGCCGTTCGAGCAGGAGAATGGCACCTCCTTCGCCGTCCGCGGTCCCGTCCGCCGCCGCGTCGAAGGCCCGACAGTAGCCGTCACGCGACATGACCTCGGACAGGCGACTCGCGTCCGGAGGGGGGAAGTCGACGCGGACCGATACCCCGCCCGCCAGTGCGAATCGGCAGCGTCGGCATCGGAGCGCGTCGACCGCCAGCCCCACCGCGACCAGGGACCCCGAGCATCCGGTGTCCACGGCCAGACAGGGGCCGGCCAGCCCGAGGTGATGGGAGATCCGGCCGGCCGCGCCGCTGGGGGCCGTGCCGACGAACGCCAGAGACGACTGCCGGTCAAGGAAGTTCCCATACCGGGACGCCCCGGACGAGAGGAACACCCCCGTCGTCTCGGATTGCAGTCGGGACGGCCGGACCGCCGCGGACTCGGCCGCGTGCCATGCCAGCTGCAACGCGATGCGGTGATGCGGGTCCATAGCTGTGGACTCGGCCGGGGAGATCGCGAAGAAGCCGCGGTCGAACAGGTCGACCCGGTCCAGCGCGGCCATGGGGTAGCGCCCGTCGACAGGTGCGCCGGTGAACCGCCTTCGGTCCTCGGAGACGGGGCGGATCGCACAATGGCCGGCGCTCAGATTGGTGCCGAAGTCGTCGAGCGTCGAAGCGTCCGGAAACACCGCGCCGATGCCGACGATGGCGATCGGATCGCCGGCACGATCCTCGACTGGAGACGTCGCAACGGCGTTCATACTGCGTAGTCCAAGGTGGGCTCCTTCTCAAGACCGCCGCTGCGGTCGGCGATGAGGTCGGCCGTAGCCGCGAGCGTCGTGGCGACGAAGAGGTCGATCATCGTCAGCCCGACGTCGGGGAACCGTGCCTCCAGGACCGCGTGGAACCGGGCCAGAAGCAGCGAGCTGCCTCCGATGTCGAAGAAGTGCCCGTCCAAGTCGGGGGCGGCGCCGGTCAACTCTGCCCACAGCCGGACCAGTTCCTGTTCCCAAGCGTTTCCGGTCTGTCTGGGCGAACGCCGTTCCTGAGTCGGCAGCGGTGTCTCCCGCAAGGCAGCCCTGTCCACCTTGCGGCTCGCGGTCATGGGGAGCGCAGGCAGGAAGACGAAAGCGGCCGGAATGAGCGCGACGGGCACCCTGCGCGCCAGCTCGCTCCTGAGCCGCCGCTCAAGAGCTGCCGTCCCCGGCCGATCGGAGATGACGGACTCGGCCGTCGCATGGTTCTGGACCAGGTAGGCCAACAGGATTTCGTCGCCGTCAGCGATGGTGCGCAGGTCGACCGCGACCGCCGCCACGCCGTCCTGGGCCAGGAGCAGAGATTCCAGTTCACCCGCCTCGATGCGGTGCCCCCGAACCTTCAACTGCGTATCGTCCCGACCCAGGTATTCCAACGTTCCATCGGCACGGACCCGCACCTTGTCGCCGGTGCCGTACCGGCGTGCTCCCGGAGCGCCGAAGGGATCTGGCAGGAAACGCTCCGCTGTGAGTCCAGGCCGCCCCAGGTAGCCCAGAGCGATGCCCGTCCCGCCCAGATACAGCTCGCCGATCGCGCCTCGGGGCACCGGATCACCGCGGCTGTCGAGGACCATCGCCGTCGTGTTGGCCAGGGGCCGGCCGATGGGAACGACGACGGCGCCGTCCGCAGCCAGGGCGTGTGTGGTCGCCCAGACCGTCGCCTCGGTCGGGCCGTAGCAGTTGACGACCTGCCCTGGGACCAGCCGCGTCAGCTGGTCGGCCAGCTCCGGGGTCAGCCGCTCGCCGATCAGGGCCAGGGTGTCCAACCGGCTGAGCACGGAGCGGGCCCGGTCGTCCCGCAGCAGCAGGCGCGCGTGGGACGGGGTGAGTTGAAGCCAGCGCACCGCATCGAACCCGGCGAACCAGTCCTTTCGGCGATCGGCGGCCACGACCGTTCGGCCGACGGTCAGCGGCGCGATGGTCTCGACGAGCGAGATGTCGAACGAGGGCGACGCCACCGCCCCGACGACGTCTTGCTGTGGCACCGCGTGTAGCGCCGCGACGCAGAATCCCGTCAGGGCGGAGTGGGAGACGGCGACGCCTTTGGGTCGGCCGCTGGAACCGGAGGTGAACAGCACATACGCCACGTCTGGCAAATCTGCGCAGAGCGGCGGAACAGAGCCGCTCACACCGGAAGACGTGAGCCCTGCGAGCCAGTGTTCATCGATGATCTGCTTTGCGTCGCTGTCCGCCACCATCGCCTCGACCCGCGCGGCAGGCAGGTCGGGATCGAGCGGGAGCGCTGCGCCACCCGCCTTCCACACCGCCAGCATCGCGGCCGTCTGTTTCACTCCGAGCGGCAGGTGCACCCCGACGACGTCACCGAGGCCGACTCCGCTGCCGGTCAGGGCCTGGGCCAGGTCGTCTGAGCGCCGGTCGAGCTCGCCGTACGTGACCGATTCGACGTGATCGACGACTGCCGTCTTGCCGGGAGTCCGCGCCGCCTGTCGGGAGAACAACCGGTGGACCGGTGCCGGCGTACCGGTCGAACCGGCTCCCGACGTGGGTGTGAGGATACTGATCGCATCGAGTGTCGCGGCCATGGGCAGGGCCGCGACCCGGCGTCCGGGATCGGCGGCCGCCGCGGTCACCAGCGTCCCGAAGGCTTCGAGAATAGTCCGGACGGACGCCTCGTCCAGGACGTCCGCGGAGAACAGCGCGGAGACTTCCCCGTCGGAGGCGGGTCCGGCAGGGAGAGAGAGCGCGAGGGCCAGATCGAACTTGGCGGGCGCGTACTCGATCGCCAGGTGCGAAAGCGGTGCGATGGCCGGGCGCTGCTCCTGCGCCATGAAGACGACCTCGGTCAGCGGGTTCCGGCTCGTATCGACATCGCCTGGCAGCGCCGCGACGATCCGGTCGAAGGGGACATCCTGGTGCTCGAGCGCGTCGAACACCGTGCGCCGTACCGACCTCACCAGGTCGGAGAACGACAAGGCCGGATCAGTCAGGTCCCCCGGCAGAACGACGGTGTTGGCGAGGAATCCGACCAAGCCGGCGGTCTCCCGGTCGGGCCGGTTGGCGACGACGGTGCCCACGACCGGCCGTAGGTTGCCAGTGAACCTGGCGACCAGCGCATGGGTCACGGCCAGGCCGATGGCGAACGGTGGACAGCGGTGGACTTCGGCCAGTTTCCGAACGGCCGCGACGGACCGGCTCGGCAACGGCGCGGAAATCCTGCGGCCCGTTCCGTCTCGCCGAGCGGACCGCGGGCGGTCCACGGGCAACGCGCAGTGCGGCAGCCCGGCCAGCAGCGATGTCCACCACTTGATGCCTTCGCTACTGGCTCCGACGACCAGCAGGCGTTCGGCGACCGCTCGCAGCGACTACAGGTCCGAGCCTGTGACCACGATTCGTTCCGATGCACCGGACAGGCTCTCGGCGAGGTCGCTCTCCAGTACCTCCAGGGAACGCCCGTCCGTGACGCTGTGGTGGAGGGTCAGGGCTAGGACTGCGCCGTCGGGCGCGTCCGGAACCAGCAGCGCTCGGGCGAGCGGCGGGCTGGTGAGATCGAAGGGTCGCAGGGCGAACTCAGCCATGACGTCGGCTAGCGCGGGAGTGCCGTCGCCTGCTACGGCGACCTCGATCGGGATCCGAGCCGAGGACGACACTTCGAATCGCAGCCCCGCCGGAGAGTGGTGGAGTCCGGCGCGAAGCATGGCATGCCGGTCGGCGAGGGTGTCCAACGCGATCCGGATCCGATCCGGCTCGACCGGGTGCCCGACGCGCCATGCCGCCGCAATGTTATATGCGGACCGCAGACCCAACTGATCCAGCAGCCACAGTCGCTGTACACCCGGCGAGGCGGGAATGGAGGAGGCAGCCACGGCGTCACCCGAAAATCGTCGCGGAGTCGGCCCCGCCTCGCAGCGCGCGGGAAGAGCGCAGGTCACGAGTGACGTTGACCCGTTTCAGCCAACGGTCGGTACCGTCGAACCGCGCCTCGTAGGCGTCCCGGCCGTGGACCGCGCGATAGTTGTCGAGGACCAGGCAGTCGCCGGGCCGGAGCACGATGTGCTCCAGGCTCTCGTTGATCCGGGCGCACAGCGATGCGAACGCTTCGGCATGACTGACCGACAATGGGTCTTCCATGAAATACGGGTCGAGCCGGGCATACGGACTCCGGGGATCACCGAACAGCACCGGAATCCGCCTCGGATCCGCCTGTCTCCTGCCGATCGAGTCGAAGGCCGACGACACTGCCTCGGCGTTGGAATCCAGCGGCGCCGAGTTGTGCTCCGGCTTGTGTGAGTTGTCCGGCCGGATCAGAAATTCCGGCTCGCTGAGCAGTGCGAACAACTCCGGTTCCAGGTCGAGTGACGACACGTCGGCGTACGTTGTGGCGACGTCATTCGGATTCCGCAGACAGAACAGCAGGAGATAGTCCGGCCGCGCCTCATGAAAGGCGTCCTCCGTGTGCCACCAGAGAACCTGGCTGGTCCCGGAGCCGAGCTGCTCGTCGGCGTGGTCCTTGATGGGCAGGATGTTGTGGACGAATCGACCGTCCTGCTGAGTGCTCCAGGCGAACGGGTCGCCCAGCAAGGAGCCCAGCAGCAGGAGGAGTAGGTCCTCATCGCTCCACTCCATGGCGGCGTGCCGCCAGTGGCCGGGAGTGGGGCCGAGCGCCGATTCCTCGACCGGCAGTCCGCTGACGATCATGGCTCCTGCCGGCTCGAGCATCCGGAACTCGACCATCGCCCGCCGCAGTCGCGCCGGTGCGGCGTGGGCCAGGAGCGCCATGGTCCGCAGGCGCTGCTCCACGGTAAGGCCCTCGGCTTCCGCTGCGGCAGCGGTCAGGCCGCGGAGGATGGATACGTCCTCTGACGCGAGTTGATGCGTGATGACAGGCATGAAGTAACCCTTGGAGGTGGTCACGGTACCCTCAGGTGCAGGGCCTGATCGGCGGAACGCGCGGCGCGAGAGGCTGAACTCCGATACCAGGCGGGAGAACAGTGCCGACCTGGGAAACCGCCGCGCAGAACCCCGCGGCAATCGCCGGTCAATCGGTGACGTTGGCCTTCGCCGCAGCGTCTTCCCACCATCGGTCATCGCCCTGGGGTGCCGCCGCCAAGTCCTTGGCTGCCGCCCACGTCATGTTCAGGATGATGCGTACCGCGTCCTGAGACAGCGGCACGGTGCGGTGGAGCGTCGTGTCGGTGCGGAGGAAATACAAATCGCCTGTGGTGAAGCCGTAGGTCGCGATGTTGTTATCGCACAAGTACTGGTGGATCCGCGGATCCTGCTTGTCCCACGCCGTATGGGGCACGCATTGCAGCATGCCTCCGACATCTATCGGCGGCGTTTCGACGATCCAGATCAGCGCGAAGCTGAAGTCGCCCCAGTGCCAGCCGTGGGTATCTCCCTTTCGTTCCTGGCGCGTGATCAGGAACTCCTCGTCTTCCGACGGGCAGCCGTGCAATGGCTCGCCGGCGATCGCGCCGAGAACGGACCGCAGTCTCTCGCTGCGGTAAAGCCCTGTGATGAAGCCGTTGGTCTTGGCGATGGTCTCGCTGCGCACCACACTCATGTGGCGCGGAGTACCGCCGGTCGTCTGGAGATACAGGTCACGCCGCTCGGAATTGCCGTCGAGAAGCTCCAGGACTTCGCCTCGAATCAAGTCCCTGATGCGGTCGTTGATCAGCTCCCTGAGTTGGACGAACCCGTCTCTGCGGAATCGGTTGCGAAGCAGAGCAAGCGTATCAGGGGCCGGCCACTGCGCAAGATGTTGCGCAAGTTCGTTCTCAGGACTTCCAGCCTGGTTGGCGACGTTCAAGAGTGATGACATACTGAATACTGCTCTCTGTTCGTGACACTGGATGGCTTGGACGCTCACAGTGATTGCGAAGTGGAGCAACCGGTGATGGTTCGGTCGGCAAACCGGACCATCACCACCCCAGACATTCGGGCGGACTCGGCAATGGGCAAGTAAGGCCCCTGCGATTCACCATGCACGGACTTCTGGGGGGTTGTCAATACGCGGGTCAGGAGTCGATGACAGGCTCGTCACACGACGGTGTCGGCACCTCGGGGAACGCCATCAGGGAACGTCCGAACAGCAACGCGAAAACCGCCACCAGCACTCCGGCGACAAGATACGGTGCCCGGAGGTTCCAGGAAGCGGCCAGCCAGCCTCCCAGCAGCGCGCCGAGCGGAAGCAAGCCCCAGGAGACGAATCTCTGGACGCTGGCGACCCGACCGAGGTACTCGGGGGGCACCATCCGCTGGCGCATCGAAATGAACAGGACGTTGTTCAGGCCGACACCCGCACCGAACATGAACCCAGCCAGCGCGGCCATCTCGGTCTGCACCACCAAGCCCAGGATCAGGTTGGAACTGATCATCAGGGTGGTGCCGAGCACGGCCGCGGCCCTTCGGCCGAGACGCTCGATGAGCAGGTCGGCCCGCCAGCCGCCGGCGAGCCCTCCCACCGCCGACATCGCGGTGAGGACGCCGAACGTCAGTTTCCCGCCATGCAGCAGGTCGAGCACGTAGAGGACGAACACGGAGATCGTCATGGCCCGGGCCAGATTGGCCATCGAGAGGACGACGGTCCAGGCACGCAGGAACGGCGAGGCCAGAGCCATACGCACGCCGTCCCGGATCGACGCGGCGAACGAGTCCTGCTCGGCCGTGTCGTCATCGGCACTCGGCGGATTGAACGGCACCGTGATGCGCGACAGCAGCAGCCCGCTCGTCGAGCTCCCGAGCAGGCCGAACCAGAAAGGCGCCGCTGGCCGTAGTGCGAACAGACCGGCGCCGAGGGGCGATCCCACGAACTCGTTCGCGGTGATCTCTGCGGCGTACAGGCGCGAGTTGCCCTGTTCGAGCTGGGTGCTCGGCAGCACGGACGGAACCGCCGTCGCCGCCGTGGTGTCGAAGAAGACCTCGGTGACACCGATGACGAGCGCGACGGCGAACAGGACGACGATCTCGCCTCGCCCGACCGTCACCAGCACCGAGAACGAACCCATCACCGCGATCCGCACCAGTTGCAGACGGATCATCAGCCGTCTGCGGTCGACTCGGTCGGCCACTCCGCCGGCGATGAGGGAGAACACCAGCCAGGGAAGGTAGCCCACCGCACTGAGGGCCGCGACGACGATCGGCCGCGGATCCAGCGCCGCCGCGAGCAGTGGGATGGCGGTCGCGCGGACCCCGTCGCCGAGGTTGGACGAGGTGGAGGATCCCCACAGCCGCCAATAGTTCGCCGGAAGACGCTTCCCGACGGCGGTCTCGGCGACCACGTCAGCCGGCTTGTCGACGGCGCTCACGAGCGATCCTCCTTGGGCTGGTTCCGATAGAGGGCGATCGCGAGCGTCACGCCCGTGCCCTCCTGGTCGTCGGGCTCGGCCGAGTTCGCGTCGAGGTCGTCGAAGGCGCCCTGCAACTGGTCGACGAATGCCGCGAAGGTCTCCGGCCGAAGCCGTATGCGCTTGACCCGTGCGTACTCCATGCCGCCGTGATCAGCCTGCGCGAGCTCCTGCGCGGCCCTCCTGAGAAGCTCGGCCGGGGCTGCCAGCTCGGCGAACGCCGTCAGGTCGAAACCGGTCGCGATCGCAGCCCAGTGGATCTCCGTCCCGCCGCGCACTTGAACGGTCTGAGCGGGCACGATCAGGCCGGCGTCGGAGAGCACGCGGAGGTGGTATCCGACGCTTCCGCGCGGCATTGCGAGCTCGGTCGAGAGCGCGCCGATGGTCGCGCTTCGATGGACGAGGACGCCGAGGATGCGCTGCCGGGCCAAGCTGCTCAGTGCCTTGAACTGCATGATGTCCGTCAGCTCGAGTGGTTGGGGATGCTTTCCGGACGGGTCGTCGGCCACACATTAAGTATCGGGAAAAACCGACACTTTGGCAACCCCACCGCTCGTGACGCCCGCGGCGCCCTTGACACCTCGCCGGAACGTTGGCACGTTGAGATTCGATTCCTGATGAACCGCCACGGGGGTGCCGGATGGGCTTCGAACCAGCCTTCCTCGAAGACTGGATGCGGGACTACTACTTCGAGGCCAAGTTCGACATCGGGTCCAGCGGCGTGCAGGATTACGCCCTCCGGACGGTCCGGGAACTGGCCGGCATCACTTCCGCAGAACTCGATTCGGTGATCTTCAAGGACAGCCCCTGCACCGGGGACCGTACGCTTCGGCAGGCCATCGCCGACCGCTGGGGTGCAGGAGAACCTGACTGGGTGGTCACCACGCACGGCGCGAGCGAGGCGATCTATTCGGCACTGCTTGCCGTGTTACGACCGGACGATCATGTGGTGGTCCTCGAACCCTCGTATCACTCGCACTCATCGATACCGCGAGTTCTGGGCTGCGAGGTTTCGGCTTGGACATTGCGTCCGGAGTCGGGCTTCGCCCCACACGTCGAGGAATTGGCAGCGCTCGTCTCGAAGCAGCGGACGGCGGCGATCATCCTCAACTTCCCGCACAACCCGACCGGCGCCACCGTCACCGCGGACCAACTGCACCGAATCGTCGAGATCGCTCGCACCGCTGACGCCTACCTCGTCTGGGACGCGTCGTTGGCGGACTTGACCTACGAGTCGGCACCGCTGCCCGATCCCGTCCTGGTGTACCCGAAGACGATCTCGATCGGGACTTTCTCCAAGGCATTCGGACTGCCCGGGATGCGGTTCGGCTGGTGTCTGGCCCACCCGGATGTCATCGCCCGGATGATCCCGTCCCGGGACGTGTATGTCCTGAGCCTGTCTCCGCTGCTGGAACGCATCGCTACCGGTGTCGTGCAGAACACGGAGAAGTTCATCGGACCGCGGCTGCTCCAGGCCGCGGCAAACCGGTCGTCGCTCACCCGATGGGCGGCCGGCCATGTCGAGCACGTCGACTACATACCGGCCCAAGGCGGCGTCACCACGTTTCCCCGTCTGCGCAACCACTCCGACACTCGGAACGTGTGCCGCCTCTTGGGCGCCGCAGATGGGGTACTGCTCGTTCCGGGCGCCGCCTTCGGGCATCCCGACCGGGTACGGCTGGGTTTCGGCGGGCCGGTCGACGAGTTCACCGAGGCGCTCGATCTTCTTTCTCTCAGGCTCGGGGGCTGAGACGTTTCGTAAACCGTGCCCGGAGGACGACGAATAGTGACCGAATCCGTTTATGCGCTGTTGGCTTCACACACCGTCGAAGACCCAGGTCAGCCGGCTGTCGTGGACGCGCAGGGCCTCATCGATCGCCGAGGGCTCCTCGACGAGGTGAACAGGCTCGCGGCTGAGTTGTCGCGTCATAGACCAGCCGACCGGCTCGTCGGCGTCCACCTCGAACGCGGACGGCTCCTGGTGGCGGCGCTGCTCGCTGTCGAGGCCGTCGGTGCGGCATTCCTCCCCCTGGACCCTGCTGTGCCGCGGTCCCGGCTTCGGGCCTTCCTCCTCGACAGCGGTGCCGACTTGCTGGTGACGACCTCGGGGTCGGCCGGATTGCTGGGAGCCGGACCATGGAAGACCGTGGCGGCCGACCAGCCCGGCCCGAAGCGCGAGTGGTCTCCGGCGCCGGACGGCGACCGTGTGGCCTACATCATGTACACCTCCGGATCGACGGGTGCCCCCAAAGGGGTCGCGGTGGGGCAGCGCTCGCTCCAGGCATTTCTTGCCATGATGGATGCCGAGGTGAGGGAGGAGGCGCCGGAGCGTGTGGGCGAGCGGCAGATATGGCAGTCGGTCTGCAGCGTCGGCTTCGATCTGTCCGTCATCGACTTCCTCTGGGCGACGTCGCGGGGACATACCGTAGTCATCGGGCCCAACGACCCCACGGGTCTGTTCGAGTCCGGATTCGCCGACGGCACCCCGGCCGGGCACGTCACCCACGCGGTCCTGACACCGTCGACTGCCCGGTTGCTGTGCCACGACCCGGCGACGCTCGCCGGCCTGCGGCGAGCCCGGGTACTGATGATCGGCGGGGAACCCTTCCCGAGCGAACTTGTAGACCTGCTTCGACCCGATGACGCGGGTCCCCGGCTGATCAACGTCTACGGCCCCACGGAAGCGACGGTGTGGATCACGCGTACGGAGGTGTCGACCTCGTCGGCGCCGCCCGGATTCGCCGGGAACAGCGTCGCCCCTGCGGCCTTCCACGTACTGGACGACGATCTGTCCCCGCTCCAGGCATCGTCTGAGGGTACGGTGTTCCTGTCCGGCCCCGGCATCGCTTTCGGCTACTGGAGGCAAGGCGGCCGCACAGCGGCGGCCTTCCTTCCTGATCCGACCGGAACAAGCGGTTCCCGTATGTACGACACCGGGGACTTGGGCGTCGTGGAGGAAGAAGGCGGTCTAACCATCCGGGGCCGTACGGACCGCCAGGTGAAGATACGTGGCAACCGGGTCGAACTCGGTGAAGTCGAGCATGCCATTTGCATCGATCCCGTCGTTCGTTCTGCGGCATGCATTGTGACCGCGGTTGCGGGCATGACGGCATTCGTCGTCGCCGGGGAAACGAGTACGGCCTCCGTCGGGGAGCAGATACTTGCCCGCCTGGTCGACCGACTCCCGAGATACATGATCCCCAACAAGGTGATCGTCGTCAGCGAGATGCCCCGTGTGCCGAACGGGAAGATCGATCGCGCAGCGCTCGAGCGGCTGCTTGGTGCGGCGGGCTGACGGCTGCCCGAATCTCACCTCAAGACGCTGCGCGCCGCCACGGCGTCCCGGATCCGGGGCCGACTGGGTGATCCGGGCTGGTTGCCGGGAACGCGATTGTCCACTATGACCGGTGGTCGCACTGCACGTCCATGGAGCCTTCGCCAGAGGAAGCGGCGGTCGGCGTCCCTTCCATTCGTCGTGCAGCTCGGCCAGGATCGCGCTGGCCCGACGACGCGCTCAGGGGGCACGTGTCCAGGGCTGCGACTACCGTCCGATCGACCCGGCGTACCCGCTGGCGGCCACGGCCACGGTCGCCGGGACCTGCGCGCCCGGCGAGTGCGCCCGACAGCGGCTGCCGTCGCGGAGGCCACCTCGGCCGCGGTGAGCACCCACCTCCGACGTGCGTTCGTCAAACTGAACATCACCTCAAGGGTCGAACTCTCCCGGCTCCTGAAACAGGAAGAGCGGAGCGGGTGAACACCCGGGAGGTGCGATACAGCTTGATCGCGCGCTCCCGCAACTCCGGCGGATACTTCATATGCGCTGCCATCAGTCCGGCTCCTCTCACGTGGATCAATCACCACACGATCTTGAGCCTCCGGCAACTCGGGGGACCGTCAGACAGCCGCGTAGAGTCGTTTCAGCATGACGGTGTCTACGTGCAGGAAGTCGATCGTCAGGATCGTCTCAGCCTGGGAGCGCAGGAACGTGCGCCAGGTGTCGTCGCGCTGGGACGGCGGCGGGATCCGGTGTGCCCGCAGGATCTTGCGGATGGTGGAGGCGGCCACGCGGTGTCCGAGCCTGCGCAACTCGCCCTGGACGCGAACGACACCCCAGGTGGTGTTCTCGGTGGCGAGCCGGATGATCAACGCCACCACATCGTCAGAGATCGGCGGGCGTCCTACCGGCTTGGGCTGGCGCCACTTCGCGGCAAGCAGAGAACGGTGCCAGCGTAGAAGTGTGCCGGGGGTCACGATTCGGTGTGCACGCAGCGCCTTGGGCAGCAGGCGGGACAGCGCGGCCAGCACAGCCCGGTCACTCCAGCCGATCCGCGGCTTCGGGTTCGCTCGGCGCAGTACCGAGACCTCCTGACGCAGCGCGAGTATCTCGACATCCTTTGACGCTGAGGACCGGGCCAACAACACCAGCCAGGACAACATCTGGACTAGGATCCGGTACAGCAGTCGCATAGCCACGGGCAATGATCGTATGCGCCGATCGCCCAGGTCAAGGATGGTATCCGAGTATTCGACCAGGACAGCCTGAGACGCCCGGTTTGGCTGGCAGAGTCCTGATCCGTGAGACCTCCATGCCCGGCGCGGTGGTCGTGGATATCCTGTTCATAACGAATACATCATCGCTTGCGAAGCACTACATACCGCTCAGACAGTGCTACGAGGCTCCCCACCATCAGAACGGGAATCATGACGATCACTGTGGGAATCAACTGCTTCGGTCGCATCGGCCGCAGCTACTTCCGAGCCCTGCTCGAATCCGGCGCCGACGTCCGTGTCGCCGCCGTCAACGACCTGACCAGCGCGAAGAGCCTGGCCGACCTGCTCAAGTACGACAGCGTGTACGGCCCGCTGCAGAAGCCGGTCGCGGTGGAGGGCTCCACCATCCGCGTCGGCGACATCGTCGTCGAGGCGCTCAGCGAGCGCGACCCGGCGCAGCTGCCGTGGGCCCGGCTCGGCGTCGACGTCGTCATCGAGTCGACCGGAGTCTTCAACGACGCCGCCAAGGCCCGCGCGCACATCAAGGCGGGCGCCAAGAAGGTCGTCGTCTCCGCCGCAGCGAAGAACGCCGACCTCACCCTGGTCATCGGCATCAACGACGACCTCTACGACCCGGAGCGGCACACGATCGTCTCCAACGCGTCGTGCACGACGAACTGCCTGGCCCCGATGGCCCGGGTCCTCGACAGCGGGCTCGGCATCGAGCACGGCACCATGACCACGATCCACGCCTACACGCAGGACCAGAACCTCCAGGACGGCCCGCACGCCGACCCACGCCGCGCCCGCGCGGCCAACCTCAGCACCATCCCGACAACCACCAACGCCGCCAGCGCCATCGGCCTGGTCCTGCCGAACCTGCAGGGCAAGCTCGACGGCTACTCGGTCCGCGTGCCGGTCCCGGTCGGCTCCCTGACCGACCTGACCGTCCGGGTCGCCCGCGACACGACCGCGGAGGAGGTGAACTCGCTGTTCCGCAAGGCCGCGGACGGCGAGCTGTCGCCGATCCTGCGCTACACGGCGGACCCGCTCGTCTCGGCGGACATCGTGCGGGACCCGGCGTCCTGCATCTTCGACTCGTTGCTGACGCAGGTGATCGATGGGCGCCATGTGCACGTGTTCGGGTGGTACGACAACGAGTGGGGATTCTCGAACCGGCTGGTGGACGCGACGTTGCTGGTGGGGGGAGCGGTCGTCTGACCGGGTTGCCGGGCTGGGTGGTCGCTGAGAGTGGGTGGCTGACAGGCTGGTAGCTGTCGGCTGTCGCGTGGAGGAGCGTCGGGAAGAAGATCCCGGCGCTCTTGCGTACTATCGGCGCGGTGCCGACCTGGGCCGTTGCCTGCCGTGGCGTCGCACCACCGGCCGGCCCCGACTCCCGCGGCCCGATCGTCCCCCAGCAGTCACGGCGATGTTGCTCAGCCCCGTCACCGCCCGCGTCACGGTGTTGCTGCTGTAGACCACGTTCGGGTCCGCCGTGTACCGCGACTGGCCGGTGACGTTGACGGCGTACCCGCCGACGCCCCCGAGGTCCGAGTCATCGCTCTTCCACACGTTCCCGCAGCCGAACGGCGCGACGATCTGGTGCACCTGGTACCCGTCGGCCAGGACCCGCCGCTGCCGTAGCTCCCGTGGTTGCCGATCAGAGTGAACCGCTGACTTATATAGGGGTAGCGGTTCGTGGTCGGGTTGGCTGCCCGTAGCGTGCCGTAGGGTGCTGGCCGAGGTGACTCGTGAACCGCTTGTCGAACCTTGACTCTCCCGGAGTGTGTTCTCCGGCCGGGACCTGTCCACGGCCTGACTTAACAGAGGCGTGACCCGGGCATTTGACCGGTTCCGGAAGTCGGCATGTCGACCGTGGATCGTCCCTAGCCGGCTAGCCCAGAGGAATTTCGCGATGATCCTGCTCGGTCTCGACCCGCACAAGTCGACCCACACCGCCACAGCGGTGGAGCCGATGAGCAACCGGCCGATCGCCTCGATCCGTATCGAGGCCACGCTGCCGGAGTACCGCCGGCTGCTGACCTGGGCCAGGCGGTGGCCTGAGCGACGTTGGGCTGTGGAGGGTGCCACCGGCCTGGGACGCCATCTCGCGCAGTGGCTTCTGGCTCGCGGCGAGAGTGTCGTGGACGTGCACGCCTCCGCCACCGCCCGCGTTCGGCAGCTCTCGCGCGGCGGCGGCCGCAAGAGCGACGCGATCGACGCCGCCGCGGCCGCGACCATCGCCGCGTTGCAGGGCGAGTCCCGCCAAGTGGCAGCTGAGGGCCACGCTACGGTGCTTGCCCTGCTCGATGGGCAGCGGGTGAATCTGGCCCAGTCTCGGGTGGGCACGGTCAACCAGTTGCACGCGGTGCTGCGCGACCTGCTGCCCGGTGGCGCACCGCTTCAGCTCACAGCCTCCACCGCGGCGGCGATGCTCGGCCGGATCCGACCTGCCGGGCCGGTCGAGCAGGTACGCAAGCAGCTGGCCAAAGACCTCGTAGCCGAACTTCGCACCCTGGACGCACAGCTGGCGGCGAATGCCGAGACATTGCGCACGCATGTCGAGGCACTCCGGCAGCACACTGATGGCCACACCGGGAATCGGGCCGGTCATGGCCGCCCGGCTGATCGCGCGCACCGGGCGCATCGGGCGGTTCCAGACCGCGGCTGTGTACGCGAACTACTGCGGCACCGCGCCGATCGAGGTCGCCAGTGCAGACAAGGCACGCCATCGTCTCTCCCGCAAAGGCGACCGCCAGCTCAACTCAGCACTGCACACCATCGCCGTGATCCAGATCCGCATGCCGGCCAGCCCTGGACGCGCGTACTACGACCGGAAGGTGGCTGAAGGCAAAAGCGCGAGGGAAGCCAAACGCTGCCTCAAGCGCCGCTTGGCCGACCACATTTGGCGTCATGATCGCCGACGAACGTCGCACAGTACGAGCGGCGGATCCGGGTGGACACGCGGAGGCGACAGTCATATCCAGCGCGGCCGGCTCAACTCCGACAGCCGACTCTTCGGACAAGTCACTACCCGGATCCGCCACCACCAAGCCTACGACCCGCGCCGCTTGACAGACTGAACCGCCCCGGTTTCGGTCCAGACTCTAGGGTTGGGTTGTGAGCTGGGGTGTTGGCTGGTTTTGGTAGAAGGCTGTCTCGTATTCGGCTGGTGGGACGTGGCCTATCTCACCGTGTAGGCGGCGGTTGTTGTACCAGTCGGTCCATTCGGCGGTGGCCAGTTCCACGTCGGCGAGGGTTCGCCAGGGGCCGAGGCGTTTGATCAGCTCGGTCTTGTAGAGCCCGATTTCCGATTCCATGAGCGCGTTGTCCAGGGCGTCGCCAACGGTGCCGATACTGGCGGCGATGCCCTCGCCGGCTAGGTGAGCGGCAAGCCGGAAGCTGGTGTATTGCGATCCTGCGTCCGAGTGATGGATGAGCCCGTCCCGCTCCTGGCCGGCGCGGTCGCGCTGCCACAGGCCCATCTCCAGCGCGGCGAGCACCAGTGGTGTGCGCTTACTGGTCGCGGCTGACCAGCCGACGATCCGTCGGGAGAAGGTGTCCACGACGAAGGCCACGTAGACGATGCCGGAGAAGGTGCCGACGTAGGTGAAGTCCGCGACCCAGACCCGGTTCGGGGCCGAAGCCACGAAGGCACGCTTGAGGAGGTCTGGGGCGCGTTCGGCGCTGGGATCGGGCACGGTGGTGCGGATTTTGCGTCCGCGCACCGCTCCGGCCAGCCCGGCAGCGCGCATCAGGCGTTCCACGGTGCAGCGGGCCACCGCGTAGCCCTGCCGGCGCAGCTCGTGCCATACCTTGCGGGCCCCGTAGACGCCGTAGTTGGCGGCGTGGATCTGCTTGATCAGGGCGGTCAGCTCGGCGTCGCGGACCGTCCGGGCCGAGACCGGCCATTTCTTGATCTTGTAGTAGGTGGACGGGTCGATGGGGCAACCGTGCGTGGTCAGCCTGGTGCATATCGGCTCGACGCCGCCGAAGCGGTCCCGGTGCTCGTCGATGAATCTCACGAGCGTCGATGTGGCCGGTCGAGCTCGGCCGCGAAGAAACTTGCTGCTGCCTTGAGGATCTCATTGGCCCGCCGCAGCTCGGCGTTTTCCCGCTCCAACGCCTTGATCCGGGCAGCTTCCTCGGTACTGACCCCGGGCCGGGCACCGGCATCGACCTCGGCCTGACGCACCCAGTTCCGCAAGCTCTGGGCCGTCCCGATCCCGAGCTTGGCCGCGATGGACTTCACCGCCGCATCCCGGGACGGGTACTGGTCCTCGGTCTCCAATACCAGGCGCACCGCCCGATCCCGCAGATCAGCGGGGTATGGCTTCCTGTTCGACATAACGACTCGATCCTTCCAAAAAGATCGAGCCTGGACCAAACCCGG
>NZ_JAEKKT010000208.1 GCF_019510245.1 Streptomyces sp. | reverse complement strand
CGCCCTCTGCGATGCGGGCCTTGTCCTCCGCCGTGACATCGACGTTAGCAGGCGACAACAGGAACACCTTCTGCGTCACCCGCTCGATGCTGCCGTGAAGACCAAACACCAAACCGGCCGCAAAGTCGACAAGTCGCTTCGCGTCTGTGTCATCCATCTCAGTCAGATTCATGATCACCGG
Source organism: Streptomyces sp. (assembly GCF_019510245.1). Taxonomy (GTDB): domain Bacteria; phylum Actinomycetota; class Actinomycetes; order Streptomycetales; family Streptomycetaceae; genus Streptomyces. The sequence goes on along the minus strand of NZ_JAEKKT010000208.1, from coordinate 80,581 downwards.
GGTGCCCTCGCGGAAGTGTTCCCCGATGGTACGGGCCTCGTTGTAGGTCCGGGGGTGAAGCGTGGTGATCCGGTAAGGCTCTCGTTCCGACACGACCTTGGGCATGATCACCGGTGCGTTCTTCTCCAGGCTCGCGCGTTCTTGTGTGATGGACGCCACGGGGGCGATGCGCGCCGGGCGCCCTGATTCCGCGGGGAGCGCAGCGGAATGCGACACCGGTTCGCGTGGGGGCGACGGCTGTACCACTCGTACCGAATCGTCCCTTTGGGACTGGTGTGAACCGTGGGACTGATGTGACGGCTCGTGCCGTCGATGATCCCGCTCGGGCTCCGGGTCCAGTTCGGGCTCGAAGTCGTCGTCGGGGTCGAAACCGCGGCCGTCGTACCCATCGTCCTCCACGAGGCCGAGGTAGACCGCCATCTTGCGCATCGCGCCGGCCATGCTCTGAGTCCTCCGCTCTGTGGTGGATCGGTGACGACTGCCAAGTCCCGCGATCCACACGGCCGTTGTGCCCGTCTTGGGCGGCATTGACCATATTTTCTGCTGTGGTCCGACTTCCTGGCGACGTTACCCGAGCCTGGGGCGGACTCCGAGTACCGCGGTGCCGACGCGTACATGTGTCGCCCCGGCGGCCACGGCTTCCTCAAGGTCCGCACTCATCCCTGCGGAGACCATGTTCGCAGCCGGATGGGCCCGGCGCAGGTCAGTCGACAAATCCATCAACCGGTCGAACGCCGCGCGTTGGCGTCCCGCGTACTCCCCGGTGAGCGGGGCGACGGTCATGAGGCCGTCGAGCCGCAGCCCCGGCGAGCCGGCTACGAGGGCGGCCAACTCTTCGATTCCGCCCGGCGCCACACCGCCGCGCTCCCCCCTTCCGCTCGCGCCCGCGTCGAGCGCGACCTGGAGGAGACACCCGACCTCGCGCCCGGCCCGCACCGCCTCCCTGGACAGCGCGTCCACGAGCCTGGCACGGTCGACGGACTGCACGAGATCCGCATAACCCACTACGGATCGCACTTTATTGGTCTGCAATTGACCGACAAAGTGCCAAACCAGGGGCAGATCCGAACATTCGGCGGCCTTGGGGGCCGCGTCCTGGTCCCGGTTCTCGGCGGCATGGCGCACCCCGAGCCCCGACAGGATCCGCACGTCGCTCGCCGGGTAGGTCTTGGTGACCACGATCAGGGTCACCTCCTCCCGCTTGCGCCCGGCCGCCGCGCAGGCGGCGGCGATGCGCTCCTCCACTTTCGCCAGGTTTCCGGCGAGTTCGGTCTTACGGTCCGTCATGTTCCATCAGTCCAGCCATACATAGCCGGCGAGCCGCCCGGTGGTGCGGTCCCGCCGGTAGGAGAAGTGATCGCGCGACTCCAGCGTGCACACCGGCGACTGCGCCCGGTCGAGCACTCCGGCGCGCACCAGCTGTGCGTGCACTCCGGCGCTCACGTCCACCGCGGGAGTGCCCCAGCTGGTCTCGGCGTGCGCCGCCGGCTCGACGGCGGAAACCTCGGCGCGCATCGCGTCCGGTACCTCGTAGCAGCGGCCGCAGACGGCGGGGCCGGTGCGGGCGACGATCCGGGCCGGGTCGGCGCCGAGTTCCGTCATGGCGCGTACGGCGGCGGGGACGACCCCGGCGATCATGCCGGGCCGGCCCGCGTGGGCGGCCGCCACGATCCCGGCGGCCGGGTCGGCGAGCAGGACCGGCGTGCAGTCGGCGGTGAGCACGGCGAGGGCGAGCCCCCGGCGCGCGGTGACCACCGCGTCGACCTCGGGCACCGGTCGGTCTCCCCAGGGCTCGTCCACGACGGCGACGTCGTTGCCGTGGACCTGGTTCATCCAGACCACCCGGCCGGGGTCCAGACCGAGCGACTTGGCGGCGATCTCCCGGTTGGTCCGTACCACGCCGGGGTCGTCGCCGACCGCCCCGCCCAGGTTGAGCTCCTCGTACGGAGCGGCGCTCACCCCGCCCCACCTGTCGGTGAAGGCGAAGTGCGCGCCGCTCACGGTCTCGCGCTGTCCTATCACGTCGTAAGGATCACTTGAGGAAGTCCGGTACGTCCAGTTCCTCGGCCGCGCTGTCCGTGTAGGTCCGCGACGGCGGGACCGGCGGGGCGACCGGGATGTCGGCCACCGGCTCGGGGGCCGGCTCCGGCTCCTCCTTCGGCGTCACGCTGCCCAGCGAGCCGAAGGACGGGCGCTCGGGCTCCCGCCGGGCCGGCGCGGGCTCGTCGCGGCGGGCGGAGGCCGAGGACGAGCCGAGGACGTTGTCCCGGCGGGCCGGGGGCTGGCCCCCGTCGAAGCCGGCCGCGATGACGGTGACGCGGACCTCGTCGCCGAGGGCGTCGTCGATGACCGCGCCGAAGATGATGTTGGCCTCGGGGTGGGCGGCCTCGCTCACCAGCTGGGCGGCCTCGTTGATCTCGAACAGGCCGAGGTCGGAGCCACCGGAGATGGAGAGCAGCACGCCCCGGGCGCCGTCGATGGAGGCCTCCAGGAGCGGCGAGGAGATCGCCATCTCGGCGGCTGCCACCGCGCGGTCGTCGCCGCGGGCCGAGCCGATGCCCATGAGGGCCGAACCGGCTTCCGACATGACCGACTTGACGTCGGCGAAGTCGAGGTTGATCAGGCCGGGGGTGGTGATGAGGTCGGTGATGCCCTGGACACCGGAGAGCAGGACCTGGTCGGCCGACTTGAAGGCGTCGAGCACCGAGACCTGGCGGTCCGAGATGGACAGCAGCCGGTCGTTCGGGATGACGATGAGGGTGTCGACCTCTTCGCGGAGTTCGGCGATGCCGTCCTCGGCCTGGTTGGCGCGGCGCCGGCCCTCGAAGGTGAAGGGGCGGGTGACCACGCCGATGGTGAGGGCGCCGAGGGAGCGCGCGATGTTCGCCACGACGGGCGCGCCGCCGGTGCCGGTGCCGCCGCCTTCGCCGGCCGTCACGAAGACCATGTCGGCCCCCTTGAGGACCTCCTCGATCTCCTCGCGGTGGTCCTCGGCGGCCTTGCGGCCGACGGCCGGGTTGGCGCCGGCGCCGAGTCCGCGGGTGAGTTCACGGCCGACGTCGAGCTTGACGTCGGCGTCGCTCATCAACAGCGCCTGTGCGTCGGTGTTGATGGCGATGAACTCGACGCCCTTGAGACCGACCTCGATCATCCGGTTGATGGCATTGACACCACCGCCGCCGACACCGATGACCTTGATGACTGCGAGGTAGTTCTGCGGTGCTGCCACGTCGAAGGCCTCTCGCCTCGAATTACGTTGCCGTCCACGTACGGTGCCCGCACGGGACGGCAGATGCCGATTGGGACGGTCCGTAGCGCCGACCCGAACCCTAACGTTGAAGTTTAGGGTTACCAGTGTGTCCGTTCCCTGAAGTCTTCTGAACAGGACACTAAGTCGACAAGTGGCGCCCGTTCAACGAACACGCCGAACCTCCCGTTTTTCTTTTCACCCTATGTGATCAGCCGTAGCAGTGCCCAACCAGGGTGCTGGCCTGCGCTGATGTGCGTCAACTCGCCGATGACGCTGGGGCGGTGGGAACACTCACGTCGAAGTGCCGGGCGCCGGAAGCGGCTTTCAGGAGGGCCGTGAGCGTACGCGCCTTCGCGGCGCCGTTCTCGGAGCTGCCCCACTCCACGACGCGGCCCCCGCCCAACTCCAGCGAGATGTCGTCGTAGGAACGGACCTTGAGGGTCCGGGTGTCCCGGCGGACGGCGGCCGGGACGGCACGCGCGACGTCGACCGCCTCCCGCACCAGCCGGTCGGTGCCGAACCGGCGCAGGCTGGCGGTGGCCGAACCCGACCGGGACGGACTCAGTTCCAGCGCCGGGACGCCTTTCGGTGCCTGCGCAACCGTGGCGAACCGGACGCCTTCCTTGTCCACTTCGGTGAAATTTCCGCCCTTTTCGATGAGCAGCACGGGGGTTCGCTCGGTCACTTTCAGCCCGATGCCGCGGGGCCACGACCGGACGACGTCCACCGTGTCGATGCGGGGCAGTTTCCGCCGCAGCCGGGCCTCGATGCCGCCGGTGTCGACGGAGACCAGCGGTGCCCCGACGGGGACGTCGGCGGCTTCCAGGACCTCCTCGGGGGTCAGAACGGCCGTACCGGACACGGAGACATGGCGCACCCGCAGCCACGGGGAGCCGTACAGCAGCCAGACGGAGCCGGAGCCGAGGAGCACTACGGACAGCGCCAGGATGACGGTCCTGCGAAAGCGGGGGTTCCGCAGCCGGCGGACGAGCGGCGGGCCGGACGACTCCTGCTGGCGTTCCCCGCGTTCGGCGGTGGTCGGTCCGGCCACGCTGCTCACTTGCCTTTCGTCATACGGTCCTATCGGCTCGAGGCGATCGCCTCGTACACCATGCCGACGAGCAGGTCGTCGGCGTCCCGGCGGCCGAACTCGCTCGCCGCGCGGGACATCTCGTACAGCCGGTGCGGGTCGGCGAGGACGGGCAGGACGTTCTGCTGCACCCACTCCGGGGTGAGTTCCGCGTCGTCGACCAGCAGGCCGCCGCCGGCCTTGACCACCGGCTGGGCGTTCAGCCGCTGTTCGCCGTTGCCGATGGGCAGCGGGACGTAGGCGGCCGGGAGCCCGACGGCGGAGAGCTCCGCGACGGTCATCGCGCCCGCGCGGCAGAGCATCATGTCGGCCGCGGCGTACGCGAGGTCCATCCGGTCCAGGTAACTTACCGGGATATAGGGGGGCATTCCCGGCATCTGGTGCACCTGCGGCAGTTCGTTCTTCGGGCCGACCGCGTGCAGGATCTGGATGCCGGCCTGCTGCAGCCAGGGCGCGACCTGCTGGACGACCTCGTTGAGCCGGCGGGCGCCCTGCGAGCCGCCGGAGACCAGCAGCGTGGGCAGGTTGGGGTCGAGACCGAAGCGGTGCCGGGCCTCGGGGCGGGCCGCGGCCCGGTCCAGGGTGGCGATGGAGCGGCGCAGCGGGATGCCGATGTAGCGGGCGTCACGCAGCTTGCTGTCCGGTGTGGAGACGGCCACCTTGGCGGCGTACCGGGAGCCGATCTTGTTGGCGAGGCCGGGGCGGGCGTTGGCCTCGTGGATCACAATCGGCACACCGAGGCGCTTGGCCGCGAGGTAGGCGGGCAGCGCGACGTAGCCGCCGAAGCCGGCGACGCAGTCCGCCTTCGTGCGCTCCAGGACCTGCTCGGCGGCCTTGATGGTGCCGCGCAGCCGGCCGGGGACGGTGATCAGCTCGGGAGTGGGCCTGCGGGGCAGCGGCACCGCCGGGATCAGTGCCAGCTCGTAGCCCCGCTGCGGGACGAGCGTGGTCTCCAGGCCGCGTTCCGTGCCCAGGGCCGTGATCCCCACGGTGGGGTCCTGCCTGCGCAGGGCGTCCGCGAGGGCGAGCGCGGGCTCGATGTGGCCGGCGGTCCCCCCACCAGCGAGTACGACATGCACCGAAATTCACCGCTCTCCGGACGAGCGCGCCGCCGAGGCACGCCGTCGCATCGTGTTCCATCTCCGAGACCCCTGAGGGCCCCCGGCTCCCCGCTTTCTACCAAAGCGAGGTTGCCGCATCGCAAGCGCCGCCCGCGCAGCGGGCTCGTCGCGCGCAAAGGCGATCAGCAGCCCGATGGCGAACATGGTCGGCAGCAGGGCGGAGCCTCCGTAGGAGAACAGCGGGAGGGGGACACCGGCGATCGGCAGCAGGCCGAGCACCGCACCGATGTTGATCACCGCCTGGGCGGTGATCCAGGTGGTCACGCCTCCCGCGGCGTACCTCACGAAGGGGTCCTCCGTGCGTCCGGCCACGCGGATACCCGCATAGCCTAGAGCCGCGAAGAGGGCCAGTACCGACAGTGTGCCCGCCAGGCCCAGTTCCTCACCGGTGACGGCGAAGATGAAGTCGGTGTGGGCTTCGGGGAGTTGTCCCCATTTCTCCACACTTGCACCGAGGCCGGATCCGAAGAGCCCACCGGAGGCCAGGGCGTAGATGCCGTGAACCGCCTGCCAGCAGTCGGCGACACCGCTCCTCGGCTCGGTGGCGCCGATGCAGGCGAGCCGGGCCATGCGGTTGGGGCTGGTCTTGATGAGGATCACACCGAGCACGCCCGCGATGGACAGCACAGCGGCGAACAGCCGGGTGGGCGCCCCCGCCAGCCACAGCAGGCCGAACAGGATCGCCGTCAGGATGATCGCCGTGCCCATGTCGCCGCCGAGCATGATCAGCCCGAGCAGCAGGAAGCTCACCGGAACGAGCGGCACCAGCATGTGCTTCCACTGGGTCAGCAGCCGCTTCTCCTGTTTGCGTGCCATCAGGTCGGCGCCCCACAGCACCAGGGCGAGCTTGCCGAACTCGCTGGGCTGGATCTGGAAGGAGCCGCCCAGCGAGATCCAGTTCTGGTTGCCGTTGACGGACATCCCTATCCCCGGCACCTGCACCAGCGCCATCATGAAGACGGCTCCGGCGAGGATCGGGTAGGCGAGCGCCCGGTGCAGCTTCACCGGCATACGGGACGCCACGAGCAGCAGCACGCCCCCGATGCAGGCGGCCAGGAACTGCTTCCGGAAGAAGAACGAGCCCGGCAGCGACATCTGCAGCGCGGTGATCTGGGAGGCCGAGTAGACCATCACGAGGCCCAGCACGATGATGAGCAGGCTGCCGCCGAGGATCAGGTAGTACGCGGTGAGCGGCCGGTCCCAGGCCCGGTGGGCGCGCGTGTGGAACCGCCGCAGCGGGTTCTCGCGCGAAGCGCGGGGCGCGGCGGGCCCGCGCGCCGCCCGCTGTACGGGCGGCCGGCCGGTGCGGCTACCGGGCATCAACGCCTCCGCTGAACGTCGACCGTCCCACGGGTCCCTCCCAAGGTCGCCCGGCAGGCGGCCGGGTCAGGCGCCGAGTTCGCGAACCGCCTGCGCGAACGCGTCACCGCGCTTGTTGTAGTTGGCGAACATGTCCATGGAGGCACAGGCGGGTGCCAACAGCACCGTGTCTCCGGCGACGGCGAGTCGCCGGGCCTCCTGGACCGCCGCGAGCATCGCCCCAGTGTCGGTCCGGTCGAGGTCGACGACCGGGACCTCCGGCGCGTGTCGCGCGAGGGCCTCCCGGATGAGGGCGCGATCGGCGCCGATGAGCACCACACCGCGCAGTCGCTTTGCCGACTTGGCGACCAGCTCGTCGAAGGTCGCGCCCTTCGCCAGACCCCCCGCAATCCATACGATCGACTCATATGACGCCAACGAGGCTTCGGCCGCGTGGGTGTTGGTGGCCTTGGAGTCGTCGACGTACGCGACGCCGTCCAGGTCGGCGACGTGCGCGATGCGGTGGGCGTCCGGCGTGAAGGCCCGCAGCCCGTCGCGTACGGCCGTGGGCGGTACCCCGAAGGCACGCGCGAGTGCCGCCGCGGCAAGGGCGTTGGCGATGTTGTGCGGGGCCGGCGGGTGGACGTCGGAGACCTCGGCCAGCTCCTGGGCGTTCTTCTGCCGGTTCTCGACGAAGGCACGGTCGACCAGGATGCCGTCCACGACGCCGAGTTGGGAGGGGCCCGGGGTGCCGAGGGTGAAGCCGACGGCCCGGCAGCCCTCCTCGACGTCGGCCTCCCGCACCAGGTCCTCGGTGAGCTTGTCGGCGACGTTGTAGACGCAGGCGACCCGGTTTCCCTCGTAGACGCGGCCCTTGTCCCTGGCGTACGCCTCCATGGAGCCGTGCCAGTCGAGGTGGTCGGGGGCGAGGTTCAGCACGGCCGCCGAGTGGGCGCGCAGGGAGGGCGCCCAGTGCAGCTGGTAACTGGACAGCTCCACCGCGAGGACGTCGTACTCCTCGTTCCCGAGGACCGCGTCGAGCAGCGAGACGCCGATGTTGCCGACGGCGGCCGTGCGCAGGCCCGCGGCCCTGAGGATCGACGCCAGCATCTGGACGGTGGTGGTCTTGCCGTTGGTGCCGGTGACGGCGAGCCAGGGGGCGGCGCCGGGGCCGCGGAGCCGCCAGGCGAGCTCGACGTCGCCCCAGATCTCGATGCCGGCCGCGCGGGCCGCCTGGAACAGCGGCTTGTCGGGCTTCCAGCCGGGCGCGGTGACGATCAGCTCGGTGCCCTCGGGCAGGGTCGCGCCGTCACCGAGCCGGACCGTGACGCCCAGCGCCTCCAGTTCGGCGGCCTGTTCACGCGCGCGTGCGTCGTCGCCGTCGTTGACGACCGTGACGACCGCCCCGCGCGCGTGGAGAGCCCTGGCCGCCGGGACACCGGAGACGCCGAGCCCGGCGACGGTGACGTGCTTGCCCTGGAAGTCCGGGGACACCGAGGAGGTCACTTGTCCGCTGCCCATCCTGCATAGAAGAGGCCCAGTCCGACGATCACGCAGATGCCCTGGATGATCCAGAAGCGGACCACCACAAGGACTTCGGACCAGCCCTTGAGTTCGAAGTGGTGCTGGAGCGGTGCCATCCGGAAGACACGTTTGCCGGTGAGCCGGAAGGAGCCGACCTGGATGACGACCGACATGGTGATGAGGACGAACAGACCGCCCATGATGGCGACTAGGAGCTCGGTGCGGGAGAGGATCGCCAGGCCCGTGAGGACACCGCCGAGCGCGAGCGAACCGGTGTCGCCCATGAAGATCTTGGCCGGCGAGGTGTTCCACCACAGGAAGCCGAGGCAGGAACCCATCAGCGCGGAGGCGATGACCGCGAGGTCCAGTGGATCGCGCACCTCGTAGCAGGCGTTGGGGTTGGTCAGGGTCGTCGCGTTGGCGCAGGACTCCTGGAACTGCCAGACGCCGATGAACGTGTAGGCACCGAAGACGAGCACGGAGGCGCCGGTGGCCAGACCGTCCAGACCGTCCGTCAGGTTCACGCCGTTGGACATCGCGAGGATCATGAACAGCGCCCACACCACGAACAGCACCGGGCCGATGGTCCAGCCGAAGTCCGTGATGAAGGAAAGCTTGGTGGAGGCCGGGGTGTTGCCGCGGGCGTCGGCGAACTGCAGCGACAGCACCGCGAAGGAGATGCCGACGATCAGCTGCCCGGCCATCTTCGCCTTGGCCCGCAGACCGAGCGAGCGCCGCTTGACGATCTTGATGTAGTCGTCCAGGAAGCCGACCAGGCCCATCCCGCACATCAGGCCGAGCACCAGCAGGCCCGAGTAGGTCGGGGTGTAGCCGGTGATCACCTTGGACAGGAAGTAGGCGGCGACCGTCGACAGGATGAAGGCGATACCGCCCATCGTCGGCGTACCGCGCTTGCTGGCGTGCTCGCGCGGGCCGTCGTCACGGATGTACTGGCCGTAGCCCTTGCGGGCGAGGAGCTTGATCAGCAGCGGGGTGCCGATCAGCGTCAGGAAGAGACCGATGACGCCCGAGAAGAGAATCTGCTTCATCATCGGGCATCAACACCCTGGGCACCGGACTCCAGGAGCGCCTGCGCAACGCTCTCCAGGCCCACCGACCGTGACGCCTTCACGAGTACGACGTCCCCCGGGCGCAACTCGCTGCGCAACAGGTCGACCGCCGCCTGTGCGTCGGACACGTGCACCGACTCCTCACCCCACGAACCCTCGTTATATGCGCCCAGTTGCAGCCAGGAGGCTTCCACTCCCCCGACGGCGACGAGCTTGCCGACATTGAGCCGGACGGCGAGCCGTCCGACCGCGTCGTGCTCGGCGAGCGCCTCGTCCCCGAGCTCGGCCATCTTGCCGAGCACCGCCCACGTGCGTCCCCCCTTTGCCTGTGAGGCTGTGCCCATGGCCGCGAGCGCGCGCAGCGCGGCTCGCATGGACTCGGGGTTGGCGTTGTAGGCGTCGTTGACGATGGTCACGCCGTCCGGGCGCTCGGTGACCTCCATACGCCAGCGGGAGAGGGAGCCTGCCTCGGAGAGCGCAAGGGCGATCTCTTCCGCGGACATGCCCAGCTCATGGGCGACGGCGGCCGCGGCGAGCGCGTTCGACACGTGGTGCTCACCGTACAGGCGCATGGTCACATCGCTTGCACCGGAGGGTGTGTGAAGGCTGAACGCGGGCTGTCCCGTGTCCGTGAGTCGTACGTTCTCGGCCCGAACGTCCGCTTCGGCCGACTCTCCGAAAAGGACCACCTTCGCCTTGGTACGGGAGGCCATGGCCCGCACCAGCGGGTCGTCCGCGTTGAGGACCGCGACCCCGCCTTCCTCGGCCGCGGGCAGCGCCTCCACCAACTCGCCCTTCGCCTGGGCGATCTGCTCCCGGCCGCCGAACTCGCCGATGTGGGCGGTGCCGACGTTGAGGACCAGGCCGACCTTCGGGGGCGTCAGATCGGCGAGGTAGCGGATGTGGCCGATGCCGCGGGCGCCCATCTCCAGCACGAGGAACTTCGTCTCCTCGGTGGCGGACAGGGCGGTCAGCGGCAGCCCGATCTCGTTGTTGAGCGAGCCGGGCGTGAAGACGGTCGGCGCCTTGGTGCGCAGCACCTGGGCGATGAGGTCCTTGGTACTGGTCTTGCCGGCCGAGCCGGTCAGCGCCACGAGGGTCGCGCCGAGCCGTCGTACGACATGCCGGGCGAGGGCACCGAGGGCGGTCTGGACGTCGTCCACGACGATCGCGGGCACGCCGACGGGGCGCGACGCCAGGACGGCGACCGCGCCGGCGTCCACGACCTGCCGGGCGAAGTCGTGGCCGTCCACGCGCTCGCCCACGAAGGCGGCGAACAGGCTGCCCGGCCCCGCTTCGCGGGAGTCCCGGATCACCTCCCCGGTGACCTGGACGGACGGATCCGGTATGTCGTGCGTCTGCCCGCCGACGACTTCTGCGATCTCGGCGAGAGAGAGGGCGATCACAAGTTCATCCCCTGGGTCTTCTGGATTTTCATCCCTGGGTTTTCCGGATGGCTTCGCGGAGGACCTGACGGTCGTCGAAGGGGCGGATCACGCCGGCGATGTCCTGGCCCTGCTCGTGGCCCTTGCCGGCCACCAGCACGGTGTCGCCGGGGTGCGCACGGGCGACGGCGGCCTCGATCGCGGCGGCCCGGTCCTCGAAGAGGAGCACCTCGCCGCGCTCGTGGGCGGGCACCGAGGCGGCGCCTTCGAGCATGGTCGCGAGGATCGCGAGGGGGTCCTCGGAGCGGGGGTTGTCGGAGGTCAGTACGGCGATGTCGGCGAGCCGGGCCGCGGCGGCGCCCATCGGGGCCCGCTTGGTCCGGTCGCGGTCCCCGCCGCAGCCGAGGACGATGTGCAGCCGCCCCTTGGTGACCTTGCGCAGGGCCCTGAGGACCGACTCGACGGCGTCCGTCTTGTGGGCGTAGTCGACGACCGCGAGGTAGGGCTGTCCGGCGTCCACGCGCTCCAGGCGGCCCGGCACGCCCGGCACGGCGGCGATGCCGTCGGCGGCGGCCTGCGGGTCGAGCCCGGCGGCCGCGAGGGCGACGATCGCGGCGAGGGTGTTGGCCACGTTGAAGGGGCCCGGCAGCGGCGACTTGGCGGCGATCCGGACGTCGTCGGGCCCGACGACGGTGAACGTCGAGTCCATCGGGCCGATGTGGACGTCAGCGGCCCGCCAGTCGGCGTCGGGGTGGCCCTCCGCGGAGTAGGTGACGACCGGGACGCCGGCCTCCCGGGCGAGCCGGCGGCCGTACTCGTCGTCGACGTTGACCACACCCCGTCTGCTGCGTTCCGGGGTGAACAGCTGCGCCTTGGCCCGGAAGTAGTCCTCCATGTCGGAGTGGAACTCCATGTGTTCCGGGCTGAGGTTGGTGAAGACGGCGATGTCGAAGACGCAGCCGTCGACCCGGCCGAGCACCAGGGCGTGGCTGGAGACCTCCATGGCGACCGCCTCGACCCCGCGCTCACGCATCACCGCGAACAGGGCCTGGAGGTCGGTGGCCTCGGGGGTGGTGCGCTCGGACTTGATGCGCTCGTCGCCGATGCGCATCTCGACCGTGCCGATGAGACCGGTGCTGCGCGCGGTCTTCAGGCCCCCCTCGACCAGGTACGCCGTGGTGGTCTTCCCGGACGTGCCGGTGATGCCGATCTGGAGCAGGTCCCGGCCCGGACGGCCGTAGATGGTGGCCGCCAGCTCGCCCATCCGCCCGCGCGGGTCGTCGACGACCAGGACCGGCAGGCCGGTCGCCGCGGCGCGCTCGGCACCCGTCGGGTCGGTCAGCACGGCGACCGCGCCGAGGCCGGCGGCCTGGGCGGCGAAGTCGGCGCCGTGCAGCCGGGCGCCCGGCAGGGCGGCGTAGAGGTCGCCGGGGCGGACCGCGCGCGAGTCATGGGTGATGCCCGTGACGTCGACCGCATGCTCCGCGGGTTCCGGCGCGGCGGCACCCAGCTGGTCGGCGAGCTCCGCGAGGGGTGTTGCGGAGACCTGAACCGGCCTGGGCGGCCCCGGATATGTCACGGAAGCGCCCTTCTGGGTGGTTTGGGACTGATCAGCGTGTGGCACGGCGGTGAGCGTACCGGGCGCACCGGCTTGGGAGCGAAGCGAGGGGCGCGGCATTCCGTGGTTCCCGGGATCGGGGGTGATCGTTGTCACGAGCTCGTTCCTGGTGGTCTGTGCGAGGTGCGGAGGCGCTGATCAGGGCTTGTAGTCGACGGGCAGGTCGGCCGCCTTGGCCCCGGTCGGAGGGATCTGGAGGGTCTTGAGGGCGAACTCCATCACCTGCTTGTAGATCGGGCCGCAGATCTGGCCGCCGAAGTAGCTGCCGGCGGTGGCGTTCTGGATGGCGCAGTAGACGGTGATGCGGGGCTTGTCGGCGGGTGCGAAACCGGCGAACGACGAGGTGTACCCGCGGTACCTGCCGGTGGCCGGATCCACTCGGTTGGCGGTGCCGGTCTTCCCCGCGACGTTGTAGCCGGGAATGGCCGCCTTGGCGCCGGTGCCCTGCTCGTCGTCCACGACGGACTCCAGCATCTCGGCCAGGGTCTTCGCCGTCTTCTGGCTGATCACACGGGTCTTCTTCGGCTGGGCGGCCGGGGTGAAGCGGCCGTCGGCGCCCTTGGCGCCGCGCACCAGGGTCGGCTCGACGCGGACCCCGCCGTTGGCGATCGTCGAGTAGACGGAGGCCGCCTGCATGGCGTTGATGGAGAAGCCCTGACCGAAAGGAATCGTGTACTGCTGCGACGTCGACCACTTGCCCGGGGCGGCCAGGATGCCCTTGGTCTCGCCGGGGAAGTCGAGCCCGGAGTAGCTGCCGATGCCGAACTTGCGCAGATACGAGTAGAGGACCCGGTTGGCCTGTTCCTGGGTCTTGCCGAGCTGGCCGGTGGCGAGGATGGTGCCGATGTTGCTGGACTTGGCGAGCACGCCGTTGAGCGTGAGGTACCAGGTGGCGTGGTCGACGTCGTCCTTGAAGAGCCGGTCGCCGCGGTGCAGCCGGTTGGGCACCACCACGTGCGTGAGCGGGGTGGCGGCGTTCTCCTCCAGGACGGCCGCCATGGACATCACCTTGGCGGTGGAGCCGGGCTCGTAGGCGTCCTGGACGGCCGCGTTGCCCATCGCGTCGGCGTCGGCCGTCGACAGGTCGTTCGGGTCGAAGCCGGGCGAGTCGGCCATCGCGAGGATCTGCCCGGTCCGGGCATCCTGGACGACCACGTAGCCGCGGTCCGCCTTGGACTTCTTCACCTGCTCGGTGATGGCGTTCTGCGCGGCCCACTGGATGTCCCGGTCGATGGTCAGCTCGACGTCGGAGCCGGGCACGGCCGGGGTCTCGGTGGAACCCGCGGTGGGCACCTCACGGCCGCCCGACTGGGCGTAGCGGATCTTGCCGTCCTTGCCGGTCAGCTCCTTGTCGAGCTGCTGCTCGACGCCGCCGCCGCCCTTGCCGTCGGCGTTGACCCAGCCCAGTATCCCGGCGGCCAGGTCGCCGTTCGGGTAGACCCGCTGGCTGCTCGGGTCGGCGAAGACGCCGGCCAGCACGTTGACGGTGCCGCTGCCGGTCTGGGCCTTGGCGGTGAGCGAGGCCTTCAGGTCCTTGATCTGCTTCCAGACCTGCGGGGTCTGCCGGGTCGCGAGCCGGACGTAGCGCAGCTCCTTGTTCGCGGGCCGCAGCAGCTTGACGAGGTCGGCCTGGTTCCTGCCGAGGATCGGGGCGAGCAGCGCGGCGGCCTGCTCGGGGCCGTCGGCCACCTTGAGCTGCTTGCTGGTGAACATCGTCGGGTCGGCGGTGATGTCGTACGCGTCCTCGCTGATCGCCAGCGCCACGCCGTTGCGATCGGTGATCCCGCCGCGCTCGGCGGCCAGGGTGTGCACGACGTACCGGTTCTGCTCGGCCTTCGCCGCGTACGCGCTGGCGTCGACGGCCTGGACCTGGAGCAGGCGGCCGACGAAGACCGTCAGCACCAGGGTCAGGGCGAGGCCGACCATCCGCAGCCGGGGGCGGGGGCTGCCGAGCCGCAGGGGGGGTGCGGCCGCAGGGCGCGGTCCGCCGGGGCGGCGGACCGGGCGGGCGCCGGGACCGGGGGCGGACCGGCTCCGGACAGTACCCCTCGGGTCCCGGGGGCGGGGCGGCTTGGCGGGGCCGGGCACGCGGCGGCGCGGCGGCTGCCTGTTTCCAGAAGTGTCTGGCACTTCCGTCACCTGCCGGGGGTCGTGGTCGGGAGTGTTCCGGGCGTGAGGGCCGGGTCGGGGGTCGGCTCGGAGGGCGTCGTCGGCGTGGCGGCCGCCGGTGCCGTCACCGGCGCGGAGCCGGCGGGCGTCGGGGCGGGGCCGGTGGCGGACTGCGTGCCGAGCGCCTCGGGGGCCGGCGGCGCGGTGGTCTGCCGCAGGGCGGCGGGGCTGGGGACGCCCTTGACGGTGCCGTCGGGGCCGAGGAAGACGGGGTCGCCGCCGGGGACCATGCCGAGCTCACGGGCGCGGCGCTGGAGGGCGTCGGGGGCGGAGTAGGCGTCGATGTCCCGCTGCAGCGCCTGCTCCTCGTCGGTGAGGTTCTTCGTCTGCTTCTGCAGGTCGTCGAGTTTGAACGAGCCCTCGCTGAGCGCCGAGTTCAGCACCAGCAGGCCGATCAGGCCGCCGCCGAGGAGCAGGACGACGAGCAGGACGAACGGGGTGCGGGCGGCCTGGCGGGCACGGCCGGCCGGAAAGAGCCGGGCGAGCCGGGCCGCCCGTCCCCGCAGCTCGGGTTTCCTACTCACGTGTCCTCCGGTGGGACCGCGAACCCCGCTCGCTCACTCGGCTTCCTCCCTGATGCGCTGGGCTCCCCGAAGACGCGCCGGAGCGGCCCGGCGGTTCTCGGCGACCTCTTCCTCGGTGGGAAGTTCGGCACCGCGCGTGAGCAGCTTGAGCCGGGGCTGGTACTGCTCGGGCACGACCGGCAGGCCGGGCGGCGCGGTGGTGGCGGCGCCGGCCGCGAACACCTGCTTGACCAGGCGGTCCTCGAGCGAGTGGTAGGACAGGACGGCGATCCGGCCGCCGACCGCGAGGGCCTTCACGGCGGCCGGGATCGCCCTTTCCAGGACCGCGAGTTCGCCGTTGACCTCGATGCGCAGCGCCTGGAAGGTGCGCTTGGCGGGGTTGCCGCCGGTGCGCTTGGCGGCCTGCGGCAGCGCGTCCCGGATCAGCTCGACGAGCCGGGCGCTGTTGGTGAACGGCTCCTTCTCGCGCTCCCGGACGATCGCCGAGACGATCCGCTTGGCCTGCTTCTCCTCGCCGTACTGGAACAGGACGCGGACGAGGTCGCCGGCCGGGTAGGTGTTCAGGACCTCGGCGGCGCTGATGCCGGTCGTCTGGTCCATGCGCATGTCCAGGGGCGCGTCCTGGGCGTAGGCGAAGCCCCGGCCGGCCTCGTCGAGTTGCATGGAGGAGACGCCGAGGTCGAAGAGCACGCCCTGTACGCGCGCGATGCCGAGGCGTTCCAGTACGGCGGGGAGCTCGTCGTAGACGGCGTGCACCAGGGTGGCGCGGTCGCCGAACGGGGCGAGCCGCTCGCCGGACAGGCGCAGGGCCTCCTTGTCGCGGTCCAGGGCGACCAGGCGGGTCTCGGGGAAGCGGGTCAGCAGCGCCTCGCTGTGGCCGCCGAGGCCGAGGGTGCAGTCGACGACCACGCTGCCGGGCCGCTCCAGGGCGGGTGCCAGCAGATCCAGGCACCGCTGGAGCATCACCGGGACGTGTCGACTCTCGCTCAAGGGGGCCTCTCAGTTCCGGCACGGGGGACGCACCGCCGGGTCCCCGCCCGCTCGGTACGCGCACCGCGCACGTGGGGAGACGGCCCAGATGTCGTGCCGGGGTCTCCAGGGGATTTCACCAGCGGGGAGAGCCTCGCCTCCCGCTTCGCGCCACTTTAGTCCACCGTGTCGCGCGGTCAATCAACCGGCCTGCGCGGCGCGTACGGCGTCCGGGCCGGGGCGGGGATTCACCGTGAATCACCCGTACGGCCCCGGTTTACCCTCCCTGTGGGTTAGCTCACAACAAGCCACGATGACGTTCTTTGTCCCCTCTCACAGGAGGCCGTGACCACGCGTGACCAGTAACGTCGTGACTATGACGACTTCCGCAGCAGCTCCCACTGGATCCGAAGGCGCCATAACCACGGACGGCACCGTGACGGACCGCCTGGTCGACGCCAACCGGACCTACGCGTCCGACTTCACCGACCCCGGCATGGATGCCCGGCCCGTGCTGCACGTGGCCGTGGTGGCCTGCATGGACGCCCGCCTCGACCTGCACAAGGCGCTCGGGCTGCAGCTCGGCGACTGCCACACCATCCGCAACGCCGGCGGCGTGGTCACCGACGACGTGATCCGTTCCCTCACCATCAGCCAGCGCAAGCTCGGCACCCGGAGCATCGTGCTGATCCACCACACGGGCTGCGGCCTGGAGGCCCTCACCGAGGACTTCCGCACCGAGCTGGAGATGGAGGTCGGCCAGCGCCCGGCCTGGGCGGTGGAGTCCTTCCGGGACGTCGACCAGGACGTCCGGCAGTCCATGCAGCGGGTGCGCACCTCGCCGTTCCTGCAGCACACCGACGACGTCCGCGGTTTCGTCTTCGACGTCCGCACCGGTCTCCTCCGCGAGATCGACCCGGCCTGACCCAGCCCGCCCGGCCGCCCGCACCGCGTGCGGCCGGATCCCCTCCCTCTCCCCCGCCCCGCCGCTTCGGCCCGCGGAGCAGACCGTGCACCCCCGAACACACCCGCCTGAGCCTGTCGGCCCGCTGTCGAATAGGCGGCCGAAAGGCCGCAAGACCGACATACTGCGGGCAGTTGTCCACAGGCGAGTGACACGAATCGGTAACGGCAGCAAGAATGCGGTGTGAGACGTCGCGCGGAACCATTCACGCGTGGTGTCCGTGATTCGGGGTGGGCCGGTTGTGCGAGACGACGCGCCGGCCGGGCAATAACGGGCCGAGGAGGGCCGGGTGACGACCTATGACGATCGAGCGAGCCTCACTGATCTGACCGCCACTGTGGAGCGGGTCCGCAGTTCGGTGGAGGGTGTGATCGAGGGCAAGCCCGAGGTCGTACGGCTTTCGCTGACCGTACTGCTCGCCGAGGGACATCTTCTGATCGAGGACGTCCCGGGCGTGGGCAAGACGATGCTGGCGAAGGCGTTGGCGCGGTCCATCGACTGCACGGTGCGGCGCATCCAGTTCACGCCCGACCTGCTGCCGTCGGACATCACCGGCGTGTCCATCTGGGACCAGCAGCGCCGGGACTTCGAGTTCAAGCCGGGCGCGATCTTCGCGCAGATCGTGATCGGCGACGAGATCAACCGGGCCTCGCCCAAGACCCAGTCGGCGCTGCTGGAGTCGATGGAGGAGCGGCAGGTCACCATCGACGGGCAGACCTACGAACTGCCCAGTCCCTTCATGGTGGTGGCGACCCAGAACCCGGTCGAGATGGAGGGCACCTACCCGCTGCCCGAGGCCCAGCGCGACCGCTTCATGGCACGCGTCTCGGTGGGCTACCCCAGCGTGGAGGCCGAGTTGCAGATGCTCGACATCCACGGCGCGGTCAACCCTCTCGACGACCTCCAGCCGGTGGCGCACGCCCACGACGTCGTGAAGCTGATCGAGGCCGTGCGCGGGGTCCACGTCGCCGAGCCGGTCCGCCGGTACGCGGTGGACCTGGTCACCGCCACCCGCACCCATCCCGACCTCAGACTCGGCGCGTCCCCGCGTGCGACGCTGCACCTGCTGCGCGCGGCCAAGGCGTCCGCGGCCCTGAGCGGCCGGGAGTACGCGCTGCCGGACGACGTGCAGGCGCTCGCCGTGGCGGTCCTGGCGCACCGGCTGCTGCCCACCGCCCAGGCCCAGCTCAACCGGCGCACCGCGGAGCAGGTCGTGCAGGAGATCCTGCAGTCCACCCCGGTGCCCGCCGCCCCCCAGCAGCAGACCGGCTTCGGCGGTCTGGGCCGGGGCGTGCCGGCGTACCCGCAGCAGCCCCCGCGGAGTCTGTGATGGCCACCCCGGCGGAGACCGGCCGCGAGGAGACGGGCGGGATCCGCACGGCCCTGGCCGGGCTGACCACCCGCGGCCGGTCCTTCCTCGCGGCCGGCATCGCGGCGGTGATCTGCGCGTACATCCTCGGCCAGGCCGATCTGCGCCGGGTCGGGCTGCTGCTCGCGGTGCTGCCGCTGATCTGCACGGCCGTGCTCTACCGCACCCGCTACCGGGTGGCCGGCAACCGCCGGCTCTCCCCCGCGCGGGTGCCGGCCGGCAGCGAGGCCCGGGTCCATCTGCGGATGGACAACGTCTCGCGACTGCCGACCGGCCTGCTGATGCTCCAGGACCGGGTGCCCTACGTCCTCGGCCCGCGCCCCCGCTTCGTCCTGGACCGGGTGGAGCCGGGCGGCCGCCGCGAGGTGTCCTACCGGGTCCGCTCGGACCTGCGCGGCCGCTATCCTCTGGGCCCGCTCCAGCTGCGCCTGACCGACCCGTTCGGCATGTGCGAACTGACCCGCTCCTTCTCGACGTTCGACACCCTGACCGTCATCCCGAAGGTCGAGCCGCTGCCGCCGATCCGGCTCAGCGGCGAGGCGAAGGGGTACGGCGACGGGCGGCAGCGTTCGCTGGCCCTGGCCGGCGAGGACGACGTGATCCCGCGCGGCTACCGCTACGGCGACGACCTGCGCCGGGTGCACTGGCGCTCCACCGCCCGCTACGGCGAGCTGATGGTGCGCCGCGAGGAGCAGCCGCAGCGCGCCCGCTGCACGGTGCTCCTCGACACCCGGGGCGGCGCCTACGAGGGCGCGGGCCCGGACTCGGCGTTCGAATGGGCGGTGTCCGGTGCCGCCTCGGTCCTGGTCCACATGCTCGAACGCAACTTCTCGGTCCGGCTGTTGACGGACACCGGCAGCTCGGTGCCCGGCGAGGGCGCCGACGGTTTCGCGGGCACCGGCCAGGAGTCGGCGGAGGCGGCCGGGCTGATGATGGACACCCTGGCGGTGATCGACCACTCGGACGGCACGGGCCTGTCCCGGGCCTACGACGTGCTGCGCGGCGGGAACGAGGGGCTGCTGGTGGCCTTCCTGGGCGACCTCGACGAGGAACAGGCGACGGTGGCCGCGAAGATGCGGCAGCGCAGCGGCGGCGCCGTCGCCTTCGTCCTGGACCCGGACACCTGGGTCAGGGAGCCGACCGACGTGCCCGCTCCCGGCAACGGGCACGAGGAGCGGCTGCGGATGCTGCGCGAGGCCGGCTGGACGGCCGTCAGCGTGCCACGCGGCGCCGGGATGGCCGAGCTGTGGCGGCAGGCCGACCGGGAGCGCACCGGGCTGGCCGCGCTGAGCGGGGAGGCGCGGCGATGAGCGGACGGGCCCGGCTCGCCCTCACCGCGGCGGCGGCGACGCTGATGGCCTCCTGCGCCCTGCTGCCACTGGTCTCCCCCGTGACCTGGCTGTTCCAGGCGGCGTTCCTGCTGGCGGTCCAGACGGGCGTGGGCGCCGCCGCCCGGCGGGTGCCGCTCGCCCGGTCGCTGACCGTGGCCGCGCAGGCCCTGGCCACGCTGCTGATGCTGACCGTGGCCTTCGCCCGGAGCCACGCGATCGCCGGGCTGATCCCCGGCCCCGACACCTTCCGGTACCTCGGCGACCTGCTGCAGGAGGGCTCGGACGACGTCAGCCGGTACGCGATACCCGCGCCGCTGACGCCCGGTATCCGGCTGATGGTGATCGGCGGGGTGCTGGTCGTCGGGCTGGTCGTGGACACCTTGGCGGTGACCCTCCGCAGCGCGGCCCCGGCCGGACTGCCGCTGCTCGCGCTGTACTCGGTGGCCGCGGGGCTCTCCGACGGGCCGACCGACTGGCTGTGGTTCCTGGTGGCGGCGGCCGGCTACCTGATGCTGCTGCTCGCCGAGGGCCGGGACCGGCTCTCGCAGTGGGGCAGGGTGTTCGGCGGGGCCGCGCGCACCCCCGGAGGCCAGGAGAGCGGTGCGGTGGCCCCGGTGCGCACCGGGCGCCGGATCGGTTTCGCCGTGCTGGGCGTCGCCCTGTTCGTGCCGTTCGCGATGCCCTCCATCCAGGGCGGCCTGCTGGACGGCGCCGGGACCGGTGTCGGCGTGGGCAACGGGAACGGCGGCACCATCTCCGCGGTCAACCCGCTCGTGTCACTGCGCGACAGCCTCAACGTGGACGAGGACCGCCAGGTGCTGTCCGTGCGGACCACCAGCGACGACGTCTCCGACCTGTACCTGCGGATCGTCTCCCTGGACGACTTCGACGGCACCACCTGGAAGCCGGCCCAGCGGCACATCACCGGCGTGCCGGGCAAGTTCCCGACCCCGGCCGGCCTGGGCGCCGACGTCAGGCGGACGACGGTGAGGTCGACGATCGCGGCCGCCGACTGGTACGCGCAGGACTGGCTGCCGATGCCGTACCCGCCGAGCGGGGTGAAGGTGGCCGGCACCTGGCGCTACGAGCCGGTCGGGATGACCCTCGTCGGCGACCACGGGCAGAACACGCGCGGTGAGACCTACCAGGTCACCAGCCTGGACGTGCAGCCGACCGCGGAGCAGCTGGCCACCGCGCCGGAGCCGTCGGCGGCCATGAAGAAGGAGTACACCTCGGTGCCCTCCTCGCTGCCGTCGGTGGTGGCGCAGACGGCGAAGGAGGTCACCGCGGGCTCGTCGAACCACTACGAGGAGGCGGTCAAGCTCCAGGACTACTTCGCGGTGACGGGCGGCTTCCAGTACGACACCCAGGTGGAGGTCGGCCGGGGCGAGGGCGCGATCGCGAACTTCCTGAAGCAGAAGCGCGGTTTCTGCGTGCACTTCTCCTTCGCGATGGCCGCGATGGCCCGGACCCTGGGCATCCCGGCCCGGGTCGCCGTGGGCTTCGCACCGGGCACCCCGCAGGCCGACGGCACGGTGTCGGTGGGCCTGAAGGACGCGCACGCCTGGCCGGAGCTGTACTTCGAGGGCGTGGGCTGGACCCGCTTCGAGCCGACCCCGACCCGGGGCACGACCCCGTCGTACACGGTGTCGCAGACGCCGGGCTCCTCGTTGCCGGACGAGCCCCTGCCCTCCAAGGGCGCCTCGGCCGCGCCCTCGGCCTCGGCCTCGCAGAGCGACAGCTGCACGCCGCAGCTGCGCAGGCTGGACGCCTGCGCCAGCCCGTCCGCGGCGGCCGCGGTGCAGGGCGGTGACGGTGGACCGCCGTGGTGGCAGCTGGCCCTGTGGGCGCTCGGCGGTCTCGCGGTACTGGCGGTACCGCTGTCACCGATGCTGTACCGGCAGCGGGCGCGGGCGAGCCGGCTCGGGGCGCACGACCGCACGCCCCAGGGCGTGGCGGCGCACACGCTGTCGGTCTGGCTGGAACTGACCGATACCGCCTGGGACTTCGGCATCCTGCCGGACGAGTCGCAGACGCCGCGGAACGCGGCCGCCCGGATCGTCCGGCTCGGCCGTCTCGATCCGGCCACCGCGGCCTCCGTGCACCGGGTGGCGGACGCGGTCGAACAGGTGCTGTACGCGCCGCGGCCGCGGCCGGCGGCGGGTCTCGCGGACGACGTCCGCCGGGTGACGGCCGCGTTCAACGGCGCGGTCGGTGTACCCGCGCGTCTGCGGGCGCTGTTCGCTCCGCGGTCGAGCGTGCGCGCGGTGTGGGCGGCGTCGGCAGCCCGGTCCCGGCTGCGCGAGCGGCTGGCCGCGGCCAGGCCGACCCTGCGCAAGCCGTCGGAGCAGGAGGGCTGAGGGAGCTGGCGCCGGGGGTGGGGACGCTTACCGGCGCCGGGAAGGTGCCTCCCCCGGCCTCCGGCTGGGGGGACCACCAGCGCCCACCCTCCCCCACGCTCGGCTTCGCTCGCGCGGGGGGGGACCCCCAGCGCCGCAGCGGCACGACTGCCTGCGGCAAGGTGGAAAGACACTGCTGGACAGCGCGCGCCACAGGGGCGCTGGGGGGTACCCCCGGCCGAAGGCTGGGGGAGGAACTGCGCGACCAGCCCCCACCGGCTCGCAGCCGAAGGACGGTCCGCAGCGAGGTCTCGGACTACGGCACCCGGGAACGCCTGAGGGGTGACCGTCCAGTGACGGTCACCCCTCAGTCATGCTCTGTCGGCCCCTCCGGCGAAGCCGTCAGCGGCCCTGCTCGTCGCGGCGGCGCTGCCAGCGCTCCTCGATGCGGTCCATCACGGACCGCTTCGGCCGGCCCGGGCGGCGGGCCTGCGCGCCTGCCGCGGGCTGCTCGCCGGGCTTGGGGGCCTTGCGCCAGCCGGTGACGGCGAGGACCGCACAGCCCAGCATGACGAGGAAGCCCACCACGCTCACCCAGACCTGCTGGACGACCATTCCGGCGATGAGGAGCGCGATACCCACGAGGAAGCCGGCCACCGCCTGGTAGACCCTGCGCCGGGTGTACATCCGCAGGCCGCTTCCCTCAAGCGCTGTCGCGAACTTGGGGTCTTCGGCGTACAGCGCTCGCTCCATCTGCTCAAGCATTCGCTGCTCGTGCTCCGAGAGCGGCACGGCGTCCTCCTCATCGTGCAGTCGCCGGGGCGACCCGGGGGGTCCCTTCAGGATAGGCAGGGAATCGCCCCCGTGAAACCCGCCCCTCTAGGCCAATTGGCCAACCGGAACCCGCCATGGCGGTCCCGGCTCGCTGAGGCTTCCATTCCCCGGCAGCCGACCCGTCATGCCGGGTTGGTCTCCCTCGATCATACGGCGCAAACCCCTCGATCGGGGGGCCTGTGGCGTACTCCATCCGCTGTCGAGCCCCTGATCAGGGGGCTCGTCTCAGGAGACTCTCAGACTCCGGCGGCACCCGGCGTCTCGCCGAGCACGTGCAGCTGGGTGGCGACGGCGTGGAAGGCGGGGACTTCGGCAGCGGCGGCCTCCAGCTTGAGCAGGGCGTCCAGGGCGCCCGGCTCGGTGTCCACCAGGACGCCGGGGACCAGGTCGGCGAAGACCCGCACGCCGTGCACGGCGGTGACGGCCAGGCCCGCGCCCTCGACCAGGCCGGTGAGCTGCTCCGCGGTGAAGCGGCGCGGCATCGGGTCGCCGCTGCCCCAGCGCCCGTCGGGGTCTTCCAGGGCCTGCTTGGCCTCCGTGAAGTGGCCGGCGAGCGCGCGGGCGATCACGGCCCCGCCGAGACCGGCGGCGAGCAGGCTGAGGACGCCCTCGGAGCGCAGCGCGGCCACCGTGTTGCGCACGCCCTCGGCCGGGTCGTCGACGTGCTCCAGGACACCGTGGCAGAGGACCACGTCGTGGGCGCCGCGCTCGACCACGTCGAACAGACCGAGGACGTCGCCCTGAACGCCCTTGACCCGGTCGGCCACGCCGGCCTCGGCGGCCCGGCGCTCCAGCGCGAACAGGGCGTTCGGGCTGGGGTCGACGACGGTGACACGGTGGCCGAGGCGGGCCAGCGGGACCGCGAAGTTGCCGCTGCCGCCGCCGGTGTCCAGGACGTCCAGCGCGTCCCGGCCGGTGGCCTTGACCCGGCGGTCGAGGGCGTCCTGAAGAACCTCCCAGACCACGGCGGTACGGAGAGAAGCGCGGGGTCGAGTGGGGTCCGGCACGGCAGTTGACTCCTCGGCGCGGCACCGCCTGTTGCCCGGCGGCGCGAACTCGGTGCCTCCCCCGGCCCGGGATGCGGGAGGAAGGAAGGCTTCAGGCGCTCTCCACCCTATTGCCTCCGCCGCCCGATGCCTCCGCCGCCTTGCCTGGTCATCCCGCGTCGGGCAGCTCCCTTCCCGGGTCGCCGGCCGGCCGCTCCCCGTCCTGCCGGCGCGGCTGTGGCAGCACCGGCTGGAGGACGAGCATCCGCTCGGCGATACGGAGGAACATCGCCACGTCCCGTATCAGGTCGTCGGCGTCCCGGCGGCCCGCCGCGCCCTGGATGCCGGCCTCGGCGCGGGCCCGGCGGGCGGCGCCGGAGGCGAACAGGGCGCTCCACTCGGTGAGCTCGGGCGCGACCTCGGGGAGCACCTCCCAGGCACGGCGGCGAGCACCGCGGCTGCGGTGCGCAGGGCGGCCAGGTGGGCGGTCGCGCAGCTCTCGTTGGGGGTGTCGAGCAGTTCGGCCTCGTCCAGGGCGGCGCGGGCCTGGGTGAGCAGGTCGAGGGCGGCGGGCGGGGCCGTGGCCCGGCGGAGCACGGGGTGCACATCGCTCGCCGGGCCGGTCAGTGAGGGGGCAGGGCCGGAGGCGCGGCGCCGGTGGGCGGCGGACGCTGACGAGTTGGCCATGACGAACCTCCTGTCGTCTGAGTGACGGCGCCCTCACACGGGGTGCCGTATGTGCCCATCGTGAGGTATGGCACTGACAATCCGTTCTGACCTGGGGTTTTGCTTCGATCGTAGGTTCGGAGTAGTTTTGCACTGACCAGTCAGTTCAAAAAGTGCCCGCTTCGAAGAACGCAGGGGGGAACCAGTGCACGGCGTACCTGTCACGGCCGAGCGCCTCGGGCTCGAGGGACCGCGGGGCTGGGCGTTCCGGGGGATCTCCCTGGACGCCGGGCCCGGCGCGCTGATCGCGGTGGAGGGGCCGTCCGGCTCCGGCCGAACCTGTCTGCTGCTCGCGCTCACCGGCCGAATGAAGGCCACCGAAGGCACCGCGAACGTCGGCGCGGCCCGGCTGCCCAAGCAGCTCGCGGCGGCACGGCGGATCAGCGCGGTGGCCAACGTGGCCGGGGTCACCGACCTCGAACCCGCCCTGACCGTCGGCGAGCACCTGCGCGAACGGGCCCTGCTGCAGCGCCGGTTCGGCGACTCCCTGCGCGCGTTGCTGCGGCCCCGCGCGGAGCGCAGGGCGCAGGCACAGGAGCGGATAGACGGCGCCCTGGCCGCCGCCGGGCTCGACCTGGAGTCGCTGCCCAAGGGCGCCCGGACCGCCGTACGGGATCTGGAGCGGATCGAGGCGCTGCGGCTGTCCGTGGCGCTGGCGCTGGTCGGCACGCCGCGGCTGCTGGCCGTGGACGACGCCGACCTGAAGCTGTCGGAGTCCGAACGGGCCGAGGTGCGGACGCTGTTGACGTCGATCGCCGAGGCCGGGACGACGGTGGTGGCGGTGTGCGGACAGGCGATGGCGGGGGCCGTCGTCGTACGCACCGGAAGCACCGGGGCGACGGAGGCCTCGGAAGAGTCAGAAAAGCCGGAAGGGTCGGAAGAGTTGGAAGAGTCGGAAGACGAGGAGGCCGGCGATGCGCTCGCCGCGACTGGCCGCGCTTGAGCTCAGGCGCTTCGGACGGGGCAGGCTGCCGCGCGCGGCCCTGGTGGCCCTGCTGGTGCTGCCGCTGCTGTACGGCGCGCTGTACCTGTGGTCGTTCTGGGATCCCTACGGCCGCCTCGACCGCGTCCCCGTGGCACTCGTCAACGACGACAAGGGGGCGACCGCGAGCGGAAAGCGGGTCACCGCGGGCGACGACATCGTGGCCGGGCTGAAGGACAGCAAGAGCTTCGACTGGCACCAGGTGAGCGCCGCCGAGGCCCGCCGGGGCGTCGAGAACGGCACGTACTACCTGTCGCTGACCGTGCCCGCCGACTTCAGCGCGCGCATCGCCTCCAGCGCCGGCGACTCCCCGGAGACCGGTGCGCTCCAGGTGCGCACGAACGACGCGAACAACTACATCGTCGGGCAGATCTCCCGCACGGTCTTCAACGAGGTGCGCTCGGCCGCGTCCACCAAGGCGTCCCGGTCCTTCCTGGACCGCATCTTCGTCTCGTTCGCCGACATCCACGGACAGACCGTGAAGGCCGCCGAGGGCGCCGACACGCTCGCCGGGGGCATCGGGAAGGCCGAGCAGGGGTCGAAGGACCTCGCCGACGGCCTGTCGGACGCCAAGACCGGAAGCGGGAAGCTCGCCAAGGGGATCAGGAAACTGGACGCGGGCGCGGGGACGCTGGCGGACGGCTCGCGGCAGGTCGCGGACGGCACCCAGGTGCTGGCGGACCAGGTCGACGGCGTCTACGGCAGGGTCGGCCCGTACCTGGCGAAGAACGAGAAGACCATCGGTGACACCGCCCGGCTGGTCGCCGACTCGGTACGGACCGTCCGCGGCAACCTGGGCGTCCTGGTGAAGACCGCCCCGGCGGCCGCGAGGACCGCGCACGCGGCCGCGGACACCCTGGACCAGGTCTACGCGGCGCGCTGCTCGGCGGACCTGCTGACCGACCCGGTCTGCCCCGACCTGAAGAAGGCCAGGGACGCGGCCGGCGACGTGGCGTCGGTCGCCGACGACCTGAACACGCTGATCGCCGACCAGAACGGCGACCTGAAGACGCTCGACCGGAACCTCGGCACGCTCCAGACCCAGGCGCAGGCCCTCGCCGACCGCGCCCCGCACCTCTCCGAGGACGTCGCCGACGCCGTCAAGAAGATCGACAAGCTGAACGACGGCGCGGCTCAGGTGGCCGCGGGCGCCGCCAGGCTGCACACCGGACTCGGCACGGCCGTCACCGGCGCCACCGGCCTCGACAGCGGCCTCGGCAGGCTCGAGTCCGGCGCCTACGACCTCAACGGCGGGATGTACAAGCTCGCCGACGGCTCCAACACGCTCGCCGGCGGCCTGCACGACGGTGCGGCGAAGATCCCCGACTACGACAAGCAGGACCGCGACGAGCGGACCGGGGTCATGGCCGACCCGGTCCGGCTCGCCTCGCACGACCTGCACAAGGCACCCAACTACGGCACCGGGTTCGCCCCGTACTTCATCCCGCTCTCCCTGTGGGTCGGCGCGATGGTGGCCTACATGCTGATCCAGCCGCTCAACCGGCGTGCCCTGGCGGCCGGTTCGGCGGCCTGGCGGATCGCGCTGGCGGGCTGGCTGCCGGTGGTCGCGGTCGGGGTGCTGCAGACGGCCGCCCTGATGGCCGTCCTGCACTGGGCGATCGGGCTCCAGATGGTCCGCGCGGCCGGTACGGTCGGGTTCCTGTTCCTGGTGGCGGCCTGCTTCGCGGCGATCGTGCAGTGGCTGAACGCACGCTTCGGGGCGGCGGGCCGGATCCTCGTCCTCGCCCTGCTGATGCTCCAGCTGACGTCGGCGGGCGGCACGTATCCGGTGCAGACCAGCCCGGGGTTCTTCAACGCGATCCACCCGTTCCTGCCGATGAGCTATGTCGTGTCGGCGCTGCGGCGGCTGATCACGGGCGGCGGTCTGGGTCCGGTGTGGCAGGCCTGTGCCGTCCTGGTGGCGTTCACGGCGGGTGCACTGGCGCTCACCGCGCTGTCGGCCCGGCGCCGCCAGGTGTGGACGCTGGACCGCCTGCATCCCGAGCTGAGCCTGTGAGGCGTCGATGACCTCTTCTTCCGTGCCCGCGGGGGCCGCCGTTCCTGTGAGAATCGGGACCATGGAAAGCAGCAGCACCACGGGCGGCAGCACACGCCGTGAGGCCACCCGGCAGAAGCTCTACGAGGCCGCCGTCACGCTCATCGCCGAGCAGGGCTTCTCGGCCACCACGGTGGACGAGATCGCCGAACGGGCAGGCGTCGCGAAGGGCACGGTCTACTACAACTTCGCGAGCAAGTCGGTCCTCTTCGAGGAGCTGCTGCGGCACGGCGTGGGCCTCCTGACGGCGTCCCTGAGAGACGCCGCCGAGCAGACCGAACGGGAGGGCGGCAGCCGGGTCGACGCCCTGGACGCGATGGTCCGCGCGGGCCTCGTCTTCATCGACCGCTACCCGGCCTTCACGCAGCTCTACGTGGCGGAGCTGTGGCGCACCAACCGGGCCTGGCAGTCGACGCTGATGGTGGTCCGGCAACAGGCCGTCGCGGTGGTCGAGGGGGTGCTGCGCGAGGGCGTGGCGAACGGCGAGTTCAGCGACGAGATCGACGTCCAGCTGACGGCGGCCGCCCTGGTCGGGATGGTGCTGGTGGCCGCGCTGGACTGGAAGTCCTTCCAGCCGGAGCGCTCCCTGGACGATGTCCACGCGGCGCTGTCCCGGCTCCTCCAGGGGCGGGTGAGCGGGAAGGGCTGAGCCCTTCCGGGACCGGCACGCGCGCGTGGGAGTGCGAAAGCGCCGGCCGCCGGCGGCCGCGTCCCCCGCGGGCCGCCGTCGGACCGGCGCCTTCCGCGCCCCCGTGCTCCCCCGGTTTCCCGTCGTTCCCCGGGTCCCCTCTCCCCCGTGTCTCGCTTCCGCCGACGCGCATCGGCGGAAGGAGCGGTCAAGGGCGAAGGTGCCGTTCCGCCGCCCCGTGTCGGCGGTGCCGGACCCCGCGCCCCCTTCCGTGCCTCCACTCTCTCGTCCACGCAGGTCGCGGCCCATCCGCGCGCGTACTCAACTCGCTTCCTAGGTACCTGTACTCAGGTCTGCGCACCGAGGCCCAGGACGCGCGGCCGGCGACTGGCTACGATCGCGTCCGTGTCCGTACTCCCCTTGGTCTTCACCAGCGGTTGGGCCAGCGGAATCAACGCCTACGCGGTGGTCCTGCTGCTCGGCCTCTTCGGCGCGACGGGCCTGAGCGACGACGTCCCCGAGACGCTGCAGCGCCCCGAGGTGCTGATCGCCGCGGGCGTGCTGTTCCTGTGCGAGGCGGTCGCCGACAAGATCCCGTACGTCGACTCGGTGTGGGACTCCGTGCACACGGTGATCCGGCCGGTCGCGGGCGCCTGGGTCGGTGCGCTGCTCGCCGGGCACAGCGGCTCGGTCAACGACGTGGTGGCCGGGCTGGTCGGCGGTTCCACGGCCCTGGCCAGCCACACCGTGAAGGCCGGGACCCGGATGGCGGTCAACACCTCGCCGGAGCCGTTCAGCAACATCGTGCTGAGCTTCGCCGAGGATCTCGGGGTCGCCGGGATCGTGTCGTTCGCGATGTTCCATCCGCTGGCGGCGGCGATCATCGCGGCGGTGCTGCTGGCGACCGGCCTGACCGTGCTGGTGTTCCTGGTCTCCCGGATCCGGCGCTTCTGGCGCCGCCGGGCCCAGCGCCGCGAGGAGCGCCGGCTCGCGGCGCAGGCGGGACCGCCGCCCGGCTGACGGCCCGCCGGATCGCACTGTCGGTGGCGGTCGATAAAGTCGCGGGCATGGGACGGATTGCGGTGATCGGCGCCGGGATGGGCGCCATGGCGGCGGCCGCCCGGCTGGCCGTCGCGGGCCACCGGGTGACGGTGTACGAGCGTACGGAGACGTACGGCGGCGGGGTGCGCCGGTTCGAGCGCGACGGGTTCGCCTTCGACACCGGCCCGGGGCTGCTGCCGCTGCCCGCCGTGTACCGCGACCTGTTCGTCAAGACCGGCAAGGAGCCGCTGGAGGACTGCGTCGAGCTGGTCCAGGTGGACCCGTCGGCCCGGCACGTCTTCGCGGACGGCACGGAGGTGTCGCTGCCGAACGCGTCCCGCGCGGGCGTGGTGGCCGCCCTGGACGAGGCCCTCGGCACCGGTGCCGGGCAGCGCTGGGGCGACTTCCTGGTGCGGGCCCGGGAGGCCTGGGACCGCACCCGGCGCCCGCTCCTGGAGGAGCCGCTGTGGCCTGACTGGCAGGTGCTCGCCGAGCGCGAGCCGTACCCGTCGGTCCCGCACAAGAAGCTGCTGCGCACGCGCAGGGCGAGCACGCTCTACGAGATCGGCGCCTGGGAGCTGCGTGACCCACGGCTGTCACAGCTGCTGGACGGCTACGCGCTCGCGTACGGCCTCGATCCCGGGACCGCCCCGGCGAGCGCGGCCGTGCTGCCCTACCTGGAGCACGCCTTCGGCACCTGGTACGTCCGCGGTGGCATACGGGAGTTGGCGCGCGCGGTGTACGAGCGGTGCCTGCGGCGGCGGGTCGAGTTCGTCTTCGGCGCCGAGGTCGCGCGGGTCCTGGAGAAGGACGGCCGGGCGGCGGGCGTGGAGTTGGCCGGGGGCACGGTGGCGGAGGCGGACTTCGTCGTCGGCACGGGTCCTTGGCGGCTGGGCGGCCTGGTCGGGAGCAGGGAGCTGTACCGCGCGCAGGACGTGCGCCCGCAGCCCGAGGGCCGCTACCCGGGCCGGGTGGTGGTGTGTCTGGCGCTGCGCGGTGCGCAGGAGCCGGGCGCCGTGCACCGCACGGTGGTGCACTCGCCCGACGCCGAGGGCGACCTGGCCGAGTTCGCGCACGGAGAGCTGCCGGATCTGCCGACGGTCGTCGTGGACCGGCCGGGCGACCCGGCCCAGCGTCCCGACGCGGAACACGAGTCCGTGGTGGTTACGGCGACGGTGCCGTCGGTGGCGGAGTACGACTGGGCGGCGCCGGGGGCCGCCGACGCGTTCGCGGACCGGATGGCGGCCGCGGCCGAGCGTGCGGTGCCGGGACTGCGCGAGCGGCTGCTGTGGCGCGAGGTCCGCACACCCCTGGACACCGAGCGGGAGACCGGCGCCACCGGCGGTGCGGTGCCACCACCGGCGCTGGCCGCGGCGGAAGGCGTACTGCACCCGTCCAACACCACAGCGCTGCCGGGCCTGTTCACCGTCGGCGGCTGGTCACACCCCGGTGGCGGGCTCCCGCACGCGGGCATGTCGGGGGCATTGGTGGCCGGGCTGATCGTGGAGGGGCCGGAGTTCCGCGGCTCGCAGTGAGCCGGGCGCTGCCAGAAGACTTCAGAAACGGTACTGCTCGTCGTACCCGTTGCCCTGGTGGCCCTGCTGCTGACCCTGGTGACCCTGGCCGTCGCCCTGGTAGGGGTACTGCTGCTCCTGCGGGAGTTCGCCGCCGTAGGTCTCGTCGGCGCGCTGCTGCGGGACCCAGACACCGCCCGCCGGGGTCTCGCCGTAGCCGCCGGTGCCGTTGCCGTACTGGCCCTGGGCGTAACCCTGCTGGTCGTACTGCTGGGTGCCGTACGACGACTGGTCGTACCCGGCGCCGCCGTAGGTCTGGTTGCCGATGTACGGGTCCGAGTAGTTGGCGTACTGCTGCTGGCCGCCGCTCGTGTCGTAGCCGTACTGCTGCTGGCCGTAGCCGGAGTAGTCGTAGGCGTAGTTCTGGTCGGTGCCCTGGGCGGCGTACGCCTGGTCCTGGCCGGCGGTCGCGTAGGCGGCCTGCTGGTCGGCGCCGGCGGCGTAGCCGGAGTCGCGGTAGACGCCGTAGGAGCCGGTGTCGTCGGGCATCGGCTGCGGCTCGTACACCGCGGTGGAATCGGTCGCGCCGGGCTCCATGGTGCGGGCCGCCGGGGTGAAGACGTCGTCGCGGTCGTAGTCGTCACCGCCGTAGGACGCGGCGCCGCCGGCCGCGGCGTAGGAGCCCTGCTGCTCGGCGTAGGCGGCGTCGGCCGCGTCCGGGTCGGTGGCCTCCGAACTCGGGTCCTGGTCCGGTTCGCCGCGGCGGCGCTTGGGCAGGCCGGCGCCGTCACCGTCCGTACCCGGCCGCTTGACCGCCCAGCCGGACTCGAAGCCGCGGCGGAACGACAGCGTGACGTAGGTCTGGCCGACCGCGAAGGCGATCGCACCCACGCCGATCACGATGACCGAGGGGATCAGGACACCGAAGACGACCCCGAGGAAGCCGACGAAGGCGAGCAGCCGCCAGCGCAGCCGCGCCTTGTACTGCAGCAGCACCTCGCCGAGCAACCACAAAGCGACGATGCCGAACGCCACGTAGAGGACCGTCCAGCCCATGTACGCCCCTCTCCCTGTGCCCGCTACGCAGTGTGTCGTACTCCGGTGCGGCCGGTCTAGGCCTGCGGGGGATGGTGCAGGCCCAGGTTCTCGTAGATTTCCAGCGTCGCCGTGGAGCTGTTGAGCGTGATGAAGTGCAGTCCTGGCACTCCTTCGGCCAGCAGCCGCGCGCAGAACTCCGTGGCATGTTCGATGCCAATGGAGCGTACCGCCGCCGGATCGTCTTTCGCTGTGAGGATCCGCTCTTTCAGGGCGTCCGGGAAGGTCGCGTTGCTGAGTTTGGGCAGCCGTTCCAGCATCTTCACACTGGTGACGGGCAGGATTTCCGGAATCACCGGGGTTTCGCAGCCGGCCGCGGCGACCCGGTCGCGAAGGCGAAGGTACGACTCGGGCTGGAAGAACATCTGCGTGATGGCGTAGTCGGCGCCCGCGCGGCACTTGTCGACGAAATGCCGTACGTCGGTGTCCCAGTCGCTGGAGCGCGGGTGCATCTCCGGGAAGGCGGCGACGCCCACGCAGAAGTCGCCCGACTCCTTGATGAGACGGACGAGTTCGGCCGCGTAGGTCAGCCCCTGCGGGTGCGCCACCCACTCCCCCATCGGGTCGCCGGGCGGGTCGCCGCGCACGGCGAGCATGTTGCGGATCCCGGCGTCCGCGTACTGGCCGATGATGTTGCGCAGCTCGGCCAGGGAGTGGTCGACCGCGGTGAGGTGCGCGACCGGGGTGAGCGTGGTGTCCGCGACGATCTGCTGGGTCTCCTTGACCGTGCCCGCGCGGGTGGAACCGCCGGCGCCGTAGGTCACCGAGACGAAGTCGGGGGCGACCGCCTCGACCCGCCGGAGCGCGCTCCACAGGTTCCGCTCGCCCTTCGGGGTCTTCGGCGCCGAGAACTCGAAGGAGTACGTGGTCTTGCCGCCGGCGAGCATGTCGCGCACGGTGCGTGCGCGGTCAGTCCTGGTGGATGCGGTTCCGAGGGCCATACCCGCAGGTTAGTCAGGGGCGGCCCGTCACCCAACCGCACTCGGGACATTTGCCGGAATTGTCGAGCTCTTGCGGACCCCATGTCCGGATGCTGGACAAGTTTCCGGACAGCCGGACAGTCGGACGCCCAGCTGCCGCAGCTACAGCGACCGCAGCCGCTTCGCGAACTCGGCCGCCGCCGCGCCGGGGTCGTCGGCCGCGGTGAGCGCGCGGACCACGACCACTCTGCGGGCGCCCGCGTCCAGCACCTGGTCG
Organism: Streptomyces sp.; assembly: GCF_019510245.1. Taxonomy (GTDB): domain Bacteria; phylum Actinomycetota; class Actinomycetes; order Streptomycetales; family Streptomycetaceae; genus Streptomyces. The sequence goes on along the minus strand of NZ_JAEKKT010000208.1, from coordinate 47,500 downwards.
AGGTTGCCGAGGTCGATGCCGCCGATGGCGAACCAGGGGCGGTCGGTGCCCAGGGCGGCGGTGTACCGCACCAGGTCGAGGCCGGGGGCGGGGCGGCCGGGCTTGGTGGGGGTGGGCCAGCAGGGGCCGGTGCAGAAGTAGTCCACGCCGTCCTGCACGGCGGCCGCGGCGGCCTCGGACTCGGCGTGCGTGGAACGGCCGATCAGGACGTCCGGGCCGAGGATCGCCCGCGCGGCCGGGACCGGCAGGTCACCCTGGCCGAGGTGGAGCACGTCGGCGCCGGCCGCGTGGGCCACGTCCGCGCGGTCGTTGACCGCGAGCAGCTTGCCGTGCCGGGCGCAGGCGTCGGCGAACACGGCGAGGTGCTCCAGCTCCTCGGCGGCTTCCATGCCCTTGTCGCGCAGCTGCACGATGTCGACACCGCCCGCCAGGACCGCGTCCAGGAACCCGGCTAGGTCGCCCTGCTCCTTACGGGCGTCCGTGCACAGGTAGAGCCGGGCGTCGGCCAGCCGGGCGCGGGCGGTGTCGGTCATCGGTGATCCCCCGTGGTGTCGGTACTGGCTGCCTCAGACGGCGAGCGCCTGGGCGCGGCGCTTCACCTCCGTGCCGCGATTCTCGCTGAGCGCCTGCGCGGGAGTGCCGGGCAGGGTCGCGTCCGGAGTGAAGAGCCACTCCAGCATCTCTTCGTCCGTGAAGCCGTCGTCCCGCAGGAGCGTCAGGGTCCCAGACAGGCCCTTGACGACCTTGTCCCCGTCGATGAAGGCGGCGGGGACGTGCAGTGCCCTGTTCTCACCGCGGCGGACGGCGATGAGCTGGCCCTCCTTGACCAGCTGCCGCACGCGCGTCACCTCGACGTCCATCATCTCTGCGATGTCGGGGAGGGTGAGCCAGGCGGGGACGAGAGCATCGATCTTTGCGTCAATCTCGGTCACGGGGTCAAGGGTAGGCGCTCCGCTGGGTGGGCCGCGATGGGTCGTTGTTCGGGTGCGGCGCGGTGGGGGCTGGTCGCGCAGTTCCCCGCGCCCCTTTGGGGCGCGTTCCTCTCAGTGCGCTTTCACGTGGTCGTGGCGTTCTTGAGCGGTTTCCCCGGGTCGGACAAGGCCTCCGGGTCCATCTGACGGCCTGCCTCGATCAGGCGGCGGCCCTGGGCCAGGTCGCGGGGGCGGCCTACCGCCAACAGGGCGACCAGGCGGGTCTCGCGGAGCCAGCAGACGCTCCAGGACGGGCCGGTCGGGTCGCCACGCCAGACCAGCCGGTCGGCGGCGGCGTGGTGGCCGGCGTACTGGACGAAGCGGCCGAACTGTTCGGACCAGAAATACGGGACCGGGTCGTAGACGGCGTCGGTCTCGCCGAGGATGTTGGCGGCGACCGTGCGCGGGCCCTGGAGGGCGTTGTCCCAGTGGTGGACGAGGAGGCGCTCGCCGTAGCGGCCGGACGGGAAGGACGCGCAGTCGCCGACCGCGTAGACGTCGGGGGCGGTGGTGCGCAGGCGGTCGTCGGCGAGCACCTCGCGGTGCGGGCCCAGCTCGATGCCCGAGCCGGCCAGCCAGCCGGTGGCGGGGCGGGCGCCGATGCCGACCACGACGGCGCCCGCGGGCAGCCGCGAGCCGTCGTCGAGCACCACCGCGCCGGGCTCGACGCCTGCCACGCGCGCGTGGGTACGCAGGTCGGTGCCGCTGTCCGCGTACCAGGCGGCCATCGGCGCGGCGACCTCGGCGGGGAGCGCTCCCGCGAGGGGGCGGTCGGCGGCCTCGACCACGGTGACCGCGCAGCCGGCCTCGCGGGCGGCGGTGGCGAACTCCGCGCCGATCCAGCCCGCGCCGACCACCACGATGTCGTGCTGCCGGGCGAGCACGGGCCGCAGCCGCTCGGCGTCGTCCAGGGTGCGCAGCAGATGGACGCCGGGCACGCCCTGGGTGCCGGGCAGCGTGATCGGTTCGGCGCCGGTGGCGAGGACCAGGACGTCGTACGGCACCGGTCCGGCCTCTGTGTCCAGCTCGTGGTCGGCGGTGCGCACGCCGAGGGCCTCGCGGCCGAGCGCCAGCTCGATGCCGAGCGCCCCGAAGTCCACCTCGAAGGCGGAGCCCTCCGACTTGCCGAGCAGCACGGCCTTGGAGAGCGGCGGCCGGTCGTACGGCTGGTGCGGCTCGGCGCCGATCAGCGTGACGGTCCCGGTGAACCCCTGCTCGCGCAGGGCGACGGCGGTCTGCACCCCGGCCATCCCCGCGCCCACCACGACCACGCGCCGCGTCTGTGACGTGCTCCGTCGCTGCGTCTGCTCGCTCACCTGATCACCATAGACAAGAACGATAGACAACTGACAAAGAGTCAGTCAGGGGTCGTGGCGAGTGACCTGTTCCACAGCACTGTCCAAGCACTGTCCCTGGCGCCGTCACCGGCGCCGTCACCAGCGCCGTCCGAGGCCGTCTTACCGGGGCACAGCACCGCGGGCTAGGGTGGCGGGGAAGCACACGCGGGAGCCCGGACGCACCGGGCTGAGAGGGAGGCTGGCGGCCTCCGACCGTACGAACCTGATCCGGGTCATGCCGGCGAAGGGAGGGGCTGGACGCCCATGTCCTCACGTACGTCCGACGTCCTCGTCATCGGGGGCGGGATCATCGGCCTGGTCACGGCCTGGCGGGCGGCCCAGCGCGGGCTCGCCGTCACCGTGGCCGACCCCGGGCCCGGCGGCGGTGCCGCGCAGGTCGCGGCGGGGATGCTGGCCGCCGTCACCGAGCTGCACTACGGCGAGCAGACCCTGCTGGGGCTCAACCTGGCCTCCGCGCGCCGCTATCCCGACTTCGCCGCCGAGCTGACCGAGCTCACCGGCCACGACCTCGGCTACCGGCGCTGCGGCACCCTGGCGGTCGCGCTGGACGCCGACGACCGCGCCCATCTGCGCGAGCTGCACGCGCTCCAGCAGCAGTCGGGCCTGGAGTCCGAATGGCTGTCCGGGCGGGAGTGCCGGCGCCTGGAGCCGATGCTCGCACCGGGTGTGCGCGGCGGGCTACGGGCCGACGGCGACCACCAGATCGACCCGCGCCGGCTGGCGGCCGCCCTGGTGGCCGCGTGCGAGCGGGCCGGGGTGGTGTTCCACCGCGACTGGGCCGAGCGCCTGGACGTGGTGCGGGAACGGGCCGTCGGTGTCCTCACCCGTGCGGGTGAGGCGCTGGGCGCCGGCCAGGTGGTGCTCGCGGGCGGCAGCCTGAGCGGGCGGCTGGCGGGCGTGCCCGAGGACGTGCTGCCGCCGGTACGGCCGGTGAAGGGGCAGGTGCTGCGGCTGACCGTGCCCGCCCGGTACGCGCCGTTCCTCAGCCGGACCGTACGGGCCGTGGTGCGCGGCGGGAACGTCTACCTGGTGCCCCGGGAGAACGGCGAGCTGGTCGTCGGCGCGACCAGCGAGGAGCTGGGCTGGGACACGACCGTCACGGCGGGCGGGGTGTACGAGCTGCTGCGCGACGCGCACGAGCTGGTGCCCGGGATCACCGAGCTGCCCCTGACCGAGACCCGGGCCGGACTGCGCCCCGGCTCCCCCGACAACGCGCCGCTGCTCGGGCCGACCCGCCTCGACGGGCTGCTGCTGGCCACCGGGCACTACCGCAACGGGGTGCTGCTCACGCCCGTCACCGGAGACGTGATGGCGGAGCTGCTGGCCGGCGGCGAGGTGCCGGTGGAGGCCCGTCCGTTCACGCCGAGGCGATTCGGCCCCGTTCCCGACGTACTTGTGGAGCAGACCGCATGAACATCTCCGTCACCATCTCCGTCAACGGGGAGCGCCGGGAGATCGCCCCGGGCACCGCTCTCGACTCGCTCGTACGGTCCCTCACGGCGGCGCCCTCCGGGGTGGCCGCGGCCGTCAACGAGACCGTGGTACCGCGCGGGCAGTGGGCGACGACCGGGCTCGCCGACGGTGACCGGGTGGAAGTCCTGACCGCCGTGCAGGGAGGCTGAGCACCGTGGCCGACGATCCCTTCGTCCTCGGGGGTACGACGTTCTCGTCCCGGCTGATCATGGGTACCGGGGGTGCGCCCAGCCTGGAGGTGCTGGAACGGGCGCTCGTCGCGTCCGGGACCGAGCTGACCACGGTCGCGATGCGGCGGGTGGATCCGGGGGTACGGGGGTCCGTGCTGTCGGTGCTCGACCGGCTCGGGATCCGGGTGCTGCCGAACACGGCGGGGTGCCACACCGCCGGGGAGGCCGTGCTGACCGCCCGGCTGGCGCGGGAGGCGCTGGGGACCTCGCTGGTCAAGCTGGAGGTCATCGCCGACGAGCGGACCTTGTTCCCCGATCCGGTCGAGCTCCTTGACGCGGCGGAGACGCTGGTGGACGACGGGTTCACGGTGCTGCCGTACACGAACGACGATCCGGTGCTGGCTCGGAGGCTGGAGGAGGTGGGGTGCGCCGCGGTGATGCCGCTCGGGTCGCCGATCGGGTCCGGGCTCGGGATCCGCAACCCGCACAACTTCCAGCTGATCGTCGAGCACGCGCGCGTGCCGGTGATCCTGGACGCGGGGGCCGGTACGGCGTCGGACGTGGCGCTGGCGATGGAGCTGGGGTGCGCGGGGGTGATGCTGGCGTCGGCGGTGACGCGGGCGCAGGATCCCGAGCGGATGGCTCACGCCATGCGGGCCGGGGTGGAGGCGGGGCGGCTGGCCCGGCTGGCGGGGCGGATTCCCCGCCGGTACCTCGCGGAGGCGTCGTCTCCCGCGGAGGGCCTGGCCGTGCTGGACCCCGAGCGCCCTGCGTTCTGAGCGCCGGTCCGCTCCCATCTGCTCTCCCACCCACGCACCGCCCGAATCCGTCTGCTGAGAAGCGGGACTCTCCCGTGGGGGCCGAGCGCCGTCGGCGGCTGCGGGGAGGGGGCAGAAAGCATGCCCAGGGCCGAGCGCCGTCGGCGGCTGCGGGGAGGGGGGAGAAGGCAATGGGGTGTTTCGGGCGGGTGTGAAGCGTCACAGGTGCGCTGCAGTCCCCAGGGGAAAGCGGTCTCACCTGTGGGGGTGTCAGCCGGTGCTCGTACACTCGCCGGGTGGATACGACCCTTCAGGACCCCCTTGTCGGGCAGGTGCTCGACGGCCGGTATCGCGTCGACGCGCGGATCGCCGTCGGCGGGATGGCCACGGTCTACCGGGCCCTGGACATCCGGCTGGACCGGATCCTCGCGCTGAAGGTGATGCACCCGGCGCTCGCCGCCGACGCGTCCTTCGTCGACAGGTTCATCCGGGAGGCCAAGTCGGTCGCCCGGCTGGCCCACCCCAATGTCGTCCAGGTCTTCGACCAGGGCGCCGACCGGTCGTACGTGTATCTCGCCATGGAGTACGTCGCCGGCTGCACCCTGCGGGACGTGCTGGTCCAGCGCGGCGCGCTGCAGCCGCGGGCCGCGCTGGACATCCTGGAGCCGGTGCTGGCCGCGCTGGGCGCCGCGCACCGGGCCGGGTTCGTGCACCGGGACATGAAGCCCGAGAACGTGTTGATAGGGGACGACGGCCGGGTCAAGGTCGCGGACTTCGGTCTCGTGCGCTCCGTGGACTCGGTCACCAGTACGACCGGCGCCGTGCTCGGCACCGTGTCGTACCTCGCGCCCGAGCAGGTGGAGAGCGGGGCCGCCGATCCGCGCGTCGACGTGTACGCGTGCGGGGTCGTGCTGTACGAGATGCTCACCGGGCGGAAGCCGCACGACTCGGACTCACCCGCGGTGATCCTCTACAAGCACCTGCACGAGGACGTGCCGGCGCCGTCCGCCGTGGTGCCGGGTCTGGCCCACGAGCTGGACGAGCTGGTCGCCCGTGGCACCGCCCGGGATCCCGGGGTCCGGCCGCACGACGCCGTCGCGCTGCTCGCCCTGCTGCGGGAGACGCGGAGCGCGCTCCGTGCCGAGCAGCTGGACGCCGTACCGCCGCAGGCGCTGGCCCAGGCGCACGACATCGGCGAGGACCGGACGAGCGTCATACCCCGGTCGCTGACCGTTCCCCGGCCGCTGCCCGTCAACGAGGAGGACGAGGGGGTGCTGCTCACCAGCAGGTTCGAGGCGACGCCCTCCCCCACGCTCGGCTTCGCTCGCGCGGGGGCACCCCCATCCGACCGGCGGCGCGGGGGCCGTCGGTCCCGGCGCGGACTGGTGTCGCTCGTCGTCGCGGTACTGATCGTCCTCGGTGCCGGCGCCGGCGTCTGGTACATCAACTCCGGGCAGTTCACCAAGGTCCCGCCGCTGCTGTCGAAGACCGAGGCCGAGGCCACCGCGCGGCTGAAGGAGGCCGGGCTAGACGTCGGGTCGGTCGAGCACGCCTACAGCGACACGGTGAAGCGCGGCACGGTGATCAGCACCGACCCCGCGGCCGGCAAGCGCATCCGCAGCAACGACTCGGTGAAGCTCACCATCTCGGACGGCCCCGAGACGGTGAACGTGCCGGACGTGCAGGGACGGACGCTGGCCAGGGCCAAGCTGCTGCTGACCGCCGACGGGCTCGAACCGGGCATGGTGACCCGGGAGTTCAGTGAGGACGTGCCCAAGAATTCGGTCATCTCGACCGATCCGGGGGCCGGGAGCAAGCGGCACGCGGGGACCGCGATCGCGCTCGTCGTCAGCAAGGGCGCCGCGGTCGACGTCCCGGACGTCACCGGCGACGACCTGGACGACGCCCGGCAGCAGCTCCAGGAGGCCGGGCTGAAGGTGACGGTGTCCGCCACCGAGGTCAACTCCGAGTACGACCAGGGCCAGGTCGCCCGGCAGACCCCGGCGGGCGACGCCCAGGCCGCCGAGGGCGACACCGTGACGCTGACGCTGTCCAAGGGCCCGGAGCTGGTCGAGGTGCCGAACGTGGTCGGGGCCGATGTCGACGCCGCGACCAAGCTGCTGGAACAGTCCGGCTTCCAGGTCAAGGAGGACCGCGGGCTGCTCGGGCTGTTCGGCGACACCGTGAGGAAGCAGTCGGTGGACGCCGGCGAGCAGGCGCCCAAGGGGTCCACGATCACCATCACCATCCGCTGACCGGGTGCGACGCGCGCCGTGACACCCTTGACGGGTGAAGAGTCAGCAGTCAGGTCCCGCCCGCAACCCCGTCGGCGGCCACGTCCCGGTGGCCGGCGGCCTGCATTCCGTGGGGCTGTCGTACGCCCGTGAGCTGAAGGCCGAGACCGTGCAGGTCTTCGTCGCCAACCCGCGCGGCTGGGCCACCCCGGCGGGCAGCCCGAAGCAGGACGAGGCGTTCCGCGCGGCCTGCGCGGAGGAGTCGATCCCGGCGTACGTGCACGCCCCGTACCTGATCAACTTCGGCTCGCACACCGAGGCGACCGTGGAGCGGTCGGTGGAGTCGCTGCGGCACTCGCTGCGGCGCGGCCGGGAGATCGGGGCGCTCGGAGTGGTCGTGCACACCGGGAGCGCGACCGGAGGCCGGGCCCGGGACGTCGCGCTGAAGCAGGTACGGGCGCGTCTGCTGCCGCTGCTCGACGAGCTGACCCACGACGACGACCCGTTCCTGCTCCTGGAGTCCACCGCCGGTCAGGGTGCCTCGCTCTGCTCGCGGACCTGGGACTTCGGACCGTACTTCGAGGCGCTGGACGCCCATCCGAAGCTGGGTGTCTGCCTGGACACCTGTCACATCTTCGCCGCCGGGCACGACCTGACCGGGCCGGGCGGGATGCACCGGACGCTGGACCTGCTCGTGTCGGCCGTCGGCGAGGGGCGGCTGAAGCTGATCCACGCCAACGACTCCAAGGACGTGGTGGGCGCGCACAAGGACCGGCACGAGAACATCGGTGCCGGCCACATCGGCGAGGACGCGTTCCGCGCGCTGATGACCCACCCTGCGACCGCGGGCGTACCGCTGGTCATCGAGACGCCAGGGGGCAAGGAGGGGCACGCGGCCGACGTCGAGCGCCTCAAGCGGCTCCGGGAGGACTGAGCCGGCCCGTCACCGGCGGCTCAGAGTTCCGGGCCGTCCCCCGGTGCCTCCTGGTAGGAGTAGCGCTGTTCCTTCCAGGGGTCGCCGATATTGTGGTAGCCGCGCTCCTCCCAGAAGCCGCGGCGGTCGGCGGTCATGTACTCGACGCCGCGGACCCACTTGGGGCCCTTCCAGGCGTACAGGTGGGGGACGACCAGGCGGACCGGGAAGCCGTGTTCGGCGGTGAGGAGTTCACCGTCCTTGTGGGTGGCGAAGAGGGTGCCCTCGGCGGCGAAGTCCGCGAGGCGCAGGTTGGAGCTGAAGCCGTACTCCGCCCAGACCATCACATGGGTGACCTCGGGAGCGGGCGGCGCGATCTCCAGGACGGTCCGCGCCGGGATCCCGCCCCACTCCGCGCCGAGCATGCTGAACTTCGTCACGCAGTGCAGGTCGGCGACCACGGTGGTGTACGGCAGGGCCGTGAACTGCTCGTGGTTCCAGACATGCGTGCCCGCGTCGGCGGTGGCGCCGAAGACCCGGAACTCCCAGCGCTCGGGCCGGAACCTGGGCACCGGGCCGTAGTGCGTGACCGGCCAGCCGCGCTGCAGTCGCTGTCCCGGCGGAAGCGCGGCTCCCGCGGTTTCCCGAGACGCGCGCTCCACCGGATGACCCATGCCTTCCATCCTGACAGACCACGGGCAGTGCATCTGACCAGGCAGACCCTCCGGAGATCGACAAATCGGTCAACTTACGCCAGTCATGCACTTACGTGCTAAGTGCGCACTTACTGGACGATCTTCTGTGCCGGTGCAATCATGCGCCGCAAACACCCCAGCCCGTGGAAGGAGCCTCTGCGATGCAGGGCGACCCCGAGGTCATCGAATTCCTCAACGAGCAGCTCACCGGTGAGCTCACCGCGATCAACCAGTACTTCCTGCACGCGAAGATGCAGGAGAACTTCGGCTGGTACAAGCTCGCGAAGTACACCCGGCACGAGTCGTTCGACGAGATGAAGCACGCCGAGGTGCTCACCGACCGGATCCTGTTCCTGGAGGGGCTGCCCAACTACCAGCGGCTTTTCCACGTCCGCGTGGGGCAGACCGTCAAGGAGATGTTCGAGGCCGACCGGCGGATCGAGGTGGAGGCGATCGACCGCCTCAAGCGCGGGATCAAGATGATGCGGGAGAAGGGCGACGTCACGTCCGCGAACATCTTCGAGGACATCCTGGCGGACGAGGAGCACCACATCGACTACCTCGACACCCAGCTGGAACTGCTGGAGAAGCTCGGCGAGGCGCTCTACCTCTCGCAGATCATCGAGCAGCCGGAGAGCAGCTGAGGCTAGGCCGCCTCATCCAGTTCGGAGAGCACCGGCCTGCCCCGTTCCGCCAGCTCGCGGCGCGGGCAGGCGCCGCGGCCGAGGATCGCCTGGATGCGGCGGACGCACGAACCGCAGTCCGTGCCCGCCTTGCAGGCCGACGCTATCTGGCGGGGGGTGCAGGCACCGTCCTCCGCGTGCCGCTTGACCTGCGCCTCGGTCACCCCGAAACAACTGCAGACGTACACACGGATCACCTCCCGCCGGAATGGGGTCTCTTCACTGCCATCCCGTTTCCGGTGAGGCAAACCTAACCTTACCCATCCCTCGGGGAGTGCAAAAGTGCGAGGGGCGCGGATCCCGTGTGATCCGCGCCCCAGAGCACTGCCGGGAACCCTACTGGTCCCGGTACATCTCCGCGACGAGGAACGCCAGGTCCAGGGACTGGCTGCGGTTCAGCCGCGGGTCGCAGGCCGTCTCGTAGCGCTGGTGCAGGTCGTCGACGAAGATCTCGTCGCCGCCGCCCACGCACTCGGTGACGTCGTCACCGGTGAGCTCGACGTGGATGCCGCCGGGGTGGGTGCCGAGGGTCTTGTGGACCTCGAAGAAGCCCTTGACCTCGTCGAGCACGTCGTCGAAGCGCCGGGTCTTGTGACCGGAGGCCGCCTCGAAGGTGTTGCCGTGCATCGGGTCGGTCACCCAGGCCACGGTGGCGCCCGAGGCGGTGACCTTCTCGACCAGCTCGGGGAGCTTGTCGCGGACCTTGTCCGCGCCCATCCGGACGACGAAGGTCAGCCGGCCCGGCTCGCGGTCCGGGTCGAGGCGGTCGATGTACCTGAGCGCGTCCTCGGCGGTCGTCGTCGGGCCGAGCTTGAGACCGATCGGGTTGCGGATCCTCGAGGCGAACTCGATGTGCGCCCCGTCCAGCTGCCGGGTGCGCTCACCGATCCACACCATGTGCGCGGAGACGTCGTACAGCTTGCCGGTGCGCGAGTCGACCCTGGTCAGGGCGGACTCGTAGTCCAGCAGCAGCGCCTCGTGCGAGGAGAAGAACTCGACCGTCTTGAACTCCTCCGGCTCCGCGCCGCAGGCCCGCATGAAGTTCAGCGCGTTGTCGATCTCGCGGGCGAGCTGCTCGTAGCGCTGGCCGGACGGGGAGGACTTCACGAAGTCCTGGTTCCAGGCGTGCACCTGGCGCAGGTCCGCGTAACCGCCGGTGGTGAAGGCGCGCACGAGGTTGAGCGTGGAGGCCGACGCGTTGTACATCCGCTTCAGCCGCTCGGGGTCCGGGATCCGGGCCGCCTCGTTGAAGTCGAAGCCGTTGACGGAGTCGCCGCGGTAGGTCGGCAGCGTCACGCCGTCGCGGGTCTCGGTCGGCTTGGAGCGCGGCTTGCTGTACTGGCCGGCGATCCGCCCCACCTTCACCACGGGCACCGACGCGGCGTACGTCAGCACGGCACCCATCTGGAGGAGGGTCTTGAGCTTGTTGCGGATGTGGTCGGCGGACACCGCGTCGAAGGCCTCGGCGCAGTCGCCGCCCTGGAGCAGGAACGCCTCGCCCTTGGCGACGGCCGCCATCCGGGCGCGCAGCTGGTCGCACTCGCCCGCGAAGACGAGCGGCGGATACGACTCCAGCTCCGCGACCACTGTGCGCAGAGCCTCGGGGTCGGGGTACTCGGGCTGCTGCGCCGCGGGCAGGTTTCGCCAGGTGTTGCCAGCGCCGAGGCTGGTCTTAGCGTTCACGGTCACCTCGTAAACATTACGGGGTCGTGTCGCCATATTTTCCTCCGGCTCGACTGGTGAGACGCTGCGATTGTCCTGTGGACAGGGGGCGCGGTGGGGTAGGCTTTTCCGCATGTTCGCGCATTCGACCCAGAACTGGTGGTGGACCGCTTCTCCGGCGGCCCACTGACTGCGCGTACGCAAGACTTCGCGAAGGCCGCCCGGAGGGGCGGCCTTCGGCGTTTCCCGGGGCCGTTCCTCTCCCGCCTGTCCCACCCGACACAGGACCGCAGAGGAACCATGAACCTGACCCAGCTGCTCCAGGACGACCGCCCTTTCGCCCTGCTGCGCCGTCGCACCCCCGGCCACGACGAGAACACGGTGGAGGTCCTGGTCGGCCCGGTCACCGCCCGTGACCGGCTCGCCGACCTGCCCGAGGAAGGGCTGGCCCTGATCCCGTACCGGCAGATCCGGGAGCGGGGGTTCGACGTCCGGGACGACGGGACACCGCTGCTGGTCCTGACCCCGGCGGTGGTAGGTCACATTCCACTCGAGGAGGCCCTCGCCGCCCTCCCCGCCCACGACGTCCGCGTCGAGTCCGGCGCCTTCGACGTCGACGACGACGCGTACGCGGAGACCGTCGGCCGGGTGCTGGACGAGGAGATCGGCCGGGGCGAGGGCGCGAACTTCGTGATCCGCCGGACGTACGAGGGCGAGATCCCGGGCTTCGGGCGCGCCGACGCGCTGGCCCTGTTCCGGCGCCTCCTCGAGGGCGAGCGGGGCGCGTACTGGACGTTCGTGGTGCACACCGGGGACCGGACGCTGGTCGGCGCCAGCCCCGAGGTGCACGTGCGGATGTCCGGCGGCACGGTGGTCATGAACCCGATCAGCGGCACGTACCGCTATCCCGCCGAGGGCCCCACCCCCGAGCACCTGCTCGGCTTCCTCGCCGACGGCAAGGAGATCGAGGAGCTGTCGATGGTCGTCGACGAGGAGCTCAAGATGATGTGCACGGTGGGCGACATGGGCGGTGTGGTCGTCGGGCCGCGGCTGAAGGAGATGGCGCACCTCGCGCACACCGAGTACGAGCTGCGGGGCCGGTCCTCGCTGGACGTGCGGGAGGTCCTGAAGGAGACCATGTTCGCGGCGACCGTCACCGGGTCACCGGTGCAGAACGCCTGCCGGGTGATCGAACGGCACGAGGCCGGGGGGCGGGGCTACTACGCCGGGGCGCTGGCCCTGCTGGGCCGTGACTCCGGCGGTGCCCAGACCCTGGACTCCCCCATCCTGATCCGCACCGCGGACATCGACGGGGACGGCCGGCTGCGGGTTCCCGTCGGCGCCACCCTGGTGCGCGGCTCGGATCCGGCGGGCGAGGTCGCCGAGACGCACGCCAAGGCGGCGGGCGTGCTGGCGGCCCTCGGGGTACGGCCGGGCCGGCCGCGCGCCGAGCGGACCGGGCCGCGGCTGGCCGACGATCCCCGGGTGCGGGCCGCGCTGGACGGGCGGCGGGCCTCCCTGGCGCCGTTCTGGCTGCGGATGCAGGAGCGGACCGGCGAACTGGCCGGGCACGCGCTCGTGGTGGACGGCGAGGACACGTTCACGGCGATGCTCGCGCACGTGCTGCGGGCCGGCGGGCTCGACGTCACCGTCCGCCGGTACGACGAGCCGGGACTGCGGGAGGCGGTGCTCGCGCACGGGGGTCCGGTGGTGCTCGGCCCGGGGCCCGGTGACCCGTCCGACCTGGACGATCCGAAGATGCGGTTCCTGCGGGAGCTCGCGGCGACCGTGATCCGGGAGCACCGGCACGGGGTGCTGGGCGTCTGCCTCGGGCACGAGCTGATCGCGGCGGAGCTGGGACTGGACATCGTCCGCAAGGAGGTGCCCTACCAGGGGGCGCAGACGACCGTGGACCTGTTCGGGCGGCCGGAGACGGTCGGCTTCTACAACAGCTTCGTGGCCCGCTGCGACGACGAGGCGGCGCGGGAGCTCGCGGCGCACGGGGTGGAGGTGAGCCGGGCGGCGAACGGGGAGGTGCACGCTGTGCGGGGGCCCGGTTTTGCGGGGGTGCAGTTCCACCCGGAGTCGGTCCTCACGCTGAACGGGGCCGCCGTGGTGCGGGAGTTGGTTGGACAGCTGCGCGGCACCGGAACGGTTCGGGCTTGAGTTTCGGGTGCGGGTGCGTGGGGGCTGGTTTCGGGTGCGGGTGCGTGGGGGCTGGTCGCGCAGTTCCTCCCCCAGCCTTCGGCCGGGTTACCCCCAGCGCCCCTTGAATGTCCTGCCGTAGCCCCTCTACGCGCCGTCACGGTGACCGTGACGGCGCGCGGGGCGGGGAGAGGTGGTCGTCGGCCGTCAGCCGAAGAACACCCCCACCTCCTCGTACAGCTTCAGGTCGACGGTCTTCAGCTTGGCCGTGGCCTCTGCGATCGGTACCCGGACGATGTCGGTGCCGCGCAGCGCGACCATCGTGCCGAAGTCGCCGTCCCGGACGGCGTCGACGGCGTGCAGGCCGAATCGGGTGGCGAGCCAGCGGTCGAAGGCGCTGGGCGTGCCGCCGCGCTGGATGTGGCCGAGGACGGTGGTCCGGGCCTCCTTGCCGGTGCGCTTCTCGATCTCCTTGGCCAGCCACTCGCCGACCCCGGAGAGCCGGACGTGCCCGAAGGAGTCCAGCGACCCGTCCTTGAGGACCATCTCGCCGTCCTTCGGCATGGCGCCCTCGGCGACGACCACGATCGGGGCGTACGACGCCTTGAAACGGGACGTGACCCAGGCGCACACCTGGTCGACGTCGAAGCGCTGTTCGGGGATGAGGATGACGTTGGCGCCGCCGGCGAGGCCGGAGTGGATGGCGATCCAGCCGGCGTGCCGGCCCATCACCTCGCAGACCAGGACCCGCATGTGGGACTCGGCGGTGGTGTGCAGCCGGTCGATGGCCTCGGTGGCGATGCCGACCGCGGTGTCGAAGCCGAAGGTGTAGTCGGTGGCGGACAGGTCGTTGTCGATGGTCTTCGGCACGCCGACGACGGGTACGCCGTACTCGTCGGTGAGGCGGGCGGCGACGCCGAGGGTGTCCTCGCCGCCGATCGCGATCAGCGCGTCGACCTCCAGCTTGGCGAGGTTGTCCTTGATCCGGCGGATGCCGTTCTCCTGCTTGAGCGGATTGGTCCGCGAGGAGCCGAGGATGGTGCCGCCGCGGGGCAGGATGCCGCGTACGGCGGGGATGTCGAGGCGGACGGTGTCGCCTTCGAGGGGGCCGCGCCAGCCGTCCCGGAAGCCGACGAAGTCGTAGCCGTACTCCTGCACGCCCTTGCGGACGACGCCCCGGATGACGGCGTTGAGCCCGGGGCAGTCGCCGCCTCCGGTCAGTACTCCGACCCGCATGGAAATGTCCCTTCGCCGCGGTTGCCTGTGGGACTCACGCTAATGGTGATCCAGCTCACACAGGGATGGGCGCGGAAGGGCAATTCCGGTGAATTGTCGGGCGGTTGGTTTACGCGCCGCCCGAAGATCAGATCAGTCGCCGGCTCAGTCGTCGTCGAGGCCCGCCTCTATCGCGTACCGCACCAGCTCCACCCTGTTGTGCAACTGGAGCTTGCCGAGGGTGTTCTGGACGTGGTTCTGGACCGTGCGGTGGGAGATGACCAGGCGCTCGGCGATCTGCTTGTAGCTCAGGCCCTTGGCGACCAGCCGCAGCACCTCGGTCTCGCGGTCGGTGAGCCGGGGCGCGTCGGGCCGGTCGGTGTCCGCTTCCGGGGCGGGCTCGGAGGCCAGCCGGCGGTACTCGCCGAGGACGAGACCGGCGAGGCCGGGCGTGAACACCGGGTCGCCCACCGCCGTACGGCGGACCGCGTCAAGGAGTTCCTCCGTGGAAGCCGACTTCAGCAGATAACCCGTCGCGCCGGACTTCACCGCCTCCAGGACGTCGGCGTGCTCCCCGCTCGCGGAGAGGACCAGGACCCGCAACGCCGGGTTGTGGCCGACGAGTTCCTTGCAGACCTGGACGCCCGGCTTGGCCGGCAGGTTGAGGTCCAGGACGAGGACGTCGGGCGCGGCGGCCTTGGCACGGCGCACCGCCTGGTCACCGTCCCCGGCGGTGGCGACCACCTCGAAACCGGACTCGGTCAGGTCCCGGGCGACCGCGTCCCGCCACATCGGGTGGTCGTCGACCACCATGACCTTGATGCTCATCGCCGCTCCGCCTTCCCCGGGGAGACCTTCGGTACCTTCAGCTCTACTTCCGTGCCCTGTCCCGGAGTCGAGAACAGCTCGGCGCCGCCGCCGAGGTCGCGCAGCCGCCCCCGGATCGACTGGGCCACCCCGAGCCGCCCCTCCCCCTCGGCCTGCGCGAGCCTGCCCTCCGGGATGCCGGGGCCGTCGTCCCGTACGGTCACCACGACCTCGCCGGGCTCGTCCTCGACCAGGATCCAGGCCCGTGCCTCCGCACCGGCGTGCCTGCGCACATTGTCCAGGGCGGCACCGACGGCGGCGGCCAGCTCGCGGGCGGCGCCCGGCGGCAGCTCCACCGGCGCGCCGGGCTCGGCCAGGCTGACCCGGGATCCGGCGTACCGCGAGAGCAGCGTGCGCAGGTCCACGGGACCGCCGTCGTCCGGCTCCTCGACCAGGCGTACGACGGCGCCCTCGGCCTCGTCCTCGGAGACCCGCGAGGGCGGCACCAGGCCGCCGGAGACCAGCGTCCGCAGGGCCACCTCCTGCTCCCCCGCCATGCGCCCGAGTTCGGCCGCCTCGCCGCCGAGGACCGCGCCGCGTCGCTGCACCATGGCGAGCACCTGGAGCACGCCGTCGTGGATGTCCCGGGCGAGCCGCTCCCGTTCCCGGGTCGCCGCCTCGATCTCCAGGGCGCGGGCGAGGGTGCGCTCGGAGGCGCGGGCGACCTCGACGACGTACCCGATGGCGATGGAGGCGACCCAGACCAGGATCACGTTGTGGACGGTGTCGCGGGCCGGGTGGCCGCGCTCGACCAGGTTGGCTGCGGCGACCGGCGTGGAGGCGAACGCGGCCCAGCGCCAGCCGCCCTTGAGGGCGTAGGCGAGGACCGAGCCGGCGGTCCAGATCGACGGCAGGGTCGAGCCGCCGCGGTCGATGTGGCCCTGGGTGACCACCCAGGGGGTCAGCACGATGCCGGTGAGCGCGATGGCGAGGTCCACGGCGAGGAAGCGCTTGGTGCAGGCCGCCGCGTTCTGCACGCGGGGCAGGGTCGCCAGGGTCCAAACGGTCAGGACGGCGTAGTAGGCGATGGCGACGCCCGCGCGGTCGTAGTCCTCGTAGGCCGAGGCGAACAGGCCGATCGCGTACAGCAGGGTCAGCACGCGGTAGCCCGTGAGGGCACGCCACAGCGGCTGCTCGACCGACATCCGTATGACGCGTTCCCGCCTGCTCATGTCCCCCGGTCCCCCTGCTTGTCCCCGGCCCCGGTCCCCCCGGCCGCCGGCCCCCGCCGCCGTCTAGGACTCGGCAGCCTTCTTCTCGGCCTTCGCCGCGTCCTTCTCGGCCTTGGCGGCCTCCGCGATCTGCCGCTTGGCCGCGGTCGCGTAGATGTCCACGTACTCCTGGCCGGAAAGCTTCATGATCTCGTACATGACCTCGTCGGTCACCGCGCGCAGCACGAACCGGTCGTGCTCCATGCCCTGGTAACGGCTGAAGTCCAGCGGCCTGCCGATCCGGATGCCCGGCCGCATCAGCTTGGGCATCACCTGCCCCGGCGGCTGGATCTTCTCCGTGTCGATCATGGCGACCGGGATCACCGGGGCGCCGGTGGCGAGCGCCACGCGCGCGAGGCCGCCGGGCTTGCCCCGGTAGAGGCGGCCGTCGGGCGAGCGGGTGCCCTCCGGGTAGATGCCGAACAGCTCGCCGCGCTCCAGCACGTCTATGCCGCTCTGCACCGCGGCCTCGCCGGCGCCGCGCGCGCCCGAGCGGTCGACGGGGAGCTGGCCCACGCCCTTGAAGAAGGCGGCCGTGAGGCGGCCCTTCAGCCCGGGAGTCGTGAAGTACTCGGCCTTCGCGATGAAGGTGACCTTGCGGTCCAGCACCGCGGGCAGGAAGAACGAGTCCGAGAAGGACAGGTGGTTACTGGCCAGGATCGCCGGGCCCTCGGCCGGGACGTTCTCCAGACCCTCCACCCAGGGCCTGAAGGTGACCTTCAGCGGTCCCCCGATGGCGACCTTCATCGCGCCGTACAACAACCGAGTGCCTCCTGTTTCCGTCGATCAGACCTTAACCCGGAGCGCCGGGAATGGGCCCGACGACCCTGGTCGGTGTCAGTGCCGTCGCGTACGGTGAAGCACAACCGGAGTCGTCGTCCATGGCTCTCGCAGTTCCGCCCCTCGAACAGACTCGAACGAATTGGAGACCGAAGGTGCCGGTTCTCCCCGGAGCCGAGCCGTACCGCCATGACGGCGGGGAGGTCGGCGTCCTCTTCTGCCACGGTTTCACGGGCTCGCCCCAGTCGCTGCGCCCCTGGGCGGAACACCATGCGGCACACGGCCTGACCGTGTCCCTGCCCCTGCTGCCCGGGCACGGCACCCGCTGGGAGGACATGGCGGTCACCGGCTGGCAGGACTGGTACGCGGAGGTGGACCGCGAGCTGCGGCTGCTGCGCGAGCGCTGCTCACAGGTGTTCCTGGCGGGCCTGTCCATGGGCGGCGCGCTGGCCCTGCGGCTGGCCGCGCGGAACGGTACGGGTGTGGACGGCGTGGTGATCGTCAACCCGGCGAACAAGGTGCACGGCCTGTCGGCGTACGCCCTTCCGGTGGCCCGGCATCTCGTGCGCACGACGAAGGGCATCGCCAGCGACATCGCCAAGCCGGGCGCCGCCGAGGTGGGGTACGACCGGGTGCCGCTGCACAGCGCACACTCGCTGCGGAACTTCTTCCGCCAGGTGGACAAGGAGCTGCCGCAGGTGACCCAGCCGCTGCTGCTCCTGCGCAGCACCGAGGACCACGTGGTTCCCGCGGTGGACTCCGCCCGCATCCTGAGCCGGGTGTCGTCCACGGACGTAACGGAGGTCGTGCTGGAACAGAGCTACCACGTCGCGACGTTGGACCATGATGCGGACCGGATCTTCGAGGAGAGCCTCGCCTTCATCGGCCGGCTCGCACCCAGTGTCGGCAAGGAAGGGACGGCCGCAGTTGGCTGAGCACGACTCCGACCGCGAGGACCGCGAGCCGGACGAGACGGGGGTGCCCTTCGACGAGGAGGCCGCCTGGGCGGCGATCGTCGCGGGGTACGGCGACGAGCCGCCGGACCCGCCGGGCACGACGCCCTTCAAGCCGGTGAAGGACCTCGCGCTGCCGGCGATGGACGAGAACGAGACGGAGGCGGCCGCCGAGGCCGCCGGGACGGGGGCCACGGCGGCCGAGGAGCAGCGGCCCGCGCAGCCGCTGGGCAGTTCGGTCTCCTTCGCGCCCGGGGTGGGCGGCCCGCGCGACTACACGGCGCCGGAGCCGTCCGAGGACGATTTCGACGAGGACGACGAGGGGCACTTCGTGCCGCCCGAGCCGCCGCCGCTGCCGGACGCCGACGCGACGGCCAAGTTCGCCTGGCTGGGCGTGGTGGGCGGCCCGATCCTGCTGCTGCTCGCGGTGGTGCTGGGCTGGGACATGACCTGGTGGCTGGCGACGCTGGGCATCGGCGGCTTCCTGGGCGGGTTCGTCACGCTGGTGACCCGTATGAAGACCGACGACGAGGACGGCGACCCCGGTCGGGGAGCCGTCGTCTGACCGGTCCGCCGCGTCCCGAGGGCCCGTCCGGAACCGCTCCGGACGGGCCCTCGGGTGCTGGGCGGCGGTCGTGGTCGGCGGACCGGGAGAGGGCCGTCCCGAGGGCCCGGTGGGCTCCGGCGGCCGCCTGGGCAGCCGGGCGGCTCGTGGACGGGGTGCGGCAGCGGCCGTAGCCGCTAGGAGGTGGCGGGGACCCTCAGGGCGGCCAGGACCGGGAGATGGTCGGTGGCCGCCCGCAGGTCCGCGTCGGTGACGCCGGGGAGGCCGGTCGGCACGCCGCAGCCGAGCACCTCGATGCCCTTCGTCGCGAAGATCGCGTCGATGCGCTGGTGCGGGTCGGTGGACCAGGAGGTGAACTCGCCGCCCCAGGGCGCCGCGGTACGGCAGTCCTGGTAGGCCTCGGCCAGGCGGCGGAAGGTGCGGCCCTCGGGGCGGTCGTTGAGGTCGCCGCCGGCGATGGCGTGTGCCACGCCCAGGCCTGCGACCCGGTCGAGGAGCATGCCGCCCTGCTCGTAGCGCTCGTCCTGCTGGAGGCTGAGGTGGAAGCTGGTGACGCCGAGGCGGGCGCCGCCGAAGCGGACGACGGCGGTCGCGAGGCCGCGGCGGTGCAGGCCGGGGGTGAGGGGGAGGAGGACGTCCTCGGTGCGCTCGACGGTGGCGCGGAGGTCGCAGAGGATCGCCGGGCCGGCCGCCGTGCCGCCCCCGGTGAGGATCACCAGGTCGGAGGCGGAGGCCAGGCGGGCGAGCTTCTTGCGCCAGCGGAAGAAGCGGGGGGCTTCCTGGACCAGGACCAGGTCGGGGGCGCAGGCCTTGATGACGCGGGCGAGGGCGTCGGTGTCGTCCCGCATGGAGCGGATGTTGTAACTGAGCACCCGGATGACGGCCGAACCGTCGGGTTCCGTGTGGGAGTTGGGGAGCGACGCCATATTGATCAATGTACGCCCGGAGAGGGGCTGTGCGCCTACTGGGGTGGGGCGCGAGGCGGGTGTGCGACTGCCGGTGCATGGTGGCTTGTCGCGCCCACGCGGCGGCAGCCGCACATCAGACACAGCCCCGCGCCCCTAGGGGGTTGCGGTTGCCGCATCCCGAAAGCCCAGGGCGTTACATGATCGGGTCCGGCTCTCTCGCCAGGTCGGCGGCGCCCACCAGGCCCGCCTCGTTGCCGAGCTGGGCCGCGATGACGTCGGCCACCGGGCGCCAGTTGCCGCCTACCAGCCAGCGCTTGTAGGACTTGCGGATCGGGTCGAGGACCAGTTCGCCCTCGTCCGAGAGGCCGCCGCCGACGATGAACGCGGACGGGTCGAAGAGGGAGGCCAGGTCGGCGAGGCCGGCGCCGGCCCAGCGGGCGAGCTCGCGATAGGAGTCGACGGCGACCGGGTCGCCCTGGCGGGCGGCCATGGAGATGTGCTTGCCCTCGATGCCGTCGGGGGTGCCGTCACCGAGGCCGAGCAGGATCTCGGCGTGCTCGGGGGTGGCGTTGGCGCGCTGCTTGGCGTACCTGACCAGGGCGCGGCCGGAGGCGTACTGCTCCCAGCAGCCCTGCGAGCCGCAGCCGCACAGCAGCCCGTCCGGGACCATCCGGATGTGCCCGAACTCGGCGGCCACTCCGAAGTGCCCGCGGCGCAGCTTGTTGCCGATGATGATGCCGCCGCCGAGGCCGGTGCCGAGGGTGATGCAGATGACGTTGCGGTGGCCCTTGCCGGCACCGAACTTGTACTCGCCCCAGGCGGCGGCGTTGGCGTCGTTCTCCACCACCACGGGGAGGCCGACGCGGGCCTCGACCTCGTCCTTCAACGGCTCCTGGCGCCAGTCGATGTTGCCTTGTGGGTCGAGAGGATGTTGCCTTCCTCATCGACCACGCCGGCCGCGATCTTCGTGCCGCCGATGTCGACGCCGATGGTGAGTCCCATGAATCCCTCAGTTTCGGTCGAGCCCCGCTACGGCCAACCGTACCCGAGAGGGCTTTCAGTCGAGATCGATGCGCTCGCTCGGGCCGTCGTCCTCGCCCTTGTCGGAGGCGCCGGAGGTCCAGCGGGACTCCTGGGCCTGGACCGCGGAGCGGTAGGCGGCGAGGAGTTCGCTGCCGGCCGCGGCCAGGTGGTCGAAGACGTCCGGGTTGCGCTCTATGACGGGCTCCACGGCGTTCCTCGCCTGCTGGACGACCTGCCGGACCACCTGCTGGGCGGCGGGTCCGGCGACGGCGCCGAGCAGCGGGGTCTGGATGCCGGAGAGCTTGTCGGCGACGGCGTCGACGAGTCGGCGCAGTTCCTCGGCGGCCGACCCGGGGGGCGGGCCGTACTGGGCACGGCGGCGGGCCTTCTCCGCCTCCAGGTCCTCGGCGCAGGCCGTGGCCCAGGCGTCGTCGTCCGTCGCCCGTACCTCGTCCGCGGCCTCGGAGGCGTCAGCTGTGGGGCGCTCTTCGCTCATGACGGACTCCTGACTACGGTTCGTCTCTACGACGTTACCCGAACGGGCGTACCGGTTTCACCGTCAGCGCGGCCAGAGCTCCGGGTCCGGCGCGAACCGCAGCCGCAGCTCGCCGCCGCGCAGGGCCGCCCCGGCGACGGTGCAGCGGCGCAGGGCCGACGGCAGGGCGACGATCCGGCGGAAGCCGCCCACGGTGATGACGACCTCGTCGCCGCGCCGGACGAGGTCGAGGTCGTCCCGTATCGCGCCGGGCAGCGGGACGTGCCAGACGAGGACGCCGTCCTCCTCGATCCGGTCGGCGACGGGCCACTCGACCGGGGCGGGCGCGGTGTTGACGCCGGGCACGGCGAGCGCGGCGAGGTCGTCGGCGCCGCGCGGGTCGTGCCCGAGGTGGGCGACCGCGGTGACGTCGTACGCCTCCCCCCACTCCGCGAGGGCCTTGCGCTGCTGGGCGACGAGGGCGTGCAGGGGGGTGGCCTCGGGCAGCACGCGGTTGGCGACCAGGGTCGCGGCGGGCAGGCCGCGCAGGGCGAGGCCGAGGCGGGCGGTGCGGACGGCGTCGGCGCCGGCCGGGCCGGGTTCGGCGACCAGGCGTACGGCGGTGCGGCGGTCGGCGAGGACGGCCTCCACGGCGGCCAGCTCGGTGTCCCAGCGGGCGGCGGTCTCGTAGAGCCAGTCGGCGGGCATCGGGACGCCGGCGAGACGGCCGAGGACCGGGCGCAGGGCGCGGGCCGCCTGCCGCTCCGGCGGGAGCAGGCGGCGCAGGTAGCGGCGGAGCTCCTCGGGGAGCGAGAGGAGGGCGAGCGCGCGGGGGGCGGGCGGGAGGTCCACGACGAGCAGTTCGTAGCGCTCGGAGAGGGCCGCGTCGCGCAGGGCGCGAAGGAAGGAGAGTTCCTCGGCGCCGGGGAGGGGGGTGAGTTCCTCGGCGTCCAGGCGGGATGCGCCGAGGAGGTCGAGGACGTTCGCGGCGCGGGTCTGGAAGGCGGTGAGGTCCTCGCGGAAGCGGGCGGCGGCGTCGGGGCGCCAGGCGGTGAGGG
Source organism: Streptomyces sp. (assembly GCF_019510245.1). Lineage (GTDB taxonomy): Bacteria > Actinomycetota > Actinomycetes > Streptomycetales > Streptomycetaceae > Streptomyces. The sequence goes on along the minus strand of NZ_JAEKKT010000208.1, from coordinate 25,383 downwards.
TGGGGGTGAGGCGGGTGGGCTCCGGTCCTGTCGCCGCGCCCAGGGCGGCGCCGAGGGTGTCCGTGCGGTCGGCGCTCAGGACGAGGGTGGGGGTGCCGTCGGCCGCGGCGCGCAGGGCGGTGGCCGCGGCGACGGTCGTACGGCCGCTGCCGCCGGGGCCGGTGATCAGGATGGTGCGCATGAGGGTGAACCGTAACGGACGTCCAGGTGAGCCCTCAGCGGGCGCAGGTGTCACTTGCCGGCGCCGGCAGTGGGGCTGTGAAGCGCCCCGCAAGGGGCGCTGGGGGTACCCCCGGCCGAAAGGCTGGGGGAGGAACTGCGCGACCAGCCCCCACCGGCCCGCACCCGGGGTGCTACGCGTACCCCCCGCGACGCGCCCCTACCTCACTTCTCCCCCGACTCGACCCTCTTCTTCAGCCCCGCCAGCGCCCGGTCGATGATGACCTTCTCCGCCTTGCGCTTGATCATCCCGAGCATCGGGATCTTCACGTCGACCGTCAGCGAGTACGTGACCTCGGTCGAACCCGCGCCCGCCGGCTTCAGGAGGTACGAGCCGTCCAGGGAGCGGAGCATCTGGGACTTCACCAGCGTCCAGGAGACCTCGTTGTCACCGGTCCACGTGTACCCGAGGACCTGGTCGTCCTTGATCGCACCGGCGTCCATGACCAGGCGGACCTGCTCGGCACGGCCCTGGGCGTCGGTCTTCAGGACCTCCGCCTCCTTCACTTCGCCGGTCCAGTCCGGGTACCGCCCGAAGTCGGCGATCACCGCCATGACGTCGGCCGGGGCCGCCTCGATCGTGATGTTCGAGCTGGTGTGTTCCGCCATCGCCGTGGCTCCTCCAGATGCGGGCCGGTGGGACCGGTGGGACGAGTAAGGGGGTCGGCGTGCGCGGGCGTGCGCACACGCGTGCCGCGTGAAGGCTACCGCGCGTCCGACCAGCCGACTTCACCCCCTGTCCGCGGCCGTCACCATTCCAGCGCCCAGGGCCGGCCGGTACCGGCGAAGTGCCCGACGTTCACGCACTCGGTGGCCCCGATCCGCATCCGCTTCACCAGCGGCTGGTGGACGTGTCCGAAGAGCGAATACCGGGGGCGGGTGCGGCGGATGGCGTCCAGCAGCGCCCGGCTGCCCCGTTCGAAACGGCGCGCGACCGTGTCGTAGACCAGCTCCGGCACCTCCGGCGGGATGTGCGTGCACAGCACGTCGACCTCGCCGAGCGCCTCGATCTTCGCCGCGTACTCCTCGTCGGAGATCTCGTAGGGGGTGCGCATGGGGGTGCGCAGGCCGCCGCCGACGAAGCCGAAGACCCACCCGCCGATCTCGACCCGCTCGCCGTCCAGGACGGTGGTGCCCGGGCCCGCGTACTCCCGCCACAGCGGCGGCATGTCGACGTTGCCGTAGGTCGCGTACGTCGGTGTCGGGAACGCCGCGAACATCTCGGCGTACTGCTTGCGCACCGCCTTCTCGATCGCCGTCGCCCGGTCCATGCCGATCCCGCCCCACAGCCGGGCGCCGAGTTCCCGGGCCTCCTCGAAGCGCCGGGCGGTGCGGAGTTCGACGAGGCGGTCGGCGTTCTCGACGCCGAACAGGTCGGGGAAGATGCCGCGGGAGTGGTCGGCGTAGTCGAGGAAGAGGACCAGGTCGCCGAGACAGATCAGGGCGTCGGCGCCGTCGCCGGCTCTGGCCAGGTCACGGGCGTTGCCGTGCACGTCGCTGACCACGTGGACGCGGGTCCTTGGGATGCCGGAGGGTGTGGCTGCCATGGTGATCAAGCGTAGGCCTGTGCGGCAAACGTGAACAGGCGATGGCCGCGCCCGCGGTTACTGGTCAGTCACTAAAGCCGTGGACTACCGTACGCGAAGGAACACCAACCTGTGTGACGCACCGAACATCTCGCCGGACCCCCCTGTCGAAGAAGCCATACCGGCGGGTAACGTCCGGGCAGTCCAGTCGTGCTCAGGAATTCAACCAACGGATCTCCCAGCCCGTGGCGAAGCCCTGAGCACCTGCCCGAGCCTTGGACCGCACCGTCGCATCGCACAACGTCGTGGCGTCGGCGCCCTATGAGGAGCAGCAGTCTTGCGCGAGTTCAGCCTTCCGGCTTTGTACGAGGTCCCCGCGGACGGCAATCTGACCGACATCGTCCGCAGAAACGCCGCGCAGCATCCGAACGTAGCCGTCATGGCCCGCAAGGTCGCCGGTGTCTGGCAGGACGTGACCGCCACCGCCTTCCTGGCGGAGGTGCACGCGGCGGCGAAGGGCCTCATCGCCTCCGGCATCCAGCCGGGTGACCGGGTGGGCCTGATGTCCCGCACCCGCTACGAGTGGACGCTCCTCGACTTCGCGATCTGGAGCGCCGGCGCGGTCACCGTGCCGGTGTACGAGACCAGCTCGCCGGAGCAGGTGCAGTGGATCCTCAGCGACTCCGGCGCGACCGCCTGCATCGTCGAAGTCGACGGCCACACGGCCGCCGTCGAGTCGGTGCGCGAGACGCTGCCCGCCCTCAAGCACGTCTGGCAGATCGAGGCCGGCGCGCTGGAGGAACTCGGCAGACTCGGCCAGGGCGTCACCGACGCCACGGTCGACGAGCGCAGCTCGCAGGCGAAGGCGGACGACCCGGCGACCATCGTCTACACGAGCGGTACGACCGGCCGCCCCAAGGGCTGTGTCCTCACCCACCGCGCCTTCTTCGCGGAGTGCGGCAACATCGTGGAGCGGCTGCGCCCCCTGTTCCGCACCGGCGAGTGTTCGGTCCTGCTCTTCCTCCCGCTCGCGCACGTCTTCGGCCGCCTGGTCCAGATCGCCCCGATGATGGCGCCGATCAAGCTGGGCTGCGTCCCGGACATCAAGAACCTCACCGACGAACTGGCCGCCTTCCGGCCGACGCTGATCCTCGGCGTCCCGCGCGTCTTCGAGAAGGTCTACAACTCGGCGCGCGCCAAGGCGCAGGCGGACGGCAAGGGCAAGATCTTCGACAAGGCCGCGGACACCGCGATCGCGTACAGCAAGGCGCTGGACACCCCGTCGGGCCCGACGCTCGGCCTGAAGATCAAGCACAGGACCTTCGACAAGCTCGTCTACAGCAAGCTGCGCGCGGTGCTCGGCGGCAGGGGCGAGTACGCCATCTCCGGCGGCGCCCCGCTTGGCGAGCGCCTGGGCCACTTCTTCCGCGGCATCGGCTTCTCGGTCCTGGAGGGCTACGGCCTGACCGAATCGTGTGCGGCGACCGCGTTCAACCCCTGGGACCGGCAGAAGATCGGCACGGTCGGGCAGCCGCTGCCCGGCTCGGTGATCCGCATCGCGGACGACGGTGAGGTGCTGCTGCACGGCGAGCACCTGTTCAAGGGGTACTGGAACAACCCGGCCGCAACCGCCGAGGCGCTGGCCGACGGCTGGTTCCACACCGGGGACATCGGCACCCTGGACGAGGACGGCTACCTCAGGATCACCGGCCGCAAGAAGGAGATCATCGTCACCGCGGGCGGCAAGAACGTCGCCCCGGCCGTGATCGAGGACCGGATCCGCGCGCACGCGCTGGTCGCGGAGTGCATGGTGGTGGGCGACGGGCGGCCGTTCGTGGGCGCGCTGGTCACCATCGACGAGGAGTTCGTGGGCCGCTGGGCGGCCGACCACGGCAAGCCGGCGGGTTCCACCGCGGCGTCGCTGCGTGACGACCCGGATCTGATCGCGGCGATCCAGGACGCGGTCGACGACGGCAACGCCGCGGTGTCGAAGGCGGAATCGGTGCGGAAGTTCCGCATTCTGTCCTCCCAGTTCTCGGAGGAGTCGGGCCACCTGACGCCGTCCCTGAAGCTCAAGCGTAACGTGGTGGCGAAGGACTACGCGGACGAGATCGAGGCCATCTACCAGAAGTAGAGCGGCGCTCGGGGCATCCTCCCGGTGCTCAGAAGTCCTCGGCGAGAACCCGTTCCATCGCCCGCTCGGCGAGCGCGGTGATGGTGACGAACGGGTTCACGCCGATGTTCCCCGGCACGAGCGAGCCGTCCGTGACGTACAGCTTCGAGTACCCCTTCACCCGGCCGTAGTCGTCGGTCGCCTGCCCCAGGACGCAGCCGCCGAGCGGGTGGTAGCAGAAGTCGTCCGCGAACACCTTGCTGCCGGACCCGAACAGGTCGTACCGGTAGATCGTCGCGTTGGCCGAGTTGATCCGGTCGAAGAGCTTCTTGGCCATGGCGACCGAGACCGCGCTCTGGGCAGCGGTCCAGCCCAGCTTCACCGCGTCGCTCGCGGAGTCGTAGGTGAAGGACGCCCGTTGCGGGTTCTTGGTGATCGCCAGGTACAGGCTGACCCAGGTCTCGAAGCCGATGGGCAGCGGGGCGATCTCCGCGAAGACCGGGTTGTCGGTGTTGGCCCAGTCGTCGATGCCCATGACCGGCATGGTCGCCTGGTTGGCGCCGGTGGTGTCCCAGATGTGGTTGGCGCGCCCCAGCATGGTGTTGCCGTTGGTGCTCCAGCCCGCCCCCACACGGGAGTTGAGCGCGGGCAGCGCCCCGGTGTCCCGGGCCCGGACGAGCAGCTCGGTGGTCCCGAGGCTCCCGCCGCCGAGGAACAGGTAGGTGCAGCTGTACTGCTTGCTCTCGACGACGGCTCCGGTGGTGTCGATCCGGTCGACGCTCAGGACGTACGACCCGTCGCTCGCCCGCGTGACGGCCTTCACCTTCTCCAGGGTGTGGATCGTGAGGTTGCCGGTGCCGAGGGCGGCGGCGAGGTAGGTCTTGTCGAGACTCTTCTTGCCGTGGTTGTTGCCGTAGATGACCTCCTGGGCGAGCGCGGACTTGGTGGCGGTGCCGGCGGCCTCCTGCTGCATGTACCCGAAGTCGTAGACGTTGGGTACGAAGGTGGTCTTGAGCCCGGTGTTGGCGGCGGCCTTCCGGGAGGTCCGGGTGAACTGGTACCACTCGGTCGACTCGAACCAGGTGGGGTCGACGCTGTTGACGCCGAGCATGGTGCGGGCGCGCGGGAAGTACGTGTTGTACATCGCGGTCGCGTCCACGGTGGGGAACTGCTCGGTGAAGTACGACTGGAGCGGGGTCACGGCCATCCCCCCGTTGACCAGCGACCCGCCGCCGACACCCCGCCCGACGTACACGGACATGTTGTCGTAGTGCACGCGGTCGAGCACTCCCGGATAGGCGGTGATGTCCTTGTTGACGACGTCCAGCCAGAGGAAGGTGGCGAGCGGGGCCTCCGTGCGGGTCTTGAACCACATGGACCGCTTGTCCGGGGCGGCGGTGGAACAGAAGATCTTGCCGTCGGAGCCGGCGGTGTTCCACAGCTGGCCCATCTCGAGCATGAGGGTGCGCACCCCGGCCTGTCCGAGGCGCAGCGCGGCCACGGCCCCGCCGTACCCCGAACCGACCACGATCGCGGGCGCGTTGTCGACGTCGGCCGCTTCCTCGGCGGCCTGCGCCGACTGGAGCCCGACACGGGTGAGACCGGCCGCTGCGGCGGTCTGGAGGGCGATCACGCCCAGGATGTGACGCCTAGTCAGCTGACGCTGCATCAGTTTTGCTGTCATGCGCGCAGCATGTGCGGATTTTCGGCTTCCGCCTAGAGCTACGGCAACAACAGCGCCCCGTCAGGGGCGCGGGGAACTGCGCGACCGGCCCCCACCGCCCCGCAGGCGAACAACGGCCTCAAAGCGCCCTACAGCAACTCCTTCAGCCTCTCCGCAAGGAGATCCCACCGCCACCGTTCCTCGACCCACCGCCGCCCGCGCGAGCCCATCCGCTGACGCAGCTCGGCATCACCCAGCAGCACCACGATGCGCTCGGCGGCCTCCTCGGGGGACCCGCCTCGCACCACCCACCCGGTCTCCCCGTCGAGGACCGCGTCCGGCGCACCCCCCGAATCCCCCGCCACCACCGGCAGCCCGGTCGCCGAGGCCTCCAGGTACACGATCCCGAGCCCCTCCACGTCCAGCCCGCCCCGCCGGGTCCGGCACGGCATGGCGAACACGTCACCCGCACCGAAGTGCGCGGGCAGCTCGGCCCACGGCACCGCCCCCGTGAACCGCACCGACGCCTCGACCCCGGTCTCCCGGACCAGCCGCCGCAGCTCCTTCTCGTACGGCCCGCCGCCCACGATCAGCAGCACCGCGTCCGGCTCGGCGGCCAGGATCAGCGGCATCGCGAGGATCAGCGTGTCCTGCCCCTTGCGCGGCACCAGCCGCGACACGCACACGACCACCGGCCGGTCGGTCAGCCCCAGCCGCGCCCGCACCGCGTCCCCGCCCGACCCCGGATGGAAGGTCTTCTCGTCCACCCCCGGCGGCAGCTGCACCATCCGCCCCGCCGCCTCGGCACTGAGCGCGGTCGCGATCCGGGACCGCGTGTACTCGCCGAGATAGGTGATCGTGTCGGTCGCGTCCCCGATCCGCCCGAGCAACTGCCGCGCCGCGGGCAACTGCGCCCAGCCCGCCTCGTGCCCGTGGGTCGTGGCGACCAGCCGCTCCGCCCCCGCCTTCCGCAGCGCCGGCGCCATCAGGCCCAGCGGAGCCGCCGCCCCGAACCACACCGACGTGCACCCGTGCTCCCGCAGCAGCCCGACCGCCGTCCGGGTCGCCCCGGGCGTCGGCAGCAGCATCGTCGTACGGTCGCGTACGACGGCGAAGGGCTGCTCCGCGTCGAACGCGGCGGTGGCCTCGGCGCCCTCCCGCCCCCGCTTCCAGGTGGACGCGTAGACGACGAGCCGCTCGGGGTCCAGGCGCAGCGCCATGTTGTGCAGGAAGGCCTGGATACCGCCCGGCCGGGGCGGGAAGTCGTTGGTCACGACCAGGGTCTTGTTCATCGGCGCCGACCCTACCCGCACAGTGTGTTCGGCCACGCTTCATGGCCCCCGCACAGGACGTCGGGAGATCATGTGGCCCACTCGACACGGCGATGCCGACGGACAGGGGCTCAGGTGGACAGGACGGGCGGGCGGCGTGCCCTGGTGTTGCCGCTGGTCACCTGGGGTGCCACGCGGCTGGTGCTGCTGTTGTTCGTCCTGAAGGTGTTCGTGTTCCCGGGCGCGGACGTCACCAGCGACGTCTCCGTCATCTACCAGGGCTGGTACGAGGTCCTGCGGCACGGGACGTTTCCGCTGGACGACGTCACCTGGCAGTACCCGCCCGCGGCCGCCCTCGCGATCCTCTCCCCCGGCCTCCTCCCCTTCCTGGACTACCCGACCGCCTTCTTCGTCCTGGCCTGCCTGTCCGACCTGGTGGTCCTCTCCCTCCTGCTCCACACCGGCCCGCGACCCGGCCGCACCCTGCGCGGCGCCTGGGTCTGGGTGCTGGGCGTCCCGCTCCTCGGCCCGACCGTCTACTCCCGCTACGACCTGATGGTCACCGCCGTCGCCGTCGCCGCCCTGCTCGCCGGAGCCCGGCACCCCCGGATCGCGGGCGCCCTCGTCGGCTTCGGGGCGATGGTGAAGGTGTGGCCGGCGCTGCTCCTGGTGGGTGCTGTGAGGCGGCGGGTCTGGGGAGCCGCGGCGGTCACGGCGGGCGCGGTCGGCGCGCTGTTCGCGGTGGCCATGCCCGGCGCGTTCGCCTTCCTGACCTTCCAGCGGGACCGGGGCACCGAGGTGGAGTCCCTCGGCGCGCTGGTCTTCCACGTCGCCCGGCACTTCGGCTGGCACGGCGAGGTGCTGCTCAACTACGGCTCGATCGAATTCCTCGGCCCGCACGTGCAGGCGGTGAGCACGGCGGCCCTGCTGCTCACCGCGCTCGCGTTCGGCTGGCTGCTGCTGTGGCGGCTGTCGGCGGCCCGCTTCCGCTCCCACACGCTCGCGGACGCGGCCTTCACCGCAGTCCTGATGTTCACGATCACCAGCCGGGTGATCAGTCCGCAGTACATGGTGTGGCTGGTGGGTCTGGCCGCCGTCTGCCTCTGCTTCCGTGCCGGCCGCATGACCCTCCCGGCCGTCCTGGTCCTTCTGGCGGCCTTCGTGACCGTCCTGGAGTTCCCGGCCGGCTTCTCGCACGTCGTGGTCAGCGACTGGTACGGCATCACCCTGCTGCTCCTGCGCAACGGCCTGCTGCTCGCGGCCACGGTCACGGCGGCCCGCGCACTGTGGCGCTCCACGGTGACCGAGGACGCCGCCGCCCCCGTCCCCGCTCGGGCGGCCGGCGCGGAGGAGACGCCGGTCTCCTCCTGAGCCCGGCGGCGAACGGCTCAGTCGCCCAGCTGCGCCTTCAGGTAGCCCCGCCAGCGGGCGGTGAAGTCCGGCAGGGTCGTGCCCAGTTCCGTCCTCAGGGCGTCCTCCACCGCGCCCGCGCGTTCCTTGTGCGCGCCGACGGCCCGGTAGAAGGCGCCGAGCTTCTCCTCGCCCCAGTGCGCGGCGATCATCCGGCAGGCCAGCCAGCCGCCCTCGTAGGCCTGGGCCAGTCTGGTGGGGTCGTCGGTGAAGCCGAAGTCCTGGTCGGCGGGAAGGTCTTCGGGGGCGTCTCCGGCCTCGACGGCGCGGGCGAGTTCGGGGGCCGCCTCGGTGGGTGTGCGGCCGGTGCCGAGGTAGCCGATCCAGTCGGCGTAGCCCTCGGAGAGCCAGAGCGGGGTGGCGACGGTGGTGTGGGCGCGGGTGGCCACGTGCGTCGTCTCGTGGGTGAGGACGACCTGTCTGCCGACCGCGCCGAGGACGGCGTAGGCCTCCGGGTTGAGGATGACCCGGTCCGCCGGGGCCTGGCCGGAGCCTCCCGCCTCGCCGGTGGTGACGGCGGCGATGCCCTTGTAGTTGGAGGCGGGGGCGCCCAGCAGGCCGGCCATGCCGTTCAGCGAACCGGGGACGAGCAGCACCACCCGCTGCGTCCAGTCCGTGCCCCAGGCCTTGGAGACCTCGGGGACGGCGGTGTCGGCGAGGCGGGCGTAGCCGCGCAGGGTGGTGCGGGACTGGCCGACGCCGAGGACGAGGGTGCGGGTGCTCCTGACGGCGGTCACCTTGCCCTGGTCCCAGAGCTGCTGCCCGGACTTTTCGGCGGGCCTGTCATAGGTGACATACCACTGTCCGTCGGCGGTGCGGCTGAGGGTCAGCGCCCGGTCCGTCGTCACCGGCGCCTTGTCGTAGCCCTGTATCCGGTAGCTGAGCTGCGCGCCGGCGGTGGCCCGGGCGCCGTCGGGGTGGAGGGAGGTCAGCCGGTAGCTCCAGGCCGCGAGCGGTACGGCGCGCAGGTTCGCGTACGAGCTCCGGGTGCCGGTCTCGGCGTACGCCTGCTCGTCGTGGCCGAGGACCGCGGCCGAGCGGCGGTCCAGGACCCGCTGCACCTCGGCCATCGCCGTGCCGGTCGGCGCCTGTCCGCCGCCGCATCCGGCCAGCGGCAGGAGCAGCAGACACAGCCCCACCGCTCCTGAGCGCCACGCCCGTCCACGACCAGCCACTTTCCGATCGTACGGGCAGCAGCCCGGAAGTCAGGGCCGGGTGACGGAGGAGACCGGCATCATTCCGATGGGGTCGTAGCGGACCGGGGCGCCGGGGTAGGGGGCGTGGATGACCTGGCCGTTGCCGACGTACATGGCCACATGGCTGGCGTCGGAGCGGTAGACGACCAGGTCACCGGGTTGCGCCTGGGAGAGCGGGACCTGGTGGCCGGCGTGGCGCTGCTCCTGCGAGGTGCGTGGCAGGTGGATTCCGGCGTGCGCGTACGCCCACTGCATCAGGCCCGAGCAGTCGAAGCCGGAGGGGCCGCTGGCGCCCCAGACGTACGGCCTGCCGAGGGCGGAGCGGGCGGCGGCGATGGCGGCGGCGGCACGGCCGTCGGGGACGGCGGCGCCGGAGAGGTCGGGCAGGTCGGCGCGGTCGGCGCCGCGGGAGGCGTGCTCGAAGGCGACGCGGTCGGCTGCGGGCATCGCGCTGAGCAGTTGCCGGGCCCTGGCGAGCTTCCGCTCCACGGTGGCCTTGTGGGAGGCGACCGCCTTGCGGCTCTTCTCCAGCTCGGCGAGTTTCCCGGCGGCCTCGGCGCGCTCCTGGGCGAGTTCGCGCATCGCCGTCCGGAGCCGCCTGAGCTGTCCGGCCTGGCGGGCGTCGACGCGGTCGAGGAGGGAGGCCCGGTCGAGATAGTCCTGGGGGTCGTCGGAGAACAGCAGGGCCACGGTGGGGTCGATGCCGCCGGAGCGGTACTGCGCGCCGGCGAGCGAACCGAGCGCCTCCCGCATGGTGTTGATGCGCTGCTGCTGGCGGGCGATGCGGTCCTGGGACTCGTTCACCTCGCGGCGCAGCGTGCCGGCCCGCTCGTCGGCCTTGTCGTAGGCCTGGGTCGCCTCCTCGGCCTGCTGGTACAGCCGGTCCACCTCGGCACGGGCGTCGGCGTGCGGGGCGGCACTGGCCTGCCCGGCGCCGAGCGCGGCGGCCGCGGCCGAGAGCGCGCAGAGAGCGGCACCGGCGCCCCGGTTGAACCCGGACGACGGTGTGAGACGGCGATGAGACCCCACGGCGGTCCTTCTGCTGGCGGACGGGAACCGCTTCCCACGGCGCGGGGCACGGAGATGCCCCGGCGCCGGAGGAAACGCGCCAGACCATAGCCGCGCGACCGCACCCCGGCCAAAGACCTCGGCGGCCACGCAACGTGACGCCCCGCCGCTGACGCAGGTCACCGGCGGGGCGCGGAGTCAGTCTCGGTTGCCGGGATTCGCCCGTTCGGGCGCCACCGTGAGTTGATCTTCGGCCGTACGGGTGTCGGGGTAACCCGGTGGGGTCGGATGCGGAACCCGGTGCGGTCAGATACGGACGCCGAACTCGAAGGTCATGTCGCTCATCGCCTCGTAGCGGACCACGGCGCCGGTGTGCGGGGCGTGCAGCACCTGACCGTTGCCGGCGTAGAGGCCGACGTGGTGGTAGTCGCCGTAGAAGATGACGAGGTCGCCGACCTTGAGGTCGCTCGCGCTGTAGATGCGGGTACCGGCGTTGGCCTGCGCCTCGGAGGTGCGGGGTATGGTCACGCCGGCCTGGGCGTAGGCCCAGGAGGTCAGGCCCGAGCAGTCGAAGGAGGACGGGCCGGAGGCGCCGTAGACGTACGGGGAGCCGATCACGGACTGGGCGGCGGCGAAGGCGGCGGCGGCCCGGCTGGAGGCGGAGCCCGTGTTGCCGAGGTCGACGCGGGAGGAGGCGCGGCTGGCGGCCTGGGCCTGCTCGGCGTCGAGGGCGGCCTTCTCCTTGGCGGTCAGCGTGTTGAGCAGCTTCTGCGCGTCGGCGAGCTTGGACTGGACGGCGGGCCAGTTCGCGCTGTTTGTCCTGAATCTTCTTCAGGGCCTCGACCTGCTGGCTGCTCAACTGGTCGAGCGTGGAGGCCTTGTCGAGGTAGTCGTCCGGGTCGGACGAGAGGAAGAGCTGGACCGACGGGTCGATGCCGCCCGAGCGGTACTGCGCGGTGGCCAGCGAACCGAGGCTGTCCCGCAGCTTGTTGAGGTCCTCCTGCCCACGAGCCACGTTGTCCTGGATCGTGGAGATCTCCTTCTGCAGCTTCTGCTGCTTGTCCTTGGCGCCGTCCAGCTTCTCGGTGGCCTGCTCGGCCTCCTCGTAGAGCTTGTCGACCTTCGCCTTGACCTCGTCCTTGGTCAGCTTCTCGCCGGGCGCCGCGTTGGCGGCGTTGGCGCTGAGGACTACGGCGGCGGCCGCTGCGGTGGTGAGCACGGTCACGCGCGCACGGCTCGGCTGCTTGGGTCGACGATGGGACGCCACGGAGACGGGCTCCTTCGTTTGAGTGATCACCCGTGTGGAGGTTCGAGGCCAGACCCTAGTGACCTACCTGTGATCAGTTCAAACCCAGCAGCCAAAAAAGTGGTCACGCAACGCACTCTTTGCACATAACTCACGAGCAGTAATGCGCGATTGACGCTACGTTGCGTGACGGTTCGGTCAATTCGGGCATTGCATATGCGGGTTGCACGTTCAGGACAGTCGCTTCAGAAGCATCGCAGAAGCGACCGGCCGGGCACCCGCCTTCGCGACCCCGTCGGCGACCTCGCGGTCGGTCGAGGCGACGATCACCGGGCGGCCCGGCGGCTCGGCGCGCACCAGCTGACGGATCAACTCGTCCGCGGTGACGCCGGGCTTGGAGAAGAGGACGCGGACCCCGCGCGGCGGGGCGAGCAGCACCGGCGCGGCCAGCTCGGCGCCGTCGAAGACGCAGGTGACCTCGGCGCCGGTCTGCGCGGCGAGCTGGGAGAGCTGGCCGAGCAGCCGAAGCCGCTGCTTCTCCAGCGGCATCTGCGGATAGCCGGTCTTGGTCACGTTGTAGCCGTCGACGACCAAGTGGGCCTGGGGCAGGGCGAGCAACTGGTCGAGGATGGCCGGGTCGTGCTCGGACAGCGCTCGCGCCGCGATGTCCTTCGGGGTCATTCGTCCCGGTTCGACCGCGTCCACGGTCTCGGCGGGCCGCACCGACACCGGCGGCAGGGCCAGCTCCCGGCGCAGCCCCTGGGCCGCGTCGAGGACGGTGTCGAGCAGCAGCCGCAGCCGCATGTCCTCGACGCTGCGCCCCTCGCGGGCGGCCCGGCGGCTGGCCTCCAGGGCCGCCTCGACCTCGCCGAGCCGGGCCTTGAGCCGCCGGCTCTCGCTCTCGGCGGCGGACACCAGGGACTGCCCCTCGGCCCGCCCCGCCTCCATCTCGGCCTGCAGCTTGCGCAGCGCAGCCTCACCGCGCTTGACGTCGCTCAGCGCGGCCCGCAGCTTGCGGTGAAGCGATTCCGCTTCCTTCTTCGCCGTGTCCAGCTCGGTGCGCAGCCGCTCCGTCTCGGACCGGGTCTGCTCCCGGGCCCGGTCCAGCTCCTCGCGCAGCCGCTCCAGTTCGGCCCGGCTCTCCTCGTCGGCCCGCTCGGCGTCGGCCCGCTGGGCCTCCTCGCCGGCCGCCGCCACGAGCTTCACCCAGCCCGCGGGGCGCAGTACATAGGCCGCGGCCGCCACATCGAGCGGGTCCGCGGCCGGGGGCGGGGAGCCGGAGTCCAGGGCGCCGGCCAGTTCCGGCTGGGCCTCTCTCAGCTTCTCCCCGATCCGCTGCCGGAAGAGGGTGTCCGTCTCCAGCGCGGCGGCCATGGCGTTCCCGGCGAACTTGGCCCGGCGATTCGGGGCGAAGCGGGCGTACTGGCGCAGCTGGGCGGGCAGTTCGGCGAGGGTCAGCCCGCCGAACCCGTCCGACACGATCTGCACGACCCGCCGTCGCACGCCGTCGGGCAACGGACGGTCAAGCACCTCGGCGGTGCCGTCGCCCGGCCCCCCGCCTGTGGTCTCCACCATCCGTCACACCCCATCACCTGTACGGGGCCGGCTCCCGCTCTCAGGAGTCGGCGCCCGGCCTGTCCACGAGTTCCACCTGGTCCACCGCGTTGCACCAGCGGCAGCGCACCGACTCGATGGTCTCACTGACCACCTCGCGCTCCTCGACCTTCGGCTCACCGGCCAGGTCGAGGTGGACGTACTCGACCACCTTCGACGAGCGGGTCACGTCGAAGCGCGTGAGGTTGCCGCAGAGGGTGCAGCGCCACCGCGTCGTGGCGGTCGGCAGGGGAACCGTCATCGTGGCTTGTTCGCTTCCTTCTAGTGTCCGTGACGCGCCGTCCCGACGCGTGTGGCTCGTAACCCTACGGCCTGGCGGGTAGTCGACGCCGCCCCGTCCACGGCGGCGAGGCGATCTGCACCACTGCGTCCCGTTACGCCATGCTCTATGTCCATGATCGGCAACTGGAACACGACGGCGGCCCGGACCCTGCGGAGCCTGCGGGGCACGTCCGCGCCCATGACGTACACCCTGATCGCCGTGTGCTGCCTGATCTTCGTGCTCGGCCCCGCCTCCGGCTTCACCCCGTCCTACGGCACCGGAGAGGCCCTCGCGACGGCCCAGCGGGCGTATTTCCGGCACTGGGGGGTGGTCCCCGCCGACCTGTTCGACGGTCCGGCGCGGAAGGCGCTCACCCCGGCCACGGCGCTGTTCATCCACGGCAGCTGGGTGCACCTGCTCGGCAACATGCTCTTCCTCTTCGTCTTCGGGGCGATGACCGAGGAACGGATGGGCCGCGTGGAGTTCACTCTCTTCTACGTCGGCTGCGGCTATCTCGCGCTGCTCGGCTACGCGGCCGCCAACGCCACGTCCCAGCAGTCGCTGGTGGGCGCGTCCGGGGCGATCTCGGCGGTCCTCGGAGCGTTCCTGTACCTGTTCCCCAGCGCCCGCGTCACCAGTCTCCTCCCCTTCCTCTTCTTCCTCCCGCTCCGGTTCCCGGCCTGGGTGGTCCTCCCCTTCTGGGCGGCCCTCCAGTGGCTGGCCCTGAACCAGGCTCCCTCCGGCCCCGGCGTGGCCTACCTCGCCCACCTGGTCGGCTTCGGACTCGGGTTCGGCTACGCGTGGGTGCGGTACAGAAAAAAGAAGGGCGCTTCGCGCGGCCTCGGAAGGGCGGTGGCGGGCGACGGGCGGGCGACTAAAGTGAAGGTCGCCCCAGCTCCGGCACCCGAGGGAGAGAACCAGCCGTGATCACCGCGATCGTCCTCATCAAGACCAGCGTGGACCGGATCCCCGAGATCGCGGAACGGATCGCCGCGCTGGAGAGCGTCAGCGAGGTCTTCTCCGTCACCGGTACGTACGACCTCATCGCCATGGTCCGGGTGAAGCAGCACGAGGACCTGGCCGAGGTCATCCCCGGCTCCATCAGCAAGATCCCCGGTGTGGAGGCCACGGACACGCACGTCGCGTTCCGCACGTACTCCCAGCACGACCTGGAGGCGGCGTTCGCGATCGGCCTGGACAGCTAGCGCCCCGTAAGGGGCGCCGGGGGTGCCCCCGGCCGAAGGCTGCGGGAGGAACTGCGCGACCAGCCCCCACCGGCCGGCAGTGTGGTCCCCTGCGGGTGCGTCGTGGCTTGTCGCGCGGTTCCCCGCGCCCCTTTGGGGCGCGGCCTCTGAGGTCGGTCGGATCACACCGCCGGGACGCAGCGGCCGTCCTCCGTGCGGTAGGACCACTTCGCGCCGTCGGCGACCAGTTCCCGCACGGCGTTCACGAAGCGCTCCACGTGCTCGTCCGGCGTCCCCGCCCCGAAGCTCACCCGGATCGCGTTGAGGGACTTCTCGCCCGGTGCCGCCTCCGGCGCCCCGCACTCGCCCTGGGTCTGGGGGTCGGAGCCCAGCAGGGTCCTGACCAGCGGGTGGGCGCAGAAGAGGCCGTCGCGGACGCCGATGCCGTACTCGGCGGAGAGGGCGGCGGCGAAGTGGGAGCTGTTCCAGCCGTCCACCACGAAGCTGATCACGCCGACGCGGGGGGCGTCGTCGCCGAAGAGGGAGAGGACCCGGACCTCGGGCACCCCGGCCAGCCCTGCCCGCACCTTCTCGATCAGGTGCCGCTCACGGGCGACCAGCGTGTCGAAGCCGGCCTCGGTGAGCGCCTTGCAGGCGGCGGCGATGGAGTAGGCGCCGATGACGTTGGGCGACCCGGCCTCGTGCCGCGCGGCGCTCTCGTGCCACTCCACGGTCACTCCCCCGTCCTCGCGCCGGGTGACCTTGCGGCTGGCGCCGCCGCCCGCGAGGTACGGCTCGGCGGCCCGCAGCCAGTCGGCGCGGCCGGCCAGGACGCCGGAGCCGAAGGGGGCGTACAGCTTGTGGCCGGAGAAGGCGACCCAGTCGACGTCCAGGTCCCGGACGGAGACGGGGTGGTGCGGGGCCAGCTGCGCGGCGTCCAGGACGATCCGGGCGCCGTGCGCGTGCGCGGCGGCCGCGAGCTCCCGTACGGGCCACAGCTCGCCGGTGACGTTGGAGGCGCCGGTGACGCAGACCAGGGCCGGGCCGTGGGGGTCGCGGCCGGCGAGCGCGCGTTCCAGGGTCGCGACGGCCTGGCGCGGGGTGCGGGGCGCGTCGAGGTAGGTGACGCGGGCGTCCTGCCACGGCAGCAGGGAGGCGTGGTGCTCGGTCTCGAAGACGAAGACCTGGCAGTCGGCGGGGAGGGCACGGGCCAGGAGGTTCAGGGAGTCCGTGGTCGAGCGGGTGAAGACCAGCTGGTCGTCGGGGCGGCAGTCGAGGAACTCGGCGACGGTCCGGCGGGCGTTCTCGAAGAGGTCCGTGGAGAGCTGGGAGAGGTAGCCGGCGCCGCGGTGGACGCTGCCGTAGTAGGGCGCGTACGCCGCCACGTCGTCCCAGACCCGCTGGAGGGCGGGGGCGCTGGCCGCGTAGTCGAGGGCGGCGTAGGTGACCTCGCCGCCGGTGACGAGCGGGACGGTGACATCCCGGCCCAGAACGGGCAGGGGGGCACAAACGGACTGGGCGGAGGCAGCGGTGGAGACGGACATGGGTGAACTCCCGTGTGAGCAGGTGAGATCCGCCGTGCGAGCGGACGCGCTCAAGCAGCGGCGGGGGAAAAGGGGGATGCGGAGGCGGGGCTCTGCGGCCCTATCGCATTCGCTTGCTCACGGAAGGCTCCTCGACGACCAGGACCCCTGGTGCTTCGAGGGGTCCGCGCTTGCCGTGGACCTCGCTGCCCGCGGCCTGGTCTTCACCCGGGGCACCCCGCCACGGACGGAGGGTTGCCGGACAGTCGGCCGGGGCCTCATGACTGTCACTCATGACCTGGGAAAAACGTAGGTGAAGTGATCGCGGACGCGCAACTCGTGTCCGGATGACGGAACGGGGGGGGAGCCGACGCTCAGGATTGTTTCCGCCGCAACGCGACCAGCCCCGACGGCGCAGTGCGGCGGCGCCGTTCCGCGCCTCGGCCCCTGACGGCGCCGCCCCTACTTGTGCGTCGCCGCCGCCCAGCGCTCCAGGACCCGCTTGGCCGCACCCGAGTCGATCGACTGCGCCGCCCTGTCCATGCCGGCGCGGAGCTGCTCCGCCAGCGACCCCGTGCCCGGGTCCAGGGCCACCAGCGCCGCCGCCGAGTTCAGCAGCACCGCGTCCCGTACCGGGCCCTGCTCGCCGTCCAGGAGGCGGCGGGCGACCTCCGCGTTGTACGACGGGTCGCCGCCCCGCAACGCCTCCACGGGGACCAGGTCGATGCCGACGTCCCGGGGGTCGAAGGTCTCCTCGGTGACCTTGCCGTCGCGGACCGTCCAGACGCGGGACGTGGCGGTCGTCGTCAGTTCGTCGAGGCCGTCGTCGCCGCGGAAGACGAGGGAGGAGTGGCCGCGTTCGGCGAAGACGCCCGCGACGACGGGGGCCATGCGGGGGTCCGCGACGCCGACCGCCTGGGCCCGCACTCTGGCGGGGTTGGTCAGCGGGCCGAGGATGTTGAAGACCGTGCGGATGCCCAGCTGACCGCGTGCGGCGCCCGCGTGGCGCAGCGCAGGGTGGAACTTGATGGCGAAGCAGAAGGTGATGCCGGCCTCCTCGGCGACCTCGGCGACCCGCTGCGGGGTCAGGTCGAGGTTGACGCCGAGCTTCTCCAGGACGTCGGAGGCCCCGGACGCGGAGGAGGCCGCGCGGTTGCCGTGCTTGACGACCTTCGCGCCGGTGCCGGCCACCACGAGCGCCGACATCGTGGAGATGTTCACCGTCTTCGCGCCGTCGCCGCCGGTGCCGACGATGTCGACGGTGCGGCCCGGCACGTCGATGACGTTGGCGTGCTCGTACATCGTGCGGACGAGCCCGTTGATCTCCTCGACGGTCTCGCCCTTGGCCCGCAGGGCGACGACGAAGCCCGCGATCTGGGCGTCGGTGGCCTGGCCGCGCATGATCTGGTCCATCGCCCAGGCCGTGGCGTCGGCGCTCTGGTCCTGGCCGTACAGCAGCGCGTTCAGTACCTCGGGCCAGGAACGGCCCGCCGCGGTGTCGCCTCCAGCGGGGGTCACAGCGCTCATGAGGCCGCTCCTGATCGTCGTACGCGGAATAACCGGTTTCAGGGCCCACCCTATCCAGCTCCGGGCACGGCGAAGGGCCCCCGTCCGAGGTACGGACGGGGGCCCTTCGACCGTGGCGTGGCGACGCGGTCGATCAGTGGTGGCCGTGGCCGCTCGTGATCTCCTTGTACTCCTCGACGGTCGGCTTCGGGATCTGGTTGTCCTCGCCGTAGTAGGCGTTGCTCAGCTTGGCGCGGAGCTTCTCGGAGCCCTTGATCTTGCGCTCGACACCGTTCTCGTCGACCGCCGGGCCGACCTGGGCCGGCTCGTACTGGTGGTGCGCCGTGAGGGTGTGCAGCTGCTCCTGCGAGAGCGGCTCGTGGACCTCGATGAACTCACCGTGCGGCAGCCGCTTGATGATGCCGGTCTCACGGCCGTGCAGCACCTTGTCGCGGTCCCGGCGCTGCAGGCCGAGGCAGATCCGCTTGGTGACGATGAACGCGATCACCGGTCCGGCGAAGAAGAAGATCCGGACGAACCAGGTCACGTCGTTGATCGACAGGTGGAAGTGGGTGGCGAAGAGGTCGTTGCCACCACCGACCAGGCCCACCATGTACACCGTCACCCAGGCCACACCGAAGGCGGTACGGGTCGGGGCGTTGCGCGGGCGGTCCAGGATGTGGTGCTCGCTCTTGTCACCGGTGACCCAGGACTCGATGAACGGGTAGACCGCGATCGCCGCGAGGACCACACCGAACAGGATCAGCGGGATGAAGACGCCCAGGACCAGGGTGTGGCCCCAGAAGTTGATCTCCCAGCCGGGCATGTAGCGGATCAGACCCTCGGCGAAGCCCATGTACCAGTCGGGCTGGGCGCCGGTGGACACCTGGTCCGGACGGTAGGGGCCCATGGCCCAGATCGGGTTGATCGAGGCGATCGCCGCGATGGCCGCGATGACACCGAAGACCAGGAAGAAGAAGCCTCCGGCCTTGGCCATGTAGACCGGCAGCAGCGGCATGCCGACGACGTTCTTCTCGGTCTTCCCGGGACCCGCGAACTGCGTGTGCTTGTGGTAGAAGACCAGGATCAGGTGGCCCACCACCAGGCCGAGCATGATGCCCGGCAGCAGCAGGATGTGGATCGAGTAGAACCGGGCGACGAAGTCGTGGCCGGGGAACTGCCCGCCGAAGAGGAAGAACGAGATGTACGTGCCGACGATCGGCATGGACAGGATGGCGCCCTCGGTGAAGCGGACACCGGTGCCGGAGAGCAGGTCGTCCGGGAGCGAGTAACCGGTGAAACCGGTGAACATGCCGAGGACGAACAGCAGGAAGCCGAACAGCCAGTTGATCTCACGCGGCTTGCGGAACGCGCCGGTGAAGAACACACGCATCATGTGCACGAACATGCCGGCGAGGAAGATCAGCGCGGCCCAGTGGTGGATCTGCCGGATGAGCAGACCACCGCGCACGTCGAAGGAGATGTGCAGGGTCGAGCTGAACGCCTCGGACATCATCTGTCCCTGGAGCGGGACGTAGCTGCCGTGGTACACCACCTCGTTCATCGACGGGTGGAAGAACAGCGTCAGGTACACACCCGTCAGGATGATGATGATGAAGCTGTACAAGCACACTTCGCCCAACATGAACGACCAGTGGTCGGGGAAGATCTTGCGCATGTTGGACTTGGCCAGGGAGTAGATCCCGAGCCGTCCGTCGGCCCAGTCGGCGACGCGCTCGCCGGCCGGTGCCTTCCCGCGTTCGCGGGACTCGTTGTTCTCTGTAGTGCTCATCCGCGCTCCCAGAAGGCAGGACCGACGGGCTCCTCGAAGTCGCCGAGCGCTTGGAGGTAACCCTCTTCGCTCACGCCGATGCGCAGCTGCGGCAGGGCGTGACCGGCCGGGCCGAAGATCACTCGGGCACCGTCGGAGAGGTCGAAGGTGGACTGGTGGCACGGGCAGAGCACGTGGTGGGTCTGCTGCTCGTACAGGGAGATCGGGCAGCCCACGTGGGTGCAGATCTTCGAGAAGGCGACGATGCCTTCGTGCGACCACTCGAGCTCGCGCTTGTCCTTGATGTTGTCCGGCTGCAGCCGGATGATCATCAGGGCCGCCTTCGCCATCACGTTCTGGAAGTCCTCCTGGGACTCCTCCACGCCCTCGGGCTTGGCGAAGGTCAGCGAGCCGACGGCGACGTCGGAGGGACGCAGCGGCTCGTTGGTGTTCATGTTGACGAGCAGCTTGCCCTTCGACCACGCCGTGTGGCGCAGCGAGGTGCCGGGCAGCGGGCCGAGGTCGCGCAGCAGCACGACGCCGGAGAGCGGGACCAGGGTCAGCGCGCCGAACATCGTGTTGCGGATCAGCTTGCGCCGGCCGAGCGCCGATTCCTTGGCGCCCTGCTGGAAGTCGGCCAGAACCTTGGCCTTGACCTCCGGCGGGGCCGAGATGGCGTGCCGCTCGTCGGCGACCTCCACGTCGGACATCAGGGTGCGGGCCCAGTGGACCGCGCCCGCGCCGATGCAGAACAGCGCCGCGCCGAGGGTCAGGCCCAGGGCGAAGTTCAGGGCGCTGATGTGACCGATCGGGAAGACGAAGATCGACTTGTCTTTGGGGATCGTCACATAGGAGGCGATGAAGCCGACGGTGGCCAGCATCGACACCGTGAACAGCATGGCCACGACGCGCTCGGACCGCTTGGCGGCCCGCTCGTCGATGTCCTGGATCCGGTGCTCGTGCGGCGGCAGACCCGGGTCCGAGAACGGGTCCTTCTCGTCCGCCACACTCACGGCGGTGTGCGCGTGGTCCTGCTCAGCGGGCAGGTTCTCTTCTGGAATGTCTTGGCTACTCATGACTTCTTGGCCTTTGCGGTCCGAGCGGCGACCCAGACGGCGACCGCGATCAGTGCACCGAGACCGAAGATCCAGGCGAACAGACCCTCGCTGACCGGCCCGAGGCCGCCCAGGTTGAGACCGCCGGGGTTCTCCGTGTTGCTGCTGTTGACCGCGTTCAGGTACGCGATGATGTCCTTCTTGTTCTTCTCCGTCAGCGTGGTGTCGGGGAAGGACGGCATGTTCTGCGGGCCCGTCTGCATGGCCTCGTAGATGTGCTTCGGGTCGACGCCCTCAAGGCTCGGGGCGAACTTGCCCTTGGTCAGCGCACCTCCCGCGCCCACGAAGTTGTGGCACTGCGCGCAGTTGGTGCGGAAGAGCTCGCCACCCTTGGCGATGTCGGCACCGTCCGGGCCGTACTGCTCCTTGGTCGGAACCTCGGGACCGGCGCCCAGCGAGGCGATGTACGCCGCGAGCTGGTCGATCTGGGCCTGGGTGTAGATGTTCTTCTTCTTGACGACCTGCGGGCCCTGCGAGGTGGCGGCCGGCATACGGCCGGTGCCGACCTGGAAGTCGACGGCCGCGGCGCCCACGCCCACCAGGCTGGGGCCGTCGGACGAACCCTGACCGCCGGTGCCGTGGCAGCTGGCGCAACCGACCGAGTAGAGCTTCTTGCCCTCCTCGATGGTCAGGGACTGGGATGTTTCATCGGCCTGCGCCTTGCCCGCGGGTGCGAACGCGGCGTACAGCCCCCCTGTGCATGCCAGCGCGAGGAGTAGGACGACGACTGCCGCCAGCGGATGGCGTCGTCGTGCGGAGAGCTTTTTCACGGATTACCCCGGTGTCAGGATCTTCTGCGTCGATGCTTCTGGAAAGTGCGCTTCTACGGCGCGTGGTGCCGGCCCGGCTACTTGATCAGGTAGATCGTGGCGAACAGGCCGATCCAGACGACGTCGACGAAGTGCCAGTAGTAGGACACGACGATGGCCGCGGTCGCCTGCTCGTGCGTGAACCTCTTCGCCGCGTAGGTGCGCCCCAGGACGAACAGGAAGGCGATGAGGCCGCCCGTCACGTGCATGCCGTGGAAGCCGGTGGTCAGGTAGAACACCGAGCCGTACGGGTCGGAGGACAGCGAGATCCCGTCCTTCTTCACCAGCTCCGTGTACTCGTAGATCTGACCGCCGATGAAGATCGCACCCATGATGAAGGTGAGGATGAACCAGCCCCGGAGCTTCTTCACGTCCCCGCGCTCGGCGGCGAACACGCCGAGCTGGCAGGTGAGGGAGGAAAGCACCAGGATCGTGGTGTTGGTCGCGGAGAACGGAATGTTGAGATGGCTCGCCATCTCCTTCCAGTGATCCGGACCTGTCACCGATCGCAGGGTGAAGTACATCGCGAAGAGGGCCGCGAAGAACATCAGCTCGGAACTCAGCCAGATGATGGTTCCGACGCTGGTGAGGTTCGGCCGGTTGACCGACGGGTGCGCGTGCCCGGTATCTACTGTCGTTGCTGTCGCCACGACCGACATTATGTCGGTCGCTTATCTCGCGCTCACTCCGGGGGGTGCCGTTCGGAGTGTTCGCCCCCTGTGTAGTGCCCGGATGGCCCATCGAAGCGGTGTTCCAACAGGTGTTGACGAGGTGTTCAGGGGAGTAGCATCCGGCGCATCGGTCCTGTCCGTACGACGCCGACGTCTCGGAGGAACAATGCAGCCGACCGCCACGGTGCTGGTCTACAGCGACGACTCCAACACCCGCGAGCAGGTGCGGCTCGCCGCCGGCCGGCGGCCGGCTCCCGATGTGCCGTTCGTCGAGTTCGTGGAGTGCGCCACGCCTGCGGCGGTCCTCGCCGAGCTGGACAAGGGCGGGATCGACGTGTGCGTCCTGGACGGCGAGGCCGTGCCGATGGGGGGCATGGGGATGTGCCGGCAGATCAAGGACGAGGTGTTCAACTGCCCGCCGGTGCTGCTGCTCATCGGGCGGCCGCAGGATGCGTGGCTGGCCACGTGGAGCCGGGCGGACGCGGCCGTGACGCTGCCGGTGGAGCCGGTGGAGTTCGCGGGCGCGCTGGCTTCGCTGTTGCGGCAGAAGAGGCTGCAGAGCGCCTAGGAGGGCGGGGCGCGGGCCGAGTGCGCGCGTGCAGGCCGTGTGTGGCTTGTCGCGCAGTTCCCCGCGCCCCTGACGGGTCTCTTGCCGCTGGGGGCGTTTCAAAGGGCTGCCGGCTGCACTCTCGCCGCGTCCTGTGGCTTGGGGCCGTCCGGGGTGCCGTTGGTGAGGGCGCTGCCCTTGCGCCAGTCCTTCCAGGCGAGGTTCCAGTCGCCGAAGCCGTTGCCGAAGTTCTCCATCTCCTTGCCGTTGGAGTTGACGACCTTCACCAGGTCACCGGGGTGGAAGGTGTCGAAGAACCACTCGGCGTTCGAGGTGCTCATGCCGGTGCAGCCGTGGCTGACGTTCTCGTAACCCTGTGAGCCCACCGACCAGGGTGCGGCGTGCACGTACTCGCCCGACCAGGTGACCCGGGTGGCGTAGTAGACCGGCAGGTCGTAGGAGTCCGACGTGCCCTCCGCGATGCCGACCGTGCTGCCGCGCATCCGTACGAAGTACTGCTTCTCCAGGACGACCTTGACGCCGTTGCGGGTCTCGAAGCCCGGTTTGCCGGTGGTGACGGGGATCTGGTTGATCTCCTTGTCGTCCTTGTAGACCGTCAGCTGGTGGGCTGCCGCGTCCGTGACGGCGAGGAGCTTGGCGCCCGTGGTGATCTTGAGCGGAGCGGCCGGGCCGCCCCACAGGCGGTCGCTGATCCGGATGCCGTCCAGGTTGCTGTGCGCCTGAATGGTGGCGTGGGCGGGCCAGTAGTCCTTGGGCCGGTAGTGGAGTTCCTTGTCGCTCACCCAGTACCAGGAGCCCTCCACGGCCGGGACGGAGTCGACCCTGAGGGCGCGCTCGACGATGGCGCGCTGGGCCTTGTCCTTGATTGCCTGGTCGAGTTGGGCGGTGACCGGCTGGCCCACGCCGTACTCGCCGGCCTTGGGGCCGAAGGTGACCTTCAGCCGCTGCCGGGTGGCGGGCGTGTTGGTGTCGAAGGTGAGGGTCTTGCGGCCGGGCGCGCCATTCTCGTCCTCGGTGCTCACCTGGACCGTGTAGTGGGCGTTGGCGGCCAGCGGGGAGGTGCTGTGCCAGCGGCGGCCGTCGGCGTCGAGTTCGCCCGCCACGAAGCGACCTGTGGCGTCCTGGGCCGTGACGTCCGTGATGCGGTCCTCGTCGCTCTTGGCGACGACCTCCAGGGGCTTGTCGGGGTCGGCCCGCTTCCCCGCGCCGGTGGGCGTGTTGAAGGAGATCTGGTCCGCCGCGTCGTACGGCTTGTCCGCGAGGGGATTGCCGTCCGAACCGCAGGCGGTGACGCCCGCGCCGAGGGCGATCACCAGCAGGGTGCAGCTGACGACGGTACGGACGCACGGAGAGTGACTCATATTGTCACGCTATGAGATGTTTTCCGGACCGGCGATGCGGCTGGTCCGGACGGGGGACGGCCGCTGCGCCGAAGGCGCGAACGGGCCGGGAACGGCAGGAGCCCGGACCCTCCTGACGGAAAGTCCGGGCTCCTGCCGTGCTCTGCACGCGCCTACTGGGTGCGGTTCTCACCGCGGTAGTACTCGAACACCCAGCCGAAGAGGCCGATCATGATGATGGGTGCCGAGAAGTACAGCAGCCACCAGCCGACGGCGACACCGAGGAAGGCCAGCGCGCCGCCGACGCCCAGGGCGAGCGGCTGCCAGCTGTGCGGGCTGAAGAAGCCGATCTCGCCGGCCTCGTCCGCGACGTCGGCCTCCTTGTTGTCCTGGGCACCCGCGTCGACGCGCGAGGCGGTGAAGCCCAGGTAGAAGCCGATCATGATGCACAGGCCGAAGGCCAGGAAGAGTGCCGTGGTGCCGGCCGGTTCCTTCGACCACACGCCATAGACGATCGCGATGACGAGGACGAAGACACTCAGCCACACGAACATGCGGCCCTGGATCTTCACTTGCCGGCCTCCTTGCTGCCCGCGACAGCGGCGGCGGCGTGGCCGTGCTCCAGCTGCTCCAGGGCGGCGATCTCAGGGTGGTGCAGGTCGAACGCCGGCGATTCGCTGCGGATCCGCGGCAGGGTGACGAAGTTGTGCCGCGGCGGCGGGCAGGAGGTCGCCCACTCCAGCGAACGGCCGTAGCCCCACGGGTCGTCGACGCCGACCGGCTTGCCGTACTTGGCCGTCTTCCACACGTTGTAGAGGAACGGCAGGATCGACAGGCCGAGCAGGAAGGAGCTGATCGTCGAGATCGTGTTCAGGGTGGTGAAGCCGTCGGCCGCCAGGTAGTCGGCGTACCGGCGCGGCATGCCCTCGGCGCCCAGCCAGTGCTGGACCAGGAAGGTGCCGTGGAAGCCGATGAACAGCGTCCAGAAGGTGATCTTGCCGAGCCGCTCGTCCAGCATCTTGCCGGTCATCTTCGGCCACCAGAAGTGGAAGCCGGAGAACATCGCGAAGACGACCGTACCGAAGACCACGTAGTGGAAGTGGGCGACGACGAAGTACGAGTCGGAGACGTGGAAGTCCATCGGCGGCGAGGCCAGGATGACACCGGTCAGACCACCGAAGGTGAAGGTGATCAGGAAGCCGGTGGCCCAGAGCATCGGTGTCTCGAAGGACAGCGAGCCCTTCCACATGGTGCCGATCCAGTTGAAGAACTTCACACCGGTCGGGACCGCGATCAGGAAGGTCATGAAGGAGAAGAACGGCAGCAGCACACCACCGGTGACGTACATGTGGTGGGCCCACACCGTCA
>NZ_JAEKKT010000121.1 GCF_019510245.1 Streptomyces sp. | reverse complement strand
ACCCGCCCCCTCACACCACTCGGCTGCTCGAACTCAGCCCACCACGATAAGAACCACACCCCCACAACCCCACCCCCCAACCACACACCGGGAACCACCAGACCCCACCCCGTACCCGTTCATACCCCCACCCCGGCCCGCCGTGTGCTGTGCCGTACCAGTAGGCAACGCCATCAGCGCCTACGTCGCGCTCAAGACGAACGCGGACACCGGCGGGATCGCTGAGGGCGGCAGCGCCGCAGACATCCCGCCGCGCATGCTCACCGCCTACAAGAAAGCCGTCCAGCAGGTCGGCACCTATGTGCCCAAGTGCCAGGGGATGCGCTGGCCGATCCTCGCCGGAATCGCCAGAGTCGAGTCGAACCACGCCATCGGCCACACGATCGCCGAGAACGGCGACATCCGCCCACCGATCTACGGCGTACTCCTCAACGGGTCCGGCCAGGGCGGCAACACGGCCGTCGTCGCGGACACCGACCACGGCCGCTGGGACGGCACAGCGAACGGGGAACGCGCGGTCGGCCCCTTCCAGTTCCTGCCATCCACGTGGGCGTCGATCGGCGAGGACGGCAACGGCGACAAGGGCGCCGACCCGCAGAACGCCGACGACGCCGCGCTCGGCGCCGCGGTCTACATCTGCGGAGCCGGCCGTGACCTCACCCAGCGAGCCCAGCTCGAGGCGGCGCTGCTGGAGTACAACGACTCCAGCGCGTATGCCGCCGACGTACTGGGCTGGATCGACCAGTACACCGCGGCCGCCAAGGACCCCGATCTGAGAGGCGTCTCCGGGACCGTCCGTACCGTCCTTGAGGCGGCGCTCTCCCAGCGGGGCGTGCCCTATTCGTGGGGCGGCGGCAACGCGAGCGGCAAGTCGTACGGCATCTGCTGCTAGCCCAGCGGCAAGAGCGGCGCGACCATCGAGGGCTTCGACTGCTCGGGGCTGACGCTATACGTGTACGCCCGGGCCGGTATCACCTTGCCGCGCACCGCGGCCACGCAGGCCGGTGCCGGCCAGCGGATCCCCGCGAGCCTTGGTACAGGCGCCCTCAAGCCAGGCGACCTCGTCTTCTTCGCCTACGCCCCCGGGCGCGACTCCACGATCTACCACGTCGGCATTTACGCGGGCAGCGGTCAAATGATCAACGCCGCACGGCCGGGCACCGTCGTACGGCTGGACTCGGTGAATGCGATGTCGGGCTATGCGGGGGGAGCACGGCTGCTGTGACCACTTCCCCACGCTCCCCGCGTTGGCTGCTGCTGAGCACCGCTGTGCTCGCCGTCACAGGCATCGCCCTGCTGAGCGGATCGCACGGCCGGCAGGCGCCGGTCCCGCAGGCGGCGTCGACCACACAGCCCCCCACGCAGTCGGCGGCAGCGCCACCTGCCACAGGCGGGACGCCCGCCCGCACGACGCCCGGCACACCGGCACCAGTCTTCGCGTCCGTTCTTCCCCCGCACGGCGAGGGCACGGCAGGCGACGCGGCCGTGCAGCGGTCCCTGGAGAGGGCCTGGCCCGCCGACCTTCCCGTCGGCGACGAGCGCCAGTTGCTTATCGCCGGGCGAGCACTGCTGCGTGCGGACGCCACCGGAGTCGGCCGGTCGCACTGGCCGGACGTCTTCCCCGGCTCGGGCCAGGCGGTGGCCCCGGTTTTCGCCACCGCCCGCTTCCGCATCCAGGCGGCGATCGCCCGCCGCGACGGCAGCCCTGGCAAGGCAGTGGTCCACCTGGTGTGGGCCGGTACAGACCGCGGCGGCACTTTCACCGACCTCCGCATCACCGACTTGCACTTCACCCGCACGACGTCGAAGAAAGGAGCAGCGACGTGGACTCCGCAGCCCCGAATCTGACGGGCCAAGCCGATCCGACAGCTGCCGGTCAGGTACCGGGACTGGTGACCGGCCTGGCCGGCGCCGCCGACTGGCTCTACGACCACTGGTACCTGCTCGCCCTGGCCATCGCCGTGTGCTGGGGCGCCGGCGAGATGGCGGCCCGCTGGCTCGCTGCGCGTGCCTCCACCCAGCGGATGGCCCTGGAACTCGTCGCCTCACGGCACTTCGACCCGGGCCTGGAGGAGATCTTCAGGCGGGGGGTCCAGCTCGCCCGCGCGTCCACGGCCATGCCCTGGTGGGCCCCGCGCCGCTCGAAGGCCGTGCAGATCCGGCTCCGCGCCGACGGCAGTGCGCCGCTGCGCTACCGCATCGAAGGCCCTGCGGGCGGTCAACGGCTCTTGTCGATCACCCCGTTCGGACCGGACGTCACGGTCCGCAGGGCTCGGCCGATCGCCGACAAGGAGCGTAAGCACACGGTGCGGGCCGAGTTCATCCTGCGGGGCAAGCCCACTGCCCCGCTGCGCGAGGTGCCGCTGAACCCCGACCCCCTCCAGCCGCTCGTGGATGCCGTCTCCGACCTGCGCGCCGAGCTCGGCGACCTCGCCGAGATCCGGCTCGGCATCCAGCGCGCGCCGAAGTGGGTGCTGCGGGCTCGCAGGATGCAGCTCATGGGCGCCGCGCGCCGTGCGGAACGCCGAGAGGCCCAGCGGGCCGCCCGCTGGCTGCGCCAGGACGCCGCCGGCATCGAGGACTCCATGGCCTGGCAGCTGCGGCAGCTCCTCAGCGACAAGCCGCCTGCCTCCGGCCGGCGGCTCGTGATGCCCCCCGTGCCGCGCCGCGTGGATCCGGTGGTGGCCCTGGGCAAGCTCGCTGAGGACGACCACCTGGTCCGCGTTCAGCTGCTGGTGATGTGCGCCTCGAACACCGAAGGCCGTGCCCACGCGCGCCTGGCCCAACTCCAGGCTGCCTTTGATGTGTTCGGGGGGCGCTCGCGATGGGCCATGCGCGGCTGGAGGCTGGGGCCGTGGCGGATCGGCGCCGACCGCTGGCCCACCCGGCGCAGTTTCGAACGCCGCTGGAATCTGGGGCACTGTCAGCCGCCGCGTCCGAACTGGGTGCGGCTGGAGGAGCTGACGGGCCTGCTCAAGCCCCCGACCGTGCACTGCCGTCTGCCGGTACTCGCCGGTGACCTGCCGACCTTCGAGTTCGGCAGGCCCGACTTGCTCCTGCAGGGCATCTACCGGGGCCCGGACGGCCGTGAGCGGCTGGTCGCCACTTACGCCGAGGAGACCCTGTTCGAAGTCGGCGTCGGCAAGGCCGGCGGTGGCAAGACCGAGCGGGCCCTGGCGCAGGCGATCGGCTGGGCGCATGCGGGCCAAGGGCTGGTCTTCGTCGACCCGCACCTGTCACCGCCTTCCTCACCGCACACTCCCCTGCCGGCGCGACGAACGCTCAGATGCCGCAGAAGAAGGATCAGGAGTACTTCTGACCACTGCCCAGCTCAAGGACCCTGACGTCGCTGGCCCTACGCCCAGAAACACACGGATGCCATGCCCACCGAAACCCCCTGTGATTTACTCGCGCGAAGGGAGTGTTTACCATTGCACGGTCTCGCGATCGGCCAGAATTTCCCAAAGGGGACGGAGCTTTGAGGGCGCTGGGTGGCACGCTGGCAGGCAGACTTCGCAAAAGGAAAGGTTACCGACCCGCGCAGACCCCGGTGTCGTACGCCAGCGGCTCCTGCGTCATCAGCGGAGGCCTTGGACTGGACGACCTCAATCAGGGCACCACCGGTTCCCCGGCCAGCGGGTCAACACGACGGCCACGTGATCACTGTGTGCCCCGCACTGTCGTCGGCGCAGGGAGCACCCACACCGCTCGGCCGCGCAACCCACGGCCTCACTCCACCCCGTAAGCGGCGCAAGGCCGTGCTGGGCGGACGTCGTAGCACCGGAGTCCCGCTGCCGAGACTCAAGCCGGCTTCCGGTGCTGGTTGTGACCAGATACGTCCCGAGTTGGCTCGCGTCAACTCAAATAACAGGATGAGGAGTTGGGAGGCATATGCATAGCCTGGCGATCTCGAACGCCCAGCACCGGCGCTTCACCCGGCCGAAACACCAGGCCGCCCCCCGGCGAGCCCCAGAGGCGGCCGGCCGAACCGACTCGCTCGCATGGGGAGTTGATGTGAGAGCCACACCACGACGCTTATCAGCGCACAGCTCCGCCGCCCGCGCCCGCAAGCACGCCGCTGCGCTGGCCCTCTCCACCAGTCTGCTGGCACTGGTCGGCTGCAGCGGCAGCGGCGATGCGGCGTCAGCCCCCTCCTCCAGCGCTGCCCGGCAGGCGTCCTCACCATCGCCCAGTCTCAGCGTCAACGCCGAAGACGCCGCGGTCATCGCGGCCTACACCAGTTCCTGGGACGCGCAGACCAAGGCCTACAGCAAGGCCTCCTCCGCTGGCACCGACCTGAAGAAGACCACCACCTTGAGGGCGCTGCTCGACATTGAGCACGACCTCTCGGTCATGCGGAAGGCCGGGCAGGTGACAACCGGCAAGCCGGTGATCAATCCGAAAGTCGTCAAGGTGACCGGCGCAAAGATTCCCGAGGCCACGGTCACGGACTGCGTCGACACGACGCACTGGACCCTGATCGACAAGTCCTCGAAGGAGAAGGTCCCGCTGCCCACGACGCGGCTCGTCAAATACGTCAGCACCGCAACACTTCAACAGTGGGGGACGAGGTGGATGGTCACGAAGTTGACCGCTCAAGAACAGCCCTGCTGATCCGGCGCCTTGCCTCGCTCACCAGTGCTCTCGCCCTGGCTTCGGCAGGCGTCGCCTACGCCGGCGGCGGCCCCGACGTGGGTGTTCTATGACGCTGCGCGGCCCGGACATCGCCAGCCCGCGCGCGGCCGGAAAGTACACCGTGGGTGTCCCGATGTGGATGTGGGTCAACCAGAGCGTCACAACATACGGACCGAACACGGCGTCGGCTACCGCGGGCGGGGTCACCGTCGCAGCGACCGCGAAGGTGTCGCGGATCGTGTGGACGATGGGCGACGGTTTCTCCGTGACCTGCAATGGTCCCGGCACGCCCTACACGTCGTCCGATGTCATGGGCCCGTCGCCGACCTGCGGACACGTGTACTCCAAGACCTCGGCCGGTGCCGCAGGCGGCAAGTTCCCGGTGACCGCGACCTCGACGTGGACGATCAACTGGGAGGGAGGCGGACAGACCGGCCAGCTCACCGAGGCCCGGCAGACCCAAGTGCAGGTGGCTGTCGGCGAAGTACAGGTCGTCAGGTAGGCGCCGGGAGGGACAGAACGGTGAGCAAGACACAGGAACCGATAGACACAGCCAACCCGAACGAAGTCTTCCAGCAGGGGCGCGTGTCCGGACCGGTGGCTCCGCCGCGGGTATCGGCTCGCAGGCGACGGCCAGTGGTCATCGCCCTGTCTCTGGCACTGATCGCCGCCGGAGGCGCCGGAGTTGCCGTCCTGCTGCTCCAGGTCGGCAACCGCACCGACGTCGTGACCGTAGTCCGGGACGTCCAGGTCGGCCAGGTGCTGACCGAGGACGACCTGGGCAAGGCGTCCGTGGCGCTGGACCCTGCGGTCAAGGCGGTGCGCGCCGACAATCTGAAGTCGGTGGTGGGCAAGCGAGCCGCCGTGGAGCTCAAGCCGGGCTCTCTGCTGGCCTCTTCGCAGGTGACGAGGGATTCACTGGTGAAGGCCGGGGAGCAGTTGGTGCCGATCGGCTTGGAGCCCAAGGAGATCCCGGCCACCGCTCTGGTGCCGGGCCAGAAGGTACAGCTCGTGCACGTCCCGGCTCAGGGGGCGACGGAAACCGGCAACGGCTCGAATGCTGCGCCGCGGACGATCGACGGCCGGGTCGTGAAGGCGTCCGGGGCCGCTCCCGGTACGGGCATCGTGGTCGTCGACGTGGCTACGGCCGCCGCCGAGGGACCCACGGCCGCCGCGTGGGAGTCGGCCGGCACCCTGCGCCTGGTCCTCGCTGCTCCGGACGGCAACTGATGGCTGTGATCGCGCTCGCAGGTTGCAGCGGCGCACCCGGCGTGACCACGAGCACGCTGGCCCTGCTGCTGTCGTGGCCACTGGAGGCGGGCCGCAAGATGATCCTGGCCGAGTGTGACCCGGACGGCTCTGCCGTGCTGCACGGCCTGCTGCAGGGCACACTTGGCGACCAGCGCAGCCTCCGCAACCTCTCTGTCGCCGCCAGAATCGGGGTGTTCGGCGAAGCCTTCTGGCGGCAGCTGATCGACCTGGGCAGCGAGGACGGCCCGCCGTGGGAGCGGCTGCTGCTGCCCGGTATCACCGACCCCGCACAGGCGGCGAGCCTTGGCCCGGTCTGGAAGACCCTCGCGCAGATGCTGCGCGGCATCGAGGCGGAACACGACCATGACGTCCTGATCGACCTCGGCCGACGCGGAGCGTACGGGCCCTCGGGAGTGCTGGCCGAGCAAGCGGACGCCACCTTCGTGGTCGTCCGCAACACCCTGCGCTGCTTGCAGGCAGCCGAGGGACGGGTACGCGAGCTGGAAAACCGTGTCGGGGACATCGGCCTGGTGATGATCGACGAGGGGCCGTATCCCGCAGGTGAGGTGCAGCGTGTGCTGCAGGTCCCGGTGGTGGCCACCTTGCCCTACGCACCAAAAGACGCTCGCGTACTGTCCGACGGCGCCGAACAACCGCGCCACTTCACCAGGTCGCCGCTCATGAAGGCTGCCCGCGCGGGCAGCAGCGCGCTGGCTCAACGGGCCGCCCTACGCCGGGCCCGTCTAGTTCCGCGCGCAGCAGGCGGGGAGGTGTCACATGCGCGGTAGGCCCCTGCACGCCAACCCCATCGTCGCGCCGCCGTCCCAGGAGCGGGTCCACCAGCCAAACGGCACGTCCGTACCTGCGGGCGCTGGCGCAAGTACGCACGCTCTCGGAGCCGCAACTGCGCAGGTCACCGTCGACTACCGGGTGGCCCGGGACATTGCGTCGCAGGTCGCCAGGCAGCGCGAGGAACTCCTCAAGACCAAGCCCGATATGGACCGGGACAGTGAAGAGCAGCGCTGCCTGAACTGGATCGCCGAGGCGGTTGCGCTGTGGTCGGATGCTGAGGCGATGACGCCGCAGCAGGACCAGGCCCTGCGTCGCGCCGTGTACGACATCCTCTTCCGCGCCGGCCGGCTCCAGCCGTACCTGGACGACGAGCGGGTCGAGGACATCATCATCCAGGGCCCGCACGAGGTGTGGCTCGACTACGGCGACGGCGAACGCCGCCGGGTCGGCCCGATAGCGGAGTCCGAAGAGGAACTGCTCCCACCGGGGCGGACATCTTCCTGCGGGAAGTCCAGGGCGTTTGGCCGGAGGCCGCACCGTACTTCGACGCCAAGGCCCTGCAAGGCGCCGAACGGCTCGGTCTCCCAAAATCCCCGAGCGCCATCGCCCGCCTGGTCGAAGAGACCGAATACCCGGCGCTCGCCGCCGGATTGGTGCGATCCGCGCTCGACAAGGGGATCGCGGACGACGTCATCGCGCGCGCCGGCAGCTGAGGGGAACACGCGGGAAAGAGTTGTGGGCCGCTCCTTCACGGTCGGCCGGCCGGTCTCCCGGAACCGCCGGGCGTGCCCGAGTCGAGGAAATCCCCCCATGCGTCCGGCTTCGTGAGATCGCGGAACCCGGAAGACGCTGGAAGGAGGCGGACATGCGCCATATCCGCGTGAACAGGACGGTGAAGACGGACGCTCGGCGCATTCGTGAGGAGACCGACGAACGTCCCGCCGGACGCCCCGAGGTACGCAAGGGCATCGGACCTACCTGGTGGCCGGACGGCTAGCAGGTCGAGAGCCTGCCCGCGCGTGAACGGACGGTGATCGTCGCAGGCAGTGGCGCAGCGCACACGCCGTACCGAACGACGGTGGCGCGTGAGACACGCGGTCGTGACGGCAGGACGACCGCGGTCTGGCTGACAAGCGAAGGCGGCGACCGATGCCGTCCCAGCGACACGGCGGGCGTCTCAGCGCGTGGGCGGCGCAACGGCCCGTTCGCGCCTCAGCCGACGCGCGACGACGACCAGGTCGATCAGTGCGAGGAGCGCGACCACCCCGCACACGACCGCGAGGACGGTCAACGGCCCTCGCCCGGGGCTCTCCCCCGGGCCCGAGTCGGCTGCCCACACCGCGAAGTACGCGGTCGCGGCGACGAAGACCGGGGCGAAGATGCCGGAGAGAAGCAGGCGCAGCCGGAGCGGACTTCGTGCGGTGACCGGTTCCGTACCGGTGCGGGGTGAGCGGCGGCCGATCGATCCCGACTCCGTGCGTGGTGCCGCGTCCTCATGCCGACCGTCGTCCGTTCCGTTCATGACGTGGCCCCTCAGCGTTCGACAGACCTCCTCGGCCTCATGCGCCCCGCGTACCCGCCTCGGCCCGGGTGATGCGGCCGTGCGCGCGGGGACTGATCGTCGACGCAGCACACCGTTACGGCCGCCGGGTCCGGGGCACTCGCCGCCCATGGCACCCACACACGGCTCGCGCGGCTCCGGCCGGGCAACAGCCACCACCCTCGGCATCGGTGTCGCGGCAGGCCTGACGGCCACGGCCGGTCTCCTGTTCGGCCGCAAGGCGGCCACGGTTCGCAAGATCGGCAATGGGCACCCGCTCAAGCACCGCGCGCTCGACCTGGCGGCCGGCGCCCTGCAGCGGAAGTACCCGCTCGATGCGATGAGCACGTATCTCAACGGCTTCCACATGTACGCCGACGACATGGGCAGGCAGGTGGAGGCCACGCACTTCTGCATCCATCTCCGGCACGACCTGCACCAGTGCGTCATCTTCGACCGCAACGCGCCCGACGCCCGTCTGATCGGCATCGAGTACATCATCAGCGAGGAGCGCTTCCGCGGGCTGCCCGAGGACGAGAAACGCCTGTGGCACAGCCATCACTACGAGGTGAGGTCCGGCATCCTCACCGCCCCCGGCATCCCCGACATGGCCGAGCACGCCTACTTCGAGGACCTCGTGACCACGTACGGGAAGACGTTCCACACGTGGCAGTACGACCGCGACGACTTTCCCTACGGCATCCCGCAGCTGATGATGGGCTTCACCGAGGACGGGCAGGCGGCGGACGAGATGATCCGGGCCCGGGACGCCCGACTCGGCGTCTCGACGTCCCGCAAGCGGCAGAAGCGGACGGACATTCCACTTGCTAAGCGGACAGAATCCTTGCCATGAATCTGCTCGTCCTCGGTGCGACCGGCCCCACCGGTCGTCAGCGCCGCCACGGCCGTGATCGGCGCGGCCCGGGACGTGGGCGTATCCCGCCTGGTCTGGCTGTCGTCCTTCGGCGTGGGTGACACCTTCCGGTCCGCGAGCGCCACGCAGAAGGTCATGTACAGCACGTTCCTGCGGAACATCTACGCCAACAAGGAGATCTCCGAGAAGGCGATCCGCTCCAGCGGCCTGGACTGGCCGCTGGTCTACCCGGCCATGCTGACCAAGGGCCCCGCCAAGGGCAGCTACCTCGTCGGCGGGCGCCTGCCGATGAAGGGCAACCCGACGATCAGCCGCGCGGACGTCGCCGACTTCCTGCACAAGGCGGCCCACAGCACCGAGTGGATCCACCGCGCCGCCGTCATCACGGACTGACGAGTCCCATTCCGAGACGTGCCCCCCGGTGTCCGGCAGCGCAGGCAGGCGCCGACGACTCGCCGTGGTCAATGCCGCACGGCAGCGTCGCAAAGGTCCCGCACCACGACGAGGACGCCGCTCCCGCCACCGTCGGTCAGCGCCGTTCGTCCGCAGTCGACGGCCGGTCAGCGACGCTTTTTGCCGGGCCGTCGGTCCACCCGGGCAGGCGGCCCGATCGTCACCCCCGTCCGGGTGCCCCCGCGCGCAGCCCGTCCATGACGAGATCCAGCAGCCGCGTGCTCTGGGTGCGCCAGTCCCCGCGGGCATCGATCTGCCAGATACCCGCGACGGCCAGGACGAAGTCGTCGGGCGTCAGCCCCGGACGGAGCGTGCCGGCCTCGTGGTTGGCGGCGATCAGCGCCTCGATCGCCTCGACGACCAGCGCGTATCCCGGCTGGGCCGGGCCGTCCGTCGTGCCGACGATCTGACGCATCGCATCCGACAGACCGGCCTTGGCGACGGCGAAGCGAGCGAGCTGGTCCATCCACTCCCGCAGGGCCTCATCGGGCGCCCGGGCTGCGAGCAGTTCCCCCGCAGCAGCGGCGAGCTGTTGCGCCTCGTGGCGGTAGACCTCCAGGACGAGCGCCTCACGGTTGGGGAAGTTGCGGTAGAAGGTGCCCTGCCCCACCCCCGCCTTCTTGGCGATCGAGTTCAGCGGCACATCCACGGCACGCGACAACTCCGCCAACGCCACCTTCAGGATCCGCTCCCGGTTGCGCTGTGCGTCCGAGCGCTGGGGCCCGTCGTTTCTGGCCTCCACTCCCCCTCCTCCTTCAGGGCTCGCGCCCACGCCTCCCGCGCCACCGGACAGGCGTCCACGGCGCTCCCCGGTACCGGACAGCCGTCCGCTTAGGTCCACGATAGCGCCGGCTCCAGGGGAAGCGGACAGCACGTAGATCATCCCCTTCCGGCACCACAACCCCGATGCCGGCACTCGCCGAGGAGAACGCCGCGCGCGCACGCGAGCCCCGCGACGGGGACCAGCCCCCGGCCCCCGGGTCCTCGGGTCCTCGGGTTCCGCCGCACGTAGCGCCTCCGGGCGGGGCGGTGTGCGTTCGGTGCGGGTGTCGGTGAGCTCGATCCGGACCACGGCGGCGGCGGTCGGCCCGGTCACGTACAGGCGCAAGTGGAAGTCCCGGCCGGCCACGTGCCCCTGCCGCACCGCGTTGGCGGTCAGCTCGCCGGCGACGAGCGCGATCGACTCGTGCGGGCCACCGCCGTACAGGATCCCCAGGTGTCCAGCCGGTGGGCGGCCAGCCTGCGGGCGAGCCGGGCGCCGCGCGGGGTGGAGGTGAAGCGCATCTCGAAGGCGGGTACGGGCTCGGCTCGCCGATGCCCAGCGGTGACAGGGCAGGCCGAAAGTCGCCCTACGGCGTGGCGCTCACGGAATCGCCGCAGGTACTCAGCGGGTAGGGTCCCCGCGGGATCCGGCCGCGCACACGCGGGAGATCCCGCGAAGGCGCGGAACGGGGGCGACGCGGGTGGGGTGGCGCGAGGAGATCGCGACGGCTCTGGGCGAGTTGATCAGGGTCACGGGCGGCTCGGGGAGGCAGCCCCGATGGCAACGGGTGGGGCGCGCGTCCCGCACCAAGGAAGCCGGCTGGTACGCGGTGGACCTGCGCGGTTCGGACATCGGACCGGACCAGCTGGACGCCCTGCGGCTCGCCGGCCCGAATTCGGACAACATCGAGACGCAGGGGTTCGTCGTCTCGGAGACGGTGCAGAACGGCTCGCTGCTCACACTGAAGGTCGCGGAATTCGCGGATCTTCCGGACGCGTATCTGTGGCTGCTGAAGCAACCGCCGACGTTCCTCGTGGAGGCGCTGCGCGACGGTATCGCCGGACTGGGCGAAAGCCCGCTGGCGAACGCCCTGGCCGCAGGAGCGATCGGCGGTACCTCCTCCTCCGACCCGGACCCTCCGGGATTCCACCCCGCGCAGGGACACGCGTACCGTGCGTGTCTGGGCCAGGGCGTGCACCTGGTGTGGGGTCCGCCGGGCACCGGCAAGACGACCGTGCTGAAGCGGGCGATCGGTGACCTGATCACCCGGGGCGACCGCGTGCTGCTGGTGTCCGCGACCAACATCGCGGTGGACAACGCCCTGTTGGGTGTGGTGCGGGGGAACCGGCACGAACCCGGTGACATCGTCCGCGTCGGCCCGCCGCAACTCCGGGAAGTGGCGGACGATCCCACGGTGTCCCTGCCGCTCATGGTCCTCGAGCGGCTGACGGAGACGGCCGAGCGCAAGCGTGTCATCGAGGCCACGCTGGTGGACATACGAAACCGCGCGAAGGAACTGGCTGCGCTGGACGCCTCCCTCGTCGGCTTCGATCCGACCGCGTACTTCGACGCGCTGAAGCTGTTGCGTACGCCCGGCCAGGACCCCCAGTCCGCGCGGGAACGCGCGGAGCGCGCCGCGTCCGTGCTGGAGGAAGCCGAGGCGGCCCTGGAAGCGGCCGACAGGGCTGTGTCGGCGGCACAGCGGAACCGAGACGAAGCGATGGAGTCCCGTCGTCAGTGGTCGGAGGTCGACCGCCTGTACGACGAGCAGGCGCGGATCCTCGGAGCAGCGGAGCGCAAGGAAGCCGAGGCACTCCTGGCCGAAGAACAACTGCGTGACCTGGCGGAGGAGTTGGGGCAGCTCGACAGCCGGCGGTCCATGGCCAAGTGGCGGGCTCGGGAGAAACGGCAGGCACTCCGCGATCAGGTGACCGCCATGGAGGAGGACGCCGACCGGGCACGCCGAACCGCCCAGGCCGCGCGCGCGACGGCCGAAGCGCATGTCACCGCGCTGGAAGAGGAACGGGCCCGGCTGGCCGCCGGCATCACCCACGCCCGCAAGCAGATCGCCGCCCTGGAGGGAACGCTCGCTTCGGCGCAGTCGGCCCGCAGGTCGGCCCTTGCCGCCCTTGCGAACAGCCGTGACGACGTCACCCGGCTGGAGAAGGCCGTCGTGCGCGCTCTCGACGCGGCGGAACTCACCGGCCTCTCCGACCGGAAGGGCTGGCCGACCCGCCATGCCCGCGCCGAGCGACTCCGGCCTCAGGTGACAGCCGACACCTCCCGTCGGCCGGCACTGGAGGCACAGTTCCAACAGGTTCAAGAAGAGTACGAGCGCCTCGCCCGCAACGCCCAGGGTGAGATCATCAAGAGGGCCCGACTGGTCGCCACCACACTCGCCCGGTTCCGGACCAACAAGGCGGTCTTCGAAGGCCCTTACGACGTCGTCCTGGTCGACGAGGCGGGGGCGGCGACGCTGCCGGAAGTGATCCTCGCGACGGCGAAGGCGTCCCGGACGGCCGTGCTGCTCGGCGACTTCATGCAGCTCGGGCCGGTCATCGAGGAACAGCTGAAAGATCTGGACCGCCCGGATGTCAAGCGCTGGCTGCTCCCGGACGTCTTCGAGCACTGCGGCATCCGGGAGCCGGCGGACGCCGCCCGGCACCCCGCCTGCGTCACCCTGAGCGAGCAGCACCGCTTCGGCCCGGCGGTCATGCGGCTGGCCAACTCGCTCGCCTACGGCGGACTGCTTCGCGGCGGCAAGCAGACCGCGGCGCCGAGACCGCCCGACGATCCGGAGATCGTGGTCGTCGACACCGACGGTCTGCACGAGCTGGCACAGCCGCACCTCACCGGCCGCAGGAGCGGCTGGTGGCCGGCCGGGGCACTGATCGCCAGGGCCCTGGTGGACTACCACCGCGGGAAGGGCGAGGAGGCGGGCATCGTCACGCCGTACGGTACCCAGGCGGACGCGACGCTTGAGGCTCTGCGGGATGTGGAGAGCGGGGGCGGCCCCCTGGCCGAGGTGGGCACGGCCCACCGGTTCCAGGGGCGGGAGTTCCCCGTCGTCGTCTTCGACACGGTCGAAGGCATCGACGGACGCGAACTGTGGATGTCCCTGGCACACCGGGAACCGGACGCCTCGGACTGGGCACGGAACGGTGTACGTCTGTTCAATGTGGCGGCCACCCGTGTCCAGACCCGCCTCTACGTTCTCGGCAGCTGGGAACGGATCCGGA
The DNA here is from genome assembly GCF_019510245.1 of Streptomyces sp. Classification (GTDB taxonomy): domain Bacteria; phylum Actinomycetota; class Actinomycetes; order Streptomycetales; family Streptomycetaceae; genus Streptomyces. The sequence continues at coordinate 92,435 of NZ_JAEKKT010000121.1, read as the reverse complement.
CCGCGCGTAACGGCAGGGCTTTCACTCGTCTTGCCGAGCTGGTCGGCACTCCCGGCGTGCGGCGGCTGCGGGCCAGTCATCTGATCACGCCGCCGCAGGACAAGGCCCGAGATCTCGGCGGTTTCGGAGCCGCGCTCGCCGACGTCCTGGCCCGGCACGTCGAAGTGACGGGCCTCGACGACGAACTGACATTCTTCAGCACCTTCGAGGAGGAGATCACCAAGGCCCGCACCTCGATCTGGTTGTGGGCACCATGGGTCGCCAACCGGGTACGCGGCATCCTGCCGCTGCTGCGCGACGCGGCGGAACGTGGCGTGCGCGTGACCGTGTTCATCCGCGACGACACCGACCAGCTCCAGGCCCGCCCGGACAGCCGGAGCCTCATCTCCGACCTCCGAGCCCTCGTCCACACCGTCATCCCCGTCAACGTCATGCACCAGAAGATTGCCGTGATCGACGAGCAGACGGTGATGATGGGAAGTCTCAACACCCTGTCACAGTCGTGGACCCGCGAGATCATGGTGACGATTCGAGGCGGCCACTTCGCGCGCAAGCTGCTGGAGCACGAACATGCCGAGTTGTTCGCCCGCCCTCCGAAGTGCGCTCGCTGCGGCGGCACGAGCATCGAACTGCGCCGCCGCACGAACGGCATCTGGTTCTGGCGCTGCTACGACATGGCCTGCAAGACCGGACCGAACGGCCGGAGCAACGCCTGGAACATGGACATACGCGTGGGCCGGGGCAGGCCCTGAGGCGGCGCCGGCCTGAAGCACCCGCCAGTTCACACCCATGGGCCCCGTTTGCCCCTGGATCGGCATACGCCCGGCGACGTCTCTCGACGCTTCGACGTGAAATCGCGGCGGACGGTGCGGGTGCCGGCCTGGCGCATCGCCGTGGGCGGCCGAGCCGCCGGGGGCCGCGGGAGCCGACGGAGACGAGGCCGCCCAAGACGAGGCCGAAGCGGGCGCCCAGGACGTCCGACGCCCGGCCGGTCACCGCGGCACTGCCGACAGTGGGCCGATGGAAGGTGCGCCGAGAAGAGAGCGCTGGGGCTGGTCTTCGACGGCCGGATACGGAACGGGACGGAAGCGATGGTGGCCGGCTGCCGCATGCCCCGCCGGAACCGCGCGCCCCATGTGGTCGTCTTGTGCGCTGACTGTGTACGTAGCAGGACGGCGGGGGACATCGTGAAGCGAAACGTGACGAAGACCGGTCTCGTGGTGGTGGCCATGGCGACGGTTCTCGGGGCCTCGGCCTGTGGCAGGGAAGCCGGCGCGGCTTCCGGCGGAAGCGGCGGGACGGTCCCCGTGCACGGGCCGAGGCAGCCCGTGCCGTCCTCCGGGAACGGGGCGCGGTCAGGTTCGGCGCCCGCGTCCACCGACACCGTGGGGACGTTGTCGGGTGTCACGCAGGCCGCAGCGTCTTCCATCACCCGTCACGTGCCGTGGAACCTGGACATCCTGGACCAGCGGTCGCGGCCTTTGAACGGGAAGTTCACCACCACCGCCACGGGCAAGGGCGTGCACGTCTACGTGATCGACACCGGGATGGACATCGGCCACAAGGAGTTCGGCGGACGGGCCCACCTCGGGGCCGACTTCGTGGGCCCGAAGGACTCCGGTGACTGCTTCAGCGAGGCGGGCACAGGCCACGGCACGTTCGTCGCGGGCATCATCGGCGGGGCGAAGTACGGGGTGGCGCCCAAGGCGGAGCTCGTACGGGTCCAGGGCGTCCTGTGCGAGAGCGAGGGCGGCGGCTCGCCGACGGCGGCCGAGGCGGCGTTGGTGAAGTCGGTCAAGTGGGTCACCGCGCACGCGCAGAAGCCCGCGGTGGTGAACATGTCGCTCAACCTCGATCACCGGTCGGCGGCCCTGGAGTCCGCCGTGAAGAAGATGGTCGACGCGGGGATCCCGACCGTGGTGTCGGCCGGCAACTTCCACGACGACGCCTGCAAGCACTCCCCGGCCGGCGTCCCCGGCACGATCGTCGTCGCGGCCTCCACCCCGAACGACCGTCCATGGAGCGACGGCGGCTCCTACGGCTCGGGCTACGGACGCTGCGTGGACCTGTACGCCCCCGGCCAGAAGGTGACCGCCGCCCTCGCCGGCGGCGGTACGGCCACGGAGGACGACGGCGCCACGTCCTGGGCCGCGCCGCACGCGACCGGCGTGATCGCGCTGTACCTGTCGGCACACCCGCACGCCACGGCCAACCAGGTCCACGTCTGGCTCGACCACACGGCCACCCCCGGTGTCCTGCACGGCGTCCGCTCCGACACCCCCAACCGGCTGCTCAACACCGGTGGCCTCTGACAACGAGGCTCAGCGGTGTCAGTGTCCGCCGACGGCGAGTTCGTAGTCGCCGATCAGGTCGCCGAGGAGGGTTCCGGCGGTCAGGTCGCTGGTGACGTGGCCGGCCATGTAGAGGCGGGAGTAGAGGACTTCGGCCCGCATCCACTCGTAGTCCGCGGCGCGGTGCGGGGCGAGGGCGCCGAGGAAGGTGACGGCCGCTGCGGCGCGGGCGGCGTGGCGGGAGGGGTAGGAGTACGGGCCCTTCGCCCCGGGCTTGATCTGCTTCTCCGGGCGCAGGGTCGGGTCCAGGACGAACGGGGCCGGCTGCTTGTCCTCGGCCGCCAGTCGGTCGCTGATCGTCTTGGCCAGTTTCAGGGCTGCCTTGAGCTCGGCCTTCTCTGCCGTGCCCTGCGCGGCGGGGATCAGTTCGCGCTGGTCGTGCAGGTAGAGCTTCCAGATGTCCTTCTTGCCGTGCAGCTCCAGCCAGGTCGCGGCCTTCTTCCCCGCCGCCGTGCGGGTCTTGGCGAGGGCCTGGACCTGGCGGAGTTCCGCGGTGCGCTGTGCGGCCGACGGGGGCGCGGGGACCTGCGCGGCGGCCCACGCGGTGAACGCCTTGTCGTCGCGTGTGGTGCCGTGCTGCGCGGTCCACTTCGCGAAGAGGGAATCGGCCTTCTTGCGCTGGGTCGCCGCCTCCTTGCCGATCGGGGCGATCTCGGCGTCGGTGAAGAGCTTCGGCGGCAGGTCCTGTTTGATCCGTTCCGTCGCTCCGGGCTTCTTCTTCATGGAGGTGGCGGCGGCGACCCACTGCGGTCGCAGCACACCGACGGAGACGGCCGCGACGGCGAGCAGCGCGATCAGGGCGTACGGCAATTTGATGCCGCGCAGGGCGTTCATGCGGTGGGGATCCTTTCGCAGAGCGGATGCGCCCCGGTGGTGAAGTGGGCGCGGGCGAGGCGGCGTACGTCGTTGTCGGGGAGGCCGGGGGTGAGCAGGGACTGGCCGACGATGTACTTGCTGAGGGAGACCGGCCGCGCGCCGAGGCTCAGAAGCAGCCGGTCGGCGGCGGCGGGGCGGGTGCCTCCCTTGGTCTCGACGAGGACGTGGCCGGAGTCGAGCGCGGCGGTGTGGCCGCCCCGGTGGCAGGTGAGGACGCCGTCAAGGGTGACGCGGGTGCCGTGGTCGAGGTCCGCGAGGGCGGCGCGGACGTAGCGGACCTCGGCGGTGGGGGCCAGCGCCTTGGCCGTGACGGGGATGCCGGATCCGTGCAGCACTTCGTCCACGAACTCGCCGGCCTGCGTGCCGAGTTCGCCGTACGCGGTGGCCGGGACCGGGAGGGCCTGCTTGACCGTGGCACCGCGGCCGTCCTTCGTCTTCACCTCCACCCGGCACAGTGCGTCCTCCGCGTACAGGCGGGTGCGGACCTTCCAGCGCCGGCGGCGCTGCTGCACGTGGGCCCGCCAGGCGCCGAGCTCCTCGGTGTCGAAGTACGTGCTGAGGTAGCTCGTCGTACGGCGGCCGCCGCCGAGGTCGAGGACGCGGTGACTGTCGGCGAGCCGGGCGACGAGGTCGCGGGCGCGGTCGAGCGGGACCAGGTACTTGCGGTCGGTGCGGTGCTGGAGCGCGGCGGCCGCGTCGACCTCGGCCAGCGTCGCGCCCCGCAGCCCGGACAGGCCGAGTGCGGAGGCGAGAGCGGACGTCATGAGAGCGTCAGTTCCTCGCGCGGTTCGGACTGCGGAACGAGCGCGGTCTCGCCGGGCTGCACGGGGTAGCGGGCGGAGACCCGGGTGGTCTCGCGGACGTAGTCGACCTCGTCGACCTCGACCGACAGTGGTGCCTGGCCGAAGCGGAGCGCCACGTCGTGGGCGATGAGCGCGGGCTCCGGGTAGATCCGGTCGAGGGTGAGCTTCACCGTCCTGGTCGGGGGGTCGTACGACTTCGGGTCGTCGACCAGCAGAACCGCCAGCAGTACGGCGGCGACCAGGGCGACGACGAGCCACATCTGCCGGTGCGGCAGTCCCGTGCACAGGGCGATGACCAGGGTCACGAAGGTGTAGGCGACGTCGCGCAGAGTGAACGCCGCGCTGCGCAGCCGGACCAGGGAGAGGATGCCGAACAGGCCGAAGCCGACGCCGGCCGGGAACTTGCCGGAGCTGATCGTGCTCATCGCGGCGAACAGGCCGATGTTCAGCGCGGCCAGCACCAGCGGCATCGCCGGTGCGCTGGGGCGGCGCCGGTAGAGCCGGCCGACCAGGATCAGCAGGGCGAGGACGTCGAGACCACCGCGGATCATCAGATCCGTGACCGTGAGGTGGTCGGTGATGCCCTTGGCGGCGAGCACCGATGCGAGCATGGGGGTCCCTTCCGTCACGGCACGTCGGACGGCGGACCGGTCGCGGTCCGCGGAGCACCGCGACCTGAACGACGGTAGGGATGTCACATGAACAGACCATGAAGCCTTCCCAGGTGCCCTGCCGTGGCCTGCGGATGGTTAGCCTGACCGGCATGCACTACCTGGTCGTCGACGACGAGACACGCCTCACGGACCTGGTCGTCCGCTACCTGACCGAGTCCGGGCACACCGCCGAGGGCCGCTACGAAGGCCCCTCCGGGCTCGCCGCCGCCCGGGACGCGCGCGTGGACGCCGTCGTCCTCGACGTGATGCTGCCGGGGATGGACGGGGTCGAGGTCTGCCGGACGCTGCGCGGCGAGGGCATCGACGTGCCCGTGATCCTGCTCACCGCGCGCGGCGCGATCAGCGAGCGGGTCGCCGGGCTGGACGCCGGCGCCGACGACTACGTGGTCAAGCCGTTCGCCATGGAGGAACTGCTGGCCCGGCTGCGGGCGATATCCCGGCGCCGCCCCGAAACGGCACGCCGGCTCCAGGTCGGGGACCTCGTCCTCGACCTCGACCAGCAACGGGTCTGGCGCGGGGAGAACGAACTCGACCTGGCGCGGCGGGAGTTCGACGTGCTGCGGGTGCTGATGGAGAACGCGGGGTGCGTGGTCAGCCGGCTTCAGCTGCTCGACGAGGTCTGGGACGGCGAGACCGACCTGCGCAGCAACGCCATCGATGTCCACGTCTCCAAGGTGCGCGCCAAGGTCGACCGCGCCTTCGACCGTACGACGATCACGACCCTGCGTGGACGCGGCTACCGCCTGGAGACCGCCCCGTGACCCTGGTCGGCCGGCCCCGGGCGTGGTTCCGGCGGCTGCCCGTCGTCGTACGCCTCGTACTCGCCGTCGCCGTCACCATGTCCCTGGTCCTGACCGGAGCGGCCGGGCTGGTCTACTGGCGGGTCCAGACCGCCCTCGACCAGCAGCTGAACGACGACCTGACCACCTACCGGCACAGTCTCGACCAGGCCGTACGCACCGACGCCGGGCTCCCGCCCGGCCCCAGCGGCAGCCTCCGGCAGATCCTGGACGCGCACGGCCGGGTCCTGAGTTTCAGCGACGCCGTACGCCGCGAACCGCTGCTCACCCCCGCCGAACTCGGCGCCGTCATGCGCGGCGCCACGGTCCGCCGCGATGTCGGCTCCCTGCTCCCGATCGCGCCGGACGCCCTGCGCCTTAAGGCCGGGCGCGTCACGGCGGACGGACGGACCAGGATCGTGGTCGCCGCCGTCCGGCGCGGCCATCGCGACGAGGCGCTGCGCGAACTCCTCGCCCAGCTGGGCATCGCCTCCGGTCTGACCCTGATCGCCGCCTCCTACGTCGGCTACCGCACCGCCCGCGCCGCCCTGCGCCCCGTCGAGCGCTACCGCGTCGGGGCCGCCACCCTCGCCGGCGGCGCCCAGAACCTGCGCCTGGACGTGCCCGTCGACCGGGACGACGAGATCACCCGTCTCGGCCACACCCTCAACCACATGCTCGACCAGCTCGAAGCATCCGCCGAACGCGAGCGCCGGTTCGTCGCCGACGCCAGCCACGAACTGCGCACCCCGCTCACCCTGATGCGGGCCGAGGTCGACGTCGCCCTGCACCGCCCCCGCTCCACCGAGGAACTCACCGAGACCCTGCGCTCCGTGGACGCCGAGGTGCAACGCCTGATCGACCTCTCCAACGCCCTCCTCGACCTGGAGGAACTCGGCAGCACCGGCCACATCACCCGGGCGCCCGTACGACTCGCCGACCTGGTCGACACCGCCGTCTCCCCGCATCGGCGCACCGCCGAACGAGCCGGATACGGCCTGCACATCGACGCGGATGACACGACCATCGACGTCGACGCCCGCTGGCTGGTGCCCGCCGTCGGCAACCTCGTCGACAACGCGCTGCGCCACGGCAACGGAAGCGTCCGCGTCACAGCCGCCGTCCGCGACGGCAGGGTGCGGGTACGCGTCGGCGATGACGGCCCCGGCTTCCCGCCCGAGTTCCTCCCCCGGGCCTTCGACCGCTTCGCCCGCGCCGAAGCCAGCCGCACCAGCAAGGGATCCGGCCTCGGACTCGCCTTCGTCCACGCCGTGGCCACCGCGCACGGCGGCACCGCGCAGGCCCAGAACGCCGAGCACGGGGCAGTTGTCACCCTCGACCTGCCCTGCCGAGCCGCGGGCGGCGCTGGATGACGGAAGGCGACAGTCAGGAGTCCGGGATGCCCCGGCGGCTCATGCGGCTCGCTGCCAGGCCGTCTCGCGCAGCAAGCGCAGTCCGTTGAGGCCGACAATGACGGCGGCGCCCTCGTGGCCTGGCCACGCCGAGTGGCAGCGGCAGGGTGCCGATCAGGTCCCGGGCGACCATCATGGCCCTGACCCCATCGCGGGACCCCCGCCAGCAGCCGCGTCGGTGCCCCGACCGAGATCACGTGGCCGTCGACGGTCACGGTGACCCCGGCACCGGGGGTGGCGGGTCCGCTGCGACCGGCAGGGCCGGCCCCGCGGCGCACAGAGCCCGAGCGCGCGCCTACACCTCGATGTGCGAGCCCATGATGACCGTGCGGTTGCGGGGGAGGCCGAAGTACTCGGCCGCGTCGGCCGTGATGTAGGAGGTGGCGATGAACAGCCGCTTGCGCCAGGGCGCCATCGTGGGTGCCTGTCCCCGCCGCAGCTCGATCTTCGACAGGAAGTAGGACGCCTGGTCGAGCTGCAGGGGCCCCTCGGTCTCGGCCGGGTCGAGCATCGCCAGGGTGGCGGGCACGTCCGGGGTCTCCATGTAGCCGTAGGTGGCGGTGACGTGGACTATCCCGTCGTCGGCGTAGCCGAGGCCGTCGACGGCGAGCCGCCGGTCGGCCGGGACGCGGGGCACCGGCTCGGTCTCGATGGAGAGGATCACGACCTGCTCGTGCCGTACGTGGTTGTGCTCCACGTTGGCCCGCATGGCCAGCGGAGCGGTCTCCTTGCCCCGGTTGAGGAAGACGGCCGTGCCGGGCACCCGCTGCACCGGCAGCTCACCGCTGCGCAGGCCGTTGATGAACTCCGGCAGCGGGCCCTCCTCGCGGGCCCGCTCCGCGGTGACGAGTTGACGGCCGCGCTGCCAGGTCGTCATGACGGTGAACGCGGTGAGGCCGATCAGCAGCGGCAGCCAGGCGCCGTGGACGAGCTTGGTCATGTTGGCCGCCACGAACAGCAGGTCCACGAAGAGCAGCACGGTCGCGCCGATACCGATCAGCCACTTCGGGGTGCCCCATTTCGCGCGGGCGACGTAGAAGAACAGCAGGGTGGTGATGGTGATGGTGCCGGTGACCGCCATGCCGAAGGCGAAGGCCAGCGCGGCGGAGCTGCGGAAGGCGAAGACCAGGGTGAGGACCGAGACCATCAGCAGCCAGTTGATCCACGGCACGTAGATCTGGCCCACGGTGGACTCGGAGGTGTGCGCGATCCGCAGCCTCGGCAGGTAGCCGAGCTGGGCGGCCTGGGAGGCGACCGAGTAGGCGCCGGTGATCACCGCCTGGGAGGCGATCACGGTGGCCGCCGTGGCCAGCAGGATCATCGGCCAGCGTCCCCAGTCGGGCACGAGCAGGAAGAACGGGCTGCTGATGTTGGCCGGGTCGTCGAGGATCAGCGCGCCCTGGCCGAGGTAGCTCAGGATGCAGGCCGGGAAGACGAGGAAGAGCCAGCCGCGGGTGATGGACCGGCGCCCGAAGTGTCCCATGTCGGCGTAGAGGGCCTCGGCGCCCGTGACCGCGAGCACGACGGCGGCCAGGGCGAAGAAGGCGGTGCCGAAGTGCCCGAACAGAAAGCCCAGCGCGTAGGTCGGCGACAGCGCCTTGAGGATGTCCGGGTGGTCGGCGATGCCCACCGCCCCGCACGCCCCGATGGCCGTGAACCAGGCGATCATCACCGGTCCGAACACCCGGCCCACCGCCGCCGTCCCCCGGCGCTGCACCAGGAACAACACCACGATGATCACGGCGGTGATCGGCACGATCGCGTCGTCCAGCGACGGCTCGACGACCTTGAGCCCTTCGACCGCGGACAGCACCGAGATCGCCGGGGTGATCATGCTGTCGCCGAAGAACAGGGACGCGCCGAAGATACCGAGCGCGGCCAGTACGGCGGCGGTGCGCCGGCCCCGTTGCGAACTCCACCTGCGCACCAGGGTGATGAGGGCCATGATGCCGCCCTCGCCGTCGTTGTCGGCGCGCATCGCCAGCAGGACGTAGGTGACCGTGACGATGACCATCACCGACCAGAACACCAGCGACACCACCCCGTACACGTTCTGTGTGCTGACGGGCACGGGGTGCGGGTCGCTCGGGTTGAACACGGTCTGGAGGGTGTAGATCGGGCTGGTCCCGATGTCACCGAAGACCACGCCGAGAGCACCGATCACCACCGCCAGACGCACCGAGTCGTGCGCGAGTTGCCGATGCGCCTCAGGTGGCGGCGTCGGCGCGCTCTCCTGCCGGCTGTCGGCCATGGTGGTCCTCCTCCGCACGGGCTGCTGTGCCCCAGGTCAGGTGTGTCACGGCGGACCCTACCGGCCCTCGCACAACCGTCCGCACGCGCACGCCGCTTCCGCGGGACAAACGCCCGACGCGGGCGCGGGGCCGTCCATCGAGCGGGCTGTCCTTCTCCAGCTACCGCTCGCGGCCGTTGCCACACATCGCCGCTCGGGAGAACGACCTCCTCCTGGTCAGCGCCGGGCGGCGAAGCCGACCGCACCGTCCCGTTCCAGGCCGCAACCCACAGCCCTGCACGGCCGGAACACCTGGCGGCTGCGGCTGCACAGCGGTCAGGTGTTCCGGCGAGGGCCTTCGGGGCCGGGCCGTGCGACGCCCGAGGCAGGTTCTCCTGCCTCGGGCGCGGGCTGTGAGGCGACCGGAGCGTCACATGAGCGTCATGACTGACGGACTTTCTCTCCTCTTCCGGCCGGTACACCGGGCTGTCCGCGTTTCTTGTCCCGTGGCCATCGTGTCGCTGCTCGGGCGGCAGGTCAGCTGTGGAAGGCGCTGCGAGACGCCCGGCGCAGCGCTCCCGCCACCGGCCGCCCCGGACACGTCCGGGCGAAACCCGGGCGCGATTCGTACGGGCCTGCCCGGTGGGCCGGTGATGAGGCTGGACATCAGGAACGACTCGTCGCCGAGTTTCACCTCGTGCACAACGGCGTCCGACCCCGGACGCCTGCCGGGGTGGGCTCACGCATCGATGATGACGGGGATGATGAGGGGCTTGCGGCGGTGGGTGCGGAACGCCCAGTTCGCCACGGCGCGGGCGAGTAGCTGTTCGAGTTGGCGCGCGTCCCCGACGCCCTCCTCGGCCGCGGCGGCCAGCGTCTTCTCGATGACGGGGATGACCGGCTCGAAGGTGGCGTCGTCGTGGACGAAACCCCGGGCCAGGAAGTCGGGGGCCTCGGCGAGGGCGCCGGTGTCGGCGTCGACGATCGCCACCACCGTGACCACGCCTTCGGCGGCGAGGGTGAGCCGGTCCTTAAGGGACGCTTCGGTGGCGCCGCCGACTTCCATGCCGTCCACGTAGACGTTGCCGGCGGGGACCTTGCCGGTGATGGACGCGCGCCCGTCGACCAGATCGACGACGACTCCGTCCTCGGCGATGACGACCCGGTCGGGGTCGACGCCGGTACGAATGGCGAGGTCGCCGTTGGCCCGCAGGTGGCGCCATTCGCCGTGCACGGGCATGACGTTGCGGGGCTTGACGATGTTGTAGCAGTAGACGAGTTCGCCGGCGCTGGCATGCCCGGAGACGTGCACCTTGGCGTTGCCCTTGTGGACCACGTGCGCGCCCCACCGGGTGAGTCCGTTGATCACCCGGTAGATGGCGTTCTCGTTGCCGGGGATGAGGGAGCTGGCGAGCAGGACGGTGTCGCCCTTGCCGATGCGGATCATGTGGTCGCGGTTGGCCATCCGTGACAGCGCGGCCATCGGTTCGCCCTGGGAACCGGTGCACACCAGCGTGATCTTGTGGTCCGGGAGCTTCTCCAGCTCCTTCGTGCTCACGACCAGACCGGACGGCACCTTCAGATAGCCCAGGTCACGGGCGATGCCCATGTTGCGGACCATGGACCGGCCGACGAAGGCGACCTTGCGGCCGTGCTGGTGGGCGGCGTCCAGGACCTGCTGGATGCGGTGCACATGGCTGGCGAAGCTGGAGACGATGACCCGGCGCGGCGCGGTGCGCATCACCTGCTCGATCGCCGGGTTCAGCTCACGCTCGGAGGTGGTGAAGCCGGGTACTTCGGCGTTGGTGGAGTCGGTGAGGAACAGGTCCACGCCCTCTTCGCCGAGGCGGGCGAAGGCGCGCAGATCGGTGATGCGGTCGTCGAGAGGGAACTGGTCCATCTTGAAGTCGCCTGTGTGCAGCACCATCCCGGCCCGGGTGCGGATCGCGACCGCGAGGCTGTCGGGGATGGAATGGTTGACCGCCACGAACTCGCAGTCGAAGGGGCCGAGGCCGCGCCGGTCGCCCTCCCGCACCCGCACCGTGCGCGGCCGGATGCCGTGTTCCTTGAGCTTGGCCTCCAGGAACGCCAGCGTCAGCTTGGAGCCGACGACCGGGATGTCGGACCGCTCGCGCAGCAGGTACGGCACGCCGCCGATGTGGTCCTCGTGGCCGTGGGTGAGGACCACGGCCACGACGTCGTCCAGCCGGTCCCGGATCGAGGTGAAGTCCGGCAGGATCACGTCCACGCCGGGCTGGGTCTCCTCGGGGAACAGCACGCCGCAGTCGACGATGAGCAGCTTGCCCGCGTGCTCGAAGACGGTCATGTTGCGGCCGATCTCACCCAGGCCGCCCAGGGCGATGACCCGCAGCCCTCCTTCGGGAAGGGGCGGTGCGGCTTTCAACTCGGGGTGCGGATGACTCATACCCTGACGGTACCCGGAGAGCGGGACAGGATGATCCTTACCTGAGCGATCTCTTCCTCCTGACCGGGTCGGGGCACCACAACCGGTGTCCGGGGAGGATCCGATGACGCCGGCGGCCGGACAGGGATGGGTCAGGGCGGTACCACCTTCGGTGGGTCAGCCGTGCGGCCGTTCGATGAAGGCGTCACGTCCGGCGAGTGCGTCCAGTCGAGGGACGCTGTCACGGGCAGGCTCTCAGCATGATCGGATGGTTGCCGATGATGCCCAGAAGAACGAGACCGGCGGGGAAGTTGTGTCCGGGGACGCCGGAGCCGGTCTCCCCGGCGGATCACATCATGGCCATGCCGGTGGGGAGTTTCACCCGGTTGCCGACCTGGTCGAGTGGGCGGCCGACCTGGTCGAGCCGGCCCAGCCGAAGCTGCGTGACTGACTCCACGCCGCGATGATCCCTGCCTCGGTGAGAGCCTGCCAGCCGCGTCACCCGTTGTGGCGGCGCCGCGACCGGGGCCGGAGGTGAGCGAAACGCCGGTGGAGCCGTTCGGACACGAGCACCGTCTCCGCGCGCCACAGCCCGGCCACGCGCGGGGGTGGCAGCCCGCCGGTACCGGCGGGCCCGCTCACCTCAGGCTGCGGCCGATGGACTGGACGATCCGCCGGAGCGCCGATATTCGGCGTTGATGCGCTGGGCTTCTTCGAGCTGGTCTTCGAGGATGATGATCCGGCATGCGGCCTCGATCGGGGTGCCCTGGTCGACGAGCTCACGCGCGCGGGCCGCGATGCGCAGTTGGTAGCGGGAGTAGCGGCGGTGTCCGCCGTCGGAGCGCAGTGGTGTGATCAGTCGCGCTTCGCCGATGGCGCGGAGAAAGCCGGGAGTGGTACCGAGCAACTCGGCGGCCCGGCCCATCGTGTAGGCGGGGTAGTCGTCGTCGTCCAGACGGCTCAGCGACTCGTCTGCTGTCATCTCACCTCTCTGTGAACGCGTCGAGGGGCCTTGGTGCCGTTTGGCACCAAGGCCCCGAAGGACCTGCAACACCATCTGCCGGCCCTAGTGCTGTGCCGGCCTTCTGTTTCCGCCCAGCCGCCTGATACTCCGGCGGGGGTGCGGGGATCGCGGATGCGTGACCGGAGACCACCTGCCTATCGATGTCCTGCGGTACCCGGGCTCGCGTCTCCCGCCCGGGCGATCCTGATGGTGCTCGTCTCCTCCGTTCTTCCCTCGGAGCCGATCACTTGCAAACAGGGACTGCGCACTGCTGGTACTGCAACCGCGTCAACTGCGGTCCTGCTCACGGCGGCCCCTCATCACTTCGGGCCACCCGGTCCGGTCGTCAGTCCCGTCGCCGTCGTCCTACAACCTGGCTTCGAAACTCCACCACCGCACCGTCATACGTGGACTGCGGCCCGGCAGTTCGTGTCTGCCGGGCCTTGCTCGATCTCGGCTACGAAAGAAACCATAATCATGAAGACAGCGAATGTCTACTCCAGCGGGGATAGATTTGCTGCGGTTCGATGACGAGGTCTCCCGCGGAGCTTCCCGTGGCGGCGTCGACCGGCGCGGCGCGTCGACGGCGATTCTCAGCCCCCTCCGGGGGGCACAGGGCCGGGTGGTCAAGGGCCGGGCATGAACGGTCCGCAGCCGTGGGTGACCCTGATGAACACGATGTCCGTCAACGCCACAGCTGCCCCGTTCCACGTGGCCGTTGCCGACGCACGCGATACCGCACAGGCGTTCTTGCCCTGTTGCGCCATCGTGCAGGCCGCCCGTCCGGGCCGCATAGAATCCGATCCCATGCCGAAACCTGACGAGCTGCTCGTTGCGATAGCCGCCCTCGTGGAATCCGGGCAGAGCAATCAGATGACCCTGACCGTGGTCACCAGTGGTGCTGTCATCACCGGCCGGCTGGCTCCGGGGGCCATGTGGAGACAGAGGGTGTCCGAGGTGCTGAAGGACTCCGCCGACCTGGGCGGGTTCTCCGCCGTCTTCGACGTCCCCGCGAGGAAGGACGGACCGCCCACGCATCTGCATTTCCACGTCGCCCGGATCCTGCAAGGTACGGTGGGGATCCCGGAGACAGGCGGGATGTACCGCGTCGCGATCGAGGACGTCAGTGCCTGGACCGTGGGCGACTTCAGCTACTCCGACCACTGACCCACGGCCACACAGCGAGGCCCCACCGGCGGCCTCAGGGGCCGGGGAACCCGGACCGTGAGCGGGAGGAACACTTCGGCTCACGGATCCTGCAATAGGGAACACGGAAGCCTGCCGGATCATCGGCATCGACCGCCGCACCGGCAAGCGTTGGCTCTACGTCCGGCAGGCATACAGCGGTACAGGGCAGCCCCGCCCATCGTGGACACGGGGCCGCCCTGGCAAGCACCCGAACCCCCGGCTCGCCCTGCGGAACCCCGTCGGCCCGTCGCGCTGCCTTCACCGAGGCCGACCGCATCCACCTGGCTGACCGGCTCCGGCAGAAGGCGTCCGTCCGGGCCAGCGCGGCCGAGTTCGACCGCAGTCCCTCCACCGTGAGCCGGGAGATCCGCCGCAACCGCACGCTCACGCCCAACGGCGGCCGGCACTACCGTCCGCACGCCGCCCAGCGCCGCACGGACGCCCGCTCACCGCGCCCCGAGCCCCGCAAGACCAGCAAGACCAGCCAGAATCCCAGGCTGCGGGACTTCCTCCAGGACCACATGCCCCGCAGCGGAGTTCTTACGTCCAAGGCCGCGGGGAACTGAGGTGCGAGCTGACCGGGCCCTTCGGACCGGACGCGCGATGCGCCGCCCGCACCGGCACTCGGCAGCCCGTCGATCGCGGTGCGTGCACCCTGTGGTCATCAGCGAACGGCCCGCCGAGGCCGCCGACCGGCTGTCCCCCGGCCACGGGAAGGCGACCTGATCGCCGGCAAGAACAACGGCTCCGCCATCGGCACCGAGTCGGGTCATGGCCCTGAGGACTACGCCCAGACGGGGGCGGGCAGGGGTGAGGGCGGTTCAGCGAGAGAGGGCGACGACGCCCAGAGCGTTGCCGCGTCCGTCGACCACGGGCGGGGCCCCTAGCCGGCGGCAGCGCATCGCACGCCCGGCTTCGGCCCTCGTGGCCGGCGGCGCGGCGAAGGGCCCGATGACGTCGACGACGTCACACAGGCGGACCCGGTCCGTGTATCCGGAACCGTCACGAACGGCCGTGAGCCGGTCCCGGGTGACCAGGCCGGTGCGCATACCGTCCTCGTCGCAGACGACCAGATGACCTGTACGGGCGGCGGCCATCACGGACAGTGCCACCTCCACGGTCATGTCCCCCCAGACCTGCGGTCCGCCCGCGTCCATGCTGTCGGCCACCGTGCTGTGCGCGGGGTGGGCGCTCGCCGGGCGGAACTGCGTCTGGTCCAGCGTCAAAGGGTGCCTCCTGCGGAGTTGGGCCGGCTTCCTGATCACCAAGGTGCTATGCCGCGGCACCGGCGGTGGACTGCCGTACGGGCGCGCGGCGGGCCGCCGAGACGGGGCGGCGTCGGCCGCGTGAGGTGGCGCCGCGCTTCTTGGGGCGTTCGACCACCGGTGCGGTGATGACGACCGGGATGCCGGAGGGGGCCTGGGCGCCGGTGATGCGGTGCAGGGCCTCTTCACCGACGCGGACCTGGGTGGTCTGCGGGACGATGCCGGCCGCTGCCATGAGGCGGGCCATGCTGCGGCGCTGGTTGGGGGTGACCAGGGTGACGACGCTGCCGGACTCTCCTGCGCGGGCGGTACGGCCGCCGCGGTGGAGGTAGTCCTTGTGGTCGGTCGGCGGGTCGACGTTGACGACGAGGTCGAGGTTGTCGACGTGGATGCCGCGCGCCGCGACGTTGGTCGCTACCAGCACGTTGACGTGTCCCGCCTTGAACTGTGCCAGCGTGCGGGTGCGCTGTGGCTGTGACTTCCCGCCGTGCAGGGCTGCGGCCCGTACCCCGCTGTTCAGGAGGTGCTCGGTGAGGCCGTCGACGGCGCGCTTGGTGTCGAGGAACATGATCACGCGGCCGTCGCGTGCGGCGATCTGGGTGGTAGCCGTGTGCTTGTCGGCGCCGTGAACGTGGAGCACGTGGTGCTCCATCGTCGTGACCGCGCCGGCCGAGGGGTCGACGGAATGCACGACGGGGTCGCTGAGGTAGCGCCGCACGAGCAGGTCGACGTTACGGTCCAGAGTGGCGGAGAACAGCATGCGCTGGCCATCGGGGCGGACCTGGTCGAGAAGGGCGGTGACCTGCGGCATGAAGCCCATGTCGGCCATCTGGTCGGCCTCGTCGAGGACGGTGATGGAAACCTGGTCCAGCCGGCAGTCGCCGCGGTCGATGAGGTCTTTGAGGCGTCCCGGTGTGGCGACGACGACCTCGGCCCCACCGCGCAGCGCGCTCGCCTGCCGGCCGATCGGCATTCCGCCCACCACCGTGGCCAGCCGCAGCCTCACGGAGCGGGCGTACGGGGCGAGCGCGTCGGTGACCTGCTGCGCCAGCTCACGCGTGGGTACGAGGATCAGCCCCAGCGGCTGCCCGGCATCGGCGCGCTGACCGGCCGTACGGGCCAGCACCGCCAGCCCGAAGGCGAGGGTCTTGCCGGAGCCGGTGCGGCCACGGCCCAGTACGTCGCGGCCGGCGAGGGAATTCGGCAGGGTCGCGGCCTGGATCGGGAAGGGTACGGTCACGCCTTGCGAACTGAGCGCGCCCAGCAGCGCCCTGGGCATGTCGAGATCGGCGAAGCCCTCCACGGCGGGGAGCGCGGGAGTGATCGTCCTGGGCAGCGCGAACTCCCCTTGGACCGCGGCGGGCCGGCGGCCGTGACCACCGGAACGGCTCGGCCCGGCGGAGCGGCTCCCGGCCGACGAACCGAATCGGCTGCCGCCCCTTCCGGATTCGGCACTGCCGTTACGGGTGCGGGTGAAGCGGTCGTTCGTGCGTGTGCGGTTCATGCGGAACCTTCCTCGATGCGGCACATATCAAGGAATTCCCGCAGCGATCAGCAGCACAGAGAATTGCAAGAATGGACCGGTGGAATGCGAAAGCGAATCTGGCCGACGAAAAATCCGTGCGGGCGCAGGAGCTGGAATCAGTGGCGCGAAGCGGACGTAATGTTCGGGAGTCCACCGCGATGAAGCCGTGAAGAGAGGCACGCACCCCTGAAGGATGCTCCGTATGCGGTGAGCCTACGGGTTTCCTGGTTGTCGTCCGCAGGCGAAACCACTGCGGGAAAACGCGAGTAGCTGGGGCCCGCACCCCGAAGGACGCGGGCCCCAGCTACAAGTACGCGACAGTCAGCGTCAGGCGGGAACGATGTTCTCGGCCGTCGGGCCCTTCTGGCCCTGCGCGATGTCGAAGGTCACCTTCTGGCCCTCCAGCAGCTCACGGAAGCCCTGGGTGGCAATGTTCGAGTAGTGGGCGAACACATCAGCGCCGCCACCGTCCTGCTCGATGAAGCCGAAGCCCTTTTCCGCGTTGAACCACTTCACGGTACCAGCAGCCATGTCATTTCTCCTTTGGGGCAGTGCATCGGGATCCGCGCTGCGCGGACCCCGTGTCGCCGCGATGATCACCCCGCCCGGAAAAAGAACCGGATAACAAAAGCGCTTCCAGTGGCACAGGTGCCGGCCGGAGGGCGCTTGAAGTTTTGGGAACCACAACTGCAACTGACACCGACAGTAGCACGCCGCAGCGGCCTGTGTGCGGTGAGGAATCCCGCTCCACTTAATGCGGTAGAGAATCTGGCTGCCCGTTCCGTTGAAATCTCAGTTCGCGGGCACAGATATTGACCCAGCCGGAGCGCAACGTTTCGGGAAGCATTGAGTACGCGCCCAGCGAAGGGCTGCTTCCCCAGGGATGGTGCGGGCGGGCGTGGAGGTCAGGGTGGCGCCGGCAAGCATCACGGCCCGTCTCCGGTGCACGCGCGGGAGCGGCCATGTCGAGACCGTCAAGGACCAGACCGCCGCAGCCCGTACCCCGGACGCCGACCCGATCGAGGCGATGCCACGGATGGTGCCGGCGGCATGGACGATGGGCGACCACTACCGCTGCTCACCGCCTGGGGACGCCGCCACCTGGGAGAGGACGAGATCCGCACCACCCTGGCACCGGCCCGCGCAGAAGCCGTCGCAACCCTACGGCGCGGTCAGCGCCAACGCCGGACGACACCCTGCGCGAGAGGCTCCGCGACGCCGTCCGCACCGGCGCCTCGCCCCGCCGAGCAGGTCCTCAACCCCTCGGTGGTCGACAACCCGGATCTGGTCGCGTTCTTCGCCGGGCTGGGAGTCGAACGCCGCCGGGCCCGTCATCCGCACACCCTCAAGGACGCCTCATGAGCCTCACCGCCGCCCTGGCCTGTTGATCGTGCTGGTCTTCGCCCTGAGGGGGCATAGCCAAGATCATGGCGCTCGGTCCGATGCCCGCGCCGGCCGCCCACGCCGGATTCACCACCGCCTCCCACCGGGTGATCGGTGCGCTGGAGCTGGCGGGCGCCATCGGCGTGGCTCTCGGCCCGGTCCCGCCAGGCTCGTGACGTCGGCTGAGGACCGCACCGGCCGCCTGCGGCACGCAGACGGTCCCGCTTTCCGGCTGCTGTGCGCCGGCGGCTCAGGCTCCTGAGTCCTGTTAGCGAACTCACGCCGAGGCTGGCAGACTGAATCTGTGGCTCCCCTGATGACCGCGGCCTATCAGGCCGCGCCCTCATCACTCACAGGCGCCGGTGTCGTATCGGTCAGCGCATTGCTCTTCACCGTCGCGTCGTTCTGGTGGCTCAACGCCAGACAGGGCTGCCTGAAGACGTGGGAGCCTCATTCCTTCGCAGCGATCATCCGCTCGTCCACCGCCCGCCTTCGGCTCCCGCTCGTCCTTCACAACACCGGCCCCAAGCCGATAGTCGTGCAGGACCTCATCCTGACCTTCCCCGACGAGCCCGCTTCTCATCTGCCGCTGCTGTGGGTGTCCTCACCGTCTCGCCTCCAGCCGGGGCCGGACGAGGATGCAAAGCTGCCGGCCGGTTTCGTCGTGCCCGGCAGAGAGGCGCAGCAACTCTTCATCGAGTTCGAGGCGCCCTTCTCCGGGTTCATGCCGGAAGCCCGTGACTACAAGGTCCAGCTGCAGGCAAGGGTCGGGCACCGCAAGGGGTGGCGCCGCCTACTGACGTTCACCCTGCGGGCCGCCAACATCATCGATCCGGATCACTACACCGTCTACAACAACGCACCGGTCGAGCTGACGAAGGAAGACCAGAAGAGGGCGGACGCCGCGCTCCTCGAGCTGTTGGAAGGGCAAGAGGAGGACTCCGCTCCACGCGGCAGGGGACCACGGCGCTCTTCCCACGACGACGACTCCGGCCCGAGCCGCTGACGCAGGACCGGTGAGGGGAACATCAGGGCTACTTCGAGCCGGCCCAGCCTGATAAAGACTGGCCCGAGAGTGCCGGTTACGGGAGCAGTAGAGTGAGGGAGGAGCGAGGGAGGAGTAGTGAGAACGCCGCGCGTACTGCCAACCCTTGACGAGGTCGACACCGGCGATCATGTCTGTCACCTGTTGGATCCTGCCGACGACGTCATCGACCGCAGCCGGGCGTTCGTCGCGGACGGTGCGTTGCACGGGGACAAGGTCGTGATCGTCGGCCCCGTCCCGCGGGCGGAGAGCGAGTTCGCACCGCTTGTACTCGACCCCGCCCGGTTGCAGGGTTCCCTTCTCTCCGCGGTGCGTCGGGAGGCGGTAACGGCGGACCGGGAGGGGTTCAGGTCCCTCCGCGTGCTGCACCACGTCGTCCCCGGCCCTCGCGCGGACCGGAACGGCGAGTGGCTGCGCAGCGAGCTCGATCTCGAGGAGTTCGCCGCCGACACCGGAGCCATGGTGGTCTGCGCCTACAGCGGTGCCGACTGGGACCTGCCGGCTCTGCAGCAGATCAGTTGTGTGCATCCGCATCATCTGGGCAGCCGTCCGGTCTCACCCGCGTTCCGGGTGTACCGAACCGAGCAGGAAGGCTGGACGGTGACCGGGACCGTCGACAGCGACGGCGCGGTGGCCTTCGGCACCATCCTGTGCACCCTCCTCGCTCACTCGCCGACGGTGCGTCTGCTCTGTCAGACCCTGGAATTTTTCGATGCCGCCGGGATGAGCGCGCTGGCCAATGCCGCCAGGCACCTTCCGGATCGCAAGGTCATCCTGGAAGGCACCAACGAGACCGTGCGGCTCGCCTGGAAGCTGTCCGGCTTCGCAGTCGCCGACGTTCCGGTGGTGATGACACCTTGACCTCCTCTTCGTCCACCCCCCTCGAAGGCACTGGATACCGGCATGAGCTGTATCCGTACTCGGGCAGCGATGAATTCGTCGCGGGCGCTGTGGGTTTCATCCAGGAAGCGCTCGACGGGGACGAGGCCGTCGTCGTGGCCGTGCCGCAGGAAAAGGCGTCATTGCTGCGTGCGGAGATCCGTGAGACCGACACCGTCCGCTATGTCGACACCAGCCGGGTGGCGCATCATCCGGGGCGGCTCATCGCTGCCTGGCAAGGATGGATCAAGGAACACGTCGCGGAGGGCCGGCCCGTCCGCGGGATCGGCGAATCCCCCTGGGACAAGGCCCGCAATGCTGCTGAGGCCGAGGAACTGCGCTACCACGAATGGCTGCTCAACAGGGCGTTCGCCCAGGGCCCGGCCTGGTGGCTGCTGTGCCCCTACGACGTCGCACGCGACCAGGCCGCCCTGGCCGACATGGCACGCTGCCACCCCCATATCCGCACAGACGGCCGGACGGTGCTGAGCGAGGACTACGACGCGCGGGCACCCTATGCGTTCGTTGCCCTCACCGACCCCTGTGACCCGTACGACGAGTTCGTCTACACCAGCGGCGACCTGCCCGCCCTCCGGGAGAAGATCGCTGCCTGCGCCGAACAGCACGGCCTGACCGGTGGGCGCCTGCGCGAACTGCATCTGGCCGCGACCGAGGTGGCCACCAACAGCATCCGCCACGGCGGCGGACAAGGCGTGCTGCGCACCTGGAGCGAGGAGCGACGGCTCGTCTGCGAGTTCCGCGACGCCGGCTACCTGGAGGACCCACTGGCCGGACGTACGATGCCGACCGCCGGGCAGGTGGGGGGACGCGGGCTGTGGCTCGTCCACCAGCTCTGCGATCTCGTCGAGATCCGGTCCACACCGGACGAAGGGACCACGATCCGCCTGCACACCGAACTGCGCGACTGAGCCCGCCGGTGCCGGCGGTCCACTGACGACCCCAGCACTGAAAGGCACGCGTGACCGACGTCGCCCCAGGGTAGGCGCGGTGGTGTCACCGGGCGGCGACAAGCAGAAAGGCGCCGGTGGCACAGGCATGAACGATCTGGATGGGAGTCGGTTCTCGATGCTGAGAGTGCTCGTACGGCACGCGGACACGACGGTCGTCCGACTGCCGACCGAGGTCGACTACGACAACGCCTCCGACATCGGCGCCCGGTGCCAGGACCTGATCAGGGAGGGCTGCGCCACCCTCGTACTCGACGCCTCCGACGTGCACTACCTCGACTCCTCGGGCGTCAGCATGATCATCACGCTGTCGCGCGCGCTCGACAACCATGCGGGCACGTTGCGCCTCGCCGCCCTCAGCGACCATTACCAGCAGGTGTGGCGCCTCCTCGGCCTCGACACGCTGCTCCCCGTGTTCCCCACAGTGCACGCTGCGCTCAGCCGCGGCACAGGCGCCTGTGCGACATCTCGGAGCCACTCGACCACGCTTGAACCCGAGACGCGGTCGAACGGCATGTGAACGAGCCACTCGCCTGGACGGCCCTGCCGTCCGCGGCCACGCCCCGCACCGTGACCGATCTGTCCTGTCCGGCACACCGTCGGAACAAGCGTCAAAACAGCGCTCCACAGGTCAAAGCCCCAGCCCCTTTGTCGCAGGCTCCAGGCCACGCACTCCACATGATGCGCCATCGCAAACACGTCAGATCATGCGGGGGTTGAAGAAACACCAGTTCAGAGCGTGTTTTCTGGCTCCCGAGGCAGGCGATCAGACCCTCGGAGCGTCAAACGAGCGTCATGAGCGATGAAAGCCCACACACTCGGCAATCATCCGCACGCTGGAGGGCCCCAGCGCCCTGACGCTCGGCGCGCCGCTGTTCCTCACGGTCGGTTCACCGCTCGGGCTCGGACGGGTCGTGGTCCTGACCGCTGCCGCTGCCCAGCCTCCTGACGAGGGACACATGTCGCAGGCGGTCAAACCGTTCCGCCGGGCCGACCTTGAAGACCACGCCCTCGGAGCCGTTGAAGGCACCAGCAAAGCGCCTGGCCAGGCGCTAGTGGCTCGACCATTCACGTGGTCTGACTGCCCGACCACGCGTGCGTCGGCTACGCGGAGCGTCGTCTGCCTCCTCGGTCAGGTTCGCTCTGGCGTATCCCGTCGACGATGGACGTACGCGAAAGCCATGGGCGTGACCTCCGATGCCGGGCAGAGACAACGCATCAGGCCGTGTCGGCGCCGCAGGTTTACGGGACCGCGTACTCGACGCCGAAGGCGAATGCGCGGCTTCGGCCGGGTTCGAGAGCGAGGGCGGCGGCGTGTTCCGGGCGGTTGAACGCGTTGGTCATCGTTTCGACGGGTTCGAGGGCGATGGAGGCGCGACGGTCGCGGGCCAGGGTATCGCCGGTGAAGACGTGCATATAGCCGCTGTGCTGCCAGACCCGCAGTTCCTCGCCGGTCGCCGAGTTGGTCAGTACCGTCTCGATCCGGCCGGCGGGGCCTGGGGTCAGGTCTGCGTAGCAGGCGTCGATGACCGCGTCGCTCAGCTGTTTCGGTGTCCGGAAGTCCATGCCGGGGCAGTTGTCCAGGGGGAGCAGGGCGTCCTCGCCGGGCAGCGGAATGAGGGCTGCGTCGGTGCGGATCAGGGTGTGCGCGGGGATGTGCAGGGTCAGGTCGTCGATGGGGCGGGACAGGGTGAAGTAGGGGTGCCAGCCCGCCGCGTAGGGGGCGGTGCTGCCGCCCACGTTCGTCGCGCGGATCGTGATGCCCAACTCGCGGGCGGTGAGGGTGTATTCGACGGCGAGGTCGATGGCGAAGGGGTAGCCGGGGTAGCGGCCCGGTCTGATGCTCGTGGTGTGCAGCAGGAGTCGGGCGGAGTCGGCTGTCGTGGTGGCGTGGGCGAGTTCGAAGGGGGCCTCGCGGGCGAAGCCGTGGTAGATCAGCCTGTCCCCGTGGTGGCCGGGGAGCAGGTCGTGGTCCTGGTCGGCGTGGTGGTAGCGGCCGTCGGCGACGCGGTTGGGGAAGGGGGCCAGCAGGCCGGCGCGTACGCCGTCCTGCACCAGGAGTTCCTTGTCGTCGCGGTAGCCGTCCGTCAGTTCTGTGAGCCGGCCGGTCGCTTCGCTTCTGACCTGCCAGCTCAGCAGGGTCGCCCCGGACAGGGCGAGGACGGCACGTGCCGTGCCGTCCGGTGCGGAGACGACGAGGGTTCGTTCGCCGCCGAGGCGGTTCTCGGCGATCCGGTACTCGGCGGTCATTCCCCTGCTGTTCCCTTCAGCTCGCCTCGGGGGCGAGCTTCTTCGCTCCCGTCATGATGGCCACCGCGTCCTCCATGGAGTGCGACTGCGGGGTGATGACGCCGGCGCAGCCGCCGAGTCGCTGGATGTGGATACGGTCGGCGACCTCGAAGACGTTGGGCATGTTGTGGCTGATGAGGATGACGCCGAGGCCCTGCTCGCGCAGGTCGCGGACGAGTTTGAGGACCTGGCCGGTCTCGCGGACGCCGAGGGCGGCGGTGGGTTCGTCGAGGATCACCACCCGGCCGCCGAAGGCCGCGGTGCGGGCGACGGCCACGGACTGGCGCTGGCCTCCGGAGAGGGTCTCCACGGCCTGGTTGATGTTCTGCAGCGTGCCGATGCCGAGCCGTTTGATGTGGTCGGCGGCCTGCTTCTTCATCTCGCCGGTGTCGAGCATGCGGAACACCGAGCCGAGGATGCCCTTGCGGCGGATCTCACGGGCGAGGAAGAGGTTGCTGGCGATGTCCAGCGCGGGGGCGACGGCGAGGGTCTGGTAGACGGTTTCGATGCCGGCGTCGCGGGCGTCCTGGGGACGCTTGAAGTGGACCTCCTTGCCGTCGACGAGGATGCTGCCCTGGTCGGGGACGAGGGCCCCGGACAGGCACTTGATCAGGGTGGACTTGCCGGCGCCGTTGTCGCCGATGACGGCGAGGACCTCGCCGGGGTGGAGGGTGAGGTCGACGCTGTTCAGGCCGACGACCCTGCCGAAGAGCTTGACCAGGCCCTTGGCTTCGAGAACGGGGGCGGTGGCGGTCGTCACGACTTCACACTCCGGATCCACTGGTCGACGGAGACAGCCGCGATCACCAGGATGCCGACTGCGAGAACTTGGTAGTTGGGGTCGATGCCGGCCAGTGCGAGGCCGTTGACGAAGACCTGGACGATCAGCGCGCCGATCAGCGAGCCGAAGACCACACCGCGTCCGCCGAACAGGCTGGTGCCGCCGATCACCACGGCGGTGATGGACTGCAGGTTGGCGTTGAGACCGCTGTTGGGGTCACCGCCGCCGACCCGACCGACCAGGATCCAGGCGCCCACGGCGATGGCGAAACCGCCCACCATGTAGGCGCTGAGCAGGACCCGGTTGACGGAGATGCCGGCGAGCCGGGCGGCCTCGACGTCGTCGCCGACCGCGTAGAGGTGGCGTCCCCAAGCGGTGTAGCGCAGGGCGTAGCCGACCACCGCGTAGAGGGCGATCATGAGGAGGACGCCGTAGGTCAGGTTCAGCTGCCCGAGGGAGACCGTCTGGCCGCTCCACAGCAGGATGTTGCCCGGCTGCAGCGCCACCGTCTGGCCCTTGGCGTAGATGAGGGTGATCGCGGTGAAGACGCTGAGGGTGCCGAGGGTGACGATGAACGGCGGCAGCTTGATCCTGGTCACCAGCAGACCGTTGACGGCCTGCGCGGCTATCGCGGCGACCGCCCCGGCCAGCAGGGCGAACACGCCGGGCCAGTGGTTGTCCGCGACGAGTTTCGACATGAGCAGCGAGGAGAGCACCATCACCGCGCCGATCGACAGGTCGATGCCGGCGGTGAGGATGATGACCGTCTGCCCGACGGCGAGCGAACCGATGACGGCCGTCTGCTGGGCGACCAGCGAGAGGTTCTGCAACGCGTAGAAGCGTTCGTTCACCAGGGAGAACACGACGGCGGCGAGCACCAGGACGATGGCCGGGCTGAGGGCCGGTTGGCGGTGCAGCACCGAATGGATGCGCTGGCTGAGGGTGGCGGGCCTGTTGAGGAACTCCTCCGCCGGTGCCGGTGTGGCTTGACTGTCCACGTGGGTGGTCACAGGGGGTCCTTCCGGTGTTTTCCCTGGTACGGGCTCATGGGCTCGTGGGGTGCGGGTGCGACGCCGGCGCCGTGACGGTGGTCACCGGCGCCGCACCCGGCTCGGTGTCAGCTGCCCCAGCAGGCGGAGGCGGCCTGCGACGGGGACTGCACGGTCAGACCGTCCAGGGACTTGGCGGCGGCCAGGGCGGTGCCGGTGTCGTAGAACGACTTTCCGCTGGTCACGCTGGGCTTGCTGCCGCCGCGGGCCAGCTTGGCGATCGAGGTGACGCCGAGGGCCGCCATCTTGCCCGGGTACTGCACCGCGTCGGCGGCGAACTCGCCGCTGGTCACGTTCTTCAGGCCGGAGCAGCTGCCATCGATCGCGTAGATCGCGACGTTCTTCTCCTTGCCGGCCGCCTTCAGCGCGTTGTACGCGCCCTCACCCGCGGGCTCGTTGATCGCGTAGACGACGTTGATGTCCGGGTTGGCCGACAGGCAGTTCTCCATCGCGGTACGGCCGCCGTCGATGGCCCCCTGGGTGGGCTGGTGACAGACGACCTTGTACGTACCGCCCTTGCCGCCGGTGTACTTGCCGGACTTGGCCTCCTTGCCGTTCTCGGTCTTGCTCCCCGGGTCGACGCCCATGCCCTCCAGGAAGCCGTGGTCGCGGTTGATGTCGACGGAGACGACCTGGTTGTTGAACAGGTCGAGCATGGCGATGACGGCCGGCTTGCCGTCCAGTGCGGCGGCGGCGTACTGGCCGATGAGCTTGCCCGCCTGCTCGTTGTCGGTGGCGTAGGTGATGTCCGCGGTGCTGGCCGGGTTCGGCGCGGTGTCAAGGGCGATCACGAACAGGCCGGCCTGCTTGGCCCGGCCGAGGGCGGCGTTCACGGCGTCGCCGTTGGTGGTGATGAGGATGCCCTTGTCACCGCGCGATATGGCGTTGTCGATGGCGGTGATCTGGGTCTGCGTGTCGCCGTCGCTGTTGCCCGCCGCCACCGTGAGACTCACGTTGTCCTTGGCGGCCTGGGTCTTGGCGTCCTTCTCCATGCTCACGAAGTACGGGTTGGTGAGCGTCTTCAGGATCAGTGAGACACCTACCTTGCCGCTGCCGCCCGATGCGGACGAGGACGAGCCCGAGCCGGAAGAACCGCAGGCCGCGAGCGTGGCGCCGAGGCACACCGTGACGCCGATCGCTGCCGCCCGGGTACGCCGACCGCGGCGGCTCGACCTCTGGCTGATGAAGATGTTCATGGTGTGATCCCTTTCGCAGCCGTCCCTTGGCCGACGCTGAGACAACGTTGACTGGGCGAGATACTGGGCCCGTATGGACGAGGCCGTCAAGACGCTGATAGACATGCGCGGGCAACGAGTAGGTAACGCGCGATCGGTTGGAGACAACGATGACTCAGGGCGAGTCGGCGCCCCGGTCCACCCGCAGCCGCCCCACCATGCGTGAGGTCGCGGCGCTGGCCGGAGTGGCCATCAAGACGGTCTCGCGCGTGTTCAACGGGGTCCCCACCGTCGATCCGGCGATCGTCGCCAGGGTCCGCGACGCCGCCGACCAACTGGGTTACCGTCCCAATCTCACGGCCAGCAGCCTGCGCCGCGGCGACGGCCGTACTGCCACCATCGGCATGCTCGTCGAAGACGCCGCGAACCCCTTCTCCGCCGCCCTGACCCGCACCGTCGAGAACGTGGCCCGCGCCCGCGGCGTGCTGGTGCTGGTAGGCAGCCTGGACGAGGACCCCGCCCGGGAACGGGAGTTGGCCCAGGCGCTCATCGACCGCCGGGTCGACGGGCTGGTGATCGTCCCCGCGGGACGTGACCAGAGCTACCTGATCAGCGAGCAGCGCTCCGGCACCCGCCTGGTCTTCGTCGACCGCGAGGCCGGCCTGCTGGACGCGGACGCCGTCGTCTCCGACAACCGGCAGGGTGCCGTCACCGCCGTCAACCACCTGCTCAAGGCCGGTCACCGCCGGATCGCCTACCTCGGCGACCGCGCGTCCATCCCGACCGCCGCCCAGCGCTTCGACGGATACCGGCACGCACTGGAAGTCGCGCACATCGAGCACGACGACGCGATCGTCCGTCACCTCGGGTCCAGCGAACAGGCCGCCATCACCGCCACCGAACAGCTCCTCGCGCTGCCGAATCCGCCGACGGCGCTGTTCACCAGCCAGAACTTCGTGACCATAGGGGTCCTGCGCGCGCTGCGTACCCGCGGCCTGCAGGACACCATCGCCCAGGTGGGCTTCGACGACTTTCCGCTGGCCGACATCCTCAACCCGGGGATCTCCGTCATCGCCCAGGACGTCGAGCAACTGGGCAGGACAGCCGCCGAGATGCTCTTCCGCAGACTGGACGGCGACGACTCCCCGACCCACACCGTCACCGTACCGACCCGGCTCATCGAGCGGGGTTCCGGCGAGATAGCCCCCGAAGGACCCCGCCATGACTGAAGCGATACGAGCCCTCGGGCAGCCCCCGGCCGTGACCGTGATCGGCGAAGCCCTCATCGACCTGGTCCAGCTCGGCACCCCCGGCGACTACCGCGCCCGGCCCGGCGGCAGCCCCTTCAACGTCGCCGTCGGCCTGGCCCGCCTCGGTCACCGCACCGCGCTCATGGCCCGGCTGGCAGGCAACTCCTTCGGCCGCATGCTGAGCGCCCACGCTGCCGCCGAGGGCATCGACCTGGCGTACGCCCCCTCAGCCGCCGAACCCACCACGCTCGCCGTGGTCTCCATGGACACCGAGGGGCGGGCGAGTTACGACTTCTACCTCGACGGCACCGCCGACTGGCAGTGGACCGAGGCGGAGACCGCCCTCGTCCCGCCGGACACCGCCGTGCTCCACTTCGGCTCGGTCGCCTCCTGGACCCCGCCGGCCGACGACCACATCCACTCCGCCGTCCAACGACTGCACGCCGCCGGCACCACCCTGAT
Organism: Streptomyces sp.; assembly: GCF_019510245.1. Lineage (GTDB taxonomy): Bacteria > Actinomycetota > Actinomycetes > Streptomycetales > Streptomycetaceae > Streptomyces. The sequence goes on along the minus strand of NZ_JAEKKT010000121.1, from coordinate 64,644 downwards.
CAGTTACGACCCCAACATCCGCCCCCTCCTCCTGGGCGATCCGGAACACGGCAGGCAGGCGGTCGAGCGCAGCATCGGCCTCGCCCACCTGGTCAAGGCCAGCCGCGAGGACGTCGAATGGCTCTACCCGGGCACGCCGATCGAGAAGATCGCCGCCCACTGGACGGACCTCGGAGCACTGCTCGTCGTCATCACCGACGGCCCCGACGGAGCCCACGTCTTCCCGAGCGGCGCGGGAGACTTCAGCCGCGCCGGCCGCAAGGTCGCCGTGGTGGACACCGTCGGCGCAGGCGATGCCTTCACCGCCGGGCTGCTCGGTGCGCTGCTGCGCCACGGGCTGGACACGCCGGGGACATTGGCCACGGCCGACCCGGACGTGCTGACCATCGTCGTGGACGACGCGGTCCTCGTCTCCTCGCTGACCTGCGAACGCCTGGGCGCCGACCCGCCCACCGCCCTGCCCCGCCCACACCTGTCCGCCCAGACACCCCTGGCGGTAACAGACCTGGCCTTCACCGACCGGACGGGGACAGGCAGCCCGACTCCGCAGCCGCCTCAGCCGGTCAAGAACTAGCGCTCCCACATACGGAGACCGCCTTGTGGCCGGAGCGGCGCCCTCGGCGAGGCGTGCCACTCCGGCCATGCGAACCCGTGATCAGTTGTACACGGTGAATTCCGCGATCGACCACCAGTCACTCGCGACATCGGCGGTGTTGACGACCTTGATGTAGCGGGCTCTCTGCGTCGCGAAGGACAGTTCCACTCGTGTGAGTTCACACACTGCAGCGGCACTCCACCGCGTCTCCGTCCCAGCTGACAGTTCTCGTTGAACCGGAGCCGACTGCATACAACGACGCCGCCCTGGCCATGACGGCAGGGCAACGTCACCTCAGGCAGCGATCGTCAGTGGAAGCTCTCGTGGCCGAGGAGGTGCTGGACCTCGTAGCGCGAGACTCCCTTCCGGACCAGCCAGGAGGCGCAGGTGTGGCGCATGGAGTGCGGCGGGTGGTGCGGGACGATCTGCTGCTCGCCGTCGGTGTCGAAGTAGTAGGCGGCCTCGACGGTGGGCCACCGGGTCTGCCCTCGCCAGTTGCTGTCGGCGAGGAGACGGCCGGCCCGGCCCTTGGTGAGGGTGGCGAACACCACGGCGTCCAGGTCGAGCCGGTGGATGTGGCGTTCGAGAGCCTCCAGGACATGGGGTGGCAACGGGACTTCCCGACGGCTCTTGGAGCTCATGGGGTACTCCTTGATGCCGCTCCTGGCGTTGACCTCCACCACGAAGAGCCGCGAGCGACGCGTGTCGATGCGGTGCCGGTGCAGGCCGGACAGTTCACCCCAGCGCAGTCCGGTGTGGAAACCGAGCGGACACATCGTCCGCCATGCGGTGGGCAGTTCGTCCAGGATGCTCTGCGCCTGGTCGAGCGTGAACCACTGCGGCGGTTTGACCGCGATGGTCGGCAGGTCGAGGTTGCGGCAGGGGCTGACCGCAAGGACGTCGTCGTCCACGGCCGCGCGCATCATGGAGGACGTGAGGTCGAACGCCCTCTTGATCGCGGAGGCTCCCGCGCCCTTGTCCACCAGGGCGCGGATCCAGCTCTGGATGTCCTTGCGGGTGATGGCCCGCATCTCCCACCCGTCCCGCCGTGCGTGCCGGGCGGGTCCGGTTGAAGGCCAGGTTCGGCCCGAACGCGATCAGGGTCGCGCTCGTCACCGGTGAGCCCAGCACAATGCGCACACCGGCCGGGAAACGGGAGCAGAGGTCCGGTGCCACGTCGGGCGCCATGCCCACGCCGATCGACACGGCGACGATCAGCAGGTTCTGCGTTCCCTCGAACTCGACCTTCCGCAGTGTGCTGATACCGACGGCGGCGACCGTGGCGAACATGACCGGTCCCGCCGCGCCCACGACCGGTCCGGGCAGCCCGGCCACCACCGCCCCCAGCTTGGGAACCAGGCCCAGGGCAACCAGGACGGTGCCCGCGACGGTGGCCACATGGCAGCTGCGCACCCGGGTCATCGACACCAGGCTCACGTTCTGGGCGAATACGGTGTCGAGGAAGGCGTTCATCACTCCGCCGAGCACCCCGGACAGTCCGTCGGCGGCCAGCCCGCGCGCCATGTCCGCGGTCGTCAGCTCCTTGCCGGTGAGTTCGGCGACCGCGATCAGGTCCGCGGTCGACTCGGCGAACAGGACCAGCATCACGACACACATCGAGATGACCGCGACCGGCGGGAACTCGGGCGCGCCGAAGTGGAACGGAGCGCTCACCCCGATCCAGTCGGCGCCACGGGCGGCTGACGGGTCCACCAGACCCAGCGGTACCGCGACCGCGGTACCGGCCAGCAGCCCGAGCAGAACGCCGGTCTGGGCCAGAAAGCCCCGGCCGAACCTCGCCACCAGCAGGATCACGATGACGACGAAGGCGGCGAGGGCGAGGCGCGACGGCGCCGCGTAGTCCGCCGCCTTGGGGTCGCTGCCGACGACAAGATTGACGCCGACACCGATCAGCGCCAGGCCGACCACGGTGATCACCACACCGCTCACCAGCGGCGGGAAGAAGCGCGCTGCGTTGGCGAACGGCCAGGCGGCGAGCAGGCCGAAGATCCCGGCGGAGAGCATCGAACCGTATACGGCCTGGAGCCCGTACTCACCGGCGATCAGGATCATCGGCGCCACGGCGGTGAAGGCCGCGCCGGCCATCACGGGCATGCGGGCGCCGAGCACCCGCCCGGCGCCCGCGCCCTGGATCATCGTGACGACGCCCGCGACCAGCAGGTCCGCGTTGATGAGCAGAGCGATGGTCGCGGTAGCGAGCCCGGTGGCCGCGCCGAAGACGAGCGGCACCGTGACACCCCGTGTACATCACCAGAACGTGCTGGAGACCCAGCACCCCGAGCCGCCCGAACGGCGCCCGCTTCTTCGCGGACATCATCACAACCGCGCCTCTATCGTGCGAAGTTGGCAGCGATGCGCTGCTGGATGTACTGCTCCGCCGTGATCGGCGGATACCGTCCGTCCGGCCCCTCGATCACCACGTCACGGTCGGCCTGGGCGAAGAAGGCGATGCTGTAGCGTGCGCCCCGGTCCTCGCCGGGGCCCGGGGACTTGACCCGGTGGAAGTTGGACGGAAGCCGGTCGTCGCTCCACCGCATCAGCATGTCGCCGATGTTGCAGGTGATGGCGTCGGCCGAGGGCACCACGGGAGTCCACTCCTGGGCCTCGGCCTCCTTTCCCGGGCACACCTGCAGCCCGCCCTGCCCGTCCCGCTGGAAGAGCAGCGTCAGGCAGTCGAAGTCGGTGTGCGCACCGGCCCGCCACACGTTCGGGTGCGGCTCGGCGTCCTCGGGGATCGCGAAGTAGTGCAGCATCCGCAGGGTGGACTGGTAGTACATGCTCCGAGGGTCGTGGGCGCGGGTGAAGAAGTCGCCGGCGAAGCCCAGCTTGTCGGCGAAGCAGGACAGGACCCGCATCGCCACCTCGCGGCAGCGTGTCTCGAAGTCGAGGGCACGCAGCCGGAATTCGGGCAGGACGTCGTCGGGCCAGAGCCCCTCCATGTGAGGGCGGGTGACCTGGTACGACTCCTTCTGGTCCGGTGTCCCGACGGACGGCCTGACCTGAGTCAGGGACTCCCACCCGGAGTTGAGGCCCTTCTTCAGCGCATGCCGGGCCTTGTGGGCCTCGGGCAGCGCGAAAAATCCCTCGGCGTTCGTGAACGCCTCGTCCACCAGGTCCTGTTCGATGCCGTGGTTGACCAGCTGGAAGAACCCGATGTCCGTGGCCGCCGCCCACAGCTCCTCGGTGATCTCGGCCTTGCGGGCCTCGAAGTCGGAGAGGTCGATGCGGCGGATCTCCCGCGCCGTGGTCTCGGTTCCGGCCCCGCCCATGCGGGTTTCCTTGTCGAGTTCGGCGAGGCCGTACGTCGATCGAGGCGTCGTGTGCGGCACAGCACGCGTCGTGATGTCAGTCATCGCGGCAAGTACTCCTGAGTACGTCGGAGTGGTGTTCTCCGAAGTCCTACGAGGTGCAGTCACCGCCCCTGCACCCCCACCGCGGACACACAGAGGTCCGCGGGCACGGTCGGCCTCGGACCCGTCCGTGGGCCCGGCGCCGTGGGCTGGCATACGCCCCGTCGACAGGGACGATGCGCGATGGGGCCAGCTTGGCGGCACCATGTTTCGTCCGGGAACCAGTTCTGTTACTGCGACAGCACGTCCACGACGAACGACGACGTGGGTGTGGCGGCGGTACGGGCCGAAATCGGGACCATCCCCCCGATGCTGTGCGCTCGGCGCCGCCCACCCTGTGCGAAGGGCCCTCACCAGAGGGTGGCCGCTATCGCGACAACAGGTCCACCAGGAACGTCTCGGAAAGGCGCGCGCTGCGCCCGTCCCGCACCACTGCCTCGCCCGCCACCAGGACCGTGTCCACGGTCCGGCTGCTCGCGCAGGTCAGCAGCGTGGCGCCCGGATCGCGCACCGGAAGGCACGCGTAGTCCCGCTCGAATCGGTGCAGCACGAGGTCGGCCCTGGCACCGGGCACCACACCGTCCGCCCGGGAATCGAGACCGAGCACCTCGTTGGCGCCCCCGGCGGCGATGGCCAGCATCTCCGGGAAACCGAGCAGATCGGCTTGCCGATGCGCGGCACGCTGCAGATACGCCCCGATCCGCATGGCCTCCAGAATGTCCTGGGTGTCGTTGCTGGCGGCCCCGTCCACCCCGAGCCCTACCCGAAGTCCCGCTTCCCGCATGGAGATCACGGGGGCGATGCCGCTGCCCAGCCGCATATTGCTGAGCGGGTTGTAGGAGACGCCGACTCCGTGCCGGGCGAGCGCCGCACGGCCCGCCGCGTCCAGCTCCACACAGTGCACGGCGAGCAGCCGCTCCCACAGGAATCCGGCCGTCTCCAGGTATTCCACGGCTCCTCGACCGGTGTGTTCCCGGCACATCAGGTCGTCCGTCGCCGTCTCCAGAAGGTGGATCGACACCGGCAGGTCCCGCTCTTCGGTGTACGCCCGTACCTGCCGCATTCCCGCAGGAGTGAGACTGCGCGGATTGGGCACGGCGAGCCCCACCGAGACGCGGCTGCCCGCCGTGGCGTCCACCAACTCGTCGGTGTGAGCGAGGGCGCTGTCCAGCTGCTGCATGAGACGTGGGTCGAAGCCCCACTTGCGGGACGGGTCCGCCCGGTCGGCCACGCCGCGGCACAGCACCGCGCGGATCCCCGAGTCATGAAGGGCGCGCAGCACCGCGTCGTGGATCTCGGCGGACGGGTTCGGCCACATGTGGTCCACCAGGGTGGTGGTGCCGCTGCGCAGGGCTTCCGTCGCCGCGGCGGCGGCCGCTGCGTAGGCGCGCTCGGGAGTGAGCGCGACGGTCTCCTCGCCGACGGTTCGCAGCCAGGACAACAGCGGCTCGCCTTCGCCGATGCCGCGCATGCGCGCCTGGTGGAGGTGGGTATGCGTGTTGACGAGACCCGGGATCAGATGCCCGCCCGCCGCCGCCAATACCCGCTGTCCACGAGGCAGTTCGCGGGCCCCGACGACTGCCGTCACCCGCCCGTCCGCCACGTGCACGTCCCGCGCGTCCAGCCATCGCCCGCCGCTCCACACACAGACGTCGGTGATCGTGTCGATGTACATCAGGACTGCTCCTTGCCACGAAGGACGCGACGAGTGCGGCTCGTGTGGTGGAACAGCAGATTCAGCGTGAAGGCGACGATCCCGGTCACCGCGATGCCGCTGTCCAGGACGGTGCGCAGGTACGACGGCAGCGGCGCGTAGAAGTCGGGCGCGCCGACCGGGATCATGCCAAGGCCGAACGCGAGTGCCGCCGTCAGCAGATTGCGCCCGTCGGAGAGGTCGGCGCGGCTCAGGATCCGCAGCCCGACCGCGCCGACGGTGCCGAACGTCACGAGTGACACCCCGCCGAGCACAGGTCCCGGTACCGCCGCAACCGCCGCCCCGAGCACGGGAACGAAGGCGAGCAGCACCATCAACGCGCCGGACAGTGCCACGACATGGCGGCTCATCACCCGTGTCACGCTCAACAGACCGACGGACTGCCCGAACGTCACGATCGGGAAGGACCCGAAACCGCCGGAGACCACGGTGGCCGCCCCATCGGCGCGCAATGCCCTCACCACGGTTCCCGGGTCGTCGCCGCGCTCCACGATCTGTCCCACGGCCAGGGTGTCGCCCACCGACTCGACCATGTTGACCACCTGCACGACGAGCAGGGCGACGATCGCCGGCACGACGAACGTGGGCGCCCCGAACGCGGTCGGATCCGGCACCGACAGGGCCTGCGCCTCACCGACGGCCGAACCGTCGAACAGGCCCAGGGGTACGGCCAGAAGCGCTCCAGCGGCCATCGCGACCAGCACGGAGAAGCGGGCCATGGCGGGTGGCGCCAGCCGTTCGACGAGGACGACGAGAGCGACGGTGACGGCGGCGACGGCGAGCCCTCGCGCGCCGCTGCCGTCCTCATTCCCGCTTCCGGTGATGAGCCCGGCCGCCGACGGCACCAGGGAGAACCCGATGACCGCGATGACCGAGCCGGTGACGAGCGGCGGAAACAGATGCAGGATCCGCCCGAACCATGGTGCGACCGCCACCGTCACGAGCCCGGCGACGATGGTCGCCCCGAACACTGCGGCCATGCCGTAGTCCTGGCCGATGAGCACGGCCGGCGTGATCGCGGTGAACGTCGACCCCATCACGATCGGCAACCGCGCCCCGAACCACTTGAAACCGAGTGTCTGTAGCAGCGTCGCCAGACCGCTGACCAGAAGGTTCGCGCTGATCAGCAGCCGGATCCGGTCGTCCGGCAGATCCAGCGCGACGCCCACGAGCAGCGGCATGGTGGCCAGGCCCGAGTAAGCGACGAGCACATGCTGGAGGCTCAGCGGCACCATGCGGTGCAGGGGCGGTCGTACGTCGACGGGGTGCGCGGCGGCTTCTGGGGCGCGCGTGTCGGCAGGAGGCTGCACAGCCATCCTTCCTCCTCAAAACGCGGTGAAAGGTGGCTGGTTAGCGCCGGACTGCCGGTCACCCGTCGGCCGTTGCAGCCATGACCGACGTGCGGGTGACCTTAGGGAGGGTGTGTTTCGCACGAATTTCGGCCAGGCAACGGCCGGGGTGCCCTTCGGGCCCGTGTCTACGGCCGCACAGCACGCCCAGCGACCAGGTGGCGGAGCCAGACGTGAGCGGGGTCGTCGGCACAGTGGCATGCCAGATCGAGCTGACGGTGTACTCGGGCATCGGCAGGGGCGGCGCGACGGCCGTCAGGCCCAGGGGGTCGGAGGAATGGACCGGCAATGCCCGCAACCCTGCCGAGTGGCGCGACACCCACGTCCAGGTGCGCGGCCCGGCCATGGACGGCATCGCCGCCGCGTTCGCGCAGGACTGGGCCGAGTGTCATGACGAACTCTTCGATGACCGCGACCGTTTCACGGAACACCCGTAGGCCGGCTCGTCGGTGGTGCAGGGCGTGCGCGGCTCCGCAAGCATCGGCTGGCAGGACATGCAAACCCTCCGCCGCCGCAGCCCGGCTGGGCGCACGGCCGCCGGTAAGGCCGGGGGCGGGGACACGGCAGGAGGTCGCGCGGATTCCCTCGCGCGTGCGTGTCCCGCCCTCGACTGCAACACGCCTACCTGCTGCTGTTTGGGACACTTATGGGCTTTATGGCCTCTTGCGTACCAGGTCCCCCCACGTCCGGCATGCGCACGGGGCCCGGCCGTCATATCGGCCGGACCCCGTGATGAAGGCGCGCTGCGGGTCAGATCACCATCGGTACCAACGACCTCGGCCACCACCGGCGGTGGTGGAGCGCATGACGAAGCCGAGAAGCCACAGCACCAGGACGGCGACGGCGACCCACCAGAGGATCTTGACGGCGAAGCCGGCACCAAAGAGGAGCAGCGCAAGAAGCAGAACAAGCAGCAGGGGAACCATGTTTATCAACCTCCTGCACTCTCGTCTGCCCTGCAATTCTGTGGCCATTCACCGACTACGCTTTGTTTGTGAAAGGAACGCCGGGGCACAAGCGGGTTACCGCGACAGCGGCACACGAGCTATCAGGAGGTACTCTTCCATGACTGCCGGCGAAAAGGCCAAGGCAAAGAGCGAGCAGGCCGAGGGCAAGGCCAAGGAAGCCGTGGGAAGCGCCATCGGAAACGACCGTATGGCCGCTGAGGGGCAGGCTGAGAAGAGCACGGGTGATGCCCGTGAGGCCAAGGAAAAGGCGAAGGACGCGTTCAAGCACTAAACCTGCATTCTCCACCGAGAATTCGAAAGGGGCCTGCCCGGCGTGACTCCGGGAAGGCCCCTTTCGACAGATCGCCGAGGGCCGAACACGCAGGCAATTGGCGGTAGAACTGTCTTCCTGGTCCGGCTATGGCTGTCCGACCTGCCCCTGCTGGTCGGCGCTCAGTTCAACGCAGAGCCGGCGAAGCCCGTGCACGGGGAATGAGCCGGTCTTCCAGTACCTGCGGCGGTACCGCCCGCAGTCTTCCCTTCGGCCGGTTCGCTCAGTTCGGCACGCACGCGCCGACACCGCACGAACCGTGAGCAGGCCGCCCGGTTGACCTGTGGCGGTGTCTGCCCGCCGGCCGCTTGCTGCGGTCCGCCTCGCGCGGTGCGCCGCGTCTCGGGGTGGGAACGGTGCTCGGAGCGCCGTATCTGTCATCGGCCCGCACCCGATCGCGGCGAGTGCGGAGGCGGACCGCACCACGCGGCCCCGGGGCTCGCCCGATCGGCAGGACCTCACAAAAGCGAGGCACCACATCCGACCTCTCCCCCGCTCCGCAGGACGCCCGGCTGCCGTCCGGCTGCCGGGCCCGCGAGCGTCAGACGGTGCTGAGCATGCCTTCGCGCAGGCGGGCCAGGAGACGGGAGATCAGCCGGGAGACGTGCATCTGGGAGACACCGAGACGTTCACCGATCTGGGCCTGGGTGAGTTCCTCCACGAACCGCCAGTGGATGATCTTGCGGTCGCGTTCGTCGAGCTCGGCGATCATCGGGGCCAGGGCGTGGAAGTCCTCGATCAGGCCGAGGGCGGCGTCCTCGTCGCCGATGAAGTCCGCCAGCGCGGCCTCGCCGTCCTCACTGCCGTTGATCGCCGCGTCCAGGGAGGCCGACTTGTAGCCGTTGGAGGCCAGTTGGGCCTCCACGACCTCGTCCTCCGTAAGGCTCATCAGCTCGGAAAGCTCTCTGGTGGTCGGTGTCCGGCCCAGCCGGCTGCGCAGTTCCTCGTTGGCGCGGGCGAGTTGGACGCGGGCCTCCTGGAGCCGGCGCGGGACATGTACGGCCCAGGAGGTATCGCGGAAGAACCGCTTGATCTCGCCGACGATGTACGGCACGGCGAAGGAGGTGAACTCGACCTCGCGGGTCAGCTCGAAGCGGTCGATCGCCTTGATCAGACCGATCATGCCGACCTGGACGATGTCCTCCATCTCCTCCGGCCCGCGGCTGCGGAACCGGCCGGCCGCGAACCGGACCAGCGACATGTTCATCTCGATCAGCGTGTTGCGCGCGTACTGATACTCGGGCGTTCCCTCCTCCAGGACGGCCAGCCGGTCGAAGAACGGCTTCGACAGCTCCCGCGCGTCCTTCGGCGCGACCTTGGAGGGGACCGTGATCTCCGGCACATCCACCGTCTGCTCGGCGGTCAGCACGGTAGTCGTCGGCATCATGGCGCCTCTCAGTCGATCAGCCTCGTCCTCGCCGGTCCATGTCCGGTAGGCACGCGCCTACCCCGTCCGCCGACCGGCATTCCTCGAACTGTTGTCAGTCCCCGCCGGGCTCTCCATGACTGCGTACGATTTCCTTCACCTTGGCGACCGCGAAACCCCAGCCCTGCTCGACGGTCGGCTTGGCCGGGACGGCGATCTCGTCGGGGTTGGTGAGGACGTCCAGCAGGACCGGGCCCGGACTGCCGAAGGCGCGTCGCACGGCGCCCTCCACCTCGGCCGGGTCGGTCACACGGATGCCGGTGATGCCCATGGCTTCGGCTACGGCGGCGAAGTCGGGGTTGTCGAGCACGGTGCCGAACTCGGGCAGGCCGGACTGCTCCTGTTCGAGTTTCACCATGCCCAGCCGGCGGTTGTCGAAGACGACGAGCTTGACGGGAAGGCGGTACGTCTTCAGGGTCATGAGGTCGCCAAGGAGCATGCTCAGTCCGCCGTCGCCGCAGAAGGCCACGACCTGGCGCTCGCGGTCCAGGCACTGGGCGCCCAGGGCCTGGGGCATGGCGTTGGCCATCGAGCCGAGGTTGTAGGAGCCGATGAGGCGCCGCTCGCCGCGCATCTCGACGAAGCGCGAGAGCCACACGGTGGCCATGCCCGTGTCAGAGGTGAAGACGGCGTCATCGGCCGCGATCCGGTCGACGGCCGCGGCCAGCGCCTCAGGGCGGATGTCATGGGCGCGGTTGTCCAGCGCGGAGCGGATACGGCCCACCACGCCTTTGTCGTGCGACGGATCGGCGAGCCGCGCCTGACCGGTGCGCCACTGGTCGAAGCGTTCACGCGCCCTCTCCAGGTGCGAGCGGTCACGTGCGCCTTCGAACCCGGCGGGCACGGCGGCGAGGTCGTCCAGGAGGTCGCGTACGGTGGCGCCGGTGTCTCCCACGAGCCCGACATCGACCGGTACCCGGCGTCCGATATGGGTGGCCTCGGTGTCCACCTGGATCACGGTCCGGCCCTCGGGATACCAGTCCCGGTAGGGGAAGTCCGTGCCGAGCAGCAGCAGGGTGTCCGCGTCTTGGAGGGCCGCAGCGGCGGCGGGGTTGCCGATCAGCCCCGTCTGGCCGACCTGGAAGGGGTTGTCGTCGCCTTCGAAGCCCGCCTTGGCCTTCAGGGTGAGCACCATCGGTGCGGCCAGGCGGTCGGCGAGGGTGAGGACGTCCTCGCGAGCGGCGCGGGCGCCCTCACCGACGAGCAGGGTGACCCGTTCGGAGCGGTCGAGGAGTTCCGCGGCACGGTGGACGGCCGACCCGTCCGGCCGGCTCACCGGGGCGTTCAGGGAGAACCGGGCCGGCCGGTCGGCGGTCAGTTCCCGCTCGCCCAGGTCACCCGGCACCGTGAGAACGGCGACGCCTCTGCGGCCCAGTGCGTGACGCACCGCCGTCTCCAGCATCTGCGGAAGCTGGTCGGGAGAGGTGATGGTCGCGCGGAACACGGCCACATCCCTGAAGAGGGCGTCGTTGTCCACCTCCTGGAAGTAGTCGCTGCCGAGTTCGGCGAGCGGCACCTGGCCGGCGATGGCCAGGACCGGAGCGTGGCTCTTGGCCGCGTCGTACAGCCCGTTGAGGAGGTGGACGGAACCGGGTCCGACCGTGCCCATGCACACGCCGAGGGTGCCGGTGAGCTGCGACTGGGCGCTCGCGGCGAAAGCCGCCGCCTCCTCGTGCCGGCAGCCCACCCATTCCAGGCCCTCGGTGGTGCGGATGGCGTCGGTCAGGGGATTGAGCGCGTCTCCCACGACGCCGAACACCTGGCGCACGCCGAGCTCGCTCAACGCGTCCACGATGACGCGGGCAACAGTACGGGTCACGTAGTCCTCCAGGTCACACGGTGAAACGGTCGGGGTCGGCGGCCTGCCAGTCGGCCGCCCAGGAGGCGGGCGGCTCGGCGAGCAGCTGCCCTGGCGCAAGCCACTCGTACAGCTCCTCGAAGGAGCGTTCGGTGCAGGGGTCGACGCGCCGGCGGAGCATGTGCGGACGCAGTTCCGCGGGATCGGTGACACCCATGGACGCCATGATCTGCAACGCGCTGGCCACGGTCGCTTCCTGGAAGCGCTGGACGCGCGTCGTCTTGTCGCCTACGTCGAGGGCGCGGGCACGCCGTGGGTCCTGGGTCGTGACACCCGTGGGGCAGGTGTTGGTATGGCACCTCTGCGCTTGGATGCACCCGACGGCGAACATCATCGCCCGCGCAGCGTTGCCGTAGTCGGCGCCCTGCACCATGCGTTTGACCAGGTCAGTGCCGGTGGCGATCTTGCCGCTCGCCCCGATCTTGATCCGATCGCGCAGGCCCACGCCCACGAGGGCGTTGTGAACGGTGTGCAAACCCTCGGTGAGCGGGGTGCCCACATGGTCCGCGAACTCCAGCGGCGCCGCACCGGTCCCACCCTCGGAGCCGTCCACCACGATGAAATCAGGCGCAGTGCCCTCCTCCAGCATGGCCTTGCACACGGCCAGGAACTGCCGGCGGGAGCCCACACACAGCTTGAACCCGGCAGGCTTGCCACCGGACAACCCGCGCATGCGAGCGATGAAGCGCACGAGTTCGCGCGGGGTGGAGAACACCCGGTGGTACGGCGGGGAGACGACCGTCCGCCCCTCGGGCACGTCGCGGACCCGGGCGATCTCGGCGTTCACCTTGGCTCCCGGCAGAACACCGCCGATGCCGGGCTTCGCACCCTGCGACAGTTTCAGGGACACACACCTGACGTGCTCGTGTGCGGCCTTGTCGGCGAACTCGGCCGCGTCGAAACCGCCTTCTTCGGTACGGCAGCCGAAGTACCCTGTACCGATCTCCCAAACGAGGTCGCCTCCCGGACGGAGGTGATACTCGGACAGCCCGCCCTCACCGGTGTCCTGGGCGAAACCCCCGGCCGCAGCACCCCCGTTGAGCGCGAGGACCGCGTTGGCGGAGAGCGAGCCGAAACTCATCGCCGAGACGTTCAGCAGTGCCATGTCGTACGGACGGCTGCAGTCCGGTCCGCCGATCCTCACGCGCGGCGGATCCTTCGGCACCGGGCACGGCGCCATCGACGGGACGAGGAACTCGTAACCGGGCTGGTACACGTCCCGCTCGGTGCCGTACGGCTCCTCTGCGTCGGTGCCCTTGGCGCGCTCGTAGACGATGCTGCGCACATCCCGGTCGAACGGGCGCCCGTCATAGTTCCGCTCGATGAAGTATTGCTGCAGCTCCGGGCGTACGCGCTCCAGGAGGTAGCGGGCATGGCCGAGGACGGGATAGTTACGCAGCACCGAGTGCCGCCACTGCACCAGGTCCCAAGCGCCCAGCACCCCCGTGAAAAGGAGCGGAACGGCGGCGAACCACCAATAGGGCGAGATCCTGAGCGCCGCGGCCAAAGCCCCGAGAGCGGCCACGAGAGCCAGGAGGACGATTCCTACGCGTGTCATCCCTGGCGCATTGCCCGGTTGTCGATCGCCATGCGCGACAGCCGGGCACTGGACGCTCCCAGTCGCCGTGGCCGCCAGACGGGCCGCGAGCCCCCGGCCGCGCTCGTCAGGGTGGTGGACCGCATGGGACGGGCGGCCCACCGGACCGAGCGCGGTCGACACTGCTCTGACAGACCATCAGAGCGAGCGTCGTCCGAGCGTCAAGACAACCTGCCGCCGTGCTGGCCTGCACCGAACGAGGCACAGCCGCCGTCCCCGTAGTGCTCGCAAAACAGCAGGTCAGTGACGCTCAGGCGCACATCGGACGTGGTTCACGTCATGCATTCCGGGAAACAGATCGAGCGCACCGGCCGCGCCTGAGGAATCTACAAGAGCCCGCAGGTCAGGAGCCCTTCGCGGCCGGTTCAAGGATCGCGACACACTCAACGTGGTGGGTCATCGGAAACAGATCGAACGCCCGCAGCATCCGCACCCGGTACCCCCCGTCCCGGAAGTACGCCAGGTCGCGGGCGAGTGCTGCCGGGTCGCAGGCCACGTAGGCGATGCGGCGGGCGCCCAGGGATGCCAGGTGTTCCACCGTCCTGCGGCCGGCGCCCGCGCGGGGCGGGTCGAGGACGATGAGGTCGACCTCGGTGATGCCGGTGCGCGGGAGGACCGACTCGACCTTGCCCTGCTCGATGCGGACCCGCGGGAAGTCGGCGAGGTTGTGGCGGGCGTCCTCGACCGCACGCTTGCCGGACTCGATGCCGAGGACCGCGCCCTTCTCGCCGAGGCGGTCGGCGAGGGCGCCGGCGAAGAGGCCGACGCCGCAGTAGAGGTCCAGCGCCATCTCGCCCTTGCGCGGGAGGAGGCCCTGCATGACGGCGGTGACCAGGGTGTCCGCCGCCTTCGGGTGGACCTGCCAGAAGCCACCGCTGCCGACCCGGTGGGTGCGGCCGTCGGCGCGTTCGCGGACGAAGGCGCGGCCGTGGACGCGGTGGATGCCGCCGTCGTGCTCGTCGACCCGCATGACCGAGACCGGCCTGTCGAGCTCGACCAGGGGAAGGCGGGCGCCGGGGCGCGGCTCCAGGATGACCATGCGGTCCTGGGAGCCCGTCGCGGCGATCGCCTCGATCGAGACCATGCCCGACCAGTCGCGCTCCTCGATGCCCAGCTCGCTGACGCCCGGCGCCGCGATCATGCAGTGCTCGATCGGCTCCACCTCGTGGGAGCGGTGCCGGCGCAGTCCCGCGTTGCCGTCCGCGTCGACGGCGTACTGCACCCGGGTCCGCCACTGCGGCACCTCGCCCGCCGGCAGCTTGTCGCCCTCGGCGGGCATCACCGTGCCGTCCCAGCCGACGTCCTCGGGCGTGAGGCCCGCGAGCCGCTGGAGCTGTTCGGCGATCACGTCGCCCTTGAGACGGCGCTGGGCGCCCGGCTTGGCGTGCTGCCAGTCGCAGCCGCCGCAGCGGCCGGGGCCGGCGTAGGGGCAGGGGGCCTCGACCCGGTCCTTGGACGCGTCGAGGATCTCGACCGCGTCGGCGCGCAGGAAGCGGGCGCCCTCCTCGCCCTCGGTCACCTTGGCGACGACCCGCTCGCCGGGCAGCGCGTGCCGGACGAACAGCACCTGGCCCTCGGCGGTCCTGGCGATGCAGTGCCCGCCGTGCGCGACCGGGCCGACCTCGACCTCGTACTCCGTCCCCACCAGCGATTTCTTCGGTTCTGCCTGCATGGCGGGGTGACTCCAGATCAAGGGGGAGGGAAACGGCCCTGGCGAGGGCCGACGACAGCCCACCAGTCTACGGGGTCGCCGGCACTCCCCCATCCCGCTCAGCCCCCGCTGTGCTCCTTGGGCCGGTGCTCGGCCGGACCGCGCCGTACCGCACCCGGTGCGTTCCACTCCTGGCGCCTGCGAGCCCGGATCTTGGCCGCCTCGGAGGACGCCAGCTGGTAGGGCACGGAGGTCACCATCACGCCGGGCGTGAACAGCAGCCGGCCCTTCAGCCGCAGCGCGCTCTGGTTGTGCAGGATGTGCTCGTACCAGCGGCCGACGACGTACTCCGGGATGATCACGGAGACCGCGTCCCGCGGGGACTGGGCGCGCAGGCCCTTGACGTACTCGATGATCGGCCGGGTGATCTCGCGGTACGGCGAGTCGAGGACCTTCAGGGGTACGTCTATGCCCCGCCGCTCCCACTCCTCGCGCAGCGCCTTCGTCTCGGCCGGGTCGACGTTGACGGTGAGCGCCTCCAGGGTGTCCGAGCGCATCAGCTTGGCGTAGGCCAGGGCGCGCAGGGTGGGGCGGTGGATCTTGGAGATGAGGACGACCGAGTGGACCCGGGAGGGGCGGACCAGGTCGTCGTCGGGCTCCTCGGGGGCCGAGATCTCCTCGGAGACGCGGTCGTAGTGCTTACGGATCGCGGTCATCGTGGCGTAGAAGATGCACATGCCGAGCAGTGCCACCCAGGCGCCGTGGGTGAACTTCGTGACCAGGACGACGACCAGCACCAGGCCGGTGAAGAAGGCGCCGAACGCGTTGATCGCGCGGGAGCGGATCATGTGGCTGCGCTTGGCCGGGTCCTTCTCCACCGCCAGGTGGCGGTTCCAGTGCCGGACCATGCCGGTCTGGCTGAGCGTGAAGGAGACGAACACGCCGACGATGTACAGCTGGATCAAGCGGGTCGAGTCGGCGCCGTAGATCACCGTGAGCAGGGCGGCCGCGCCGGCGAGCAGGACGATGCCGTTGGAGAAGGCGAGGCGGTCGCCGCGGGTGTGCAGCTGGCGCGGCAGGTAGCGGTCCTGGGCGAGGATCGAGCCGAGGAGGGGGAAGCCGTTGTACGCGGTGTTCGCGGCCAGGAAGAGGACGAGGGCGGTGGCGGCGGCGAGCACGATGAACAGGAAGCTGCCCTTGCCGAAGACCGCCTCGGCGACCTGGGAGATCACCGGGTTCTGGACGTAGCCGGAGCCGATCGCGACGCCGTTGTGGATCAGGTCGGTGGCCGGGTTCTCGGCCATCCGGACCTTGGTGACGGCGGCGAGCGCGATGATGCCGCAGAACATCGTGACGGCCAGCAGGCCCATCATGGCCAGCGTGGTCGCCGCGTTCTTCGACTTCGGCTTGCGGAACGCCGGGACGCCGTTGGAGATCGCCTCGACACCGGTGAGCGCGGCGCAGCCGGAGGAGAAGGCACGCAGCAGGAGGAAGACCAGGGCGAAGCCCGCCAGGCCCTGGTGCTCGGCCTTGATGTGGTAGTCCGCGGTCGGGGCCCTCATCGTGTCCCCGAGAACCAGCCCCCGGAACGCACCCCAGGCGATCATGATGAAGACGCCGCCGACGAACACGTACGTCGGGATCGCGAAGAGCTTGCCGGACTCCTTCACGCCGCGCAGGTTCATCAGCGTGAGCAGCACGATCACGGTGACCGCGCAGAACACCTTGTGCTCGACGACGAAGGGGACCGCGGAGCCGAGGTTCTCGATGCCGGAGGCGATGGAGACGGCGACGGTCAGGACGTAGTCGACGAGCAGCGCGCTCGCGACGGTCAGGCCCGCCTTGGAGCCGAGGTTCGTGGTGGCGACCTCGTAGTCGCCGCCGCCGCTCGGGTAGGCGTGCACGTTCTGCCGGTAGGAGGCGACCACCGTGAACATCAGCACGACGACCGCGACGGCGATCCAGGGGCTGAAGTGGTATGCCGACACGCCCGCGATGGACAGGACCAGCAGGACCTCCCCCGGCGCGTAGGCGACGGAGGACAGCGGGTCGGATGCGAAGACGGGGAGTGCGATGCGCTTCGGCAGGAGCGTTTCGCCCAGCCGGTCACTGCGCAGAGCGCGCCCGATCAGGATCCGTTTGGGCACGTCGGTCAGTTTGGACACGAGAGAGGATCGTAGGCCTTCCAGCTGCCAGGTCTCCAGCCGCAGTGCGGGATCTGCCTCCCGAGTGAAAAAGGTGACGGCTGGAACTGCGGATTCCGCAGCCTACGCCCGATCCGTGCCTAGATGGCAGACCCCGCCTGTCTTCGCACTTCGGAGGTCCCATGCCCGCGACCGCAGAGCTGATCGGTGCCACGGTCGCCCTTGTCGGCCTCGGAATCCTCACCGCGTGGAGCGTGCGCAGCATCACTCGGCGATGAGCGCGGCACGGGGGTGCCCGCCCGGGACGGTGCGTGTGTAGCTTGGGCCTCGGTCTGAGAACCTGATGTGGCTGAGCAGTAACTTTTGAACACCGGAAGGACGGTCGTGCACATCGTCATCATGGGCTGCGGGAGAGTGGGTTCCGCTCTCGCCCAGACCCTGGAGCAACAGGGGCACACGGTCGCCGTGATCGACCAGGACCCCACCGCCTTCCGCAGGCTGGGCCCGGGCTTCGGCGGCCGCCGGGTCACCGGAGTCGGCTTCGACCAGGACACCCTGCGCGAGGCGGGCATCGAGGAGGCCGGCGCCTTCGCCGCCGTCTCCAGCGGTGACAACTCGAACATCATCTCCGCGCGGGTCGCCCGCGAGATGTTCGGCGTGGAGAACGTGGCGGCCCGGATCTACGACCCCCGGCGCGCCGAGGTCTACCAGCGCCTCGGCATCCCGACCGTCGCCACGGTCCGCTGGACCGCCGACCAGATGCTGCGCCGGCTGCTGCCCTCGGGCGCCGAGCCGCTGTGGCGCGACCCCACCGGCGGGGTCCAGCTCGCCGAGGTGCACGCCTCCCCGAAGTGGGTCGGTCATAAGATCAGCAGGCTCCAGGAGGAGACCGGGGTCCGGGTCGCGTTCCTGACCCGGCTCGGCGAGGCGATGCTGCCCACCTCGCAGACGGTCCTCCAGGAGGGCGACCTGGTGCACGTGATGATGCGGACGGACGACGTCGACAAGGTCGAGGCCGCCTTCGCCGGGGGTCCGGAAGAGGAGGGCGGTCACTGATGAGGGTCGCCATTGCCGGGGCCGGTGCCGTCGGCCGCTCCATCGCGGGCGAGCTGCTGGAGAACGGCCACGAGGTCCTGCTGATCGACAAGGCTCCTACCGCCATCTCGGTGGAGCGGGTCCCGCAGGCGGAGTGGCTGCTCGCCGACGCCTGTGAGATCACCTCCCTCGACGAGGCGGCGCTGCAGCGCTGCAACGTCGTGATCGCCGCGACCGGCGACGACAAGGTGAACCTGGTCGTCTCGCTGCTCGCGAAGACGGAGTACGGCGTTCCGCGCGTCGTCGCCCGGGTCAACAACCCGAAGAACGAGTGGCTGTTCAACGAGGCCTGGGGCGTGGACGTCGCCGTCTCGACGCCGCGCCTGATGTCGGCCCTGGTGGAGGAGGCGGTGTCGGTCGGCGACCTGGTCCGTCTGCTGCGCTTCAGCCACGGCGACGCGAACCTGGTGGAGCTGACGCTGCCCGAGGAGTCGGCCCTGGCCGGCACCCAGGTCGGCGACGTGGAGTGGCCCGAGGACACCTCGCTGGTCACGATCATCCGCGGCACCCGGGTCCTCACCCCGTCCAAGGAGGACTCCCTGGAAGCGGGCGACGAGCTGCTGTTCGTGGCGGCCCAGGCCCGTGAGGAGCAGCTGGAGGACCTGCTGTCGGTACGGCGGGAAGAAGACTGACGCAGGCAAGGAGAAGGGCGCCCTCCGCTGCGGAGGGCGCCCTTCTCTCGTCCGTGCCTACTTGCGGTGGCGTCCGCCGGCGGCCTCGCCGCTCTCCGCGGCCGGCGCCGCCCCGCCGTTCTCCGCGGCGAGCGCCGCCTTGCGCTCCTCCTCGGCCTTCTCGGCCGCCTCCATCTCCGCGAACACGTCGATCGGCGCCGGTGCCTTCGCCAGGAAGACCCAGGTGAGCCAGACCGCGAGCAGGAACGGCGGGATCTTCAGCGCGACGAGCACCCAGCCGAGCTGCGCGGTGTTGGCCCACCAGTAGAGCGGGAAGAGGATCGCGCACTTGGCGAGCAGGATCAGGCCCCACGCCCAGCTGGCCTTGGCATACGCCTTCTTGCGGCCGGGGTTGCGGGTGCGCCAGGAGAGGTTCTCCTTGAAGACCGGGCCGAGGATCAGGCCGATCAGCGGGACCCCGCACAGGGTCGTGACGATGTACGCCAGCGCCAGGCCCAGCGTGTAGAGCATGCCGGGGAGGTAGAAGTCCTTCGCGTTGCCCGTCATCATCGCGAAGACGACACCGAAGGCGACGCCGAAGACCCCGCTGAAGGCGTGCTTGACGGTGTCCCGCATGGCGAGGCGGACCACGACCAGCACCACGGAGACCGCGAGGGCGGCGATCGCCGACCAGTGCAGGTCCTTGTTGATGGTGAAGATCGTGACGAAGAGCAGGCCGGGCAGGACCGTCTCGACCATGCCCCGGACACCGCCGAACGCCTCGAAGAGCGCGGCCTCGGTCACCGCCCGCGCGTCCTCCGCCCGGGCGTCCTCCGCCTGTGTGTCTTCGGTCGGCTTGTCGAGCGACGTCACCGGCTACTCCCTACCGAGGGGTCTCAGTTCGTACTTGGGATTGAACAGCACCCGGCGGCCCCGGCTCAGCGAGATCCGGCCCGATGCGATGAGCCTGCGTCCCGGTTCTATCCCGACGATGGAACGCCTGCCGAGCCACACCACGTCCAGCGCGGCGGAGCCGTCGAACAGCTCGGCCTCCAGGGCCGGGACTCCGGCACGCGGCCGCAGGGTGACCGTGCGCAAGGTACCAGTTACCGTGACGATCTGCCGGTCGTGGCAGTCGCCGATCCGGGTACAGCCCGCGGTGTCGGCGTCCTCGCGCAGCTCCTCCGACTCCAGGTCCTCCTGGGACGAGGAGAGCCGGTCGAGCATGCGCCGGAACCGGCCGGCCGGCTTCTCGGAACGAGGAACAGCACTCATGTCTGAAGCCTACCGGGGCACACCGACACCGCCGTAGTCCAGCTCACTTCGCGACCCGCCTCACTTGTCGAACCGCCTCAGCGCTCGAACCGGTACCCCATCCCGGGCTCCGTGATGAAGTGCTTCGGGTGCGAGGGATCCGCCTCCAGCTTCCGGCGCAGCTGGGCCATGTACACGCGCAGGTAGTTGGTCTCCGTCCCGTACGACGGCCCCCACACCTCCTGCAGCAGCTGCTTCTGGCTGACCAGGCGCCCGGTGTTGCGGACCAGCACCTCGAGGAGGTGCCACTCGGTCGGGGTGAGCCGGACGTCCCGGCCCGCCCGGTTGACCTTCTTCGCGGCCAGGTCGACGGTGAACCCCTCGGTCTCCACCAGGACGTCGTCCTCGCCGCCCCCGGTGACGGGCTCGGCCCGCCGTACGGCAGCCCGCAGCCGGGCCAGCAACTCGTCCATGCCGAAGGGCTTGGTGACGTAGTCGTCGGCACCCGCGTCGAGCGCCTCGACCTTCTCGTCGGAGGAGTGCCGGGCGGAGAGGACCAGGATCGGCACCCGGGTCCAGCCGCGCAGCCCCTTGATCACCTCGACGCCGTCCATGTCGGGCAGGCCGAGGTCGAGGACGACCACGTCGGGGTGGCGGGAGGCGGCCAGTTCGAGGGCGGTGCGGCCGTCGGGGGCCGCGTCGACCTCGTACTTGCGCGCCTTGAGGTTGATCACGAGGGCGCGCACGATCTGCGGCTCGTCGTCGACCACGAGCACACGGGTCATGAGGCCTGCCTTTCCGGTTCTGCCAGGGGTTCTGCCACGGCCTGCGCCGCTTCGGCGACCGATCCTGCCGCGCGGAGGCTGAGGACCATGGTGAGCCCGCCGCCGGGCGTGTCCTCGGCGTTCAGGGTGCCGCCCATCGCCTCCGCGAAGCCCCGGGCGACCGCGAGCCCGAGTCCGACCCCGGCGCCGCGCGGAGCGTCACCGTAACGCTGGAAGGGCTCGAATATGCGTTCCTTGGCCTCGTCGGGCACGCCGGGCCCGCGGTCCACGATCCGCACCTCCACCCGGTCCGCGATGGCGCTGGCGGAGACCAGCACGGGCCGGTCGGACGGGCTGTACTTGACGGCGTTCTCCACCAGGTTGGCCACCGACCGCTCGAGGAGCCCGGCGTCGGCCTCGACCATCGGCAGGGTCTCGGGGACGTCGAGGTCCACGGCGCCGTCCGGTACGCCGACCAGCGCCATCGGGACCACCTCGTCGAGGTCGGTCTCCCGGACGATCGGGGTGACGGTGCCGGTCTGCAGCCGGGACATGTCGAGCAGGTTGCCGACGAGGTGGTCCAGCCGGTCGGCGCCCTCCTCGATGCCCTCCAGCAGCTCCGCCCGGTCTTCCTCGGACCAGTCCACGTCGTCCGAGCGCAGCGAGGTGACCGCCGCCTTGATGCCGGCCAGGGGGGTGCGCAGATCGTGGCTGACGGCGGCCAGCAGCGCCGTGCGGATCCGGTTGCCCTCGGCGAGCGCGCGGGCCTGCTCGGCCTCCTCCTGGAGGCGCCTGCGGTCCAGGGCGACGACGGCCTGGGCGGCGAAGGCGGCCAGCACCCGGCGGTCCTCGGCGGGCAGCACCCGGCCGGTCAGCGCGAGGGCCATGTGGTCGCCTATCGGCATGTCGACGTCGCCGTCCTCGGGCCGCTCCAGGGCGGGCCCGAAACCGGCGCGCCCGGCGCAGCTCCACGGCTCGACGTCGCTCGCCCGCTCCAGGAGGGCGGCGGACTCCATGCCGAAGGTCTCCCGGACCCGTTCGAGCAGTTCCTCCAGGCTGGTCTCGCCGCGCAGCACGTTGCCGGCGAGGAAGGAGAGGATCTCCGACTCGGCGCGCAGCCGGGCCGCCTGGTGGGTGCGGCGGGCCGCGAGGTCCACGACCGAGGCGACGGACAGCGCGACCCCGAAGAAGATCACGATGGCCACGATGTTCTTCGGGTCGGCGATGGTCAGCCGGTGCAGGGGCGGGGTGTAGAAGTAGTTCAGCAGCAGCGACCCGAAGGCCGCCGAGGCCAGCGCCGGGAAGAGCCCGCCGAGCAGCGCGGCCGCGACCGTGAGGGTCAGGAAGAGCAGCATGTCGTTGGCGAGGCCGAGGTCGACGGTGTTGAGCAGCACCGCCATGACGGCCGGGCCGACCAGGCCGACCAGCCAGCCGGCGATGATCCTGCCCCGTCCGAGCCGGGCGCCCCGGGCCACCGGCAGCCCGCGCCCCTTGCCGGCCTCGCCGTGGGTGACGATGTGGACGTCCAGGTCCGGCCCGGACTCGCGGGCGACGGTGGCCCCGACGCCGGGTCCGAGGACGTACTGCCAGGCCTTCCGGCGCGAGGAACCGAGCACGATCTGGGTGGCGTTGACGCCGCGCGCGAAGTCGAGCAGGGCCGCGGGTATGTCCTCGCCGACGACCTGGTGGAAGGTGCCGCCGAGTTCCTCGACCAGGGTGCGCTGGACCGCGAGTTCCTTCGGGGAGGCCGAGGTCAGGCCGTCGCTGCGGGAGATGTAGACGGCGAGCACCTCGCCGCCGGCGCCCTTCTCGGCGAGCCGGGCGGCCCGCCGGATCAGCGTGCGCCCCTCCGGTCCGCCGGTGAGCCCGACGACGATCCGCTCCCGTGAGCCCCAGATCGCCGAGACCTGGTGCTCGCTCCGGTACTGCTTCAGGTACTCGTCGACCCGGTCGGCCACCCACAGCAGCGCCAGCTCGCGCAGGGCGGTGAGGTTGCCCGGCCGGAAGTAGTTGGACAGGGCCGCGTCGACCTTGTCCGACTGGTAGATGTTGCCGTGCGCCATGCGCCGGCGCAGCGCCTGGGGCGACATGTCGACCAGCTCGATCTGGTCCGCGCGCCGTACCACCTCGTCGGGCACCGTCTCACGCTGGCGCACGCCGGTGATGGACTCGACGACGTCGCCGAGCGATTCGAGGTGCTGGATGTTGACGGTCGAGATCACGTCGATCCCGGCCGCCAGCAGCTCTTCCACGTCCTGCCAGCGCTTGGCGTTGCGGGAGCCGGGGATGTTGGTGTGGGCGAGTTCGTCCACGAGGGCGACGGCGGGCGCCCGGTGCAGCACGGCGTCCACGTCCATCTCGGTGAACACGGCGCCCCGGTACTCCAGCTCGGTGCGCCGGATCTGCTCCAGGCCGTGCAGCATCACCTCGGTGCGCGGCCGGTCGTGGTGCTCGACGAAGGCGACCACGCAGTCGGTGCCCCGCTCCACCCGCCGGTGCGCCTCGGAGAGCATGGCGTAGGTCTTACCGACGCCCGGTGCCGCACCGAGATAGATCCGAAGCCTGCCGCGTGCCATGGTCCTATTGTCTTCCTGCAACTGCCGCCAACGCAGCGTCGACCCTACGGCCAACAATCCCGGCGAATGGTGCAGGGGCCCCGGCAGCGGGCATCTTTGACGCAACCCTGATGGGCGCCGGTGCGGGGCTCCGACGCCCGTGCGGGCCGCTCACTCGGGGTTGTCGCCGTGGGTGAGCGTCTCCCAGGCCACGAAGAGGTTGTTGGTGCCGGCGGGGCGGTTGTTCCGGGTGAGCGTCTCGGTGTTGGTCATGGCGATGCCGAGGCGGTTGTGGAGGGCGTTGTAGCCGACCTCGGTGACGGGTCCGAGCCCCAGGTTCAGGGAGCCGCCGCAGAGCCAGCCGGGGACGGCGGCGCCCAGCTGGTACTTGGCCTGGAAGCCGAGGGCCTGCCGCAGCCGCTCGCCGACGTCGGTGCCGTACAGGTCCTGACCCTGGATCCGGCTGGTCTCGGCGACGTGCGAGATCGCGGAGATGCCGTAGCCGGTGTGCGTGAAGTCCCGGCAGGTCTCCTGGGTGAGGCCGGTGACGAAGGTGGACTGGCCCTGCCAGTAGGAGACGATCTTGGCGGTGGTGTCCAGGTTCTGGCTGGGCACGGTCTTCGGCACCGACCCGTCGGAGGCCAGGTAGACGTAGGCGGCGGTGCGGGTGCGGAACCTCGCCATGGCCGTGTCGTACGACGCCCTGTCCTCCAGGAAGACGGAGATGCCGACGGCGGCCTCCGTCATCGACAGCTCCCAGTTGCCGTTGGAGTTGGAGCCCTTGATGACGGTGGGGAGGTAGACGTTGCGCAGCATGGTGGCGAAGCGGGCCTCGTTCGCCCAGGTGCCGGTGTACGTGTACCTGATGATCTCGGCGGCCTTGGGCCAGGAGGAGCCCGCCCAGCCGCTCTGCAGCGGCGCGTTGCTGTTGGTGTGGCCGGTGATGGTGGCCGACCAGGCGTCCATGATCTGGATGGCCTTCTGGGCGTAGCGGGCGTCCTTGGTGATGTACCAGGCGAGGGCGTCGGTGTAGGCGGCGATCGCGTCCTCGCGCTCGTCGGTACAGCCGTGATTCGGGTTCGAGTACGAGCCGCACTCGACGGTCGCCCACGGGGTCGGCGTGCGGTTCAGGTCGGCGTACTTGCTCGCCATCATCTGGTCGTAGGCCGCCTTCCAGGGCTGGGCGCCGGCCAGTACCTCCGTGCGGGCGAAGTCCAGCTGGCTCCTGGAGACGGTGACCCCGGGGTGGACGAAGGTGCTGGGGGCGGCCTGGGCCGGCCAGGAGAGGGCTCCGGCGAGGAGGGCGGCGACGGCTGCGAGGAGTCCGGTTCTGCGCATACCTGAAGGCCTTTCGTTCATGTAAGTGAACGCGAGGCGCCTTTATGAACGGCGCGTTGAGCCGTGACCGTAGGTACGGACCAATTCGCCGTCAAGGGGTCGCGCACGCAGAAGAGCCGCACCCCGAAGGGCGCGGCTCTCGAACGGCTCTCGGCGGAGCGCCTAGCGGACCTCGGTGATCTCCGGTCCGCGCTGGAGCTGGCCCATGCCGCCGGAGAAGCGCGAGGACTCCTCCTGCTGGACGCCCTCGGGGACCATCTGGGCATCGTTGGGCAGCTTCAGGACGATCGGGTCGCGGGGCGCCATCGGGCCCTCGCCGCGGACCACGACGGTGTCCCGGAAGATCTGCTCGAGGAGACCGGCCGCCTGCGGCTGCACCGCGCCCTGCCCAGAGATCACACCACGCAGGAACCAGCGGGGACCGTCCACACCGACGAACCGCACCACCTGGAAGCCGCCCGTGCCGTCCGGCAGCTGCACCGGCACCTGGGCGCGCAGCTCCCAGCCCAGCGGCCCCTCGACCTCGTCGACGATGCCGCCCTGCTGGGTGATGCCGGTCGCGATCTCCTCGCGGACCTCGCCCCAGATGCCCTCGCGCTTGGGGGCGGCGAAGGCCTGCAGCTGGATGGCGCTGTCGCGCAGCACGACGGTCGCCGCGACGATCGCGTCGCCCGCGACCTCGACCCGGAGCTCCATGCCGTCCACGCCCGGCACGAACAGACCGCCCAGGTCCACCCGGCCCTCGCCGGGCTCGCGCACCTCGGTGTCGTCCCACGGCCCGTCGGGCCGGGGCTCCGGCTCCAGACGAACGCGCTCGCGCTCGCCCTCTTCTTCCTCGTCCGCCTCGGTGTCGACGCTGTCGACGACCTGCTCGGCCTCGCCGGCCGCGTCCTCGGCGGCACCCTTCTTCTTGCGACGTCCGAACACGTCACTGTCCTTCCCGGTCGGATACGACCGAAGCGTATCGATTCCCACCCGTCCGACCGCCCTCGGCGGCCTGACCGCTTGTGCCGCTCACGTCGCCCACCGCGGCATGACCGCCGGTGGACCCGAAGCCCCCCTCGGCCCGCGCCGAGCCGGGAAGTTCCGCCACCTCGTGGAAGCGGACCCTCTCGACCTGCTGGACGACCAGTTGGGCGATCCGGTCGAAGCGCTCGAACCGCACCGCCTCGCGCGGGTCGAGATTCACCACGATCACCTTGATCTCCCCACGGTACCCGGCATCAATCGTCCCCGGGGCATTCACGAGGGCCACACCGCACCGGGCGGCGAGCCCCGAACGAGGGTGCACGAAGGCCGCGTACCCCTCCGGGAGGGCGATCGACACGCCCGTGGGCAGTACGGCCCGTTCCCCGGGCTCCAGCTCGCACGCCTCGGTGGTGCGCAGGTCGGCTCCCGCGTCACCCGGGTGCTCGTACGCCGGAAGCGGTACGTCGGGGTCGACGCGGCGGACGAGGACGCCGAGCGGACCCGCCGTGCGGGCCGGGGTCGGGAGTTCTGCAGGGTTCACGGATTCACCTCGAAGGCGCGGGTGCGCCGGGCCTGGTCCGGGTCCTCCATCGCGGCCTGGATCTCTTCCTCGCGGCCGTGCTCGACGAAGTGCTCGACGGGTACCTCGACGAAGAGGGCGTCGGCGCGGACCGCGACGGGTCCCTCCGGGCCGTTCACGCGGCCGGTGGCGGTCGAGTAGATCTTCCGGCCCGCGACGGCGACCACCTCCGCCTCCAGGTGGAGCGTGGTGCCCACGGGCACGGGCCGCACGAAGTCGGTCTCCAGCCGTCCCGTCACGGCGATCTTCCGCAGCAGCCAGTTGAGCGAACCCAGCGTCTCGTCCAGGGCGGTGGCGAGCACCCCGCCGTGCGCGAGGCCCGGGGCGCCCTGATGGGCGGGGCGCACGGTGAACTCGGCGGTGAGGGAGACTCCCTCACCGGCCCGTACCTCCAGGTGCAGGCCGTGGGACTGCTCGTGGCCACACCCGAAACACTGTTCGTAGTGTGCACCGACGAGCTCACCGGGCGCGGGCGCGTCGGGGTGCCGCTCCGGTTTCCGGGCACCGGCAGGAGGCTGAAGAGCTGCGGAACTACCACTCACAGCCGCAGACCTTACCCGCGCGTCCGGTGAATCCGGGCACCGTGCCAAGCTTGGCTCCATGCAGCTCTCCGCCACCCCCTACGAAGAACGCCTCACCGCCCCCCGCTCCTGGTGGTTCATCAGCTTCCTGGTCGGCGTCTCGCTCGCCCTGATCCTGCTGCCGTTCGGCACCCTGCCGATGCTGGGCGGCCTGGCCGGCGGCACCGCGGCGGCAGCGGTGGTGGCCAGCTCGTACGGCTCCCCGCGGATCCGGGTCGTCGGCGACTCGCTGATCGCGGGCGAGGCGAAGATCCCGGTCTCCGCCCTGGGCCCGTCGGAGATCCTGGACCCGGACGAGGCGCGCGCCTGGCGTACGTACAAGGCCGACGTCCGTGCCTTCCTCCTGCTGCGCTCCTACATCCCGAGGGCCCTGCGCGTGGAGGTCACGGACCCGGAGGACCCGACCCCGTACCTGTATCTGTCGACCCGGGAGCCGGAGGCCCTGGCGGCGGCGATCGAGGCGGCGAAGGCCGGCGCGAAGGCGTAGCGCTCCGGCGCGCAGCACGGGGCCCGCGGGGCATCCGGGCCGCGCCCGCGCCCGGCCCGGCGGTGCCGGTCTCGCTCGTCCCCCGCGCGCCCGGCAGGGCCGTCAGCCCTCGAAGTCCTCGGGCAGTTCGGCGATCGGCAGCGGCTCCGCCGGCTTCTCCAGCGGCGGCAGCTCCGGCAGTTCCTCCCACGGCACCTGGATCTTTCTCAGGTCCGCCCGGATCCGCGCGGCGAGCCTTCTGGTGTCCCGGCGGTTCATGACCGCCCCCACCGCGGCGCCCACCATGAACGGCATCAGGTTGGGCAGGTCCCGCACCATCCGCTTCATGATCTGCTGGCGCAGCTCGCGCTTCATGTGCCCGCCGAGCGCGTTGTTGAGCGTCGACGGCTTCATCACGTCGATCCCGCGCTCCCCCGACCAGGAGGACAGATACGCGGTGCTGCGGGCCTTCAGGTTCCCCGGCGGCCGCACGCCGTACACCTCGTGGAGCTCGGCGATCATCTTCAGCTCGATCGCCGCGACCCCGGTGATCTCCGCGGCCAGTTCGGTCGGCATCGCCGGGGGCACCGGCAGCATCGCCGCCGCCCCGACACCGGCCCCGACCGCCGAGGTCGCGCCCGCCGCGCCCGCCACCAGCCTGTCGGCGAGCTGCTCGGGCCCGAGGCCCGGGAACTGCCGGCGCAGGGTCCCGAGGTCGCGTACGGGGACACGCGGGGCGATCTCGATGATCCGGTCCGCGAGGTACGCCAGCCCGGCTTTCGCCCGGCTGCCGCCCTTACGGGCCCCTTCCCGGGCCATGTCCACGGCCCTGTCGCGGATGGCCGCGGCCCTCCCCCGCTCTCGACTTCGCTCGAGCGGGGGGACCCCCGTCCGGGCGACGGGCGCGGGGGAGCTGTCCGCCGGCGCCGGGAGGTCACCCCGGTCGGCCGCCGGTTCGAGCGAGGCTCCCGCATCGGGCGAGCCCCGCTCGTCATCACGATCACGCGCGCGTGGGCCGTCGGACGGCCCAGAGTCCGCTCCCGGCAAGGGGAAGCGGCGCTTCCGAGGTGGGGTCGAGCCAGTCATGCCCGACCCGTCCTCAGTCGCAGTCGCGGCAGATCGGCTGACCGTTCTTCTCGCGGGCCAGCTGGCTGCGGTGGTGCACCAGGAAGCAGCTCATGCAGGTGAACTCGTCCTGCTGCTTGGGCAGCACCCGGACGGCCAGCTCCTCGTTCGAGAGGTCCGCGCCGGGCAGCTCCAGGCCTTCGGCGGCCTCGAACTCGTCGACGTCCACTGACGACGTCGACTTGTCGTTCCGCCTGGCCTTCAGCTCTTCAAGGCTGTCCGAGTCGACGTCGTCGTCGGTCTTGCGTGGAGTGTCGTAATCGGTTGCCATGTCGCTCTCCCCCTCTGGGTGTCTGCGGTGTCTCCAGCGCACGTAACGCGTGAGAGGCCGGACTTGTGCCCGACCCGAGGCGGAGATTTTGCCTCACATCAAGGTCTGTTACTCAATCGACACCCAACCGGACCCCCCAAGAGCGATCAGGTTGAATGGCGATGGGGACCGTACACGGTCCTGCCGAGGCACTTCAAAGGCGCCTCACCCTGTACTTCCCGTGATCAAGACCCCTGAAAACAGGGATTTTCCCGGCTTTATTCCCCCGGCCATGATCACAGAGAGTAGATGGCCGGAAAACCGCCCTTGTGATCGATCACACAGAGGGGAATGTGCCGCGCCGCCGGAAAATTCAGCGCAAAGCGAACATCCCCCGCGTGTGTCGCGATCTTGTAACGGCGTCAGATCGGCAACGTGACCCGCATCACGAGCCCGCCGCCCTCCCGGGGCTGGGCCACGATGTGCCCGCCGTGCGCCCGGGCCACGGACCGCACGATGGACAGGCCGAGGCCCACGCCCTTGTCGCTGCCCGTCCGCTCGGTACGGAGCCGTCTGAAGGGCTCGAAGAGGTTGTCGATCTCGTAGGCCGGGACCACCGGCCCGGTGTTCGCGACGTAGAGCACCGCCTGCCCGTGCTGGATCTCGGTGTTCACCTCCACCCAGCCGTCTTCGGGCACGTTGTAGCGCACCGCGTTCTGCAGCAGGTTCAGGGCGATCCGCTCCAGCAGCACACCGTTGCCCTGGACCACGGCCGGTTTCCGTGCGCCCCGGATCGTCACGCCCTTGGCCTCCGCCTCGGCGTGCACCTGGTCGACGGCCTGGGAGGCCACCTCGGCCAGGTCGACCGGCTTGCGCTCGACGATCTGGTTGTCGCTGCGGGCGAGCAGCAGCAGGCCCTCCACGAGCTGCTCGCTGCGCTCGTTGGTGGCCAGCAGCGTCTTGCCGAGCTGCTGCAGCTCCACGGGCGCGCCCGGGTCCGAGAGATGCACCTCCAGGAGCGTGCGGTTGATCGCCAGGGGCGTGCGCAGCTCGTGCGAGGCGTTGCCGACGAAGCGCTGCTGGGCGGTGAAGGCCCGCTGCAACCGCTCCAGCATGTCGTCGAAGGTGTCCGCGAGTTCCTTGAGTTCGTCGTCCGGGCCGTCCAGCTCGATCCGGCGGGACAGGTCCGAGCCGGCCACCGCACGGGCGGTGCGGGTGATCCGGCCGAGCGGGGAGAGCACGCGGCCGGCCATCGCGTAGCCGAACGCGAAGGCGATCACGGCCAGGCCCAGCAGGGCGAGGAGCGAGCGGCTGAGGAGGTTGTCCAGGGCCGCCTGGCGCTGGTGGTCCACGCACTGGGCGATCGCGTTGTTGAAGTCTCCCAGCGACACGGTGCTGGACGTGCCGCCTGCCATGTTGATCGCGGGGCAGTTGTCGCTGGAGACCGACAGTTTGTCGAAGCCGACGATTTTGAACAGCGGCTGGTTGCCGGTGCTGATCGCCTGGGCGGCGAGCAGGTAGATGATCGACAGCAGCAGGATGCCGGCGATCAGGAACATGCCGCCGTACAGCAGGGTGAGCCGTATGCGGATGGTCGGGCGCAGCCACGGCAGGACGGGCTGCGGCCGCCTGGGGTCCCAGGTGGGCTTGGGGGGTGCCTGCGGGGGTGCGGGAGTGGCGGCCACGGTCATCAGATCCGGTAACCCGAGCCGGGGACGGTGACGATCACCGGGGGCTCGCCCAGCTTGCGGCGCAGGGTCATCACGGTCACGCGCACGACGTTGGTGAAGGGGTCGGTGTTCTCGTCCCACGCCTTCTCCAGGAGCTGCTCGGCCGAGACCACGGCGCCCTCGCTGCGCATCAGCACCTCCAGCACCGCGAACTCCTTCGGCGCGAGCTGGACCTCCTTGCCGTCGCGGAAGACCTCGCGGCGGTTCGGGTCGAGCTTGATGCCGGCGCGCTCCAGGACGGGCGGCAGCGGCACGCTGGTACGGCGGCCCAGGGCGCGCACGCGCGCGATGAGCTCGCTGAACGCGAAGGGCTTGGGGAGATAGTCGTCGGCGCCGATCTCCAGTCCCTCGACGCGGTCGCTGACGTCGCCGGAGGCGGTCAGCATCAGCACGCGGGTGGCCATGCCGAGCTCGACGATCTTGCGGCAGACGTCGTCGCCGTGCACGAGGGGGAGGTCGCGGTCGAGGACGACCACGTCGTAGTCGTTGACGCCGATGCGCTCCAGGGCGGCCGCACCGTCGTACACGACGTCGACGGCCATGGCCTCCCGGCGCAGTCCGGTGGCCACCGCATCGGCGAGCAGTTGCTCGTCCTCGACGACGAGTACGCGCACGTCGCTTGTCCTTCCGCTGTCCACCCGCGTAGCGCGCACCGGCGCACCCGGGCAGGGGTCTTCATGGGATGTGTGACCTCCATCCTGCCCTTTTCGGCCATAAGTCGGCAGTAAGACAGGGGCCCGGGCAGCCGGATCCGAGGCCGCCGGGCGGGAATGCGGGATTTTCTCCTGCGGTTGAGGTTTCCACGGAGAGGAGCGGGGGGAGGACGGCATGTACACCCCGCGATCACGCTCTGCATGTGCCGCAGCACCATGCGGTACGTACACCGCCGCTACAGCAGAGTGGACGATGGGGGTGTCCGGCACCGTCGCCGCCCAGCAGGGCA
Organism: Streptomyces sp.; assembly: GCF_019510245.1. Lineage (GTDB taxonomy): Bacteria > Actinomycetota > Actinomycetes > Streptomycetales > Streptomycetaceae > Streptomyces. The sequence goes on along the minus strand of NZ_JAEKKT010000121.1, from coordinate 33,400 downwards.
GCGCTGGGCACCCGCGAGAGACGTGATCGCCCCTCCCGAACGGCACACCCCCGTGCCACCGACCCACGACCCAGGACGAGGGGGCGCAGCATGGACGCATTCACCGCAGGACTTCTGCAGCGCATAAAGGCGACCGAGTCCGACATCACCCGGGCTCGTGACGAGGGTGACGACTTCCTCGTCGAAGTGGAGCAGGCCGAGCTCGACGACCTGCGCCGCCTCGCAGCCGAACACGGTGTGGAAGTCGGCGCGACCAGCGTCTGACAGACCCGCAACACCGCACCACGAGAACAGGGCCCCGGCGAATCCAGCGCCGGGGCCCTGCTCGTACCTGATCCCTTCCCCCGCTACCGCGTTCGATTCCTGTCGGCGGCAGGGACGAGATCTTTTTCGCGGCAGCACGCCGGTGCTCGGTACGACGGCACCCGATCTCCGAGCAGGGTTTCGAAGCTCCCGGGGAGACCGCGGAGAGGTGTCCGCACGGCGCCCGGAGCCCCGGCCCGTCCACGCCGGCGACCGCCCTTGCGGGCCCACTGCCCGACCGGGCTCCCCCGCCGATCTCTTCCCGCCAACGGCGCTCAGCCGTCACGGCCGTGACCGGCGGGGCCCGCCCACCCCACCACGTACTCCTGCCGGCTCCCCCATCGCCGAATCGGCTCCACCACCGGCGACCGCCGCCCGCCGCACCGGCGCTCGGCCGGCGCGGCGGTGACCGGCGGTCCGGAACCCCCTCCGTCCGGGCGTGCGGCGTGGCTCAGTCGTGCCATGCTCCGAAGTCCTCCAGGAGGCGCTGGAGGGGCTCGAAGACGCCGGGGGGGCCGGCGACCGTCAGGTCGCGGGAGAGGGGCGCTCCGGGGCGTCCACCGGTGCGGGCGCCGGCCTCGCGGGCGATCAGGTCCCCGGCCCCCCAGTCCCACGCGTTCAGCCCGCGCTCGTAGTACCCGTCCAGCCGGCCGCAGGCAAGGTCGCACAGGTCGATCGCCGCCGACCCGCTGCGCCGGACGTCGCGGAGCAGCGGGATCAGCCGGGCCGCGACCTCGGCCTGGTGGGTGCGGACGGCGGTGACGTAGTTGAAGCCGGTCGACACCAGCGCCTGGTCCAGCGGCGGTGCCGGGCGGCAGCGCAGCTCGCGCTCGCCCTCCCAGGCCCCGGTCGCCCAGGCCCCGCCGCCGCGCACCGCGTGGTACGTCTCGCCGCGCATCGGGGCCGCCACGACGCCGACCACCGTCTCCCCGTCCTGCTCGGCGGCGATGGAGACCGCCCAGGTCGGCAGCCCGTACAGGTAGTTGACCGTGCCGTCGAGGGGGTCGATCACCCAGCGCACGCCGCTCGTGCCCTGCGTCGACGCGCCCTCCTCGCCGAGGAAGCCGTCGTCGGGACGGCGACCGGCGATCAGGTCGGTGATCAGCTTCTCCGCCGCGATGTCCATCTCGGTCACGACGTCGATCGGGCTGGACTTGGTCCGGGCCACGGCGAGGTCGGCCGGGCGGCCGTCCCGCAGCAGCCTGCCCGCACGGGCGGCCGCCTCCCGGGCGAGGTCCAGCAGGTCCGTGTGCAGGGCGTCGGTCACGGGGTTCCTCACGCGTAGGGGCTGTCGGCACCGGCCGCGGCCGGGCGGGGGGCGCGGGCCGGGCAGCAGCCGACCGGGCAGACGTCGTGGCTCGCGCCGAGCGCGCCCAGGGCGCACGGCGTGACCTCACGCCCGCTCTCCTTGGCGGCGCGCTCCAGGACCAGCTCGCGGATCGCGGCGGCGAACCGCGGGTCGTCCCCGACGGTCGCGGACCGCCGTACCGGAAGGCCCAGCTCCGCGGCCTTGGCCGTGGCCTCCGTGTCGAGGTCGTAGAGGACCTCCATGTGGTCGGAGACGAAGCCGATGGGTGCCATGACGACGGCCGGGACCCCGGCGCCGTGCAGCGCCTCCAGGTGGTCGCAGATGTCCGGCTCCAGCCACGGGATCTGGGGGGCGCCGGAACGGGACTGGTAGACGAGCCGCCAGGGGTGGTCGACGCCGGTGCGCTCGCGGACCGCGGTGGCGATCAGCTCGGCCACGTCCAGGTGCTCCTCGACGTACGCGCCGCCCTCGCCGTGCGCCTCCACCGGGCCGGAGGTGTCGGCGGCGGCGGTCGGGACGGAGTGCGTGGTGAAGGCGATGTGGGCGCCCGCGCGGACGCCCTCGGGGAGGTCGGCGAGGGATGCCAGCACTCCGTCGATCATCGGGTCGAGGAAGCCGGGGTGGTTGAAGTAGTGCCGCAGCTTGTCGATCCTGGGCGGTTCGAGGCCCTCGGCCGCCAGCGCGGCCAGCGAGTCCGCCAGGTTCTCGCGGTACTGCCGGCAGCCCGAGTAGGAGGCGTAGGCGCTGGTGGCGAGCACCAGGATGCGGCGGCGGCCGTCGGCGACCATCTCGCGCAGGGTGTCCGTCAGGTACGGCGCCCAGTTGCGGTTGCCCCAGTAGATCGGCAGGTCCAGGCCGTGCTCGGCGAAGTCCTTGCGCAGGGCGTCCAGCAGGGCGCGGTTCTGGTCGTTGATCGGGCTGACCCCGCCGAACAGGAAGTAGTGCTGCCCGACTTCCTTGAGGCGTTCCTTCGGGATACCGCGCCCGCGCGTCACGTTCTCCAGGAACGGGACCACGTCGTCCGGGCCTTCCGGGCCGCCGAAGGAGAGCAGGAGCAGGGCGTCGTAGGGGGTGGCATCGAGCGCGTCTGACATGAGCCGATCCTGCCACCCGGCACTGAAGGCCCGGAAACAGGAGCGTGAAGAGTCGGATTCGGGAGGTTTATCCCCGGCACTCGGCGGGTGCATCCGGGTGACCTCACTCGTAAGCTGTATCAGCCGCAATCGCGCCTTACTCAGCTCAGCCGTCGGAGATTCCCGTGCCCAGCCCCTACCGTGCTCTGTTCGCCGCCCCCGGCAGCAAGGGCTTCTCCGCCGCGGGCTTCGTCGGCCGGATGCCGCTGTCCATGATGGGCATCGGCGTGGTGACCATGATCTCCCAGCTCAGCGGGCGGTACGGGCTCGCGGGCGCGCTGTCGGCCACCATCGCGCTGTCCGCGGCGGCGATCGGGCCGCAGGTGTCCCGGCTGGTCGACCTGCACGGCCAGCGCCGCGTCCTGCGCCCCGCGACCCTGCTCGCGCTCGCGGCGGCGGCCGGGCTGCTGTTCGCGGCGCACTACGGGTGGCCGGACTGGGTGCTGTTCGTGTGCGCCGCCGGGATCGGCGCGGTGCCGAGCCTGGGCGCGATGATCCGGGCCCGCTGGGCCGCCCTCTACCGGGGCACCCCGCAGCTGCACACCGCCTACTCGTTCGAGTCGGTCGTCGACGAGGTCTGCTTCATCTTCGGGCCGATCCTCTCCATCGGCCTGTCCACGACCTGGTTCCCGGAGGCGGGCCCGCTGCTGGCCGCCGGTTTCCTCGCCGCCGGCGTCTTCTGGCTGACCGCCCAGCGGGCCACCGAGCCCGCGCCGCACCCGCGCGGGCACCACGGCGGCGGTTCGGCGCTGCGGGCGCCCGGCCTCCAGGTGCTGGTGGCGACCTTCGTGGCCACCGGGGCGATCTTCGGGGCCGTGGACGTGGTGACCGTCGCCTTCGCCGACGAACGCGGCCACAAGGGCGCCTCCAGCGTCGTCCTGGCGCTGTACGCGGCGGGTTCCTGCGTGGCCGGAGCGGTCTTCGGGCTCATGAGGTTCGCGGGGAGGCCGGAACGCAGGTGGCTGCTGGGCATATGCGCGATGGCCGTGAGTATGATCCCCCTCCTACTGGTCGGAAACTTGCCGCTTCTGGCCGTGGCGCTGTTCGTTGCGGGCCTGTCCATCGCACCGACGATGATCACGACGATGTCCCTCATCGAAAAGCACGTACCTCGCGCGAAGCTCACCGAGGGCATGACCTGGGTGAGCACCGGCCTCGCGGTCGGGGTGGCGCTCGGCTCCTCGGTCGCCGGCTGGGTGATCGACGCGGCCGGCGCCCGTGCCGGGTACGGGGTTCCGGCCGTGTCCGGGGCCGTCGCGGTCGCGGTCGGTTTCCTCGGGTACCGCCGGCTCAGCAGGCCGGTCACGGGTCGGGGAGGCACCGTTGAGCAGTACAGCGAGCGGGAAGAGCGGCACGTGGCGTAACTGGGGAGGGAACGTCACCGTCCGCCCCGCGCGGGAGGTCATGCCCGCCTCCGTGGACGAGCTGGCGGCGGCCGTACGGCAGGCGGCCGAGGACGGCCTGAAGGTGAAGGCGGTCGGCAGCGGCCACTCCTTCACCTCGATCGCCGCGACCGACGGCGTCTCGGTCCGCCCTCAGCTGCTGACCGGCATACGCGACATCGACCGTAAGGCCATGACCGTCACGGTCGAGGCCGGCACCCCGCTCAAGAGGCTCAATGTGGCCCTGGCCCGTGAGGGCCTGTCGCTGACCAACATGGGCGACATCATGGAGCAGACGGTCTCCGGGGCCACCAGCACCGGCACCCACGGCACCGGCCGCGAGTCGGCGTCGCTGGCCGCGCAGATCAGGGAACTCGAACTGGTCACCGCGGACGGCTCGGTGCTCACCTGTTCCGAGAAGGAGAATCCGGAGGTCTTCGCGGCCGCGCGGGTCGGGCTCGGCGCGCTGGGCATCGTCACCGCGATCACGTTCGGGGTGGAGCCGGTCTTCCTGCTCACCGCGCGTGAGGAGCCGATGCCGCTGGACCGGGTGCTCGCCGAGTTCGACCAGCTCCACGCCGAGAACGAGCACTTCGAGTTCTACTGGTTCCCGCACACCGGCAACACCAACACCAAGCGCAACAACCGCAGCGCGGGGCCGCCGCAGCCGGTGGGGCAGCTGGCCGGCTGGTTCGAGGACGAGTTCCTCTCCAACGGCGTCTTCCACGCGGCCCAGTTGGTCGGCCGTGCGGCGCCCGCCGTCGTACCGGCGATCGCCCGGATCTCCAGCACGGCGCTGTCCGCGCGGACCTACACGGACATCCCCTACAAGGTCTTCACGTCCCCGCGCCGGGTGCGCTTCGTGGAGATGGAGTACGCCGTCCCGCGCGAGGCTTTGGTGGACACGCTGCGGGAACTGAGGGCGATGGTCGACCGCTCGGATCTCAGGATCAACTTCCCGGTCGAGGTCCGCACCGCCCCGGCCGACGACATCGCGCTGTCCACCGCGTCCGCCCGGGACAGCGCCTACGTCGCCGTGCACATGTTCCGGGGCACGCCGTACCAGGCGTACTTCACCGCCGCCGAACGCATCTTCACCGCGCACGAGGGCCGCCCGCACTGGGGCAAGGTGCACACCCGGGACGCGGACTACTTCGCCGGGGTCTACCCGCGCTTCGGCGAGTTCACGGCGCTGCGCGACCGGCTCGATCCCGATCGGCTGTTCCAGAACGACTACCTGCGGAGGGTTCTGGGGCAGTAGCCGAGGACCCGTCGGGCGTGGGGGCCGTGCTCGGCTCCCCGCTCACGGACCCGCTCGGCGACGGTGCGGCGGTCCCCTCGCTCCCGGGCGCACGGGTCGCCGCCCAGGACGGCGACGGCGACGGAGTGGGCGAAGTGGCCGCACCCTCGCCGGAGTCCGCGCCGGAGGAACCCGAGGAGCCCGGGGAGTTCTTGGCGTCGGAGGAGCCCGGCGAGCCCGACGGCCCCGACGGCCCCGACGACGTGGTGTGGCCGGTGACCGCGCTGCCGACCGTCGTACCGGCGCCGCCGCCGAAGGTGTTGCCGGAGACCAGTTCGCAGGCCGTGATGCCGGCCATGGTCACCGTGAACACCAGAGCGGCCGCGACCAGCGGGCGGCGCCGGGTCCGGAGCCGGGCGCGGTAGACGGTGCCCTCGCCGAACCGGCCGGAGGCCGGGGGCGCTTGCTCTTGGGGGCGCGGCGTTCTGGCCCCGGTCACCGTCGCGTCGCGGAACTGTTCGCCGGTGCGCCTGAAGAAGTGCTGGAACACCGAGCCGCCGCAGGTGGCGATCACGCTGACGACTCCGGCGCCGAGGATCGTCCCGTACACCCCGAAGCTGGACGCGAGTTCGGCGGCCACCACCGCGGCCACCGCACTGCCCGCGACCTGGGGGACGCTGAGGTCGATCTGCTTCGAACTTCCCTTCACCTCCTCCCCCGTACTGGTCTCGTCACCGGAACCGGGCCTTTCACGCATTCCCGAACCTTGCCTGCCTTTCCCGCACTTGTTCGACCGACTGCAAAAGAAAGGGACGTACGGACGAAACCATTAGTTCCGTTTCTGAGGATTGCGTGAAGTACGCCACGTTCAAGATCGCCCGATACGGGCAAACAACGGCCGGGGGGCGGTTGTTGCCAGAAGTTGAGCGGCGCGCCAATCCACGCACGTGGCCCGAATGGAGTACTGTTGCGAGCCCTGGGTCCGGTCTCCCGCCAGGGCGTCCGAGGCCTTGCAGGACCGCCGGGAGGGGGCTAGTTGCACAGGGTGACGGAGTTGGTCACTTAGCGTTGCGAATAGGTAACCGTGCCATAACGGCGGTGCAGGGCCCGCGCCCGACACGCCGGGCAACTCGGCAAGGTTGTGGCAGGCTGCACCCGGGCAGGCCACACTCGACTAGCGGAAGCAGCGACGCACGTGACGTCGGCAGGCACCACCCGGGAGGTCCCCATGCCCGAACTGCGTGTCGTGGCCGTCTCCAATGACGGCACACGGCTGGTGCTCAAGGCTGCCGACTCAACGGAGTACACCCTTCCGATCGACGAACGGCTCCGTGCCGCCGTACGCGGCGACCGGCCCCGGCTCGGCCAGATCGAGATCGAGGTCGAGAGCCATCTCCGGCCCCGAGACATCCAGGCGCGGATACGAGCGGGCGCGACGGCCGAAGAGGTCGCGCAGCTCGCCGGGATCCCCGTCGACCGGGTGCGGCGCTTCGAGGGTCCGGTACTGGCCGAGCGCGCCTTCATGGCCGAGCGGGCCCGCAAGACGCCGGTCCGCAGGCCCGGCGAGAACTCCGGGCCACTGCTCGGCGAGGCCGTGCAGGAGCGGCTGGTACTGCGCGGCGCCGAGAAGGACACCGTGCAGTGGGACTCCTGGCGCCGCGACGACGGCACCTGGGAGGTCCTGCTCGTCTACCGGGTCGCGGGCGAACCGCACTCGGCGAGCTGGACCTACGACCCGCCGCGGCGGCTCGTCCAGGCGGTCGACGACGAGGCGCGCTCGCTGATCGGCGAGTCCGACGACCTCGCCGTACCGGAGCCCAGCTTTCCGTTCGTGCCGCGCATCGCGCGGCTGCCGCGCGACCGTCCGCTGGACCGTTCCGGGGACCGCGACCGCGAGCGGCCGAGCCTGCCCGCGCAGTCGTCCGAACCGGTTGAGGAGACGACCGGCGAACGCGACTCGCTGACCAGCCTGCTGGAGGCGGTGCCGAGCTTCCGGGGTGACATGGTGGTCCCGGAGCGCCCGGTGGAGGTCACGGAGGAGCCCGTCGCGGAACCGGTCACGGAAGAGCCCCCGGCACCGGCGGCCTCGGCCGGCTCCGCCTACGCGGACGTCCTCATGCCCCGCTCCGTCGGCAGCCATCGCGACCGGCTGATCGGTGCCACCGACCGCCAGGCCGAGGCCGACGGCGTCCGGCCCGGCCGCCGGGCCGCGGTGCCGAGCTGGGACGAGATCGTCTTCGGGACGCGGCGCAAGAAGCAGGAGTAGGAGCAGGAGACCGAGGCAGGCGGAGGGGGCACGCGTGCGTGCCCCCTCCTTCCGCTGGGCTACTGCGGGTCGGGACCGACCGCCACCGGGCGGGACGGGTCGGCGGACCACTCCGACCACGAACCCACGTACAGCGCCGCCGGAATGCCCGCGACGGCCAGCGCCAGCACCTCGTGGGCACCGGAGACGCCCGAGCCGCAGTACACGCCCACCTCGGTCCCCTCCGAGGCGCCCAGGCCCTTGAAGCGGTCACGGAGTTCGGCCGCGGGCCGGAACCGGCCGTCCGGGCCGACGTTCTCGGTGGTCGGCGCCGACACGGCGCCCGGGATGTGGCCGCCGACCCGGTCGATCGGCTCCACGTCGCCCCGGTACCGCTCCCCCGCACGGGCGTCGAACAGCACACCCGAGCGAGCCAGCGCCGCCGCCCCGTCCGCGTCGAGCAACTCCCCCGCACCCGGGACCGGTTCGAAGTCACCCTCGGCCGGCTCGGTGACGTCGGTCGACAGAGGGCCGGTCCAGGACGGCAACCCGCCGTCGAGGACCCGCACGTCCGGGTGACCCGTCCAGCGCAGCAGCCACCAGGCGCGCGCCGCCGCCCAGCCCTGTCCGCCGTCGTACACCACGACCGGGCGGCCCGCCGACACCCCGGCGCGGCGCATCGCCGCTGCGAAGACCGCCAGGTCGGGCAGCGGATGCCGGCCGTTCGCGCCGGGCGGCGAGGCGAGTTCGCCGTCCAGGTGCACGTAGACGGCGCCCGGCAGATGCCCGGCCGCATAGGCCGCCCGGCCGTCGAAGGGCGGGGTGCCGGGCGGGGTCAGCTGCCAGCGGACGTCCAGCAGAACGGGCGGGGTCGGCCCGGTCAGGGCGTCGGCGAGTCCGGTTGCGGTGATGATGGCTTCCATGGCCCCATCCTTACGCCAGGGGTGGCCGCATCGTCCAGGTACGACTACTCTGCTCGGCCGGACAGGCTCGATCACCGGGCGTACGGGATGGGGCACATGCTGTACAGCTGATGGACACCCGCCGGCAGTCGACCGGAAACGGGCGAGAAACGGCAGACCAGGCATCCTCGCGGCGGAGCCGGCCCACAGCCGTGGACGCGCAGCGCCACGGAGGGTGCGGGCATCGGCACGGGGCGTGCCCGCGGCTGCCGCACAGCCGGTCCGGAGAGCGGAAGCGACATGGCCACCGCGAGGGGCCGAGGAGAGAGTGACGATGACCGAGGTACGGGGATCGGCCGGCCCGAACGGCGGTACACACGCTCGGCGCGCGCCCGGCACCCCCTGCTGGGTGAGTCTGATGGTGCACGGCTTGACCGCGACCGAGGAGTTCTACGGAACCCTGTTCGGCTGGGAGTTCGAGCCCGGCCCCCAGCAGCTCGGGCCGTATGTCCGGGCGCTGCTCGACGGGCAGGAGGTCGCGGGGATCGGGCAGCTGTCGCCGGACCTGCATCTGCCGATCGCGTGGACGCCGTACTTCGCCTCGGACGACGTGGACCTGACGGCCGAGACGGCCCGGCTGTGCGGCGGCACGGTGGGCGTCGGCCCGCTGGACGCGGCCGAGGCCGGGCGGCTGGCGATCGCCTCCGACCCCTCGGGCGCGGTGTTCGGCATCTGGCAGGGATCGGCCCATCCGGGCACGTCCCTGACCGGCGTCCCGGGGACACCGGTCTGGGACGAGCTGCTCACCTTCGAGACGTCGAACGTCGCCAAGTTCTACGGGACGGTGTTCGGTTACGAGGAGGAGCCGGTGGTCTCCGCCGACTTCGACTACGTGACCCTGCACGTCGGGGGCCGCCCGGTGGCCGGCATCCACGGCGTCGGCCTCTCGGTGTCCCGGGACCGCGGGCCGCACTGGCTGACGTACTTCGAGGTGGCCGACGCGGACGCGACCCTGCGGGAGGCCGCCGAGCTGGGCGGGCAGGTGCTGAAGCCGGCCCGGGACAGCGCACACGGGCGGGTCGCGACGGTGGCCGATCCGGAGGGCGCGGTCTTCTCGGTGGTCGAGAGCCCGCGCTGAGCCGCCGCCGGCTGCCCCAGACGCGCCGCGCCCGCCACGCTCACGGCAGTCGGCACACCGGCGGCGCGGCGCATGCGGGTTCGCCGATGCGCGCCCCGTGCAACCACTCGACCTTGTCGTACAGTTCGTCGACCGTGAGGGTGGACAGCATGGTGTTGCGGGCGGCAGCGGCGTCTCCGGCCGGGTGGTAGAGCTGTTCGCCGATGGCCCGGGACACCAACTGGGCCCTGGCGGCACGGTCGTACCGCTCGGCGTTGTACTTCTCCAGGCGTTGCGGGACGTCCCCGTCCCCGTCCCCGTCCGCGTCCGCGAGGAGCCGGCCGATGAGGACGGCGTCCTCGAGGGCCATGCAGGCGCCCTGGGCCGCGTACTGGAGCATGGGGTGCGCGGCGTCGCCGAGGAGGGTGACGCGGCCGTCCGTCCAGCGTGCGACCGGGTCGCGGTCGCACAGGACCCACTCCTTCCAGTCGGCCCCCAGTTCCAGCAGCTGCCGGGCGGTGTCGCTCAGCTCGGGGAACTCCGACAGGACGTGCGTCCGTTCCGCGGGCCTGCCGACCACGACGTCCCGGGCGCCGTCGTCGCGGGTGACCGCCAGGTTGAGGAACTTCCCGCTGCCGATGGGGTAGTGGACGAAGTGCCACTTGGGGCCCGCCCACACGGTGACGGTGTTCCAGCGCAGTTCCCGCGGGACCCGCTCCATGGGGATGACGGACCGGTAGATCGTGTGGCCGGACACGCGTGGCGCACCGTCTCCGACGAGTTGGCCGCGCACGGCGGAGCGGATGCCGTCGGCGCCGACGAGCGCGGAGCCGGTGAAACGCAGGCCGGTGTCGGTGATCGCCGTGACGCTGTCCGGGTCCTGTTCGTACCGGGTCACGGAGCAGTTGGTGTGGAGCGTGATGTTCCGCTCGGCTGCGCAGCCGTCCAGGAGCGTCTGGTAGAGGTCGCCGCGGTGCACGACGGCGTAGGGGTTGCCGAAGCGGGTGCGGTACGCGCTGGTGAGCGGCATGCTCGCGACCCGCTGTCCGGTGGTGCCGTCCATGAACCGCAACTCGTCGGTGTACACCGCCTGTCGACGGGCCGCTGCGCCGACGCCGAGACTGTCCAGGGCGTGGAAGGCGTTCGGGCCCAGCTGGATGCCCGCGCCCAGTTCGCCGAAGGTGTCCCTTCGTTCCAGTACGACGACCCGGTGGTGGCGCGCGATGCTCAGCGCCGCCGCGAGGCCGCCGATACCGCCCCCGGCAATGAGTACCTTCATCGTCATCCTTGTCGTTGTGGGGAAGCTGGTCGAAAGACCGGGGGAAGGATCCGTCGCGGTCGCGACGGCAGCGTGGGCTCAGCCGGCGAAGGCGAGGCCCAGGCGGGCCAGTCGGACGGTGTCGTAGGCGCCCTCCGTCGTGGCCTCGACGTCGAAGGCGTGCCGTTCGGTGGGCGGGTATCCGATGAGTTCGGCGGCCCGGGCCGGCAGGGGCGCGGCCGCGGCCCGCGCCGATTCCCACAGGAGGACGGCGCCCCACCGGTTGGTGCGCTCGTCAGAGATCCACACCTTCAGGCGCAGCCCCGGTACCCGGGAGAAACGGTCCACCGCCTCGTCGCGCAGGAAGTCGCGGAGCGAGGCGATGGTCTGCGCGGACCGGTCGAGGTCCCACCAGGCGATCACCACGTGCACGTGCGCAGCACCCCCTCGAGCGCGTCCCCGACGATGCGTACGCCGTCCTGGGTGAGCACGGACTCGGCGTGGAACTGCATGGAGGCGAAACCCGGCCCGCGCAGCGCGTGGATCTCCTCGGTGGCGCCGTCCCGGCTCGCCTCGACGATCCCGGTGCCGGGAACCTCGAACTCGTCCTGTGTGCCGCGGGCGGCGAACGTGTTGTAGAAGCCGACCCGTTCCCGGGCCCCGAACAGGTCGATCTCCCGCTGGACCCCCTGGTTGGGCACCGGCCGGCGCACCAGTTCCAGGCCGAGCAGGGTGCTGAGCACCTGATGGCTCAGGCAGACGGCGAGGAAGGGCCGGCGCTGGTCCAGCAGCGTGCGGATCGCGGACCGCAGGTGTGCGATCTTGGGGTGCCGGGTGTCGCGCGGATCACCGGGGCCCGGGCCCATGACGACGAGTTCGTGGCCGTCGAAGGAGTACGGCTCGTCGAAGCGGCGCACGGTCGGCTTCAGCCCCATGGCCCGCAGCTGATGGCCGATCATGGAGGTGAAGGCGTCCTCCGCGTCCACCACGAGGACCCGGCGGCCGGCCAGTTCGGGCCTGGGGCCGGCCCGGTGGGCGCGCTCGCCGATCCAGAACCCGGCGATCGAGTCGTTGCGCCGGCCGAGGGCCTGGCGTACCCGCGGGTGGTCGGCGAGGCGCGTGGGGTCCTCGGCGCCCAGGGCGGCGAGGAGGCCGGCCGCCTTGGCCCGGGTCTCGTCGACCTCCGAGCCGGGGTCGGAGTGCCGTACCAGGGTGGCACCGACGCCGATGCTCAGCCGGCCCGTGTCGTCGATGTCGGCGGTGCGGATGAGGATCGCGGAGTCGAGCGTGCGCCGTCCCTGCTCGTCCTGCCCGATCAGGGCGGCCACGCCGCTGTAGTAGCCGCGCCCGCGGGGCTCGTACCGGTTGATCACCCGGCAGGCGCTCTCCAGCGGGCTGCCCGTCACCGTCGGGGCGAACAGGGTCTCCCGCAGGATGGTGCGGGGATCGTGGTCGCTCGCGCCCTCGATGAAGTACTCGGTGTGGGCGAGCCGCGCCATCTCCTTCAGATACGGCCCCACGACCCGCGGAGCGGGGTCGCAGACGCGGGCCATCATCTTGAGCTCCTCGTCGACGACCATGTACAGCTCGTCGGTCTCCTTGCGGTCGGCGAGGAAGTCCATCACCCCCGCCAGGGTGGGCCCGGAGGGCGGGTAGCGGTAGGTGCCGCTGATCGGGTTCATCACGGCGCGGCCGGCCCGCAGGCTCACGTGCCGCTCGGGGGAGGCGCCGACGAAGGTGCGGTCGCCGGTGTGCACGACGAACGTCCAGTACGCGCCCTGCTCCCGCTCCAGCAGCCGCCGGAAGAACGCCAGGGCGCTGTGCACGGTGTAGCCGGTGATGTCGGCGACGAACGACCGCTTGATGACGAAGTTCGCCCCCTCGCCCGTGCCGATCTCGTCCGTGATCACCTTGCGGACGATGCCGGCGTATTCGTCGTCGTCCAGGTCGAAGGCGCCGCCGCTGAGCACCACCGGCCCGTCCGGCAGCCGCCGCAGGGCGTCGCCCAGCGGGACGGAGGTCTGCTCCGCGACGGTGATCGCGATGAGCGGTTCGCCGTCGTCGGCGCAGGCGTAGCCGCGCTCGGCGACCTGGCGGTAGGGGATCAGCGTCAGGACCTCGTGGCGGGCCCCGGCGTCCGGATCGGGTGCCTCGCCGAGGGGTATCCGGGCCACGGTGTCCACCGTCGACGCGGTGCCCGACAGGACCTCCAGGGTGTCCGCGCCGCCGGCTTCGGGACGGTGCAGCAGCGCGAAGGCGGGCGGCCGCGGCCCGAGGATCCGGTCGAGCGGGTCGGGTGCCATACGGGGGGTCTCCTCGTCGGTCGGCTCGTTCACCGACGCGCGGGACGGCTCGTTCATCGGCCGAGCTCCTCGATCACCCGCGTCGTCGTGGTGACGAGGGCACAGCGCTCGGCGGCGTAGTCGAGGGCCAGCCGGTGGTACGCCTCGTCGAAGTCGGCAACGGCGTCGGCCACCAGGAACGTCTCGATGTCGTTGGTGAAGGCCTCCACCGCGGTGGACAGGACGCCGATGTGCGCGTACACGCCGCAGAGGACGAGCTGGTCGCGTCCGTGGGCGCGCATCCGGTCCAGCAGGTCGGACCGGAAGAACGCGCTGTAGCGCCACTTGGTGAGCACCCAGTCCTCCGGTCCCGGGGCGAGGGGCGCCACGATCTCCCGGTCGGCGGGGGCGACGCGCATGCCCGGTCCCCAGAAGTCCTTGAGCAGCCCGCGCTGTTCGTCGGTCATGCCACCGGGCTGCGCGGTGTACGCGACGGGCATGCCGGAGGCGACCGCCTGTTCGCGGAGCCGGGTCGCGTTCCGCACGAGGCCGGCGCCCGGAGCCCGGTCCTCGGGGAACTGCCGGAGGAAGTACCGCTGCATGTCGTGGACGAGCAGGACCGCGCGGTCCGGATCGGCCTTCCATGCCGCCGTGTTGGCGGGCAGGTCGTCGGCCCGGGGCAGCGGATAGGGCTGGATGGGGGGTATGCCTGGCATGGCCTTCCTCGTATCGATGTGCCGATGTGCCGATATGCCGATGAGTCGATGGGGCGGCGGGCGATGAGCCGATGAGCCGATGGGCGGTCAGACGCCGAGACTCGCGCCGCCGTCGACGGTGAGGTCGTGCATCGTGATGTGCGCGGCCTGGTCCGAGAGGAGGAACGCCACCGCCTCGGCCACGTCCGAGGGACGGGCCAGCTTGCCGAGCGGGATGCCGACCCGGTAGGCGTCGGGCGATCCGTCGAGGGTCGCGGTGCGCCCGTGGTCGTCCTTCCACATGGAGGTGAGCATCGGCGTCTCGGTGGAGCCGGGCGCGACCACGTTGCACCGGATGCCGTACCGGGCGACCTCCAGGCCGAGGCACTTGGTGAACATGGTCGCGGCAGCCTTGGAGGCCGCGTACGCGGCCATGTCCACGCGGGCCGTGCCGGCCGCGTTGGAGGCGATGGTGACGACGGCACCGGAGCGTCGCGGGACCATGCGGCCGACCACCGCGCGCGACATGTTGAACACTCCGGTGGTGTTGACGGCGAAGGTCGCCGCCCAGTCCTCGTCGGTGAGGTCCCGGGCCTTGCCCAGGCGCAGTACGCCCGCTCCGTTGACCAGGTGGTCGAGCGGTCCGAGGGCGTCCTCGACGTCCGCGACCAGCCGCTCGGCCGCCGCGCTCGTGGTGACGTCGGCGGGGAACGCCCGTACCCGGAGCCCGGCCGCGGCCAGTTTCCCGGTCACCTCGCTCAGCCGGGCGGCGTCCTTGTCCACGGCGGCCACCGAGGCCCCGCGTTCGCCCAGGGTGCGGACGACGGCCTCGCCTATTCCGCCCGCGGCTCCCGTGACCAGCGCGATCTTTTCCTGCATGGTGAACAGGTCTCCTTTCAGCGACGCCATGCCGAGGCGACTTCCACGGCCTGCCTGGGATTGAGCCGCGGGTCGCAGAAGCTGGTGTACTTGTCTCCGACGGAATCCAGGTGCGTGACGTCGGCCACGCATTCCGTGACCTGGTCCGGAGTGGTTTCCAGGTGCAGGCCGCCGGGAATTCCTCCGGCGGACGCCACGGATTCCTGGAATTCCTCGACCTCGCGTACGAGGGTCTTCACGAAACGCGTCTTCAGGCCGTCGGGGCCGCACTCGGTGTTGCCGTGCATCGGGTCGGAGAGCCAGATCACCGGGTGACCGGCGGCGCGGACGGCGGCGACCAGGGCGGGGAGCGTGTGGGGTGCCGTGCCGGCGCCCATCCGGGCGATGAGCGTCAGCCGCCCGGGGACCCGGCCGGGGTCCAGCCGCTCGCACAGGCGCAGCAGTTCCTCCGGGGTCATGGTCGGCCCCACCTTGCAGGCCACCGGGTTGCGCACGGCCGCCAGGAGCGCCACGTGGGCGCCGTCCACCTGCCGGGTGCGTTCGCCGATCCACGGCCAGTGCGTCGAGGTGAGCAGGAGGCCGCCGTCGTCCTGCCGGCGCAGCATGGGCAGTTCGTAGTCGAGGAGGAGGGCCTCGTGGCTGGTCCACACGGGGGCCTGGGCGCGTCCGGCGCTGCCGGCCCAGCCCAGGTGTGCCATGACCTCGCGCGCGGCCCGGTGGCCGGTCAGCAGGCGCCGGGGGTCGGGCCGGCGCAGTACCGGGTCGGGGTTCGGATCGTTGACCATGTGCCCGCGGTAGACGGGCAGTTCGACACCCCGGACGGTTTCGGTGGGCTTGGAGCGCGGCTTGGCGTACTGACCGGCGAGCCGGCCCACGCGGACCACGGGGCGGCCCGTGCTGACGCGCATGACACCCGCCAGGAGGTCGAGCACCGCGGCCTTGCGGGCGACGTCCACGCGGCCGTTCTCCGTCCAGTCCTCGGCGCAGTCTCCGGCCTGGATGACCTGGGCGTTCCCCTCGGCGACCGTCGCGAGGTGGTCGTGCAGCAGGGTCACGTCCGCGGCCTCGACGAGCGGCGGCAGCGCGTTCAGTTCCCGCCTCGCCCGCTCCGTTTCGGGACGGCCTCGCCAGTCGGGCTGCTGGAGAGCGGGGAGCGATTCGATGTAAGCGAGCTCGCTGTCCAACTCGGTTCCTCTCATGGGATGCAGAAGGATTTATTCGGCTGAACTCGTGAGTTGCTTTCACCGATTCTGCGGAACCGTGGAAACTCCGTAAAGCAGCGAACCGTTACTTCGTCATGTTCCGGCGGGCCGGCACGAATTAACCCACGGGTCGGAGCGAATTCACGTGGCCGGGCTCGGGAATTCCTGGAATGCACGGCGTCCCGGTTTCGGGACCCTGTGGATCACGAAACCGGGACGCCGCGAATCGGGTGAGGGGACCCGGGGGGCGGGATCAGGTGGTGACGCCGCCGTCGACGACGAGGTCGTGGCCGACGACGAAGCTCGCCTCGTCGGACGCCAGCCACAGCACGGCGTTGACGATCTCGTCGGTCGCCGCGACGCGGGCGATCGGAACCGTCGTGGCCAGCCGGGCCGCGCGATCGGCGTCGGTCTCCCCGGGGCGCAGCGACATGCTGGTGTCCGTGGCGCCGGGGCTCACCGCGTTGATGCGCACGTTGTCCTTGATGTGGTCCAGGGCGGCGACGCGGGTGAGGGTGCTCACGGCGGCCTTGGACGCGGCGTAGGCGGCCATGCCGGGGCGGCGCCCGTGGTACCCGATGTTGGACGCGGTGTTGACGATGACGCCGCCGCCGTGCGCCCGCATGTGCCTGATCTCCTGCTGCATGCTGAGCAGGACGCCGTTCAGGTTGACGTCCAGCACGGTCTGCCACGCCGCCAGGTCCAGGTCGCCGACCGGGGTGGGCTTGCCGAAGACCCCGGCGTTGTTGTGCGCGACGTGCAGGCCGCCGTGGCGCTCCACCGTGGTGCGCACCAGGCGTTCCATGTCCTCGGGCCGGGTGACGTCGGCGACCACGGCGTCGGCCGTGCCGCCGTCCTCCTCGACGAGGCGCACGGTCTCCTCGATGGATTCCGGCCGGGCTCCGGCGGCGACCAAGGTGGCGCCTTCGCGGGCGAAGGCCCTGGCGCTGGCCCGGCCGATGCCGGCTCCGGCCCCGGTGACGATGACGACCTTGTCCTTGAAACGGGCGGTCATGGGGGGTGCTCCTCGGTACATGTCGTGACGGATGGGAAATCAGGGTGCCCGGGAAGGACGACCGGCGGAGCGGGGCCCTTCCGTCCGGCGGGCGGAGGGAGCGGGGCCTTCAGCCGTTGTCCCGGGGCGGGCGGGGGCGCAGCAGGACGAGCACGCAGACCGCGGCGGCGCCGAAGGCCACGGCCGCGACGCTGAAGGCGAAGCCGTAGCCGGAGGTCAGGGCGGACGCCGCGCTCGCCCCGGTGTGCACCAGATCCGTGGTGCGTCCGGTGGCCAGGGTCACCAGGACGGCGAGCCCGATGGCCGGTCCGGCCTCCAGCGCGGTGTTGACCACGGCGCCTGCGAGACCGGCCTGGTCCTGCGGGACGTCGGTGGTCGCGGTGACGGTGGATCCGGCGAACACCAGCGCCACCCCGGCGGGAAAGAGCACCAGCCCGGCCAGTACCGCGCCCACGTACGGCGTGTCCGTGCCGATCCGGCCCAGCGCCGCCAGCCCCAGTCCGGCGAGCACCAGTCCCGTGACCAGCACCGCGCGCGCCCCGAAGCGGTGCACCAGCCTGCCCACGCTCAGTCCGCCGGCGACCAGGGTCAGGCCGAAGGGCAGGAACGCCGCCGACGTCTCCAGCGCCGAATAGCCCCTGACCTCCTGGAAGTACAGCGCGAGCATGAAGAAGATCGTGGTGATCCCGGCGGCGCCCAGGAACACCGCCAGCAGCGCCATGGCCCTGCGGGGGGAGGCGGGGAACGACAGCGGCAGGAGCGGCTGGGGCACCCGCGCCTCGGTGATGACGAACGCCAGCAGCAGCGCACCGCCCCCGATCAGGGTGGAGAGCGCCAGCGGGGAGGTCCAGCCGCGCTCCGGTGCCTCCACCAGGCCGTAGCTGAGCAGCGCGATCCCCGTAGTGACCAGGACGGCTCCGAGGACGTCCAGCCGGCCGCCGCGCGGGGCCGCGCCCTCGGGGACCAGCCGGGGGGCGGCGGCGAGGGTCACCGCCGCCACCGCGACGGGCACGACGAACGCCCAGCGCCAGGAGTCCGAAGAGGCCACCACCCCGGACAGCAGCATGCCGGCGGTCCCGCCGGAGGCCGCGAGCCCGCCCCAGACCGCCATGGCACGTGCGTGCCGCGCGGGTTCGGGGTGTACGACGCTGACCAGCGCCATCGCGGCCGGTACGGCGAGTGCGGCACCGGCGCCCTGGGCGAAGCGGGCCACCAGCAGGGTCCACAGGCCCGGGGACACCGCCGCCAGTACCGAACTCGCCCCGAAGATCCCGGTGCCGAGGAGGAACATCCGCCGGTTCCCGTACAGGTCGGACAGCCGGCCGCCCAGGAGCAGCAGTCCGCTGAACGACATGCCGTAGGAGGCCGAGAGCAGGGCGAGTTCCGCTCGGTCGAGCCCGAACTCGTGCTGGATGTCGGGGAGTACGACGTTGAGGACGCTCATGGCGAGGATGAGCACGAACTGGACCGAGGCCAGCAGCGCGAAGGCCGCGCCCCTCCTCCTGCCGGGTACCTCTTCGGCGGCCGTCCGGGGCGGTTGCGTCCGCTCGGCCGCGGCGACGTCATGCTGCTGCACAGCTCGCCTCACGTGTGGTCGGGAAGGGTGATGGACTGCGAGTGCCGGAAGGTGTTCCTGGGGTCGTACGCGGCCTTGATCTGCTGCAGCCGCGGGTAGTTGCCCTTGTAGTAGAGCGTGTACCACGGCACCCCGGTGGTGTTGACCTTGGTGTCGGTGATGTCGGCGTCCGGGTAGTTGATGTAACAGCCGTCCGTGGCCGCACCCGGCACGGGATAGCCCCCGGTGGCGGAGAAGACCTCGCCGTACACGTCGCGCACCCAGCCGACGTTGGCGGCGTCGTCGTCGGCGTTCGACCAGAAGCTCTGGAACAGCCCCTTGAAGATCGAGTCCCGCTGCGCCGACACGGTGTCCCCGGAACCCACGGTGTTGATCTTCCCGCCGTAGGAGAGGAGGACGACCATGGAGGAGGGGTTCTCCTGGTCGGTGCGCGTCAGGTGCCGGTACATCGCCGTGGCCTGCGCCGTGGTGACGTTCTTGCGCAGGTAGGCGGACTTGTGATGGCCGCGCAGCGTCGGGTTGGTCAGGGTCGGGTTGCTGGTGCCCAGCAGCTTGACGGAGTGCAGCCACGGGAGCCGCTGCGGCGTGAACAGGTCGGGCAGCGCCCCCAGTTCGCCGACCGGCTCGGACATCGGGCGCACGGCCGTGTCGGACAGCGAGGAGGTGACCTCGGTGAGGAAGTCGTCGAGCACCTTCTCGGCGTCGGGGACGGTGGCGTCGATCTGGGTGAGCAGGCCGATGCTGCCGTTCGCCTGGTGGTTCATCATCAGGAAGCTGCACAGCGAGGCCGCGGCGGAGTCGGCGGAGCCGTTCTTCTCGTGCCAGGCGCCGAACTTCTGCACGAGCGACGTGAAGGCGTCCTTGTCCAGCTCGCTCCAGGGCAGGGCGAGCGCGCTGACGAGGACCTCCTTCGGAGGCTTGGGCAGGAGCGCGGCGGGGTCGGTGCCGGTGGCACCGGGGCTGCGGAACCAGTACCGGGTGATGACGCCGAAGTTGCCGCCGCCACCACCGGTGTGCGCCCACCACAGGTCGCGGTTGGGGTCGGCGGCCTCGCGCGTGGCCACCACGCTGCGGGCCTTGCCGTTCGCGTCCACGACGACGACCTCGACCGCGTAGAGGTGGTCGACGGTCAGGCCGTGGCGGCGGGACAGCATTCCGTAGCCGCCGCCGCTGATGTGCCCGCCCGCGCCCACGGAGTAGCACATGCCACCCGGGATGGTGACGCCCCAGCCCTTGAAGAGGGAGTCGTAGACATGGAGCAGCGTGGCTCCCGCGCCCACTTCGAAGGCGTTGAGCTTCGCGTCGTAGGCGACGGTGTCGAGCAGGGAGGTGTCGATGACCACCCGGACCTCGGGGTTGAAGACGAAGTCCGCGTAGCAGTGGCCGCCGCTGCGCACGGAGATCCGCTTGTTGCCGTCCACGGCCTCCTGAACGGCGCGCACCACCTGTGCGGTGGTGCGCACCAGCCGGACGGAGTCGGGCCGGGCGACCCAGCGGGAGTTGTTGCCGACGACGAGGTCGGCGTAGCGGGGGTCGCCCGGAAGGACGGTGACGGCGTCGGGAGCGGCCGAGGGGGCGGTGGCGGCCGTCGCCGCCGGGGCGGTCTCCAGGGTCGTGGCGGCTATCGCGGCGGCCGTGCCGGCCAGGACACTTCGTCTCTTCATGGAACCCGCGTTCTCTTTCTGTGTCGGTGCAAGCTTTTGGACAGCCGTACAGGAACCGGTGAACGGCCCTACAGGTCAGGAAATCGCCGACCGGTCAGTCGCCCCAGATCAGGCCGAGCCCGAGACGCTCCGAGAATTCCGCGGTGCGGTCGGCCGACCACGCGTCGCCTACCGGTGCCGAACCTCGCAGCCGAACCGGATAGCCGGCCTCCGAGAAGAACCTCTCGAATCCACCGGGCGTGGTGATGACATAGAAACGGGCGGTCTCGCTCTCCACCAGGTAGGAATGCGGCACACCACGCGGAAGAAACAGCACGCCTGCGCCGTTGACGATTTCGGTGCGTTCTCCGACGGTGAGGACGACTTCCCCTCCCTCGACGATGAAGATCTCGTCCTCCAGCGTGTGGGTGTGGCGCGGTGCGCGCTCCCCCATCACCGCGCTGAAGTGCGTGATCCCCAGCGCGCCGCCGGTCTCCTCGGCGGAGAGTTTCGTGGTGACCACCGACCCCTTTCCCCAGAGCCGGGAAATCCCCTCACCGTCGCGGCGAATCACCGGCGACCGTCCGTCGAGCTCTGCGGTCAAGGCCCCTCCAGAGAACACTGCGATTACTCGCTCACCAGTCCTCCGGGAGCCTCACACGCCGCCCGCACGGCCTGCAACGCGCACGGACTTAGTTTGTCAGGTGTCACCCCACGACCCGGCGAAGCACATGACGAGCCGTCACGCAAACCGTGCCGCATACTTCGTCAGGTCGCCGCGACGTGATCACGCAGTAACTCGGCCGTTATCGCCGCATGCACCAAAGAGAAATGCCAGGGCCTAGAATCGCGGCTGCCCTTTGCATCCTGTTCGGCTGCTGGAACGGAGGCAGTCATTGACCACGTGTCCGCGCTCGCAACGCAGTGGCGTCCCGGACCAGCTCTCGGCGGAGGGGGTCACTCTCTGGCTGGACGACTACCACCGCGGCCGGCTGGCCGACGGCAGCCTGGCGCGACTGGTGGCCGACGGACTGGTCGGCGGGGTCATCTCCCGGCCCGCGGCGGTCGCCCGCGCCGTCTCGGACACCACCGCCTACCGGGACCAGCTGACGGGGCTACTGGACGCCGCCGCCCCGGCCGAGGACCGTGTCTACGCGCTCATCGCCGAGGACGCCCGTGCGGCCTGCACGGCGCTGGAACCGGTGTTCCGGGCGACCAAGGGCATGCACGGCTGGGTCTCCCTGGGCATCTCACCCCGGCTGGCCGGCAACGCCCAGGCCATGGCCGACCACTCCAGGCGGCTCGCGGAGATGGTCGACCGCCCCAACCTCCTGATCCGGATTCCGGTCGCCGGCAGGGGACTTGCGGCCGCCGGTGACGTGCTCGCGCACGGGGTCGGCGTGCACCTCAGCTCCGTGTACTCCGTGCAGCGGTACGCCGAGGCGGTGGACGTCTACTTCCGCGGCCTGGAACGCGCCACGGCCGACGGCCACCCCGCGTCCGCCCTCGCCTCGCTCGTCTCCCTGGACGTCGGCCATCTGAACGCCCGCGTCGACGCTCTGCTGGACGGTTCGGCGGACCCCCGCGCCGCCGCCCTGCGCGGACAGGCCGGGGTGGCCGTCGCCCGGCTCGTCTACCGCCGGTACGAGGAGAGCCTCGGCGGCCCGCACTGGCGCTCCCTGGTCGCCGGCGGCGCCCGCCCCCAACGCCTGCTCTGGACCTCCGAGAACGCGCCGGAGTCCCCTCGGGCCGCGGTGCACCGCGTCGAACGGCTCATCGCCTGGATGACCTCGCACGCCCTGCCCCGGCAGGGGCTCGAAGCGCTGGAACGCCACGAGGGGTTCCACGGCGACACCCTGTCGGGTGAACACTGCGCGGCCTGCCGGGTGCTGGACGCGTACGGACGGGCCGGCATCGCCTTCGACTCGCTCGCGCACGAACTGGAGACCGCCGCGATCGAGAGCGAACGGGCCGCGTGGGAGCTGCTCCTGACGGTTACTCAGACGGGCTGAGCCGTCCGGGCGGGCGGGCCGGCCACGAACCCGGCCCGGTGCACGGCGCTGCCGTACCCCTCCGAAGGGGACTCGCCGGAACGGATCTCCACCAGGAAGTGCTCGACCGTGTCCCCCCGGTCGACGACGACGTGCCCGGCGAGCACCCTCAGCTGCCGTCCCGCCTCCTCGGCGATCCGGTGCAGTCCGTCCGCGTCCCCGCGGCTGCTGAAGTGCAGCAGGGCCCGGCCGCCGGCCGTCAGCCGGCTCGGCGCCTCGTCCACATACCTGCGGTGCGCCTCGTATCCGGGGTCCACGTAGGCGCGTTCCAGGGGAGTGACGAACCGGTAGTCCTCCGGTGCGCGGACGTACGGCGAGCTCCAGACGATGGTGTCGAAGCGCTGCCCGGCGGGGAGTGCTTCGAAGAGGTCGCTGTGCACGGCCAGGACCCGGTCGGCGACGCCGTGCCGCCGCGCGTTGAGCGCGGTGTTGGTCACCGCCTCGGCGTTGATGTCGCAGCCGACGACCCGCTCGCAGCCGGCGAGCGCGGCGGTCACGGCGACGACTCCGGTGCCGCAGCCGACCTCCAGGAACGAGCCGCGACAGGGGTGGTGGCCGGAATCGGAGAGGCCGAGCAGGTCCAGGACGATCTCGGTGGTGCCCGCGTGCAGGGGGGCGAAGACCGTGCCGAGCAGGTCCCACTCCCTGCCGCGCAACGAGAACTCCCCACGCCGGTGCTCCGCTCGCATGGAGTCACGGCTGCGTTCGAGCGAACGTAGATAACTCTTGATCTCGGACATGCGTCCCCCGACGTTCCCCTCTGTGTGCCGGGCGCCGCCTTCGGCGTTCCCCGTCACCGTTCGTGTCCCCGTGGTCACGGGTCCCCGTCCGATCCTTCCGTGCCGTCCCCGACGGGCGACAGGTGATCAGACCACACATCCGGCCGGGGAGAGAGGTGGCTGGGCCACCACCCGTGCCCCCACCTGGGCGCGCGCGGGCGGCGGTTGCCGCCACAGGTCCCCAAGCTTAGGCTCTCTAAGGAGCTACTTGCTTGATCACGGGGGAAGATGATGAAGGGACTGGTGCCGGCCACGTCGCCCGATGCGATGTCCGTGCTGGAACTGCTCGCCGAAGGTGCGCCGGCGGCTCGGTTCGAGGAACTGCTGCGCACCGCCCGGCACGAGGAGGTGTCCGACGACACCCTCGCCGAGCTCGACCAGGCCGTCCGTCTGGCCGCGTCCGTCCAGTCCCGGATCAGCCACGCACAGCAGCGGGAGGCCGGGCTCGCCGCGCTCGTGGACACCGCCCACGACCTCACCCTGGTGCACGGCATGGACGCGCTGCTGCACGAGATCGCACGCCGGGCACGCCGGCTGCTGAACTTCGACATGGCCTACATCGGGCTGCGCGACGCGGACGGCGAGGGGCCGGCCTCCTCCATCCGTGCGGCGGAGGGTGAGACCACCTCGCGCAGCGTGGGCCTGGAGACCTCCGACGACTCCGGCCTCGGCGGCCTCGTCCAGCGGAGCGGGGCGCCCGCCTGGAGCCCCGACTACCTGACCGACAGGGACATTCCACACTCCCCGGACATCGACGCCGTCGTCCGGGCCGAGGGGCTGCACGCCATCCTGGCGGTGCCGCTCGGCTACGGCACCAAGGTCTTCGGCACCCTCTACGGTGCCGACCGGAAGGTGCGGTACTTCACGCCGGACGAGATCAGTCTGCTGCGGTCGCTCGGCAAGCTCGCGGGCGTCGCCATCGAACGCGCGCGGCTGCTGGAGGAGACCCGTGCCGAGGTGACCGAGCTGGAACTGGACACCTCGCGCGCGAGGAGCAGTCTCGACGTGCAGCGCCGCGTCGAGGCCGCCTACATCCGGCTGATCGACCTGGTGCTCAGCGGCTGCGACCCGCAGACCCTCGCCGAGGCGGCGGTCAGGGAGCTGTCGGGGGCGATGGTCGTCAGGGACTGCCTTGGACGCAAGGTCGTCGTGACCGGCACACCGCCCGAACTCGCCGAGGCCGACGTGCTCAGGTGGACCTACGACGCCCACGCGGCCGGCTGCCCGGTGCCGATGACCGGGGGCGGCTGGGTCGCACCGGTCACGGCCGGCGGCGAGAACCTCGGCGCCGTTCTTCTGGTCCCCGACGAACCGCTCACGGACGGCTTCGGAGTGCGGTTGCTCCAGCTCACCGCGCGGGCGGTCGCCCTCATCCTGCTGCTGCAGCGCACCTCGACGGTGGCGCACGACCAGATCCGTGACGAGCTGCTGGAGGAGCTGCTCGGCGACGTCGGGCCGCAGCCGCACCGTCTGGTCACGCAGGCCCGCCGGCTGGGCATCTCCATCGAGGAACCGCATGTGATGGTGGTGGCCCGGCCCGAGGGGGGTCCGGGCGGCCGGGCCGCCGCGTGGGCGTCGTCGTACGCCCATCGCATGTCCGGGCTCACGAAGTTCCGGGACGGCTGCGTGACGCTGCTGGTGCCCGGCGCGGACCCGCTCGCCGCGGCCACCGCCGTCTCCGCGGAGCTCGCGCCGGTCGTCGGACATCCCGTCACGGTCGGGGCGGCCGGGCCGGTGTCGGGCCCGGGCCATGTGGCGCAGGCCCACCGCGAGGCCCTCAGCTGCCTGGAGGCGCTCACCGAACTGGGCAACCTCGGTGGTGTCGCCACTCCGCAGCAGATGGGCTTCCTCGGCGTGCTGCTCTCCGAGACCCACGGCATCGGCGACTACATCGAGGGCGTGATCGGTCCCGTACTGGACTACGACACCCAGCGCTTCACCGAGCTGACCCGGACCCTCGACGCCTATTTCGCCTCCTCCGCCAGCCCGACGCGCGCGGCGGCGAGCCTGCACGTCCATCCCAACACGGTGTCCAGGCGGCTGGAGCGCATCGCCGAACTCCTCGGAGCCGACTGGCTGGAACCCGAGCGGGCTCTGGAGATCCAGCTGGCCCTGCGGCTGCACCGCACCCGGCACACCCTGCAGCACCGGCAGGCGAACTCCGGGGCGGCGGGGAGCGCCGGCGGCCAGGCCCCTCAAGGGGCGGCGGAATAGGAGCCGGTGGCGAAGGGGGCAGGCCGTGGACCGTCAGGCCGAGGGCCGCAGCTCGCACAGACGCGACCGGCCCGGTTCGTCCGCCCCGGCCTCCAGCACCGACACGGCGTGCGCGACGGAGGCCAGGGTCATGTGGCGGTGCCAGCCCCTGAACGTGCGCCCCTCGAAGTCGCGGACGCCCACCCGCTCGCCGGTCTGCTTCTCGTCCTGGGCGACCCGACGGGCAAGCCAGGTCAACCGCACCAGATCACCGACCGGTGCCGTCGCCGGGGCCGCGAGCCACAGGGACGTCGGCGCCTTTCCCCGTTCGTGCCACTCGCCGATCAGCGACAGCTCGGGCCCGGTGTCCGGCCGAGGCAGCCGGACCCGGACCGCCGCCGCGAGCATGGTGCCCCGCACCGGCCCCGGGGCGGTAGCCAGCGGACGGCGCAGGCCCCGCGCGGACTCCATGATGCGGCCGGCCGGGAGCGCTCCCGCGCGGTACCCGGGCATGGCGCGGTCCGCCACGGTCAGCCGGGTACTCGGCGTCACCCGGATGAGCAGGGGGATCCGCGCGTCGGCGAAGGGCCGGACCACGCCGCCGAGACCCGTCACGTGGGCGTCCAGCACGACGGGACGTCTCGGCACACCCCACCGGTTCAGCAGGGTCAGCGCCGTGGCCGTCGCGCACTCGTCCGGTGTCTCCGCCTCGGCGCTGTCGGGAATCTCCGCCCTGCGACGCATGCTCGCGTTGCCGAGCCAGGACTCGGGAAGGTGCAGTCGCCACTGGAGGGGGACGCTGGTCCCCTCGGTCGCGGCCCAGGCCCCGAAGGCCAGCTGGCCGTTGAGCACCTGCCCGTGCTCCGGGGCGAACTGCCGCTCCACCCCGACCGAGTGCCCGCCCGCCTTCGCGATGAACAGCGGCCGTACGACCCAGGCGCGGGGCGCCAGCACCCGCGTGACATGGCCGGCGAGGGCTTCGCGGATGGGCGACCAGTCCCAGGTGGAACTGCTGATGAAGTGGTGCAGGCTCTGCTCGGCCGCGGCCCCGCCGACGAGTGTGGCGATGTTCCGGATCGACTTGCGTCCCTCCGCCGCCAGCAGCCCGCTCAAGTAGTGCCGCGCCTTCAGCCGCTGGTCACTGCGGCGCAGCGACGCGAAGAGCGCCGCGCTGAGCTCGTCACCCGGATCGATGGTGTCCCGCGCGTTCGACCGTATTCGGTGACCGGCGACAATCTGTGCGTTCACGTTTCCCCCGTCCGCCAACTCCGTGGCTGTGCCACAAGACTGGCCGCCCACGCCCGGCGACGGGAGGTAGACCGGGCACACACCTGCGAGCGTCGACGGTTGCCCGGCCACACCCCGGAGGCCGGCCGGACCCCCTCGGCGGGAGGCGCGTCGGAGGCAGGCCGGAGATCAGTCGGAGGTCACCGGCAGAACGTCCGGCGAGAGGGCGCCGGCATGGGCGGAAGCGCTTGTCACACGGCGGCGGTGGTGGCGCCGGCACAACACCTCGTAGCCGACCTCCGCCGCGGGGCTGCTCACGTCACCGACGACGACCTGCTCGCCCTCCACCACCATCTCGCCGCCCACCGTACGGGCGTTGTGCGTGGCACGCGCCCCGCACCAGCACATCGCCTCCACCTGGAGCGTCTCCAGGCGGTCCGCCAGCTCGATCAGCCGCCGTGATCCGGGGAAGAGCTTGGTGCGGAAGTCGGTGGTGATACCGAAGGAGAAGACGTCCAGCCCCAGGTCGTCCACGACCCGCGCCAGCTGGTCGATCTGCTCGGGCTCCAGGAACTGCGCCTCGTCCACGATCAGGTAGTCGACCCTGCCGCCCTGCGACACCAGGTCGACGACGTGGGCGTACAGATCCATGCCGGGCACCGCCTCGACCGCGTCGGTCACCAGTCCGAGCCGCGAGGAGAGCTTCCCCTCCCCCGCCCGGTCGTCGCGGGTGAAGATCAGTCCCTGCAGCCCCCTGGCCGACCGGTTGTGCGCGATCTGCAGTGCCAGCGTCGACTTCCCGCAGTCCATCGTTCCGGAGAAGAACACCAGCTCGGGCATGAGAAGTTGAGCACCTTTCGGCGAATCGGGGGGCAGGGTCTCAGGAGCGTACTTCGAGCAGCGGCACGAGCTGCTCGGCGGGGGTCATCGAACCGTGGTTGCCGGCCATCGCCGACTCCTTGGGCTCCCGCTCGGAGGCGATGATCAGGACGTCGTCGTGCGCGGCCGCGACCACGTCGCCGATCCGGTCGTACACCCGCTCCTCGAACCGGTCCGCCGGGCCGAACCAGCCGGCCGCGATCGCCTCGTCCCGCGAGGCCACCCAGAACTGCTCGCCGAGCACCTCGCGCCAGCAGGCCAGGACGTCGTTCGCGGCGCCGGGCACCGCGTAGACGTGCCGGGCCCGGCCCTCGCCGCCGAGCAGGGCGACGCCCGCCTTCAGCTCCCAGTCCTCGTCGAAGTCGATGCGGTGCTGTTCGTCGAAGGGGATGTCGACCATGCCGTGGTCGGCGGTGACGTACAGCGCGCTGCGCGCCGGGAGCTGCTCGGCGAGCCGCTGCACGAGCCGGTCGACGTGCATGAGCTGGCCGCGCCAGGTGTCGGAGTCCACGCCGTAGCGGTGCCCGGCGCCGTCCAGTTCGGCGTAGTACGTGTAGACCAGGGCACGGTCGGCGGCGGCGAGCTGCTCCGCCGCGAGGTCCATCCGCTCCTCGCCGGTCAGCCGCCCGTGAAACGTTCCGCCGCTCAGCGCGACCTTCGTGAGCGGGGTGTGCTCGAAGTGCGGGGAGGAGACCTGGGCCGCGTGCACACCGGCGTCCTGGGCGAGCTGGAAGACGGTGGGGTACGGCTGCCAGGCGGCCGGATCCGTCCAGGGCTGCCAGCGCAGCTGGTTCATCAGCTCCCGGGTCTGCGGGTTGCGGACCGTGTAGCCGGGCAGGCCGTGCGCGCCCGGGGGCAGGCCGGTGCCGACGGAGGCGAGGGAGGTCGCGGTGGTCGCCGGGTAGCCGGCGGTCAGGGGCCGTCCTGTGCCGCCGCGCGAGCTGCCGAGCAGCGAGGTGAGGAAGGGTGCCTCGTCCGGGTGGGCCTTGATCTGCTCCCATCCCAGACCGTCGATCAGGAAGACACAGTTGCGGTCGGCGGGCGTCAGCTCCGTGATCGACGCGGTCATTCCGGGTACGGCCATGCCCGCGGCCAGAGTGGGCAGCAGGTCGGCGAGGGAACCGCTGCCGTACTCGGGCAGCGGCGCGGAGCCGAGGGCGAGGGGTTCCGGATGGTCCCAGGCGGCGTACGCCATCAGCGGGTGACGTCCGCGGTCGCCTCGGAGATGGCCTGCGCGAAGGCGAGCGCCTGGCGCACAGTCTCCGGGCCGTCCCCGGCCTCGCTGACCCGCAGGCTGAGGTCGTCCGCCGTGGAGTTGCCGGTGTAGCCGTGGTCGGCCTCGCAGTTGGGGTCGCCGCAGGCGGCGGGCTCGAGGTCGATGCGGGATACGGCGCCCCAGCCGATGGTCAGCACGATCTCCCGGGGCAGGGTGCCCGGCGTGTACTGCTCCGGGTTGGCCACGACCCGGCTCACCACGACCGACGAGATCCGGCCGAGCTTGACCGACTCGGTCGAGGTGGTCGCGTACGGCGTAGGGGAGGTGCTGTCGGCGGCCTGCTCGTCGGTGTGGCTGACGATGAAGCGGTTGCCGGTGAGGACGAGGACGGTCACGTGCCGCCGCACCTCGTTCTGGTCGAACGTCGTCTCCTGGTGGACCAGGTACGACCGGATCGGCTCGCCGCCGATGGCGGCCTCCACCGCCTCGGCCACGAGGGCCGGGTAGTAGCCGCTGCGCTCGATCGCGACACGCAGCCCCTGGGTCGTCGTACTGGTCTTGGCCATGGCGTCCATCCTAATCCGTGGGCAGGGGGACCCGGGCCAGTCGTGCGAGGCCGCGTACGGCGCCGTCGGGGTCGCCCGCGGCCGCTTCGAACGCCGCCGCGCGGTGCGGGCGTTCGACGTCTTCGGTGGCGGTCAGTAGGCGGGCAGGGTGCGGGGGCCCAGATCGTCGCGGGCCGGAGGCGGTGCGAGGCGCACGGTGGCCCCGAGGACGCTCACGCCCTGCCGGGCGACCACGACCGGTTCCAGGGTGACCGCGACGACCTCGGGGTGGTCGTCGACCAGCCGGGAGACCCTGAGCAGCAGCTCCTCCAGGGCGGGCGTGTCGACGGGGGCCGAGCCGCGCCAGCCGAACAGCAGGGGCGCGGTCCGGATCGAACGCACCAGTGAGGTGGCGTCCCGGTCGGTGACCGGAACCAGCCGGTGCGCCATGTCCCCGAGCAGTTGCGAGGCGGCCCCGGCGAGGCCGAAGGACACCACGGCTCCGGCGGCCGGGTCGATCACGGCGCGTACGACGGTGTCGACACCCCGGGGCGCCATCCGCTGCACCACCGGCCGCAGCTCCTCGGGCGGCCCGAACAGCTCGCTCAACTCGTCGTACGCCCGGCGCAGTTGCTCTTCGTCCGCCAGGTCGAGGCGGACGCCGCCCAGGTCGGCGCGGTGCCGCAGGTGGGGGGCGGTGGCCTTGAGGGCGACGGGATAGCCGAGGGCGCGGGCGGCGTCGGCGGCGGCACCGGGGGTGGGGGCGGGCAGTGCGCGGTGCACGTCGATGCCGTACCTGCCGAGGAGCCGGCAGGTCTCCTCGGCGCCGATGGTGAGCCCCTCGTCGCGCTCGAGCAGCGCGCCGATCAGCTCGGCGGCGCCCCTCTCGTCGATGTCGTCGTACTCGGGCACCTTCCCGGGGTCGGCGGCCTCGCGCTGCCACTGCGCGTACTTCACGGCTTCGGCAAGCGCCCGGACGGCCCGCTCGGCGGCGGGGTAGGCGGGGATGAGACGGGAGCAGGGGCGGGAGGCCTGCGGGGCGGGGGGCTTCGCCTGTACCGCCACCGGGGTGGGCAGTCGTACTGATCCCGCGGTGGGCAGTCGTTCCGCGGCGCGATGGGGGTCCCCCCGGTCGAGCGAAGCCGGGAGTGGGGGAAGGTGGGCACCGCCACCGGTGCCGGGTGCCGTCGCGGCAGCCGAAGGTGCGGTACGGCCCGCAGCCGAAAGCGCCTCCGCCAGCCCCCCGAGCTCGACGTGCACCACAAGCACCGGCTTCCCCGGAACCTCTTCGGCGGCAGACCGCAGCGCCTCCGCCAGCTCCGCGTCCCCCACCGCCCCCTCCCCGATCGTCGGGATCGCCGTGACGACCACCGCGTCGCACGAGTCGTCGGCCAGCGCCTGCGACAGCGCCCGGTGGAAGTCCGCGGCACCCGCCCGTGTCGTCAGGTCCAGCGGCCTGGCCGGCCGCAGCCCCTCCGCCAGGCACCGGTCGTACGTCAGCAGCCCGAGCGACTCCGAGTTGCCGAGGATCGCCACCCGCGGCCCCGCCGGCAGCGGCTGCCGCGCGAGCAGCAGCCCCGCGTCGACCAGCTCGGTGATCGTGTCGACCCGGATCACCCCGGCCTGCCTGAGCAGCGCGGACACCGTGGCGTGCGGCAGCCGCGTCGCCTGTACCGCGTGGCCCGGCGGCGCCTGCCCCGCGCCCTGCACCACGACCAGCGGCTTCGCCGCCCCCGTCCGCCGGGCGAGGCGGGTGAACTTGCGCGGGTTGCCGATGGACTCCAGGTACATGAGGACGACGTCCGTCTCGGGGTCGTCGTACCAGTACTGGAGGACGTCGTTGCCGGACACGTCCGCGCGGTTGCCGGAGGAGACGAAGGTGGAGACGCCCGTGGTGCCGGTGACGCCGCCGCCGCGCCGGTGCAGCCGGGAGAGCAGGGCGATGCCGATGGCGCCGGACTGGGCGAAAAGACCGATGCGGCCGGGGCGGGGCATCTCCGGTGCGAGGGAGGCGTTCAGCCGGACGCCGTCCGCGGTGTTGATGATCCCGAAGGCGTTGGGGCCGATGATGCGCATGCCGTACGTGCGGGCCTGCCGGACGAGCGCTCGCTGGCGCTCCCTGCCGTCGGGACCGCTCTCCGCGTACCCGGCGGCGAGGACGACGAGACCCTGGACGCCGTGCTCGCCGCACTCGGTGACGACCGCGGGGACGTGCTCGGCCGGTACGGCGACCACCGCGAGGTCGACGGGCCCGTCGACGTCCCGCACGGAGCGGTGCGCGGGCACCCCGTCGACCTCCTTGAGGTCGTCCGGGAAGGCCTGGTTCACGGCGTGCAGACGGCCGGTGAAGCCGGCGTCCCTCAGGTTCCCGAGGACGCTGCGGCCGACCCCGCCGGGCGCGCGGCCGACGCCGATCACGGCCACGGACCCCGGTGCCAGCAGGCGCCGTACCGAACGGGCCTCGGCCCGCTGCTCGCGGGCGCGCTGCACGGCGAGGGAGCGGTCCGTGGGCTCCAGGTCGAACTCCAGCCGGACCACGCCGTCCTCGAAGCTGCGCTTCTGGGTGTAGCCCGCGTCCATGAACACCTTGATCATCTTGGTGTTGGCGGGCAGCACCTCGGCGGCGAAGCGGCGGATCCCGCGCTCGCGCGCGACGGCCGCGATGTGCTCGAGGAGGGCGGAGGCCACACCCCGCCCCTGGTGGGCGTCCTGGACGAGGAAGGCGACCTCGGCCTCGTCGGCGGGCGCGGAGGCGGGCGTCCCGTCGGCGCCAATGCGGTCATAGCGTACGGTTGCGATGAACTCGCCGCCGATGGTGGCCGCGAGCCCCACCCTGTCCACAAAGTCGTGGTGCGTGAAGCGGTGGACGTCCTTGGCGGAGAGCCTGGGGTAGGGCGCGAAGAAGCGGTAGTACTTCGACTCGTCCGACACCTGCTCGTAGAAGCTGACCAGGCGCTCGGCGTCATCGACGGTGATGGGCCGGATGCGCGCGGTACCCCCGTCGCGCAGCACCACGTCAGCCTCCCAGTGGGACGGGTACTCGTGCCGGTCCTGCGGGTCCGCCGGGGTCTGCATGGGCCCCAGAGTACGGCTCGCGTCCGGCAACGGCGCGAGGCAGTCTGTGGAGGACGGACGACGGACCGAGGCCGCGGTCCGGCGACACACCCGGAGGGGTTCACGTCCCCTCCGGGCATGCTTCACGATATGGGAAACTGGTCTAGACAACCCTGAACACCGAAGGGCAGCATCACATGGCTGAGCGCCGCGTCAACGTCGGCTGGGCCGAGGGCCTCCACGCCCGCCCCGCTTCCATCTTCGTCCGGGCCGCCACGGCCGCAGGTATCCCGGTGACGATCGCCAAGGCCGACGGCAACCCCGTCAACGCGGCCTCCATGCTGGCTGTCCTGGGGCTGGGCGCCCAGGGCGGCGAGGAGATCGTCCTCGCCTCCGACGCCGAGGGCGCCGACGCCGCCCTCGACCGCCTGGCCAAGCTGGTCGCCGAGGGCCTCGAGGAACTCCCCGAGACCGTCTGAGCAACCCGCGCCCGCACGTCCGGGGCCGCACCGACTCCCATGGGGTCGGCGCGGCCCCGCCGTTTCCCCGCCCGCCCCGCGCCGGGCCGTCCGGCAGGTGCCGCGATTCCGTGAGGACCGCACACGACCGCACGCCGGGCCGCGCACGACTTCACTGCGGGCCGCGCACGACTTCACGGCGGGCCGGACATGACTTTACGACCGCCGCGCCCCGGAGTTTGCGAAGGCTCCGGCGTCCGCATTTACCGCGGGCACACGCAAGGAGCGCGACCGTGAATTCCCGGCGCGCGTGAATTCGGGCAGCGAAACCACGCCCCGCCGAATAACATCTCTTTGTATACGGCGCGCGTGTTAATGCCGCAGGCCCGACATGTTTACGGGGTGTTGCGAAGTCCTCACACCGTTCGCCCGTTCGGTGGCGCCGGGAAAGCGCAGCCGGTGGGAGACCGTGGAGCGCTCGGTGTGCAGGGCCGTGATCGCCCGGGCGCGGTCGCCGTCGCCGCGCGCCACCGCGTCCACGATGGCACCGTGCTCCGTCCAGGACTCCACGGGGTTGGCGGGCGTCTCCACGGTGTACATCCAGGAGATCTTGTGGCGCAGCTGGGTGAGCGTCGAAGTCAGGGCGTGACTCCCGGAGGCCTGGGCGAGGGTCTCGTGGAACCAGCCGCCCAGGGAGCGCAGGTCCTCGCTGCTGCCCCGCCTGGCCCGCTCCTGCCCCAGCCTGACCAGCCCGCGCAGCACCTTGAGGTGGGCCTCGGTGCGGCGCTGGGCGGCCCGGGAGGCGCCGAGCGGCTCC
>NZ_JAEKKT010000422.1 GCF_019510245.1 Streptomyces sp. | reverse complement strand
GAACTGCGGCAGTGGGCCGAGAACGACAAGCCCATCGTCATCACCGAGTACGGATCGGACGCCTACCCCGGACTGCGCGGCGTCGTACCCAGCCCGTGGACCGAGGAGTACCAGACCGAGCTGCTCGACGTGTACCACCGGGTGTTCGACCGCGTCGACGCGGTCGTCGGCGAGCAGGTCTGGAACTTCGCCGACTTCGCCACCGCGCCCGGCGTCTTCCGTGTCGACGGCAACAAGAAGGGCGTGTTCACCCGTGAACGCCGCCCGAAGAGCGCGGCGTTCAGCCTCCGCGCCCGCTGGCGGAAGGCCGATTTCGACTCGACGGACTGACGACCCGGCGCACCTCGGAAACCCGGTAGGCGGCCCATCCGGTGTACAACCGGATGGGCCGCGCTCGGCTCATCGAATTCAGATCATGATGAGCAGACGCGTCTTCGGCTTGAGTTTCCTGTTCACCGAACGACTCTGTACGTAGACCTCCAACTTGGGATTGTTCCCCGCCTTCACGGAGACGGTTCCCTGGACATCCGTACCGAACAAAAGGCTGCGTGCCGCGTCGCCGGTATAGGCGCGGTCGGTGTCCTTTTCGACCACGATGACTTCCTTGTTCTGCTGAACCTGAGCCCGGGCGCCCAGCTGGTAGTAACAGGAGCCACGTTCGTACGTCACGCCCGGATGCGAGTTGACGAAGGAGCGAATCTCGACCTCCTTGTCGACTTTCAGGAGACGGTATTTGTCGGCCGGAATCGGTTCGAGGTTCGCCCGCACGTCGTCGACCGATATGTCCTGGCCGACGGCGAACAGGTTCTTCGTGCCGCGCACCCCCTGCTCCCGCCCGCGGAGGAAGCTGGTGGCGGCGGCGCGCACGGTGCCGATCGCCTCCTCGACGCCCTTCTGGGAGTCCGCATCCCAGATGGCGATGTTGCCGGCCGGGAAACCGTAGTTCTGGGCGGTGCGCTTGGCCAGCGAGTTCGGGACGAGGATCGCGGAGGTCCAGTGGCCCGGAAGCCCGCGCATCTTCGCCGTGATCCTGTTGAGCCAGGGACCGAGGATGGTCATGTCCCCGTCGTGCCGCCGGTCGCCGCCGGAGGCGTTCTCCTCACCGTCCGTGACGACGATCTGGAGGAAGCTGTGCTCGCCGTATTCCTCCCAGATATGGCCCAGGTCGTCCAGGGACTTCAGAGAAGCCTCTATGAGGGCCGTAGCGCCATTGTTGACCTGGTACAGCCCCCGCATGGACGGCAGATGCTTCACGTCCATGTCCCAGACCAGGTTCTCCACCCTGTGATCGAAGGAATAGAGGCTGATCCGTGTCTCGTGGCCGAGGCTGTCCGACTCCGCCTTCAGTCCCGCCACGAACTCGTCCACGACCTGAATGAGCTGACTCTGGTGCGGACGCATCGAACCCGAACAGTCCACTACCAGCGCGACGTGATTCACCTTGTGCTGGATCCTGTGTGCGGACACGTTTGTGTTCCCCCTCCGAGGCTCCCCGAATGATGTCCTCATTTTATCGGGAGGCACTGACAACGGCCCTTGTGGCTGCGGCAGTTGCGGGCCATCACGGGGCGGACGGCGGCAGTTTCCTCAGCCGCGCGAACCAGCGCTTCGGTGTCGTTCGAGGACAAGACGTGCCGTGGCGGCCATGGCCTCGTCGACCATCTCACCGTGGAACGCCACCGCGCCCGTCCCCTCCCGCTGTGCCGCCTCGACCGCCGCGATCAGCTCTGCGCAGCGGGCGAGTTCGTCGGGGCCGGGGGAGAACACCTCGTTGATCACCGGGACATGGGAAGGGTGGATCGCCATCATCCCTTCGTAGCCGAGGGAGCGGTTCTGTTCGGCGAAGGCGCGCAGCCCCGGCAGGTCGGTGATGCGCGTCCACAATCCGCTGACCGGGCGCGGTACTCCGGCTGCCCTGGCGTCCAGCAGCACGCGGGAACGCAGGGGCAGCGTTTCGGTTCCCTCGGGGCTCCAGCGGTAGCCGACGGCGCGTTCCACGTCGCCTCCGGGGGCGGTGAGTGCGCCCAAGTAGGCGATGCGGGAGGCGGCTCGGGCGATGTCGTAGGCCTCGCGCAGGCCACGTGCCGTCTCCAGCAGGGGCACCAGGGCGACCTGCCCCGGCGGCAGGCCCTGTTCCTGTTCGCACCAGCCCAGCAGCCGGTCGGCGAGCCTCACGTCCTCGACTGAGCCGACCTTGGGGAGCACGACGCCGGCGAGCCCGGGCCGTACGACCGCCCGCAGTTCCTCGGCCCCCGCCCAGCCGTCCAGCGGGTTGACACGGACGAACATTGCCATGGGTCCCGCCTGACCGGCGGGTTCGGTGGCGGCCTGGGCGAGGGCGTCGGCCACCTGGGCGCGGGCGGCGAGCTTGCCGGCGGCGGGCACCGCGTCCTCCAGGTCGAGGATCACCGCGTCGGCGCCCGCC
>NZ_JAEKKT010000421.1 GCF_019510245.1 Streptomyces sp. | reverse complement strand
AGGACCGCTGCTCGGCGGTGTGCTGCTCGACCACTTCTGGTGGGGCGCGATCTTCCTCGTCAACATCCCGGTCGCGGCCATCGGCCTGGTGGCCGTCCTGGCCCTGGTGCCCGAGTCCAAGAACCCCCAGGGCGACCGCCCCGACCTGCTCGGCGCACTGCTCTCCACGATCGGCATGACGAGCGTCGTCTACGCGATCATCTCCGGCCCGGACCACGGCTGGACCTCCGCCACCACCCTCACCTCCGCCGCGGTCGGAGCCGTGGTGCTGACCGGGTTCGCCGTATGGGAACTGCGCGCCCCCTATCCCATGCTGGACATGCACTTCTTCCGCAACCAGCGGTTCACCGGGGCCGTCGCGGGCGCGATCCTCGTCGCCTTCGGCATGGCGGGCTCGCTCTTCCTGCTCACGCAGCACCTGCAGTTCGTCCTCGGATACGACCCGCTGCAGGCCGGACTGCGAACGGCGCCGTTCGCCCTCACCATCGTCGCCCTCAATCTCACCGGGGTCAGCGCGAAGCTCCTGCCGAGGGCCGGCACACCGCTCACCATCGCCCTCGGGATGACCTGTCTGTCGGTGGGCCTCGCCGCGATCGCCGTGCTCGGCCGTCACGGGTACGGCGGCATGCTGGCCGGCCTGGTCGCCATGGGCGCCGGGGTCGCCTTCGCGATGCCGGCCATGGCCAACGCCGTCATGAGCGCGATCCCTCCGGAGAAGGCGGGGGTGGGGGCCGGCATCAACGGCACGCTCGCCGAGTTCGGACAGGGGCTCGGGGTCGCGGTGCTCGGCGCGGTCCTGAACTCCCGCTTCGCGGCGCTGGTCCCGGTGGCGGCGGCGTCCTTGCCGGCGGCGCTGGCGCAGGCGGACTCGGCACAGGAGCGGACGCGGATCACCGAGGCGTTCGCCTCCGGCCTGGAGAGCAGTCAGCTGGTGGGGGCGGGCGCCGTGTTGCTGGGCGGAGTGGTCGCCGCGGTGTTGCTGCGGCGGGCTGAGCGGGCACAGGGAGCCTAGGAGCTCCGGACCGTCGGCGGATGCGAGTCCGTCGTGGCTGGTCGCGCCCACGCGGCGGAGCCGCACATCGACACGGCTCGCACCCCGCGAAGGCCTAGCATCTTCGCAAGTGGACGGATGTACTCGAAAGGTGCGCCATGCCTAACGCAGGCCAGAAGGCCTCGAGTCGGACCAGTGTGTGGCTGGAGGGCAAGGTGCGCCCGAGCGGGCGCGGCGGCGGGCAGCCGTCCGGACTGGACCGGGACCGGATCACCGAGGTGACGGTCCGTCTCCTGGACGCCGAAGGGCTGGCCAAGTTCTCCATGCGGCGGCTGGCCGCCGAGCTGAACGTGACCGCGATGTCCGTCTACTGGTACGTCGACACCAAGGACGACCTCCTCGAGCTCGCCCTGGACGCGGCCTTCGGCGAACTGGAGCTGCCGGACCCGGAGGCCCACGAGGACTGGCGGGACCAACTGCGCACGGTGGCCAGGGAGTACCGGGGCCTGCTGGTCCGGCACCCCTGGATCTCACCGCTGGCCGGCACCTTCCTCAACATCGGCCCCCACTCCCTGGCGTTCTCCCGGATCGTGCACCGGGTCGTCCGCAAGACCGGCCTGCCCGCACACGGCATCACCGGCGCGATCTCCGCCGTCTTCCAGTTCGTCTACGGCTTCGGCACCATCGAGGGCCACTTCATCGCCCGCTCCGCCCAGGCCGGCATGACGCAGGAGGCCTACTTCCGCCACGCCATGACCACCGCCACCCGGTCCCCCGGCGCCGCGGAGATCCTCAAGGAGAACGAGGAGATCATGGCGGCGAGGGGAGGCGACACGGTGGAGGAGATGAGGGACAGGGACTTCACGTTCGCCCTGGACCTGTGGATCAAGGGAATCGAGGCGATGGTCGAACCCGCTTAGGGCGCCGACCCAGGGCCTCTCAGGCGTCCGGCGAGGCCAACCGCTCAGGAAATCCACCGGTGGCCACAGGACCCCACCGCACCGGCGTCACCCGGATGATCGACTTCCCCTGCTTCACCATCGCAGCCCGGTACTCGTCCCAGTCGGGGTGCTCACCGGCGATGTTCCGGTAGTACTCCACCAGCGGCTCCACGGACTCCGGCGGGTCGATGACCTCCGCGGTCCCGTCGACCTGCACCCACGGTCCGTTCCAGTCGTCGCTCAGCACGATCACGCTGACCTGGGAGTCCCGCTTCGCGTTCCGCGTCTTGGCCCGCTCGGGGTACGTCGAGACGACGATCCGTCCGGAGTCGTCCACTCCGCAGGTCAACGGCGAGGCCTGCGGTGACCCGTCCCCCCGCCGCGTCAGCAGGATCGCCCGGTGCCGGGGCCGTACGAAGTCCAGCAACTCGTCCAGCGAGACGGCCTTGTTGGTCGCAATGTTCGGTGCCATGACGTCAGCCTAGTTGGAGCGCCACGGCGTTCCAG
>NZ_JAEKKT010000079.1 GCF_019510245.1 Streptomyces sp. | reverse complement strand
GTGGGAACGCTGCCTGCCCGCACTGGCCGAACGGCATCGTGTGAGGGTGGTCGACCTGCGCGGACACGGCACCTCTCCGGCGGCGGCTCCCGGGGTGTCCCTGCCGGAGCTGGCGGCTGACGTGGCGGCACTGCTGGACGGCCCCGCACACCTCGTGGGCTTCTCTCTGGGCGCCCTGATCGCGCAACAACTGGCCGCTGTGAGGCCCGAGTTGACGGCTTCACTCACCCTGGTCAGCTCGGTCGCGGGACGATCACGGGAGGAGCGGGCGGCGGTGGCGCGGCGCCGGGAGCGGGCCGTGGCGGACTTCGAGGCGTCGGCGCTCGCGGCGGTGGATCGCTGGTTCTCGCCGACGTGGCGGACCAGTGAGCCGGAGCTGGCCCGGTCGGTCCTCACCACCCTGCTGAAGAACGACCGCACGTCGTACCTGGCCTGCTACGACGTGTTCGCCACCGCGGACGCGGCGCTGTGGCCCCGCCTGCCCGACATCACGGCACCGACCCTCGCGGTGACAGGCGAGGACGACCCCGGCTCGACCCCGGCGATGTCCCGACTGCTCGCCGAGAGGATCCCCGGCGCCCGCGCGGTGATCGTGCCAGGGACACGTCACCTGCTCCCACTGGAGCGCCCGGAGGACCTCGTCGAGGCGATCCTTCACCACACGGAGGCGATGACAGCGCCCCGTTAGGGGGCCGCGTCGACATGCGGCTCCGCCGCGTGGCCGCGAGCAACCACACACAACCCGCAGCCGAGGAGCAGCCCGTATGACCCCACTCCCTCGTCACCAGCACTACATCGCCGGCGAATGGACGGCCCCCGCCTCCGGCGAGTACTTCGAGAGCGTCAACCCGACCACCGGCCGGCCCTGGTACGAGGCGGCCGACGGAACCGCCGAGGACATCGACCGCGCCGTCAAAGCCGCCCGAACCGCCTTCGAGGACCCGCGCTGGCGCGACCTCAGCCAGACCGGACGAGGCCGCCTTCTGCGCAACCTCGCGGAGCTCATCGGCGAAAACGCGGCGGAGCTGGCCCGCACCGAAACCCTCGACAACGGCAAGCTGCTGCGCGAGATGCGCGCCCAACTCGCGGGTCTCCCCGAGTACTTCCATTACTACGCCGGACTCGCCGACAAGATCCACGGCGAGGTCATCCCGGGCGCGAGTCGCGACCTGCTCAACTACACCCTGCGCGAGCCGGTGGGCGTGGTCGGCGCGATCACCCCCTGGAACTCCCCTCTCCTGCTGACCGCCACGAAACTCGCCCCCGCACTCGCCGCCGGCAACACCGTGGTCGTCAAGCCGTCCGAACACACCTCGGCGTCCCTGCTGGCCCTCGCCCCGCTCTTCGAGCAGGCCGGCTTCCCGCCTGGCGTCGTCAACGTGGTCACCGGATACGGCGCCACGGCGGGTGCCCCGCTCACCGAGCACCGCGACGTGGCCAAGGTGACCTTCACCGGCTCCACCGAGACCGGCCGCCGTATCGCCCGTACCTGCGCGGACCGCTTCGTACGCTGCACTCTCGAACTCGGCGGCAAGTCACCCAACATCGTCTTCCCCGACGCCGATCTCCCCTCCGCGGCCATGGGTGTGGTCGCCGGCATCTTCGCCGCCGCCGGCCAGACATGCGTGGCGGGCAGCCGCGTGCTTGTGCACCGGGACGTCTACGACGAGATCCTGGAGCGGGTGACGGCGCGAGCCGCCAGTATCCGCATCGGCGACCCCCTGGAGGACACGACCGAGCTGGGCCCGCTGGCCCTGGCCGACCAGCTGGCGAAGGTCGAGTCGTACGTCGAGCTGGGTCTGTCGGAGGGCGGCAAGGTGGTCTGCGGTGGAGCGCGGCCCGTGACCGGTCTCGGCGGCTGGTTCTACTCCCCCACGGTCTTCACCGGCACGGACAACTCGATGCGCATCTGCCAGGAGGAGATCTTCGGTCCGGTCGCCACGGTCATGCCGTTCGCGTCCGAGGAGGAGGCCCTCGCCATCGCGAACGACTCGGTCTACGGTCTGGCCGCGGGCGTGTGGACCCGGGACGTCAACCGTGTCCACCGCATGGCGGCGCGCCTGGAGGCGGGCACCGTCTGGGCCAACACGTACCGGTCGATGTCGCCGATGTCACCGCGCTCGGGCTTCAGGAGCAGCGGCACGGGCGTCTAACACGGCACGGAGGTCATCCGGGAGTACACCCGGCTGAAGAGCGTGTGGGTCAACACGAGCGAGGAACCTGTGGGTGATCCCTTCGTCCTGCGGTCATGAGCCGCCTTGCATGGCAGAAGGCAGTGCCTGGGACGGTTGACGCCACACACCTCCCCGCATTACGTTCACGTACCATGCAACAACCCAGTGGGCGAGCGCGGAAACCGCTGCAGCAGACCAGCATGCAGGCCAGGGTCGCCGAAGAGCTGCGCCAGATGATCATCAGTGGGGAGCTGCCGCCGCGTTCCAGCCTGTCCGAGATGGCACTGTCGGAGACGTTCGGCGTCAGCCGCACCCCCATCCGCGAGGCGCTCAAACAGTTGCAGATCGAGGGTCTGGTGGAAGTCCGCCCACGGGTGGGCACCTTCGTCGCCGTGCCGTCGCGGCGCGAGATCACCGAGCTGTTCCAGATGAAGGAACTGCTGGAGGGCGCCGCGGCCCGGCTGCTGGCGTTCCGTGGCAACGTCCCCGAGGTGGCCCGCATCGAGGAGAACATGCGGCAGGCCGACGAGGCCGTCCACGCGGGCGACGCCGAGCGGTACGCGCAACTGGTCCACGAGTTCCACGACCTGATCGTCATCGGCGCGGACAACTCCAAACTGGAGGCGCACTACCGCACGCTCATGAACCAACTGGGCGAGTCCGACCACGAGCACCACCGCGTCCTCGACCTCATCCTCGCCAAGGACGGCGACGGCGCGGAACGCGTGATGCGCGAGCACGTCAGCCGCAGCCACCAGGCCCTCATGGCGGGCATGGACGAACGACGGCAGCAGAGTTGAGGATCGGCCGGGGCACACCCTGCACGGACTGGCGGCGGGCCCGAGCAGCCGGTCCGCGGAGTCGAACAGCCGGCCGCCGGCGAGTGCGGCGCGCCGGTCGCTGACGCATCCGCTGTCCAAGATCAGGCGTGAGCTTCAGTCACGGCTCTGGTGCGTCCGGGTCCTGGACCGCGTGGAGACGGTCGTTGCCGTTCCGCCGGATCAGCCGGCCTGGATGAGGTGCTCGGGGACCCAGGTCCCGTGGATGCCGCTGCGCAGGCGGAGGGGGAGATGGAGAGTGGCCACAGGACCGGCGGCCAGATCGGCGGTGTCGAGGATGAGCAGGTCGTTCAGCATCGTGGTCCAGTTGTTGGCCAGGGCCAGGAGATAACCGTCGCCCTCGGGCGCGTCGTCGCTGCGGGGCACGAACACAGGCTCCTGGAAGGTGCAGTGTTCGGGCAGGACGTACTGGCCGGTGGCCTGCTGCTTGTCGAAGTCATAGCGGATGATCATGTTGAGGGCCTGTATGCCGTCAGCGCTCTTGTGCTCGTCACCGATGACACGCGCCCCCGTGAACCCGATGCGGTGCCGGCCCGTTTCCACGCGGTCGTCGATGAGCGGGAACTCGGCGAACTCCGGCTGAAGTAGCTGCTCTTCGAAGCCCTTGCCGTCGTCGGCCGCGTAGTCGGCCGTCCAGCGGGTGAT
Organism: Streptomyces sp.; assembly: GCF_019510245.1. Lineage (GTDB taxonomy): Bacteria > Actinomycetota > Actinomycetes > Streptomycetales > Streptomycetaceae > Streptomyces. The sequence continues at coordinate 8,172 of NZ_JAEKKT010000079.1, read as the reverse complement.
CCTGGACACGCCCTTGGTGACGTCATAGACGATTGTGTCGGGGTACAGGAACGGGGCCGGCTGAGCCTCTGCGACGCAGCCGTCGATGTGGATCGTGGTGCCTTCGTTGTAGGCGTTGAAGAAGTGGTAGGCGAACCGGGCCGGGCCGCGGTACCAGCGGATCAGGTCTGCGGTGCCGTAGCGCGGCATCACTCCCAGGCAGGTTTCCTTGGACGGGTCCCACTGCCAGTGCGGCCCGCCCGCCTTGAGCCGGTCGAGGTCGGCGGCGTTGGGCATGACCGGGAAGATCACATAGTCCTGGGTGACGACGAAGTCGTGGATCATGCTGGTGTACGGGGCCTTCAACCACACCTCGTGCAGGACCTTGCCGTGGGCGTCGAGGACGTAGTACGCGATGTCCCGGCTGGCGAGGCCCTTCGCCTCGAACCCGAAGGCGAACATCTCACCTGTCACGGGGTCGACGCGTGGGTGGGCGGTGAAGGTCGGGCTGCTGACTCCACCGTCGAAGTCCCATTCGCCGTAGGTCTCCAGGGAGTCGGTGTCGAGTCGCGTGGGGCGGGCGTCCTCCTTCAGGACCAGGAGCTTCCCGGCGTGGAAGACGACGCTGGTGTTCGCCGCTCCCCGGTTCCTGCCCGCCACCGTGACGTGGTCGGTGTAGGGGTTGCGGTAGGCGCCGAACAGCGAACGGCGGGCGGCGCGTTCCAGCTTCAGCTTCTCGGTCTGCACATAGCGGCTGCGGTAGTCGACGTGGCCGTCGGCGAAGGTGAACATGCGCAGCATGCCGTCGCCGTTGAAGGGGAGGTCGTCGCCCGTGCGGTTGGGGAAGGCCGGGTCGGGAGCGATCTGGTAGTAGCGGCCGCGCAGGTCGCGGGGGATCTCTCCGTCGGCCTCGATCTCGCAGATGTCGGCCTCGACGCGCGAGGGGGTCGACCAGCCCGAGTACACCGGCTGGTCGGGGAACCGCATGCCCGTGCGGCTGGGGGAGGGCGTGGACGGCGCTGTCATGGATGACCTCCGGGAGGTTGCTAGACTTCTAGAGACTTGAGGTGACTAGAAGGCTCCCGAAACCGATATGTCAAGACACTGGCGGGCAGGAAATGAAGTGTGAGTCCCTTGTGAGGGTGCTGGTGACGAAGGCAGAGTGGTGCCCGTGACACAAGATCCGGCCGCGCAGCGCCACGGCGAACGTCTGGCCGCCGCCTCCGGCTTCGACCTGCCAGACGTTGACCCGCACCTGGCATCCACGTCGGTGGGCTTCAACCTGGTCCGGGTCGCGAAGAAGATCGAACGCGACATCGAAACCAACTTCGCCCGCCCCGCCGGGCTGACCTTCGCCGGCTTCCGGCTGATGACGACGCTCAAGTACGACGGTCCGATGTCCCCGCGCAGACTCGCCGACCTGCTGAGCATCTCCACCGCGAGCGTCACCTCGGCACTGCACACCCTGGAACGGGTCGGCCTCCTCACCCGAACACCCCAGCCCGACGACGGACGCATGCTCGTCATCGCCCTCACCGAGCAGGGCGAGACCGTCATCGACGAGTTTCTGCACTGGTGGACCACACATCGCCAGAAGAGCTGGCTGGAACACCTGACCCCCGACGAGGAGGTCACCCTCGCACGCCTGCTCGCCAAAGTCTCCCGGCACCAGCCCCAGCCGCTCGCCGAACGACAGCGACGGCTTGTTCCGCCGCAGTGACGTTCCCAGCGAGGGGGTGTCGGTCGGCGGGGAGAAGCTGACCGCTCGGTGCACACGTGTCGAGGTGAGCACCAGCATGGCCGGCCTGGGCGGCATCCTCGGTGCAGAGTTGCTGGCTGCTCCCGGCGGCGACATGGCTGTCATCGGCGCCCTTGGCCGCCTTGCCGGCTTCGGCGACTCCGTCTGGTGAGCATCCGCTGCTGCGAGGATTCACGGCGATTCCACGATGGCAAGCACGTCGGGGGCAGGTGTGACAGCCAGGCGGTCCTCGCCCTCGCCCGCCGCCGTGTCAACGTCCTCTGAGCCCTCCCAAAGCTGTACGGGAGGGCGTGTGCACTGAGACCGGCCAGCCACGCCAGACCGAGAGCACTTCCGGTGCGTCGCGCACGATCTGGACGACCCGGTCGATCGTGGACGCCGGCGCGGGTGTCGCCTCCCCGCGCAGGACGCGGGCGGCGCACTCCGTCGTCGGCCACGACCGCTCAGCGCGGCGTCAACTACCTGCACAGGCCGGACTCCGCACAGCGGCCGTCCTCCACGCGACGTTGCGGGATATGTCGAAGGGTGTAGAACGGCTGTACTACTGTCTCACGATGACGACGAGATCAGCAGGTCAGGTGCCCCGGCGAGGTTGAAGTTAAAGCTCAGGCCCGGTTGCGTCCGGTGAAGAACTCACGGATGGGATCCATGCTCGGCTCCAGGCCGGCGTCCACGAGTCCCTTGCGCAGGGCGGCCATCTGGCTGTCCTGGAGGCGCATCGTCGGCTGGCGGAGCGGTCCGCCGTTGTACCCCTGCAACCAGCCCTGGAACTTCCAGGCCTGGCGGTTGAGGACCGACCCACCGTGCAGGGTCCCGAACAGTGCGGCCTTGGTCTTGCGGGCGGGGTGCAGCTGCCAGTAGATCGCCGTCGCCTCGTCATGCTTCCCGTCGCGCAGCAGTTGCATGACGCGCGGGATCATCGGGCCGAAGTACTCGTGGTCGCTGGTCGCCGACAACTGAATGGGCATGACCTGCGACAGAGGGATCAGATCGCCCTCGATCGGCACCGATATGACCACCTCGTCGCCGAAGAGCCGGTTGCACTCGACGGCGCTCTGGATGTTGGGGTATCCGCCTTCGGCCTTGATGACCGCGATGTTGGGGATGTCGTCGATCAGACGGCGGATCAGCCGGGTCGGGAGATCGGAGGGGTGGATGCGAGCGCCGAAGTTCCAGATGGTCATCGGGAACAGGATGATCCCGAGGTTCGTGGCCTCGCAGACCGCCTTGGTGTAGTCGTAGATCTCCTGCTCGGACTCCGGGTAGAAGTTGGGCGGGTAGGCCAGCAGCACCAGGTCCGCTCCCGCCGCTTCGGCACCACGGACCGCTTCGAGGTTCTGCTCGAGGTCGTTCCAGCTCGCGTGGTGGACGACGTAGAAGCCGTCGCCGGCCTCGTCCTTGGAGATGCGGAGGAACTGCAGGTACTCGTCGAGGGTGATGCTGATCTCGGAGACACCGAGGGTGCCGATGAAACCATGTTCCTTGGCGAGGCGGACGTCGTGGCGGACGGCTCGTTCGTTGACGGCCCGCAGGTCGCCGGTGAACGAGGGGATGGTGCAGTTGACCGCGCCGACAAGCTTCTCGCGGGCCCAGTCACGTGCCTCGGCACGGGTGTATGCGGACATGTCTGTCCCTTTCGTTCGTCGTGTGCGTTGAGTCCGAGGCGGTCTACCGGGCACCCGCGCCTTCCCAGGAGAGGTACTTCATCTCCAGGTACTCGTCGATGCCGTGGACCGAGCCCTCACGCCCGAGGCCCGACTGCTTGATGCCGCCGAACGGTGCGACCTCGTTGGAGATCAGCCCCGAGTTGATGCCGACCATGCCCGCCTCGATCGCGGCGGAGACCCGCCAGATCCGCTCGGCGTCGCGGCTGTAGACGTAGGCCGCGAGTCCGTACTCGGTGTCATTGGCCATGCGGATCGCGTCCGCCTCGTCGACGAACCGGATGAGCGGGGTGACCGGACCGAACGTCTCCTCCCGCGTGATCTTCATCCCGGGGGCCACGTCGGCGAGCACGGTCGGCTGGAAGAAGAACCCGCCACGTTCGTGGCCCGACCCGCCGCACAGGACGCGTGCGCCGTGGCCGGTGGCATCGGTGATGTGTTCCTGGACCTTGTCGACGGCGGCGGCATCGATGAGCGGCCCCTGCTCCGCGCCGGGTTCGAAGCCGTCGCCGACGGTCAACTCGCTGACCCGCTTGGCGAGTTCCTCGGCGAAGCGGTCGTAGATGCCGGACTGGACGTAGACCCGGTTCGCGCTGATGCAGGCCTGGCCGGTGTTGCGGTACTTGCTCGCGAGGACGCCCTCGACAGCCGTCTCGAGGTCGGCGTCGTCGAAGACCAGGACCGGCGCGTTGCCCCCGAGCTCCATCGAGACCTTCTTCACCGTCTGCGCGCACTCGGTGAGCAGGACGCGTCCCACCTCGGTCGAGCCGGTGAAACTCACCTTGCGCACCGCCGGGTTGCCGGTCAGCTCCGGACCGATCTCACGGGCATTGCCCAGGACGACGTTGAGGACGCCCGCCGGGACACCGGCGCGTTCGGCGAGTTCAGCGAGCGCGAGCGCGGTCAGCGGCGTCTGGGCGGCCGGCTTGACGACCATGGTGCATCCGGCGGCGAGGGCCGGCGCGGCCTTGCGCGTGATCATGGCCGCCGGGAAGTTCCAGGGTGTGATGGCGACGCACACGCCGACCGGCTCCTTGAGTACGAGGACGCGGCGTGACGGTTCGGGGGCCGGGAAGATGTCGCCGCGCACGCGCTTCGCTTCCTCGGCGAACCACTCGATGAACGACGCCGCGTACGCCACCTCGCCACGTGCTTCCGCGAGCGGCTTGCCTTCCTCCAGGGTGATCAGGCGAGCGAGATCCTCCGTGTGTTCCGTCACGAGCTCGAACCAACGGCGCAGGACCTGGGCCCGCTGCTTGCCGGACCGGGCACGCCAGTCCGGGAGCGCGCGCCCGGCCGCCGCGATGGCATCGGCCACCTGGGCCCGGCTCATGGACGGCAGATCCGCGATCGTCGCGCCCGTGGAAGGGTTGTCGACGGAGAACCGCCCGGACTCCCCGTGACTGACCCAGCGTCCGTCGACGTAGGCCGACTCCTGGAAGAGCGACTTCTCGCTGAGGACTTCTGCGGCTGCGGTCTCGGTACTCATAAGGCCTTCTTCTTGTCCCTGGGACATTCGATACGTTTCGGAAAACGGAGCGCGGTACGCGGCAGAGTCCGGCCGTGAAGGCGGCCCGGGGGATGAACGGCCGTCCGGCCTACACTCCTGGTGTGGACCACGAGCACCCGGACAACGAGGACCTGCACTTCTGGTCGTTCATCGATCATGCGATCAGCCGCGCGAGCCGTGAGCTCCCCGGCGTCGATCCGCTGGCGATGCGGTTGGTGCTCACCCTCCACCGGGCCGCGAACATGCTGGTCTACGACCTGGAATCAACCATCCACCGGCCCCGCGGCTGGTCGTGGCCAGGCTTCCGTGTGCTGTTCGCGATCTGGCTGTCGAGCCCCGTCGAGGCGAAGAAGGTCGCGGAGCTGTCCGGCATGAGTCGCGCGGCCGTGTCGGCGCTGGTGAACACGCTGGAGCGGGACGGTCTCGTCACCAAGGCGCGTGCCCCGCACGACGGACGCGCGGTCAACCTCAGCCTCACCGAGAGCGGTCTGCACGCGATCACCTCGGCTTTCCAGGCGCACAACGAACGTGAGCAGGAATGGGCCGGCTCGCTCAGCGCGGACGAACAGCGGACGCTGATTTCACTGCTGGAGAAGCTCACCACCCACTCGCTGCAGTTCGAGGTCAAGCAGCGGACATGACGGCTGCTACCTGCAGAGGTTTCGCTGCGACCCGAGTCCGGTGATCTCGCTCTCCATCACATCGCCCGCCTGCAGGAAGCGGCCGTAGTGCGAGCCGTTGCCCTGCGGAGAACCAGTGATGATCATGTCGCCCGGCTGCAGCGTCACCCGGTGCGAGATGTACGAGATGAGGGCCGCGATCCCGAAGATCATGTCGTTGGTGTTGCCCTTCTGCATGACCTTGCCGTTGAGCCGGAGCGTGATGTCCAGGTCCTGCGGGTCAGGCACGAAGCGCGCCGGCACGACGTAGGGGCCCGTGGGGTAGAACGTGGGCTGGTTCTTCGCCCGCATCCAGTCGGTGCCCATCATCGGGATCTCCGGGCGGGGCACCAGGCTGCGCGTCGTCAGGTCGTTGCAGATGGTGTATCCGGCGACGTGCTCCAGTGCCTCGTCACGGCTCACCTCGCGTGTCTCGCGTCCGATGACCACGCCCAGCTCGAGTTCCCAGTCATGGTTCTCACCGAGGGAGGGCAGGATCACGTCGTCGTACGGGCCGCTGATCGCGGACGGGACGCCCACCCACACATAGGGCTCGCCGTGGGCGGCACGCTCGTCCATCTCCCGGGCGGCCTGCTCGCGCAGCTCCTCCTCGGTGGCGTCCGCCTTTCCCAGGCGGTGCGCCACGGTGATCTGGATGACGTGCTCGCGATAGTTGGCCCCGGCGCCGAAGATCTGGCCCGGTGGCTGGACCGGGGCGAGCACAGTGAGCTCCCCGACCGGCCGACCTTCGCCCTCGGGTGCGTCGGCGAGGGACTGGAGCGCGTCCAGCGATGTGTCCCAGTCGGCGAGCAGGAGCGATGTGGTCGTGGCTGCGGGCAGGACGGTCCGGGTGTCGTACACCCTGTCGTTCACGACGATGCCGGGGAACGGACCGGACGGTCCGTCGGCGAACGTTCCCAGTGAGAAGGGGGTCTGGCTCATGGTTTCCTCATGCTTTCCGGCGGGTGTGGGCGAACTCCGCGTACTCCTGGAGCAGTGCGCTGTCGTCCACCGCGCCCAGGTCCACGACGTCGTTCAGGGAAGCTCCCTGCAGCAGGCGCTTGACCGGCACCTCGATCTTCTTGCCCGTGCGGGTGTGCGGGATCGCGCGCATCGGCACGACCTCGTCGGGCACGTGGCGCGGTGACAGCTCTTCCCGGATCACCTGGTTGATTCGCTGCGTCACCGCTTCGACGTCGGCGTTCTCCTGGAGGGCGACGAACAACGGCATGTAGTAGGCGTCCTCGCCCAGTTCGGCGCCCACGACGAGGGCTTCGCGCACCTCGGGCAGCGCCTCGACGACCCGGTAGATGTCCGCGGGCCCCATGCGCACGCCCTGCCGGTTCAGGGTGGAGTCCGAGCGGCCGTGGATCACACTGCTGCCGTCGGGCTCGAACTCGATGAAGTCCCCGTGCCGCCAGGCTCCGGCATACACGGAGAAGTAGCTCTGCCGATAGCGCCGGCCGTCCGAGTCGTTCCAGAAGCGGAGCGGCATCGAGGGCATCGGCTGCGTGATCACCAGCTCGCCCCGCTTGCCGACCACGGGCTCGCCGTCCTCGTCCCACGCTTCCACGGAAACGCCCAGAGCGGGCGCCTGGATGCGGCCCACACGGACGGGCAGCGTGGGGGCTCCGCCGACGAAGATCGAGCACACGTCGGTGCCGCCGCTCATGGACGTCAGCCACACGTTGCCGAGCCGGTCGTAGACCCAGCGGAAGCCGTCGGTGGACAGCGGTGATCCGGTCACCTGCACCGTGCGCAGTGCCCCGGTTTCCGGGGCGAGGCCGGCCTTGAGGCAGGCGTGCAGGTATCCGGCGCTGACGCCGAGCGTGTCGACGTCGTGTTCGTCCGCGACGCGGAAGACGCGGCCGAGGTCGGGGCGGACCGGGTTCCCGTCCAGCAGGACGATCGTGGCTCCGACCGCGAGCCCGGAGACCAGCATGTTCCACACCACCCAGCTGGTGCTGGCGACGGTGAGATAGCGGTCACCGGCCCGTAGGTCGGAGTGCAGCCGCAGGACCTTGAGGTGTTCCAGGAGGACACCTCCGTGGCCGTGCACGATGCCCTTGGGTGCCCCGGTGGTACCGGATGAGAACAGCACCCACAGCGGGTGGTCGAAGGGCAGCTCGTCGAACTCCGGCTCGCCTCCTCCCGCGGCGATCGTGCCCCAGAGCGACACGGGGCGGTCCAACGTAGGCAGGCTTCCGGGATGGAGGTGATCCACCCAGAGCACGTGCTCCACCGATGGCAGCCGGTCGAGCAGGGTGCGCATCTCGTCCGTGCGCTCGTGCGTCCGTCCGCCGTGGTGGTAGCCGTCCGTGAGCAGCAGCACCTTGGGCTCCAGCTGGGCGAACCGGGAGGTCACCCCGTCCGCGCCGAACTCCGGGGAGCACACCGACCAGACGGCCCCCACCGCCGCGCAGGCGAGGAGCCCTACGACGGCCTCCGCGCGGTTGGGCAGGACGGCGGCCACCCGGTCGCCGTGGGCCACACCCATCCGGCGCAGCGCGGCGGAGACGGCGGCGACCTGGCTGCGGAGTTCGGCTCGCGAGAGCTGGTGGGACGTGCCGTCGTCGTCCACGACGACGAGCGCCTCGTCCG
>NZ_JAEKKT010000420.1 GCF_019510245.1 Streptomyces sp. | reverse complement strand
GCGGATGCGGCGGACGTACGGATCCGGAGCGATGTCGGTGGGCATGCGGTCGGTGACCATGAGGGGCTGCTGGGCACGGACCTCCCGCGCCGGGCCCCAACTCGGTTCCAGCAGGCGCCAGAGCTGCGCGGTGGGTTCGGCCGGGCCGACGATGGAGGAGCAGCGGCGACCGGAACGCCGGGCACGGTCGGCGAAGGCGCGGACGGCTCGGGGGGTCGCGCAGATCGGGACCAGGTTGGCGCCGGCGTAGCAGAGGGACGTGAGCATGCCGTCCTCGTACCAGCCCCACATCTCGCCGCCGAGCCGCCACGGGTCGAGGCCGGCGACCTGAACCCTCGACGTCACGAAGGCGTTCGCGACCGGATCGCGGTCGAGCACGGCGAGCGCGGCATCCAGGTCGCTCGGTTCGAGGACCCGGGAGGTCGTCTGGGTCAACACGGGCGGGGCCTCACACTGGGGTCTGCTGATCTCCGCACTGTACCTGCGGAAGCTGAGCCGTGCCGCCCCCGGTTCAGAGGCCGTTCGCTGCAGACACAGCCGACCCGCGCTGATATGAACGTCGGATGATCTCGACCCCTGTGCGATCCGACGCCCGGACATGGCCCGATGAGCAGCTCGCGGAGTTGTTCAGCGAGGGCTTCCCCGCGTTCATCACCGCCGACCGGCTGGTGAAGGAGCACATCGGCCGGGTACGGGAGTTCTTCGCGGGGCTGGATCTGATGCTGCTGGACGCGGACGGGGTACCCGTCGCCGCCGGGTGGGCGGTACCGCTGCGGTGGGACGGCCGGGCCGGCGCGCTGCCCTCGGGATACACGGACGCGCTGGTGCGGGCCGTCGAGGGGCATGAGCAGGGCGTCGACCCCGACACCCTGGTGATCTGCGGGGCGATCGTCACCCCGTCGCTCAAGGGGCAGGGGCTCGCCGGGCGGATGCTCACCGCCTTGCGGGAGGCCGGACACGACGCGGGGCTGGCACGGGTCATCGCGCCCGTGCGGCCCACGACCAAGGCCCGCTATCCGCTGACGCCCATCGAGTCGTTCCTGCGCTGGCGGCGGGAGGACGGGACCGCCCTCGATCCCTGGATCCGGACCCACGAACGGCTCGGCGCCCGGATCCTCGCCCCGGCCCCCGTCTCACAGACGATGACCGGCACCGTCGCCGAGTGGGAGGGCTGGACGGACCTCGCCCTCCCCGAATCCGGCGACTACGTCATCCCGGACGGGCTGAGTGTGCTGCGGATCGACCGGGACGCCGACGTCGGCCGCTATCAGGAGCCGAACGTCTGGATGCGGCACCGGTGAGCCACAGGCGTCAGCCCGCGACCGACACCGACGGCTCGCCGGAGGCGATGCCCTCCGCCTCCATCTGCTCGGCGATCTTCATCGCCTCTTCGATGAGGGTCTCCACGATCTTCGACTCGGGGACGGTCTTGATGACCTCGCCCTTGACGAAGATCTGGCCCTTGCCGTTGCCGGAGGCGACGCCGAGGTCGGCCTCGCGGGCCTCGCCGGGGCCGTTCACCACGCAGCCCATGACCGCGACGCGCAGCGGGACCTCCATGCCGGTCAGGCCCGCGGTGACCTCTTCGGCCAGCTTGTAGACGTCGACCTGGGCGCGACCGCAGGACGGGCAGGAGACGATCTCCAGGCCCCGCTGCTTGAGATTCAGGGACTCCAGGATCTGGTTGCCGACCTTGACCTCCTCGACCGGCGGGGCGCTCAGCGACACCCGGATGGTGTCGCCGATGCCCTGGGAGAGCAGCGCGCCGAAGGCCACGGCCGACTTGATCGTGCCCTGGAAGGCGGGGCCGGCCTCGGTCACGCCGAGGTGCAGCGGGTAGTCGCACTGGGCGGCGAGCTGGCGGTACGCCTCGACCATGACGACCGGGTCGTTGTGCTTGACCGAGATCTTGATGTCCCGGAAGTCGTGCTCCTCGAAGAGGGAGGCCTCCCACAGGGCGGACTCGGCCAGCGCCTCGGGGGTCGCCTTGCCGTACTTCTGGAGCAGCCGACGGTCCAGCGAACCCGCGTTGACCCCGATCCGGATCGGCGTGCCGTGGTCCTTAGCGGCCCGCGCGATCTCTTTGACCTTGTCGTCGAACTGCTTGATGTTGCCGGGATTGACGCGTACGGCCGCACAGCCGGCCTCGATCGCCGCGAACACGTACTTGGGCTGGAAGTGGATGTCCGCGATCACCGGGATCTGCGACTTGCGCGCGATGGTCGCCAGCGCGTCCGCGTCGTCCTGCGTGGGACAGGCGACGCGGACGATCTGGCAGACGGAGGCGGTGAGCTCGGCGATCTGCTGGAGCGTGGCGCCGATGTCGGAGGTACGCGTCGTCGTCATCGACTGCACCGACACCGGGGCCCCGCCCCCGATCGCCACCGGTCCGACGTGGATCTGCCGCGACAGGCGCCGCTCGGCGATCGGCCGGACCGGTACCT
>NZ_JAEKKT010000474.1 GCF_019510245.1 Streptomyces sp. | reverse complement strand
CGCGGCGCACAGGCCGCGTGCCAGTTCCTCATCGCACGGCGGCTTCTCCGCGGCCCGGGTGCGAGCACCGGCGGATCGCGTGTTCGTGGTCATGGGCTGGTCCCTCCTGCCGTGCGTCCCGTGATGGGGCCGGAATGCCGCTCGCCGAACCGCTTGCGGTCGGCGGTCGGCACAGTGGCCGAGCGCCTGCGTGCCAGTGTTGTGAGCTGAAACGACGCAGACAACATGCGTCGTTTGTGCGTCGTACGATGGAGGATATGAGCCCGGACAGAGATGACGGTGATCATCAGGGCGCGTCGCGTGGCGGCGGGCTGACCACCGGTGAGGTGGCGAGGCGTCTGGGGGTGGCACCGACCACGGTCCGGTCCTGGGACCGCCGCTACGGTCTGGGCCCCACGGCGCACACGGGTGGCCGGCATCGTCGCTGGACCGCCGTCGACGTGGCGCGGCTGGAGCGGATGTGCGCGCTGACGGCGACCGGACTGCCGCCCGCCGAGGCCGCCCGTCTGGCGCTGGACGAGGCGGGTCCGCGGGCGCCTGCTCCGCAGGTGGCTTCCGTTCGGTCCGCGCTGCCGGCGGCCCGCGGCCGGAGCCGGGCCGGCACCGGCCTGCGCCTGGGCGACGTGCGTCAGGAGTGCAAGGGAGTCGCCCGTGCGGCCCTGCGTCTCGACGCCGCCGCGCTCGACGGGTTGCTTGGCGCCGCGATCGAGGAACACGGCCTGGTGGCGGCGTGGTCGGAGGTGATCATGCCGACTCTGCAGGCGGTCGGCCGCAAGTGGGAGACCTCGGGCGAGAGATACGTCGAGGTCGAGCACTTCCTGTCCTGGCACGTGTCCGGTGTGCTGCGGCGCCATGCCCCGCCCGCGGTCGCCGACCGGCCCGGCGCCACGACAGTCCTCGCCTGTGTACCCGGCGAGAACCACACGCTGCCGTTGGAGGTCCTGGCCGCCGCCCTGGCCGAACGGGGCCTGCCGGTACGCATGTTCGGTGGCGCGCTGCCCGTCGAGTCACTCGTGGCCGCCGTACGCAGAACCGGTCCGGCCGCGGTGGGTCTGTGGGCGCAGTCGCGTACCACCGCGAGCCGGCCGCTGGCCCAGCACGTGGCCGCGCTCGAATGGGGTGTGCGGGGCGCCCGCAGGAAGCCGGTCGTCCTGACGCTCGGGCCCGGCTGGGCCGGGCAGACCGTGCCGGGGTCGCCGCATCCGTCCGGGCTGGCACATGCCCTCACGGCGGTGGAGTCCATCGCTCTGAGGTGACCTGGTGCGTCCGCTGGGTACCTGGTCGGGCGGACGTGCGGAGAGCGCCGGCTCCACTCCGGCTGGTCTGTGTCCGGCGCATCCACCGGCGGCCCGGGCACGGAAGACAGGGCGAGGAGAGGGAGGCCGCCGGCGTGCCTCTGCGATCAGGAGTGAGACGTGGACACCAACGGCGCACCGGTGCTGGGAGCCGCCGCCACCGACGGCGGCCAGTCCGACGCGTACGACCCCGCGTTCAGCGCCCTCGCGGTACGCGATGCCACCGCCGAACGGCGTGTCCGGTGAGCCGACGTACTGAGGCCCCCGCGGAGACCTCCGACGTGATCATCGTCGGCGGCGGCGCGTCCGGACTCAGCCTCGCGCACCACCTGGCGGCGACCTGCTCCTCCACCGTCACCCTGGTGGAAGCGCCGGACGGGCCGCGGCGGCCGCCCGAACGGACCTGGTGCTACTGGGAGCGCGGCACCGGCGACTTCGCCGAGGCGGTCAGCGCCTCCTGGTCCCGGCTCCGCGTTCACGGCACCGACGGCCGGACGATCACCGTGGACCCGTCTCCGCTGCGCTACCGCATGCTCCGGTCCACGGCGTTCGAACAGCTGGTGCACTCCCGGCTGGCCCGTTCACCCGGCTCGCGCGTCCTGCGCGCCACCGCGGACACCGTGCAGGACACGGCCGACGGCGCCGAGGTCCGCTGCACGACGTCCGACGGCCGGACGCTGACACTCCGCGCCCGCCACGTGTTCGACTCCCGCCCGCTGCGCTCCCTGCCCCCGGCCCGGACGCTGCTGCTGCAGCACTTCCGCGGCTGGTACGTGCGCACCGACACGGACCGCTTCGACCCCACGGTCGCCGATCTGATGGATTTCCGGGTGCCGCAGCCGCGCCACGGACTCGCCTTCGGCTACACGCTGCCGCTGGCGCCGGACCGGGCGCTCGTCGAGTACACCGAGTTCTCCCGTGCTCCGCTGACCACGACGGCGTACGAGGCCGCTCTGGCCCATTACTGTCACGACATCCTCGGCCTCGGGGCGTTCACCGTCGAATCGGCGGAGCAGGGCGTCATCCCCATGACCGACGCGCGCTTCGCCCGCCGGACCGGGCCCACCGTCTTCCGGATCGGGACCGCGGGCGGTGCGACCCGCCCGTCGACCGGCTACACCTTCGCCGCCGTGCAGCGGCAGAGCAGGGCCGTCGCCGCCGCCC
>NZ_JAEKKT010000473.1 GCF_019510245.1 Streptomyces sp. | reverse complement strand
GCGTGAACGTGCAGGTCATCACCGACCCCGGCGGCCGGCTGCTGTGGCTCTCGCCCGCCCTGCCGGGCCGCACCCACGACCTGACCGCCGCCCGCACCCACCGGATCATCCGGATCTGCGAGCGCCAGGGCGTTCCCATCCTGGCCGATCTCGCCTATCAAGGCGGCGGACCATGGCTGACAACCGGCATCAAACGCAGACCCCTGAAGGAACTCACTCCCACCGAAAAGACCCTCAACCGGGCGCTGGCCGCAGCACGAGCGCCCGTCGAACGCGGTGTCGCGAGCCTGAAGTCCTGGCGGATCTTCCGCAGGTCCCGATGCAGCCCCAACCGCATGACGTCAATCGTCAAGGCCATCCTCACGCTGGAGCGGCAACGCTGAAGAAGCTCAGTGCGTTGTGGCAAACCGGATTTCGTTCGAGGTGTGCGGCGCGGGTGATCATCTGGACGGAGGTTCGGGTGCGGTCGCGGGCATGAAAGAACGGGCCCCTTGGTAGTGACGCGGTTACGACACCAGCACGACCAAGGAAGCCCGTTGCCCCATCAGTTGAGCAGTACCACTGTGTCTGCGTCCACCGCGGTCACCCCTGGGTGTGACTGCTACGTGCACCGGTTCGGTTCGATCGCTCCAGGACTGCGGGCGCGGTGCTATCCGAGTGACATGACGGATGCGGAGTGGGCCGAGGTCCGCGCCGCGATGCCGGTGCCGGCCTGGCTCCTCAAGCGGGGCGGGCGTCCGGAGGCGTACTGCCACCGCGAGATGCTCGACGCTGTGCGTTATCTGGTCGACAACGGTGTGAAGTGGACGGCCATGCCGGTCGATTTCCCTTACTGGCGGGCGGTCTACGACTTCTTCCGCCGCTGGCGGGCCTGCGACTACGTGCGTGAACTGCACGAACGCCTGCGACGTTCGGCGAGGGAACGCTCGGGCCGCAACACCGAGCCCAGCGCGGGAATCATCGACAGTCAGTCGGTGGACGCCTCCGAGACCGTCGGCGAGGACAGCCGCGGATACGACGGCGGCAAGTCACGTGACGGGCGCAAGCGCCACATCCTGACCGACACCGAGGGCCTGCTCCTTGAGGTGACCGTGACCACGGCCGATGTGCACGACTCCAAGGCCGCCCCCGCGCTGCTGGAGACATTCATGCAGCAGCCGGGCCGGCTGCTGAAACTGGTGTGGGTCGACAGCGCCTACCAGGGTCCGGCGCTGGCGAAGGCGTTCGCCCGCCACGGAGTCCGGACCGAGGTCGTGCGCCGATCCGACGGGCAACGCGGATTTGTCGTCCTGGCCCGCAGATGGGTGGTGGAGCGCACGCTGAGCTGGCTCTCCCGCTCACGCCGCCTCAACCGCGACCACGAACGCCGCCCCGACCACCACCAGCAGATGGTGTGGTGGGCCGCCGTGATCAGACTGTCCCGGCGCCTGGCCGCGGACGCTCCGCGCTGGCCGGAGAAACGCCCCGGCCGACTGCTGCGGGCGCGGGCATGAACCGTCCGTCCTGCGCCCGCACCAGCCAGCCCCGCTTCTCCAGCACGTAGGCACGGTGACGGATCTTCTCCACCTCGTTCTTGATCTCCGCCTCCCGGCCCACCGCCCGCGTCAGCTCCACCCCGTTCACCGGACCGGCAGCGGCCACCACCGCGGCGAACACCTCCCGATACAGGCCGCCGAGCACCTCCTCGCCCATACCCGACCGCCACACCGGCGGCCGCTCACCATGCCCCGCGCCGGGGCCGCCCGATGCCACGGCGGCAGCCGTCTCACCACCGGACGGCACGGAAACCGGCGTATTCACCGGGCTCTCCTCGGACAGCACCGACACGAGTTCCTCACGCCCCACCCGGGCCCGCTCGACCCGCTCCCGCGCGGCATCCACCTCCGCCTGAGCCTGCTCCAGGACCTCCGTCCAGGACTCCAGATCCTGCCTCGCCCGCGCCTCACGCCGTTCCATCAACCCCAGCACCGACGGCATCGCGACCTCCTCGATCAACAACAAACCGTCCGCTGCCTGCCCCTACCCCTCCGCGATCATGCCCCGCACACAAAGAAGCCCCTGCTCATCGAACAGGGACTCCCTTTGCCACAACGCACTGAAACATCGGGGGCGGGACAGCCTGGACAGTTACGACCTCGGGGGTAATAGTGATCGTCCCGGTTGGGCCGTGACATGAGAAGGGCCGCACGGGTTGGGTGAGTTGTGAAGCTGACCTGGGCCCGTGCGGCCTGCTCCCATCCTGCCCTGTCCGGGGTCTCCCGCGCACATTTCGGCGAGTTGTTCGCCGAACTCACCGGACCGTGGGAAGCGACCCGGCAGTCCACGCTTCGGGCAGCGCGCGGCGGGGAGCGCAAACGGGCGGAAGGGGCCGGCCGCAAGCCGAAGCTCGTCTTCTTCGAACGGCTGCTTCTCACCCTGGTCCACCTGCGACACCAGCTGCCGCACGAGGTGCTCGCCGAGCTCTTCGAGGTG
>NZ_JAEKKT010000346.1 GCF_019510245.1 Streptomyces sp. | reverse complement strand
GTGGGCTAAAGTAAACGACGTCGCCGCGACAAGCAGCACCGCAGCGACACCGGGGTGTAGCGCAGCTTGGCAGCGCGCTTCGTTCGGGACGAAGAGGTCGTGGGTTCAAATCCCGCCACCCCGACAGCCGAAACAGCAGATCAGCCACCTACTCACGTGAGTAGGTGGCTGACTTGTTTGGGGCTGCGTGTCTGACTGCGTGACTGTCGATTCCCGAGTGTCTACGACCGCTGCGGATCAGCGCCGAAGATCCCGTCCATGACCACCGCGCCAGTCCGGATCACGGGCCGGATCTGCTTCCGGTAGACCTCCTCGGTCACGGCGGTACCCGAATGGCCGACAAGCCGGGAGATCTCCTCCAGCGGGCCGCCCCGGTCGGAGAGCAGCGACACGAAGCTGTGCCGGAGTTCCCGGGGCGTCCACTCGTCGGCGTTGATCCCGTCGACGTCCTTGAGCGCCCGGCGGAAGGCGCGGCGAACGTTGGCAGCGTCGAGCGGCTTGCCGACGGCCGAGGAGAAGACGAGCCGGTGTTCCTCCCACGTGTCCTCAGCGGCGAGCCGATCCCAGCCCTGATCTTCGCACTGCTGCCAGAGAGCTTCGACGCAGCGCGTCGGCAGGGCGAGCGTGCGCCGGGATTTCCGGGTCTTGGTGTCCCCGCTCCGCCGGACCGAGCACCACACGGCGATGTGTGGAGGTTGCGGTGGGTTCATTTCGGGACGGCCCTTCAGGAAGACGTGGTCCCAGGTGAGGGCCCGCAGTGGACCCGCGACATCCTGCGCGGCTCCCCTTTAGCCGAAGACGCCGAACTGATCGTGAGCGAGCTGAGCGCGAACGCGATCCTCCATACGGCCAGCGGTCAGGAGTCGGGCAGCTTCCATCTGGCTCTCGCGGTGTCCCCACAGGTGATCGCGTTGTCGGTCACAGACGACGGAGGTGCCGACACAGCCCCGAACCGAACCCCGTCGGGGGCGTCGGGCGCACGGGGCCTGACACGCGGACGGTGTCCTCGCCTCGCTCACGTAAAGGATCAATCCTGGTGTGAGGGCGCGGCCTGGTTCTGGTCGATGTCGTTGTCTTGGCCGGCCGCCCAGGATGCGAGGAGCGACAGGTTGTCATGTGAGGTCGTTCCCGGTTCGGCGGTGTAGGTGATCATCGTCAGGCCGGGTTCGGCGGCCAGGTGGAGGAGGTCATAGCGCAGTTCGAGCGCGCCCACGACCGGGTGCTGGAATCGTTTGGTGCCTCGCCCGTGGGCGAGCACGTCGTGGCGGGCCCACAGCTCGCGGAAGGTGTCGCTGCGGGTCGACAGCTCGCCGACGAGGTCGATAAGGCCACGGTCCAAAAGGTCGGCCCCGGCGGCGGCACGCAGCTGGGCGGTGAGGTCGGCGGCGACTTCGTCCCAGTCGCGCCAGAACTGGCGGGCGCGGGGGTCGAGGAACGTGAACCGGGCAACGCTCGGCGCCGTGCGCGCGCCGGTGTCGAGCACGCTGTACAGGGCGCGGCCGAGGGAGTTGGCGGCGACGATGTCGAGGGTGGGACTGCGCACCAGCGCGGGGACGCCGACGAGGGCGTCGAGGACCGTCTGCAGCTGCCGCGCGATCGCCGCGGGCGCCGTGCGGCGAGAGCGGGATGCGGCGGACGGTTTGCCGGCGTGGGCGA
This sequence comes from Streptomyces sp., assembly GCF_019510245.1. Taxonomy (GTDB): domain Bacteria; phylum Actinomycetota; class Actinomycetes; order Streptomycetales; family Streptomycetaceae; genus Streptomyces. The sequence continues at coordinate 7,463 of NZ_JAEKKT010000346.1, read as the reverse complement.
GGTCGATCAGATGGGCCTGTTCGGCGGCGTCGAGCCGCAGTGCGCGGGCGATGGCCTGCAGGACGCTGTCGGAGGCGTTGGTGAGGGCACCGCGCTCCAGCCGGATGTAGTAGTCGACGCTGAGCCCTGCGAGGGCGGCGACCTCCTCGCGGCGCAGCCCTGGCACCCGCCGCTTGCGTCCGGCCACGGGCAGCCCGACCGACTGGGGGCTGACCCGCGCCCGGCGGGATACCAGAAACTCCTGAATCTGCCTGCGACGGTCCATGCCTCCACGGTAGGCACAGATGCGGCGGTTAAGGAGGACCTGCCAACACCCCCTTGACACGTCCTGCCGCACGGGCGGCGATGGTGGTTGCCTCGAGGCCATGACTGACAAGAACACAGCCCTCGGAACCGCGATCATCGTCGGCGTCGGACCTGGAATCGGCATCGCGCTCGCCCGCACATTCGCCGATGCCGGACACCCGGTCGCCATGCTCGCCCGGGACAGGGCAAAACTGGACACCTATGCTGCCGAACTGGCCTCCACCGGCCAGAACGTCCGCGGCTACGCGGCGGACGCCGCCGACCCCGACAACCTGCGCGCCGCGCTCCGCTCCGCGATCACCGAGCTGGGCGCCCCCGACGTGCTCGTGTACAACGTCGGAGTGCTTCGCAGGGACTCGCCCGTCGGCGGCGACGACCAGGACTGGGTCGACAACGCGGCCATCAACGTCCTGGGCGCCAGGATCGCGGCCAACGCCGTCCTGCCCGAACTGCGTGACGGCCGCGGGAGCCTCCTGTTCACAGGCGGCGGCTACGCGCTGCACCCCTCCAGGGAATTCGCCTCCCTGTCCGTCGGCAAGGCCGCGCTGCGCGGCTACGTGCACGTACTTCACGACCAGCTGGCGGGAACGGGCGTGCACGCGACCAGCGTCACGATCACGAGTGACATCGGCGGTGGCAACGCGCGCTTCGACCCGGCGGTGCTCGCCCAGGCATACCTCGAACTGCACCACCAGCCCGAGACCGAATGGCAGCACGAGCTGATGCGTTACTGAACCCTCTCAGTGAGGCTGACCAGTTGGATGAGCGAAACGTAGTGAACCTGTGGCGGAGAGCTGCGCGCACGCCCGGCGCCCAGGCGACGTCGGGCGCCCTCCTCAGTCGGGTCTTGCGGCCCGGTCGACCAGCGTCCGGAGGGACGTGCCACGCGGGCCGGCGGCTGCTGTCGTCTAGGCCCGGACACGGCCTGAAAGGCGGAAGGTCGCCGATTCCCTGGCCCTAGCGGGGAGGGCTCCGGGCTGCCTCTCAGGAGTCCCGTGCCAGGTCAACGGGTCTTAGCCGCGGCTCCCGCCCGTCTCCTGCTCGGCGGCCGGCATCCAGTCACTCGCCCTCGTCCCCGCCCTGGCAGTGACGGCCACCTCGGCGTCGTCCCTCGCATCTGAACCGAGGAGCCCGCAGGCGAGATCCTCGCCGGTTCCACAAACCCCTTGCTTCCGTGTCAGAGGCAGGCACTACAGTTCGATCCGTTGCGTGATGTTCACAGCAACCGTACAAAGAGCGCGGCCGGCCTCCGGACATCCGGGGCAGCGTGGCTGCGCCATTCCCGTGGGGGGAATCCAGCAGTGAGAACACGCTCTTTGGTGTCGGCGGCCGTGTCCGCCGCACTGGGCGCCGCGCTCCTCGCCGCGCCGACGCTGGCGTACGCGGACGGCGGCCCCGGGCAGGACCCGGCGGCGACCGCGACCGCGAACCCGACGACCGATCCCGCGTCGGCGGACACGCCCACCAGCGCCCCGTCCGGCACTCCTTCGGACACCCCGCTCCCGTCCGACCCGCCCGTCGACGAACCGTCGGACACCCCGACCTCCGCCGACCCAACCCCGTCCGACCCGCCCTCCGGCGAGCCGACGCCCGATCCGAGCAGCCACGCGCCTGCCGACGGCACCGGCGCCCCGGTGTTCGGCAGCGTCGGCTCCGACCCTTCCGACGCCGGCTTCCTGACGGTCGCCGTTTCCTCCGATTCGGCGATCACCGAGGTGTCCGCCGACCTGACAGAGCTGCACGGAGCGGCGCCGGCGACCGTGACGGTCACCGGTTTCACGCTTGTCTCCGGCACGCCGCAGGACGGTGTCTGGCGCTCGCCGCGCATGTCACAACTGCCGTCCTACGGCAGCTACGACGTGACGGTCAGCGCCCAGGACAGCGATGGCGACAACACCACGTCGGCGCACGCCACCACCGTGGACGTCGAGCCGAAGCCGGTCTTCGCCGACCGCAGCATCAGCCCCGCCGTGCTGGACGTGGAGCACACGCACGTCGCGCTGAGCGGCCGCATCTCGCTCTTCGACCCGATCACCGGCGACACCTCGCCGCTGGCCGGCCAGACGCTGAGTGTGGTGGCCGAGTACGCCTACAGCGCCGTCACCGCCGCCGACGGCAGTTACGCGATCGACGTGGCACCGAAGTTGAACGGCGACAACGCCACGTCCGTGCCGGTCTCCCTCTCCTTCTGGATCGCCAACCCCGACGGCACGAACACCTATGTGCTCGTCGACAGCAAGACTCTGCCGGTCGTGCTCAGCCCGAGCCGGATTCGGCTGGACCACTCCAGCGTCCAGATCAAGTTCGGCGCCAAGGCGTCCTCGTCCGGTGTCGTGGAGTATCTGTACGACGGCACCTGGCGCCCGGCCAAGGGCGTCGCGCTCGACATGGGGTACTACGCGACGACGACCAGTGGTACCGGTGGACGCTTCACGCTCACCGACCCGTACATCCCGTACGACGACGCCACGTTCACGGTCGAGACCAGCTCCGACGGCTACCTGGCCGACCCGTATCTGACGGCCTCGCACGCGCAGTTCAAGGTCGACGTCGTCAACAAGACGAGCATCTGCTTCTGTTCGAGCTGGATCGACGAGTACTCGGACCTGCACATCCAGGGCAGCATGACCGCCAGCAACGGCAAGGTGCCGCCGAACCACAGGCTGTACCTCCAGCAGTCGGCCGACGGCAAGACCGGCTGGAAGTCGCTCGGCTGGTTCACCACCAAGTCCGACGGCACCTTCAACCTCGACGGGTACGTGGCCGTGCCGAAGGGCTACTGGCGGCTGTACTCGGCGGGCTCGTCGGACTACCAGCCCGGCTACTCGAACTCCGTGCACTTCAATCGCACCGCCACCAGGATCACCGGCTTCAACGCCGGGCCCGAGCCGGTGCGCAAGGGCCACACCGTGACCACCACCGGCACCTTGCAGCGGCTGAGCGGCACGAAGTGGGTGGCGTTCGGCAAGCAGCGCGTCTACATCCTCTTCCAGGCCAAGGGCAAGAAGTCCTGGACGCAGTTGGGCTCCGTCAAGGCGGACTCGCGCGGCCACTTCACCGCCCGCTTCACCGCGAAGCAGGACGGCACCTGGGTCGGGGTCTACCTCGCGTCCGGCTCCTACGTGGACGCCGAGAGCTACCACGACTACGTGGACGTGCGCTGACCAGCCTCTTGTGACGACCGGCACGAAGGGCGCCCCGGAAAACCCCGGGGCGCCCTTCACCTCGAGGGGAGCCGATCGGTCCGGCGATCGGGCCGAAGGGCCCCTGCCGCTTGCCGTGCTCCCCGCAGAGAGTGGCAGGCGGAAGCCTTCTCAGAGGTGAGCGCAGTGACGTACTGCCGTGACGGCTGGGGTGGTGGCCGGGCCTGGATGGCCTTCCTGCCCGTGCTGCAGATCACTCGACAAGCACGGCGACTTATACCCCGTCGGGGTATATTGGCGGCGCCCGGCATGACCGACCACGGACGGAAACCATGACGACAGCCGAGGACCAGCGAGGCGCCCTGTCGCGCGTCGCCCTCCGCTGCACGCGTGCCGTCCTCATCGCGCTGGTCGCGGCAGTCGCCGTTCTCGTGCACCACGAGACGGCCACACCGATGCCGCACATCCCGCCTTCCCTTGCGGTCCAGGCTGCCGACATGGCGGGCATGAGCCATGGACCGGGCCCGTCCACGCAGGTCCGCCCCGCCGCGCACGCCCCGCACGCCGCGCCGCCCGGCACGACGGCTCCCGTTGCCGTCGGCGGCGACGGCCTCTCCTCGTGCACGTCGATGCAGCACTGCACCGCCGCCGGCGTCGACAAGGTGAAGCTGGTGCCCCCCGCCGAGCTCGCCGTCGGCCACACCCCGGCCGCCCCTGCCCGAGCCGGCGCCGGGCGGCATGCTCCGGGAACCGCGGGCCGAGCACCGCCCGACCTCACGTTCCTCTCCCGATTGCTGCTGTAGGCCGCGCCCGCGGCTTCGCCTGCCCTGGTGCACGCGCAGCCGTGTCCGCACGCGACCTCAGCAGACCGATCGTGAGAAGAGAACCCACATGAACGCCATCAACCGTCGCTCCGTGCTCCTGGCCGGACTCGGCATCGCCGGCGCGGGCGCGCTCGCAGCCTGCAGCAACACCTCCGACAGCACTGCCGCTCTGGTCAGCCCGTCCGGCTCGGCGGTCGCCGCGGCCGAGAAGAAGCGCCCCAGGACCGGCCGGACCCACGAGGTGACTGTGGTCGCTGCCCCGGCCAGGGTGGATCTGGGTGCGGGCATCACGGCCAGGACGTGGGCTTTCAGCGGCCAGACCCCCGGCAAGGAACTGCGGGTCTCGGCCGGCGACCAGCTCGCCGCGACGCTGTCCAACCAGCTGCCGGACAAGACCACCACCTCCGTCCACTGGCACGGCATCGCCCTGCGCAATGACATGGACGGCGCCCCGCCGGCCACCCAGTCCGGCGTCCGGGCCGGGAGCAACTTCACCTACCGCTTCCTCACCGACGCCCCCGGCACCTACTTCTTCCACCCGCACATCGGAGTCCAGCTGGACCGGGGTCTGTACGCCCCGCTGATCGTGGAGGACCCGAAGGAGCCGCTGTCGTACGACGAGGAGTGGGTGGTCGTCCTCGACGACTGGCTGGACGGGGTCACCGGCACCCCGGACGAGGTCTTCGCCGAGCTGAGGCAGGGCATGGGCGGCATGAACAGCGGTCGTACGCCGACCGACTCGTCCGGTCCTTCGGACGGCAGCGGCCACGACATGGGAAACATGAGCGGGATGAGCATGGGCAGCAGCACGGGCGGCGGTATGGGCGGGATGAGCAGTTCCCCGTCCCCCTCGTCGTCCGGCGGCGGCATGTCGACGAGGTTCATGCTCATGGGTGCCGACAGCCCGCTGCTCGGCGGGGACGCAGGCGACGTGAAGTATCCGTACCACCTGGTCAACGGCCGCGTTCCAGCCGACCCCCAGGTCTTCGGGAGCAAGCCCGGCAAGCGGGTCCGGATCCGTCTGATCAACGCGGGGAGCGACACCGCCTACCGCGTCGCCCTCGGCGGGCACCGGCTGACCGTCACCCACACCGACGGCTACCCCGTCCGGCATCAGCAGGTCGATGCCCTGCTGATCGGCATGGGGGAACGTTACGACGTCCTGGCCACCCTCGAGGACGGCGTCTTCCCCCTGGTCGCACTGGCCGAGGGGAAGAACACCACGGGCCTGGCCCTGGTCCGCACCGGCTCGGGCACCGCTCCCGAGGCGGGCGTCCGCCCGAAGGAACTGAACGGCATGATCATGCCCGCGTCCCGGCTGAAGGCCGCGGACGACGTCCGGCTCGCGTCGAAGAAGGTGGACCAGGTACACCGCGTCGAGCTGACCGGCAGCATGATGGCGTACAACTGGGCCATCAACGGCAAGCGGTTCGACATGGCCGACCCGACCGCCCACCCGATCACGGTCGAGCAAGGTCAGCGCGTCCGGCTGGACTTCGTCAACCGCACCACCATGTGGCACCCGATGCACCTGCACGGCCACACTTACCAGCTCGGCGGCGGTGGGCCCCGCAAGGACACGGCCATCGTGCTGCCGAAGAAGACGGTGTCGGTCCTCTTCGACGCGGACAACCCGGGCCAGTGGATGCTGCACTGCCACAACGCGTACCACGGCGAGGCCGGAATGATGGCGCTGGTGGCCTACCAGGGCTGAACCCGCCCACGTCGGTCACGCGGGTGCGGCTCGTCCACCGCACCCGTGCGACCGACGTGGGCCGCCCTTCCCGCTCAGTTGCGCCATACCTGACGGTCCTGGCCATCGGGGGATCCGCCGGGTCGCATCCGTCGAACCAGGGTCGGACTTCCCTCGGGCCGCAGGTAACCCAGGTTTCCGCACACCGCATTCTTCTGCGCCCCGGCTGTCCTTCTGAACGCGGGCCCGACCAGCCGCGTATGAATCACGGGCACCCGAGCCCGCCTGCCACCACCTGCCCAGGACGAACCCGATGACCAGTCCCGAGCAGCATCCCGTGCGACCGCCTCGGCGGTGGCGGGCCCTGCTGGTGCTCGGGCTGCTCGCGGGACTGCTGGGCATGCACGCCCTGGCCCCGGGCGGCCTGACCACGGACCGTGCCCACGCGCGCCCCGCGGCGGCCACGCAGAGCTTCGACGATGCCTGCGCCGGCGGGCAGTGCGGCGGATGCCTCGCTCAGCACGCCGACGCGACCTGCGCGTCAGGCGCCGTGAGCAATGGACCGCAACCGCCTGTCCTCGTGGCCGATCCAGTGGCCGTTCCGGCGGAAGCCGACGCGGCGCACTCGTACGTGCGCACAGGTCCGGATGGCCCGCGCGCCCCGCCGTCCCTCGCCGAACTCCAACTCCTGCGGATCTAGAGGCCGTTCGGACGCCGTGCCATGAACCGGCGCGGCGCTCCCCGCACGCCCGGATCGCCTCTTCCAGACAGCAGGAGTTCAAGCATGTCCGCCACGTCCCGCAACCTCACCCGTCGCCTCGCCCTCGTCGCGACCGCCGCCACCGCTTCACTCGTCCTCGCCGCCTGCGGGGGCGGCAGTGACAGCGGCAGCGCCGGCTCGGGCAACGGATCCGCGTCCTCGTCGTCCTCGAACGCCGCGGCAGCACACAACGCGCAGGACGTCTCCTTCGCGCAGGGCATGATCCCGCACCACCAGCAGGCCGTTCAGATGGCCGGGCTCGCCGCCGACCGGGCTTCCTCCGCCCAGGTCAAGGACCTCGCCGCACGGATCGAGAAGGCGCAGGACCCGGAGATCAACACCATGACCGACTGGCTGAAGTTCTGGGGCAAGGACGTCCCGTCGTCCGACAGCTCCATGGGCTCCATGGGCTCGATGGGCTCGATGCCCGGTATGAGCCAGTCCGACGGCTCCAGCATGCCCGGCATGATGAGCAGCTCGCACCTGACCGAGCTGAAGACGATGTCCGGCAAGGAGTTCGACACCATGTTCCTGACCATGATGGTCGAACACCACAAGGGCGCCGTCGAGATGGCCAGCGAGGAGAAGGGCAAGGGCGAGTACGGCCCTGCCACGAGCATGGCCGACGGCATCATCGCCACGCAGAACGCCGAGATCTCCGAGATGAACAAGATGCTCGGCAAGGGCTGACGGCACCCCGCCCGGGGGCCCGGTGCCGACACCGGCCCCCGTGCCGC
>NZ_JAEKKT010000453.1 GCF_019510245.1 Streptomyces sp. | reverse complement strand
GGACTTCTTCTTTCCCGAGCCGGGCAGCTCGGTACGAGAGGCGAAGCGCATCTGCGGCATGTGCGAGATGCGCTCGGCCTGTCTCGAGTACGCCCTGGCCAACGACGAACGCTTCGGCGTCTGGGGCGGCCTCTCCGAGAAGGAACGGCTGGCGATCAGGCGGCTGGACAAACGATGAGCCGCAGGGCCGGCAGTGCGGTGAGGATTCCGTAGCGCAGAGGCAGACGTTACGCCGTTGACCAGGGCACGCACGAGTCGCCAGGTCCCGAGACCTCTCCCGACAAGGCGACGACGGGGGTACCCGGGTCCGCCGTTCCTTCGGTGTTCTCGGCAGCCTGGCTTCCGTCGCCCGCGCCCGCGCCTGCGGCGAAGGCCGGGGATCGGGACGGGCCGCGGCAGGAGCCGCTACCGCGACCGGCGGTTTCGCTTGCGGAAGCGGCCGGTTTGCGGAGCAGGAGCAGCGCCGCGTCGTCGTGCAGTCGGCCGCCCACGTGTGCCAGCAGTTCGTCATGGATCGCGGTGAGGGTGCCGGCCGGCTCGTCGGACACGTGGCGGGCCAGCCCCTCGGCCAGCGGGTAGAACTCGCGGCCGTGGTTGCGGGCCTCGGTGACCCCGTCGGTGTAGAGCAACAGTTGATCCCCGTCGGCGAAAGCCAGCGCCTGGAGGCTGGGGGTCTCGTCCGTGAGCGCGCGCAACCCGAGGGGCGGGGCCGGAGGGGCGGGCTCCACCGCCACGACCGTGCCGGATTCGCGCACCAGCAGCGGAGGCGCGTGCCCACAGTTGACCACCTCCAGATGGCCTGCCCGCGGGTACCCGGCGACCACGGCGGTGACGAAGTCGTCGACACCGAGGTTGCGCGCCAGGCTCCGCTCGATCCTGCCGACGACGGCGAGGAGATCGGGCTCGTCGTAGGCGGCCTCCCGGAAGACACCGACCACGAGTGCGGCGGTTCCCACGGCCGGCAGCCCCTTGCCGCGCACATCGCCGACGATCAGCCTGACCCCGTACGGGGTGGGCACCAGCGCGTAGAGATCCCCGCCGATGCGGGCCTCCGCCGCCGCGGCGCTGTAGCGGACGGCCACCTGGAACGGCCCCACAGTCGCCGGTATGGGCTTGAGAAGCGCGTGCTGGGCGGCCTCCGCGACCGAGCGGACGGCCGCGAGCACCCGTTCACGACGCCCGCGCAACGCGCTGGCGAGGCCACTTGCCAGCGTGACGGCCGCCAGGGCGGACAGTACGGCCGTCAGCTCATGTCCCGGGACGCCGTCCCGGGTTCCGAGCGTCGCGCCCAGCACCGCGGCGAGAAGGCCGACAGCGAGGACTCCGCGCGGCCCGCCGGTGGTGGCGGCCAGCGCGGGCCCGGCCGCGAGCAGCGGCAGCCAGACCGTCCCTGCTCCGCACGCGACGTCGATGAGCACGACGACGGAGACGATCAGCACGGGCAGTGCGCGACTACCGGTGGCCAACTGCGCGACGGCACGTTTCCGGGCCGCCGACCCCGAACCGGACACTCGGTTCCTGAACGGGCGAATCAGCCATGGGTCGCCGCCGTGGTCTCGAACCTGACTCATGCTTCGTCCGTAGTCCTCACCTTGTGGGGGCCGCTGAAATGTCTCTTTCATCCAGGAAAGAGGTATGGCCTGGGCGCCACAAGGAGGGGATTTTCAGATAGTGAGCGAGAGACCCCTGGTCACGCGACTCGCGGCCGGGATCAGCCGCGCCAGGATCTCCTCGAGTCGGGAGAGCCGGTCCGCCCGCAGTGAGACGCCGAGAGAGCCCAGTGTGTCCCCGTTGTAGACGGGCACGGCGACACAGACGGTAACGAGGGCGTACTCCTCCAGGTCCGTGACGGCCGGGGCCACGGGTGAGGAGTCGAGTCGCCTGAGCAGTTCCGGAGAGCTGGTGATGGTCCGTGGTGTGAGGTCGGCGAGGGCGTGCCGGGAGAGGTAGTCCTTGCGTGAGGCGTCATCCAGTTCTCGCAGCACGGACTTGCCCAGCGCGGTGGCGTGCCCCGCGTCCTCGAATCCCACCCAGAGGTCGACACGGGGCGCCTGGGGGCCGTCGACGATCTCGGCGACTCGAATCTCGCCCTCCTCGTAGAAGGTGAGGTAGGCGGCGGTCGCGAGCTCGTCCCGCAGAGCGGTGAGCGTGGGACGGATGCGGCTGAGCGACACCTGCCCGCGGCCCGTGGTGTGCAGCGTCTGCAGCTTGTCGCCCAGGACGAACCCGCCGTCGTCCAGCTTCCGTGCGTATCCGTCGTGGACCAGTGTCCGCAGCAGGTGATAGGCGGTGGCCAGAGGCAGTCCCGTCTCACGTGCCAGTTTCTTCGCCGGCGCACCGTTCTCGTGCGCGCTCACCGCCTCCAGCAGTCGGAGTGCCCGCTGCACGGAAGTGATGAGCGTAGGGCCACCGTCGTGAGCACCCATGCGACCAGCGTGCGCCGAGCACGCGACGGAGGCAAGGCGCGCGCCCTTTCTCGGCTTGCC
>NZ_JAEKKT010000452.1 GCF_019510245.1 Streptomyces sp. | reverse complement strand
GTGAACGCGAGCTCGGCGGCGCGGATCTCCGTGAGTTCACCGGCCGTCCGGTAACGGTGCAGCGGCAGCAGCGGTTCGGTGCGGGTGACGAGGACGAGGCGCAGGCCACGCCCGGCGTGGTGCAGGACGAACTCCAGCTGCTCCGTGACCTCCGGAGCGGTCATGCGGTGGTACTCGTCGAGCACGAGGACCACGGGCCGGTCACGTTCGTTCAGCTCGGCGGCGAGCGCTGCCAGCAGCTTGCGGTCCACCAGGGAGGCGTCCGCGGGCGCCCCGACCGCGTCGGACGCCGACGCACCGCAGGCACGCAGTGCCTGAAGGACGTACGCCCAGAACACCCCCGGACGCCGGTCCCCCGCTTCGACGGTGAGCCAGGCGACCGGCTGCCGCAGTCCGGCGGCCCAGTCGGCGGCCAGCAGGGTCTTGCCGGCCCCGGCCGGGCCGTTGACCAGTGTCAACGGTGTCCCGAGAGCCTGATCGAGGTGCTGGACGAGCCGCTGCCGCCGCAGGAACGTGGCGGGCCGGGCGGGGAGTGCGAACCGGGTGCGCAGGAACGGGTCCCCCTGGGGATCGGCGTACGGTACGGCCGGAACGATCGGAACGGTCGTTCCCCGGGCGTTCTCGTAGGTCTCGGCCACGGTCGCTCACTACCCCTGTCTGCCGGGGTCACGTCACGGGCGGCGCTTCCTCCACCAGCATCCCAGCCTCCGCGCCACGACGCTCGTCGCACCGGACCACCGGCCCGTTCACCCCCGACGTGCGCGGCGAACCCAAGAGGACGAGATTGGAGGTGGCCCGACCGGCCGAAGGTGCCGTATCCGGATCGGAGACACCCATGAAGGACCTCAAGTTCGAACAGAAGCGCTCCCTTTCCCGCCTTGAGGCGGCCGACCAGCTCACGAGACTCGCAGCCGCGCTGAGGGAAGGCGGGGAGGCCGAACTGGACCTCGGCCCGGGCACGCTGAGCCTGCGGATCCCCGACGACCTTCGCAGCGAGATGGAGGTCGAGATCGGTGAGGGGGAGATCGAGCTGGAGATCGAGTTCAAGTGGCCGACCGCACCGACCCGGACGAAGCCGTCGCGGACGGACGCGGGCGCGAAGGAAGCCACCACGCGCAGGCGCACGCCCGCGAAGTCGGGGCCCAGCGGTACGAGCGCCAACAGAGGCAAGGGCGCGAAGAACCCGTGATCCGCTGACGCGTCACGCAGGTTCCGGGACGAAGCGATGCAACTCGTCGACCCCGGCATGTACGACGCCGTAGGTGCTCTCGGGCACCGCGTTCCAGGCACCCGGCAGGTCGCCGAGGGGCTCGGACACGATGAGACGGGTCTCGTCGGACACTTCCCGCAGGAACGCCAGGTCGGGGTGCAGCTCTCTCAGTGTGTCCACGCGGGTGCTGTAGAACAACGACCGGGACGCGCCCTGGCTCGAGTAGCGGAAGGCCCACAGGCGTTCACCGTCGGCCACCGCGACGGTCATCTGGATCGGGAACTCCACACCGTGGTTGTGGCCGCTGCGCTCCACCGCTCCCACCATCCGGGCCACGGCGCCCGGCGGATCCTCGTCCAGGCCGAAGGTGACCGCCAGGTAGAACATCATCTCCGAGTCCGTCGTTCCCTCGATGTCGGAGTACAGCCGGGGGTCGACGAGCAGGGACAGATCGCGGCGGACGAGGTGGAAATCCGCGATGGCCCCGTTGTGCATCCACATCCAGCGGCCGTGCCGGAACGGGTGGCAGTTCGTCTGCTGCACCGCCGTACCCGTCGACGCCCGGATGTGGGCGAAGAACAAGGGGGAGCGGACATGATCCGCGAGCTCCCTCAGGTTGCGGTTGTTCCAGGCGGGGCCGATGTCCTTGAGCAGGGCCGGGGTTTCGATGGCTTCCTGCGAGTACCAGCCGACGCCGAAACCGTCGCCGTTCGTCGTCTCGACTCCCATTCTGGAGTGGAGGCTCTGATCGATCAGGGAGTGGGCCGGTCTGTAGAGGATGGTGTCGAGCAGCAGAGGTGTTCCCGAGTAAGCGAGCCATCGGCACATGAGCGATCACCTGTGTTCCTACTGCACTCGCGGAGAGATTCCTTGATGTCCCCCTGCACTCCGTCAGTCCCATTTTCGTCTCCCTCGCCACGCGTCGCCATGCGGGCGTCGCACGCAGACACCTCACGTGGGCCCGTGCGGCGGGGAAGCAGTGGTGCTCGAAGCCGGGCCCCGAGGGAGGAACACCGCCGTGGCCAGGCCGACGAGCCCGAAGACCGCCAGTGTGATCATCGCGGCTCCGTAGGCATGCGTGGTCAGGCCGGCGACGAGGATGGTGCCGGCGACGGCGGTGCCGAGTGAGGAACCGAGGTTGGAGACGCTGCGCGACAGTCCGGAGATCTCGCCCTGCTGCTCGTCGGGGAAGCTCGACTGCACCACGTTGACCGACGGGGTCAGACTCAGGCCGAGGCCCAGGCCGATCAGCAGCAGCCCGGGCGCGAAGGCCCAGGCAC
>NZ_JAEKKT010000345.1 GCF_019510245.1 Streptomyces sp. | reverse complement strand
CGGGCCGGGGTCGGTCAGAACCTCCGCCCTCCCCGACGCCAGGGCACGTGCCGACGCCCAGGGCGCCTCCACGTCCATTCGCCCGGGAAGCGTGAAGACGGAAGGGAGGCTACCGCCGATCATCGCGGCCCTGAGTTCGCTGCGATCCTCGTCAAGGAGGTAGACCGCTACCGCCACGGCACCCAGTCGGTGCACCGCCTCGCGGATGCCGCAGTGCAGGATCGTCACCAGATCAGTGCCTCGGATCCGCGTCGCCCCGTGTCTGCGGTGGTCTTCTCCTGCTGCGTCGAAGCTCTCCACTGAACAGCTCCCTATACCGAGAAGTATAGGTTCGCCGACGGATGGATCGCGTCCCGCGAAGTGGTGTGACCGATCGTGTGAGGTTGACCCCCGCGAGTGGACGCAATGCGGGAGATGCACGCCCGGCTCGTGCAGCTGCACGTCGAGTACGGCCCCGCACATCCTGGTCGAACCCGGCGGCGACTGCCACGCCGTCCGCCGCGACCTGGAGGAACTCCTGCGTCACGACCACGGCATCACCCACACCACCCTCCAGGTCGACCACGCGCCCACCCCGGCGCTCCAGGGCGCCCTGTCCGGCGACCGCGACCTGCTCCCCCTGGACGACACCGGACACTGCGAGGAGCCGCACGGCCCGGTCCACCGCGACGAGCCCCACGCACACTGAACCACTGAGGCACCGGGTACAGACCTTCCTGAATTCAGGAAGGTCTGTACCGGTCACCGGAGCGCATCCCGGACTTCCCGCGTGTTTCAGTCCGTCGGGCCGTCGGGTTGCTGGGCGCGGGGGAGCCAGATGGTGAACACCGCTCCGTTGCCGGGCCGGCTGTCGGCGGTGGCGGTTCCGCCGTGTTCCTCGACCAACTGGCGGACGATGGACAGGCCCAGTCCGCTGCCGCCGGTGTGTCTGCTGCGGGACTTCTCGGCCCGCCAGAAACGTTCGAAGACGTGGGGCAGGTCCTCGGGTGCGATGCCGCTGCCGGTGTCCTCCACCGAGAGGACGGCCAGGTCGTCGGCGGGCCAGGCGGTGACTGTGACGGTGCCGTCCGCGGGGGTGTGCCGGAGTGCGTTGGAGACGAGGTTGCCCAGGGCCTGGCGCATCCGTACCGGGTCGGCGTCCAGCCAGAGGCCGGGGTCGGTGTGCGCGTGCAGGCGGATGCCGGAGCTTTCGGCGTGGGCGCTGTGCGCCGAGACCACCTGGGCGATGAGTTCGTCCGCGCGTACTGGTTCGCGGTGCAGTTTCAGGGTGCCGGCGTCGGCTGCGGCGAGGTCGCGCAGATCGTCGATGATGTGCTGCAGGAGGAGTGCCTCGTCGTGCAGGGAGGCGATGAGGTCCGGGTCCAGGTCCAGCAGCCCGTCGCGGGTGACTTCCAGCCAGCCGCGGATGTTGGTCAGCGGGGTCCGTAGCTCGTGGGCGATGTCGCTGACCATGTCTTTGCGCTGGGCTTCCAGCTGTTCGCGGCGCTCGGTGAGGTCGTTGAAGGCGGCGGCCAGGTAACCGGTCTCGTCCTTGGTGGTGACGGTGACGCGCGCATGCTCCTGCGGTGGCTGCCGGGCTGCGGCGGTGAGGGCTCGCAGGGGTCGGACGAGTCGGATCGCGACGAGGGTGGTCATGGCGATGGTGACGGCGAGGACCAGCGCCGTGACGCCGATGATCTTGGCTTTGTTGGTGGGGGACAGGTCGAAACCGGCGGGCTGCCCACCCGGATTGCCCAGATAGAGCTTAGCCCTGGGGGCGACGTACGGGTCGAGTTGCGCGCGGCGCGCGTTGTCGACACAGGTCTGCGCCTGTTGTTCCAGAGGGGTGCCAACGAACCCAGGGACCGCTGGGGTGTCCAAGCCGGGAATGAATTGGATCGAAAGTGCTACGTGGTCGGATAGATACTCAGTACGGTCAGAGCAGGGCTTGACGAGAGCGCCGAGTTCGCCCAGCGCCTTCTTCTCCGTGGACGTGGGCCGACCGTAATCCGAGTCAAGGCACTCCGCCGGCACGGATCCTTCTCCGCCCTCGATGACGACTGTCGTATGCCCGCTGGGGATCTGCCGGAGGTCGGCCTCGAGCCCGTCTCGGCGGATGCACGCCAGACGCTTCTCGGCGACCTTCTTCAACTGGGCCCGTTCGGCCGCGGGGAGCCGGTACGGTCCTACCGCCCGCGGGTCGATCCCGGCGAGCTGGGCGCCTGGTTCGGTGTAGGTGTCGGTGGTCAGCGGGTCGACGGTGGCCGAGGCGCGGGCGGGCAGGGTGGTGCCCGGGGCGGCGGAGTCGGTGATGGTGTGTCCGGTCTCGGTCGTCAGGGCGATGCGCCGTCCCGTGGTGCGCGAGAGCGTGCGTACCAAGGTCTGCGCACCGTTCCAGTCGGCGTGGGTGGCGGCGAAGCCGCTCAGCTGCCGCAGGATGTCGGTGTCGTCGGAGAGGACCTGGCCGCGCTCCTCCTGGATGGCCCGTGTGGTGGTCTCGACGGCCAGCCAGGCGGTGGCGCCCACGGAGAGTGCGGCGATGGCCACGGAGGTGAGAAGGAGCCGTACCAGCAGGCTCTTGCGCCAGGGGACGCGGGGACCGGGCATCATGACGGCCGCCCGGTGAGCTTGTAACCGACGCCGAAGACCGTCACCAGCCGGACGGGCCTGCGCGGGTCCGCCTCGATCTTCTTGCGCAGGTTCATGATGTGTACGTCGATGGCGCGCTCGGTGGAGGCACGGTCGTGGCCCCGGGTGTGCTGCAGCAGTTGACGGCGCGAGAAGACCCGCTCGGGGTCCGCGGTCATGGCGTGGAGGATGGCGAACTCGCCGGGAGTGCACGGGACGGGGATGCCGTCGCAGGTGACCTCGTAGCGTGCGGGATCGACGGTGATGGCGCCCGCGCGGAGCACGGGAGAGTCGTCAACGGGGCGGTGGGTGCGGCGCAGCACCGTGCGGATACGGGCCAGCAGTTCCCGTGGGCTGTACGGCTTGGTCATGTAGTCGTCCGCGCCGAGTTCCAGGCCGATCAGCAGATCGTCCTCGGTGGAGCGGGCGGTGAGCATCAGTACGGGTGTGTCCCCGTCCTGGCGCAGCACACGGCACACGCCGAGACCGTCGACGTTGGGCAGCATCAGGTCCAGGACGACCAGGTCGGGCCTGCGGCGTCTGGCTTCGTCGATCGCGGCCCGGCCGTCGTGGACCACGACGGGGGTGTGACCCTCCTGAAGCAGCAGCCGGCGTATGAGCTCGGCCTGCATGGTGTCGTCTTCCGCGACCAGAATATGTGCGCACACCCCGGCGACCTTAACCCCGGGTATGTGGCATCGAGGAACCTGTGAGGGAGCCTTGAGGGCCTTCTCACACCCTGACAACTTCCTGATACCCGTGAGCCAGGCGTCACGCCGGGTGTCTGACGGGGTGTGGCTGCGATGGCGAGCCGATGAGCCGCGACCGGCCTGGTCGCAGCCGCGACAGCGTCCGTCGCCAGGTCCCGCGTGGTCACGCCGGGTCGCGTCGACACCGTGCCGCTCGTCCCCGGGGCCGGGGCTCCCCACGACTCGGCGTTCGGGCACTCCGGCCTCGGCCACGCCTGTGTGGGACCCGACGACGTCAAGGGTGGCGACGCCCGCATCAGGACGCCGCCTGGTTCTACGGCCACTCCCTCATCGGTGACGTGGTCGTGATGCGCAACTCCGACGACCGGGCGATCGCCCCCGACAACGGCCTCGACGGCGGACACATGTCGTGGGAGCAGTGGAAGGCGGGCTCCGCACGTTGAGGGGCGATCCTGTCGCGAGCCGTCGCCGTCGTCACCGCATCGGGACCGTTCCGAACTCGTGAGTCGTATCTGACGAGTTCCTCATACGTGTCTCCCAGGATGATGACCATGGCCACTTCAGCAATGCGTCGCCTGTCCCGACGGCGGCTGCCGCGTGCCCCGTTCGGCAACCGTCGGGCGACCACCTCCACCATCCCGGGCTTGAACCGTCTGGAGATACCGGTCGCCGTCCTGGCCCTGTCCGTCACCCTCGCGGGATGCGCGGGGACGGGAATGGGTGTCCGGACGGTCGACGCCGCCCGGCCGGCGGCCGGCGGAGCGAACGGCGCCTCGGCCGCCGCGCCCGCCACGACACAGGCGATGCCCGGGCGTACGTCCACGGACAGTGAAACGTCCGCGCCCGCCACGACACAGGCCATGCCCGGGCGGACATCCGCGGACAACGAAGCGGCCGCCCCCGCACAACTGCCGGGCCTCGGTCCGAAAACGCTGGCAAAGATCCCCGCGAACGAGCGCCAGGTGTGCTGGTCACCGGTCGAGACCAGAACTCCTCGACCTCGCAGGGGGTGCTGTACCGGCGCACGGGTCCGGGCTGGGAGCCGGGAGCCACCTGGCCGGCCCACAACGCCCACAACAGCTGGACGGACGACCACCACCTCAACGATCTTCGGTCGCCCATCGGCGTGTTCATCCTCACCGACGCCGGCGGACTGCTCGCCGATCCCGGCACCAAGCTGCCGTACAACCAGTCGCAGGGCTTCACCGTCGGCGGCACGGGTTTCGACGGCGAACCGCTCGCGGGCTCGTTCGACTACGTCATCGCGATCAACTACAACCGCAAGCCCGGAACCTCCCCCCCCGGACTGGACCCGCCCGCTCGGCGCGGGCAAGGGCGGCGGCGTCTGGCTGCACGTCGACCACGGCGGGCCCACGCACGCCTGCGTGAGCCTGGAGAAGAAGCACATGAAAGAACTCCTGCGCACGATCGACCCCGCTCAGCGCCCGGCGATCGTCATGGGGGACGCCGATTCCCTCGAACGCTGACGCGAACGGCGCGAGGCACGAGAGAGGCACAGGAGAAGAGCACCCGCCCCGGAGAGGCGTTGTGCTCGGTCAAGCTCAACACAATTCGATCGAAATGGTGAACTAGTATGTCATTCGTACTCAGGAGTGCCGCGTGGCCGGCGGTGGCGGTTGCCGGTGTGCTGGCGCTCACCGGATGTTCCCAAGGCGGCGACAGCCCGTCCGCGTCCGCGTCGGCCTCCTCAGGCGGCAGCACATCGTCCTTGGCCACCTCCGCCCAAAGTCTGCTGACGATCCCGGGGGATGCAGACGAGGACACCCGTAGGCAGTACGTCGATCAGAACGCGATGGCCACGTGCATGCGGGCCAAGGGCTTCACGTACACCCCGCACGTGTCGCAGGACGGCGCCGGCGATGCGATCAACGATGTCGACGGGAAGGACTACGCAGCGGCGAAGAAGTTCCGGAGCAAGTACGGATTCGGTCTCTACGCGGGAGCCGTCTACCGGAACGACCCGAACGTATGGGGCAGCGAGGCGTACATGAACAAGGACACCAACCCGGACTCCGCATACCTCAAGGCCCTCACGCCGACCCAGAAAAAGGCCTATGACACGGCGTTCGGGGCCAAGGGGCCTACCGACGCACATAACAAGCTTGGTTTGACGGGGTGTCTGAAGGAGGCATACGACAAGGCCTACGGGCCCGAGAAGTCCCAGGCCGAAATCGAGAAGCAGGCGGCCGAGGACAAGGAGCGCGCCCTCGCCGCGAAGCAGGCCCTCAACGGCAACCCTGAACTGGTCCGACTCGCACAGCAGTTCGCGAGCTGCCTGACGAAGGACGGGATCAACGTCACCACCACGCAGCCGACAGAGATGGGCGATATGGTGAAGTTCCAGGTCGGCAGTCAGCTGCCGCCGAACGGCATCCTGAGCCTCAGCAAGAGCGAGGCCACCGCCAAGCTGACGCACGAGATCGACCTCGCCAAGAAGGACCTGGAGTGCGGCAAGGACTTCCGGGCCGCGTACTTCGCCAAGTACGCCAAGCACCCCTTCGAGAGTGTCACCGGATGAACCTCCGTTTCCCCCGCGGCCCCAAGCGCCGCAGCAGGCAGGTCGCACTGATCGTCGGCGTGGTCACGCTGGTCGGCGCGGGCGGCTGGTTCGCCGGTACGCAGATGCAGTCGCCCACCGACGCCCTGGCCGCACACCAACCGCCGAAGTCCGGGCCGGTCACCGTCGCGGTGGCGCGCCAGAAGCTGACCGCCAACGTGGTGACCCAGGGCAGTGTGGAGTTCGGGGCGTCGAAGTCCATCTCGCTGTCCGGGCCCGTGGGTTCCGCCAGTTCGTCGAAGGACGATATCAGCACCCCCCTGGTCACCAGGGCTCCGAAGGAAGGGGTCGTGCTGACCGAGGGCAGCGTACTGATGCAGGTCAGCGGACGTCCGGTGTTCGTGCTGCGGGGTTCGGTGCCGATGTACCGGACGCTCGGCCCGGGTGTCTCGGGTGACGACGTCGAGCAGTTGCAGAGCGCGCTGCGCAGGCTCGGTCACGACCCGGGGGGCGTCACCGGGCACTACGGCCAGGGCACGGCGACGGCGGTGACCCAGTGGTACGAGGGCAAGGGATTCCAGGCCCAGAAGCCCACCGCCGACGACCAGACGCAGCTCGGCGACCTGGAAAAGGGCGTGACAGACGCACAGTTGGCGCTGCTTCAGGCCGAGAACGGCGGGGACGGGGGTGCGGACGGGGGCGGCAAGGGCGATGGTGGCGCCGCCACGCCGTCCTCTTCCGACGCCGAGCACAATCTCGGACTGAAGTCCGCGCAGGAACAGCTGCAGCAGGCGAACCAAGCGCTCAGCTCGTTCAAGGCGGCCTACGGCACCAAGGTCCCGGCCGGCGAGGTCGTCTTCCTGCCCGACCTACCGGTCCGTGTCGGCAAGGTCAAGGTGCACCTCGGTGACAACCCGGCGGGAGCCGTCGCCACGGTGACGAGCTCGGACGTCGTGGTGCAGGCGGTCGTACCCGGCACGGACGGCGCCCTGCTGCACAAAGGCATGCCGGCCCGGATCGAGACGACGGACGGCAAACACGTCACCGGCGAGCTGGCACAGGTCGGCGGCTCCGCTCCGTCGGGCGACGGCGCAAAGGACGGGACCGACGGGGGCCAGGAAACCGACTCGGGCTCCGGCGACCCGTCCGCCCCGGTGCAGCTGGTGATCTCTGTGTCCGAGCCCGGAGCACTGAAGAACCAGGTGGGCACCACGGTCAAGGTCACCGTCGACCTGGGCTCCTCCAAGGGTGCCGTTCTTGTGGTGCCTTTGGCGGCGGTGCACACCAACGCCGACGGGAAGGCCGGCGTACGGGTACAGCGGGACGGCAAGGTCGTCGACGTGCCGGTCAAGGTGGGCCTTTCCGCCGCCGGGCAGGTCGAGGTCACCCCGGACGGCAGCACGCTGGCCGAGGGCGACCAGGTGGTGGTCGGGCAGTGAGACGCAAGCCCGTACCGGCCCCGGCGATCCCGGAGGAGGCACCGGACCCGGACACCGTGATCGAACTACGGTCGCTCAACCGGGTCTTCGACTCCGAACCACCGGTGCACGCCCTGCGGGACCTGGACCTGACGGTCCGGCGCGGGGAGCATCTGTCGATCGTCGGGCCCTCCGGTTCCGGGAAGTCGACGCTGCTCAACACCCTCGGCCTGCTGGACCGGCCGACGTCGGGCAGCTACTGGCTGGACGGGGTGCTCACCAACACCCTCGGCGACCTGGAACGGACCGCGCTGCGCGGCAGCCGCATCGGCTTCGTCTTCCAGTCCTTCCACCTGCTGCCGTATCGGACCGTGGACGAGAACGTCATGCTCGCCGAGACCTACCGGGCTCCCCGTCCCGGTCGTGGGCGCGGCACCCGGGCCGAACGCGCCCGGGACGCCCTGGCCCGGGTCGGGCTCGGACATCGCTTCGGCTTCCTGCCCACGCGGCTGTCCGGCGGCGAGCGGCAGCGGGTGGCCATCGCCCGCGCCCTGATGGGCGAGCCCGCCCTGCTGCTGTGCGACGAGCCGACCGGCAACCTGGACAGCGAGAACACCGAGTCGGTGCTCTCGCTGTTCGACCAGTTGCAGGCGCAGGGCATGGCGCTGCTCGTGATCACGCACGACGACACCGTGAGCAAGCGTGCGAGCAGGCGGGTGCGGATCAACGACGGACGCCTCAGTCAGGAGAGCGCATGACAGTCCGTACGCCTGACGCCTCCGTGGCCGGTTCACCGGACACGGCGGACTCCTCCCTCCGGCGCCGGCACGGGCAGGGCCGACCGCGGCTGCGCCGGTCGCGGCGGAGCGACCGGCACGACCGGCCGTGGATGGACCCCAGGGACCTGTGGTCGGAGTCGCTGGCCGGGGTACTCGCCCGTCCGGTCCGCTCGATGCTGACGACCCTGGGCACGGTGCTGGGCATCGGCACGCTGGTCATCACGATCGGTGTGGCAGCGACGGCGGCGAACCAGATCGTCGGCCGCTTCGACGCCCTCACCGCCACCTCGGTGTCCGTCGTGGTGCCGACCCCGGCGCCGGGCTCGCTCGATCCCGCGCTGGTGCGGTGGTCGGGCGTCGACGCGGTCGGTCGTCTCGCCGGAGTCGAGTCGGCCGCCGCGCTCTCCGACTCCGACGACGCCGCGAACGTCCAGGTACGGGCGAACGAGGTGATCGCGCCCGGTACGGTGAGCGGGCAGACCATGCCGGTCGTCTCGGCCACCGCGAATCTGCCCGCCGCGGTCCGCGGCACCATGACCAGCGGCCGCTTCTTCGACAGCGGTGACATCAACCGTCACGCCCGGGTGGCGGTCCTCGGCGACCAGGCGGCGCGGTTGCTGGGCATCGACGACGTACGGCGGACTCCCGCCGTCTTCTTCAAGGGCCAGTCCTTCACGGTGATCGGTGTGCTCGGCGGGTTCCAGCGGGAGCAGCGCCTGTCCGTCTCCGTGATGCTGCCGCCGACCACGGGGGCGGACCGGATGGGCCTGAAGGACGTCACCCGGGTGCTGATCAACACCTCCCTCGGCGCGGCCGAGCAGGTCGCGCATCAGGCTGGGTGCGATCGGCATCGCCAACGTCACGCTCGTCACGGTGATGGAGCGGGTCGGCGAGATCGGGCTCCGGCGCGCCCTCGGTGCCTCACGGCGCCAGGTGGCCGGACAGTTCCTCGCGGAGTCCACCACGATCGGGCTGCTCGGCGGGATCGTCGGCGCCGCCCTCGGTGTGCTGGTGGTCGTCAGCGTGGCGGGGGTGAAGCAGTGGACCCCCGTCCTGGACTTCCGGCTCGCTCTGGGGGCCCCGGTGGCGGGCGTCCTCGTGGGCTTCCTTGCAGGCCTGTACCCGTCACTGCGCGCCGCCCGCATGGAGCCGGCGGACGCTCTGCGCTCGCCGTCCTGAACGGGAGGCCGGGGTCCTGGACGTCTCCGTACGTGCCGCCGCTGCCGACCGCCCGGCCTCCGAATCTCCGTGGCA
>NZ_JAEKKT010000207.1 GCF_019510245.1 Streptomyces sp. | reverse complement strand
GGACGTAGGCGAGCGCCAGTGCGCCGATCAGGGCGAGCAGTTGGAGGACGCCGGCGAGTACGGGACCCATGCAGATCTCAGAACCTCTCCGGGAAGATCAGGGCGAGGACGAGATAGCCCAGCAGGGCGACGGCCACGACGAGGCCGACGATGTTCTCGGCGGTCACAGCTTCGTCGCCCCCTTGGCGACGAGGGCCACCAGCGCGAAACCCGCGAGCACGGTGACGACGAAGGCCAGATCGGCCATCGTGAACTCCTGGATGAGGTTCGAACGGACTCGGACTGTTAGAGGAAAACGTCTTTCCGGCCGGTTTCGGCCGCCGTTGACGGGTCCCATACGGCGGCGTTCACGCCTTTGACGGGACTCTTACGCCATCGCGACCGGCCTGCGACCGGAGGCCGCCGTTCGGCGGCTGAAACCCCCCTGAACTGGGGGAACATCGGTCTCGGACGTATCGGGCGGGTCAGGTCAGGCGGAACCGCAGCCGGCAGATCACCGCGTCGGTCTCCTTGCGCACGGCATGGGCGACGACGGCACCGCGCTGGTTCCGGAGCAGTCTCCCCCCACGCTCCGCGCGGGGCCCCAGCCAGAGCCGCTCCGGCTCGGTCTCCGGGATCAGCACGGTCACCCGGGTGGCCGGCTCGGCCGCGGCCACCTCGCGGACGTACACGGCGATGGGGCGGCAGAGGGTGCGCCGCTCGCACGTCAGCCGGACCAGCGGCACCCCGGGGTCCCATGCGGCCCAGGCGCGCTCCGGGGCGTGCAGCTGGGCCCGGTCCTCGGGGCCGGGACGGCAGACGGGGACGGCCCGCACCTCGTCGCCGAGGGAGGCGGCCGCGGACAGCGCCTGGGAGGTGAGCCGGGACAGTGAGGACACCGGCACGATCACGACCGACCGCTCCCGGTGCGGCGGCTCCGGGATCCGCCCGAGCCCGAGCCGCTCCCCGATCCGCGCGTGGGCCCGGTGCACGGCGACGAAGGCGCCGACGAGCAACGGCAGCATGACCACGACGAGCCAGGCGCCCTCGGTGAACGTCTCGCGCACGGAGTACCGCGCGCGAGACGACCAGGTTCTGTCCCGCCCCGCCCGCCTCCGACAGCCCCTTGCGCGTTCTTCGCGCAGACGACGGCCACTTTGATACGTCCTTGACGGCAACGCTCCTGAAAGGGGCGCGGGGAACTGCGCGACCGACCCCCACCGGCCCGCAGCGCCCCGCAACCGTCAGAGTCCCGTCAAAGACAGGCCGCACCTACAGACGCCGTGCCCCACCACTCCCTACCTTCACCCCATGCCGCCCTCCGAGGACCACCGCTGGTCCAAAGACGTCTACGCATCGGCCCGTTGCGCAGGCGCCCTCCTCGCCCTGCTCCTCCTGGTCGACTGGGGATCAGGGACGTTCACCTGGTGGCGCGGCACCCTCTGGACCGCCCTCGCCCTGCTCCTCTTCGGCGTCCTCTGCCCCGCCAGGGTCCGCGCCGGCGACGGCTGGCTCACCTCACGCCGGCTGCTGCGCACCCGCAGCGTCCGCACCGACCGCCTGGTCTCGGTCCGCCGCCTGGACGGCATCTCCCCCCGCCTGCTGCTCCGCGACGCCTTCGGCGACCGGCTGGAGATCGACCCCCGGGTCCTCGTCGACAACCCCGACCTGTGGCTGCGCGTCGACGCGGGTGCCCGCAAGGCCGCCGAGGCCGGCACCCTGCTCAGCGGCTCGACCGCCCTGAGCCGCCTCGCCGAACAGGTCGAGCGCGAGAACGCGCTGGGCGTCTTCAGGGCGTCGGGCCTGGAATAGCCACCACCCCCGTCATCAGCACGTCGAGGCCCCGCCGCGTGGTGGCCATCACCACCCGGTCACCCGCCTCCAGCACCCGCCCCTGCGCCGGCCGCCAGTCGAAGGCGGGCTGTCCCGGGGCGGCCCCGCCGGCCGGCCCCACCGCCAGCACCCGCCACTCCCGTCGCCGGAACGCCTGGTGCACCGAACGTCCCTCCAGTTCGGGATGCCCGGCCACGTCCACGCAGGTGAACAGCAGCGACCCCCGCTCCACGGGCATCACCCCGAGCACATGGCGCCCCATCATCGCCGCAGCGAAAGAAGGCGCCGCCAGCGCCGAAACGCTTCTGCTCCGGGTGAGCGCATCCGGGTAGGACGCCCGCAGCGTGCGCTGGACGGTCGCGGCGAAGGCGTCGTCGTACAGCCGTGTCACCACCCGTACCTCGGGGTTGGCCTCCCGGACGGCCATGACGATGTCGAGGTTCTGGCCGTCGTCGCGGGTGAGGACGAGCAGGGAGCCGCACTGCCGGACCCGGGCGAGTTCGAGGACACCGGGGGCGGTGGCGTCCTCGAGGACCAGCGGGACGCCGAGCTCCCTGGCGAGTGCGACGCCCCGGGCGCGCGGGTCCCGCTCGATGGCCACCACCTGGTGGCCGGTGCTGCGCAGCCGGTCCAGCACCCGGGTGCCGACCATCCCGAGGCCGACCAGGACGATGTGGCCGCTGACGTCGTCGTCCGGCGGATGGTTCACGGAGGCGGTGCGGAACGCCTCCGTCGCGTTCATGGTCGCGGCGACCACGAGCGGCAGCACCGCCAGCCCGACGAAGCCGGCGAGGAGCTGGAGTATGCGGCGGGCGGGCGACTCCTCGGTCGCCGGATCCCCCATCGTGAAGATGTCCAGGAGGGGCAGGTAGAAGTTCTTCCACCAGGGGTGCTCGTCCGCGAACAGCGCGGTGGCGGTCGACAGCGCGACCACCACCGCGGCCAACGAGCCGTAGACGGCCGCTAGTTGCCGGGAGCGGAAGACCCGCCACGGCAGGTGGGCCAGCCGCGCCCGCAGCCAGCGCACCGGCCGGAACCGCCGGGCGCGGCGGGCCGGTTCGGCCGTGTCGAGGTGGACGACCTCCTCCAGCATCAGCCGCCCGTGCGTGAACTGCCGGTGGTACGCCGTCCGGTCGTCCGGCAGCAGCAGGGTGCCGTCCTCGCCGGCCGTCTCGGCGCTGTCCTGGCTGGCCGGGTCGTCCTCGTGGGCGCCCGAGAGCACGGCGAGGGTGGCGAGGTCGGTGGAGTGCGTCGGGGTGCCCGCGGGCCGGACGACGCCGCGGAAGACCTTGCCCTCGACCTGGAGGGTGTGCCCGTGCCCCACGGCGGCCGCCGCGACCAGTTCCGGTACGGCGGTGTCGGCGTCGGAGAGCACGGTGGTGGAGGCGTCCGGTGCCGGGGCGTCGCACAGGCCCGCCGCCCGGTCGAGGAGCCGTTCCAGGTGGCTGCCGCGCTCCCGGTTGAACATCCGCACGACCAGCCGTACGGAGGGGTTGACCGCGCGCGCGAGCAGGGCAGCGGTGACGTTGACCTGGTCGTCGCGGTAGGTCAGGGCCAGCGCGGCGGCCCGCGCCACGCCGACCGCGCGCAGGGTGGCCTCGTCCGGGCGGGCGGAGATGTGCAGGTGGACGGCGGACGCCGGGTCGCGGTGCAGCGCGGCGACCCAGGCGCCGTGCTCGTCGTCGGCGGAGGGCAGGACCACGGTAACGACCTCCCCGCACACGGCGTCCAGTTCGACGGCGAGCCGGTGTGCGAGGCCGTCGTCGCCGCAGATCACCATGTGGCCGGTTCTCTCACCGGATGCCGCTGGTACGGGCAGAGTTGACGTCACATCAGCCTGAACGGCACCGGCCGTGACACCGGTTCCGGCCAGGCCGGGGACCGCCGTTCAAAACTCCGCCAAGAACATGTCAAGAAGGGGAAGTGGGCGCAGCAGGGCAGGCCGCCCGCCGGCCCAAGGGTCAGCCCGCGCCCACCGGCCCGGCGGTGGCATCTCCGACGCGCTGTGGTGCGCGCAAGGGCCCGGCCCGGTCGGCCAGGGGCAGCGAGACGACCATGGTCAGTCCGCCGCCCGGGGTGTCCTCGGGGGTCAGTGTGCCGTCCATCGCCTCGGTGAGCCCGCGGGCGAGGGCGAGTCCGAGGCCGAGGCCGGTCTTGTTGTCGGTGTCGCCGAGCCGCTGGAAGGGCTCGAAGAGACGGTCGCGGCCGTTCGCCGGCAGGCCGGGGCCCCGGTCGATGATCCGGAGTTCGGCGCGCCCGGCCAGCGCGCTCGCCGTCACCAGCACCCGCCTGCCGGGCGGGCTGTAGCGGGCCGCGTTGCCGACCAGGTTGGCGATCACGCGCTCCAGCAGCGATGGGTCGGCCAGCAGCGGGGGCAGGTTCTCCAGTTCGCCGTGCACCTCGGCCGTCGGAGTGTCCGCCAGGGCCGCCGGGAGCACCTCCTCCAGGGCGGTGGCCCGCAGGTTGAGGGTGAGGGCCCCGGCCTCCACGCGGCTGAGGTCGAGGAGGTTGTCGACGAGGCGGCTCAGCCGGGCCATGGACTCCTCGGCGGTGGCGAGGAGTTCGTCGCGGTCCTCCGGCGAGAACTCCACCTCCCGGCTGCGCAGCGAGGTGACCGCCGCCCAGCCGGCCGCGAGCGGGGTGCGCAGGTCGTGGCCGACGGCCCGCAGCAGCGCGGTGCGCATCCGGTCGGCGGCGCGCACCGGTTCGATCTCGGCGGCGGCCTGGGCGAGCCGGGCCCGCTCCACCGCCGACCCGACGTGCGCGGCGAACGCGGCGAGCACCCGCCGCTCGGACGACGAGGGCGTACGGCCGCGCAGGACCAGGTGGTTGCCGGGGCCCGCGGGCACGGCGGTGACGTCGGCGCCGTCCGGCGGCTCGTCGACGAGCTCGGCGGAGTCCATGCCGAAGGTCTCGCGGGTCCGTTCCAGGAGCGCCGGGATGGTCTGGCCGCCACGCACGATGCTGCCGGCCAGCGACGACATGGTCTCCGCCTCGGCGGTGGCCCGCGCCGCGCGCCTCGACAGCCGCAGCGAGCGGTCGACGACAGCGGCGACGGTGGCGGCCACGACCGCGAACACCCCCAGGGCCAGCAGGGCGTTGGGGTCGTCGAGGGTGAACCGGCCGATGGGCGGGATGAACCAGTAGTTCAGCAGCAGGGACGCGGTGACGGAGGCGATCACGGCCGAGGCGACCCCGCCTATGCAGGCCACGCCGACCACCGCGAGCAGGAACAGCAGGGCCTCGCTGGTCAGGTTGACGGTGCCGCGCACCTGGGCGAGGACGACGGTCAGCAGCACCGGCAGCACCAGCCCCGCGACCGGTCCGGCGATCAGGCGGCCGGTGGAGAGGGTGCGGCGGCGGGAGGGCAGCAGGGTGCCGCGTCCGGCGCGCTCGTGGGTGACCCGGTGGACGTCGATGTCGCCGGAGAGGGCGGTGACGGTCTCCCCGGTGCCCGGTCCGGTGAGGAAGCGTTCCAGGCGGCCCCGGCGGCTGGTGCCGAGGACCAGCTGGGTGGCGTTCTCGGCGCGTGCGAAGTCGACCAGGGCGGTGGCCACGTCGTCGCCGACCACCGAGTGGTAGCTGCCGCCGAGGTCCTCGACCAGCCGGCGCTGCCGGGCCAGCGAGGCGTGCGAGACGCCGGCGGCCAGGCCGTCGCTGCGGGCCACGTGCACGGCGAGCAGGTCGCCGCCCGCCGACCGATCCGCGATGCGCGCGGCCCGTCGTACCAGCGTGTCACCCTCCGGGCCGCCGGTCAGCGCGACCACCACCCGCTCGCGGGTCTCCCACACCCCGCCGATGGCGTGCTCGGCGCGGTACGACTGGAGCGCCTCGTCGACCCGGTCGGCGAGCCAGAGCAGGGCCAGCTGGCGCAGCGCGGTGAGGTTGCCGGGGCGGAAGTAGTTGGCGAGGGCCGCGTCGATCTTCTCCGGGGCGTAGATGTTGCCGTGCGCCATCCGGCGGCGCAGGCCCTCGGGCGGGATGTCGACGAACTCGATCTGCTCCGCCTTGCGGACCACGTCGTCGGGCACCGTCTCGTGCTGCGGCACCCCGGTGATCTTCTCGACGACGTCCTTGAGTGATTCGAGGTGCTGGATGTTGACGGCGGTGATCACGTCGATCCCGGCCGCGAGCAGGACCTCGACATCCTGCCAGCGCTTGGGGCGCCGGCCGTCGCCGGGGATGTTGGTGTGCGCGAACTCGTCGACGATCGCGACCTCCGGGCGGCGCGCCAGCACCGCGGCGGCGTCCATCTCCTCGAACTCGCCGCCCCGGTATCCGCAGCGCAGCCGTGCCACGGCCTCCAGGCCGCCGGTCATGGCCTCGGTCAGGGGACGTCCGTGGCACTCCACGAACCCCACCACCACGTCCGCGCCCCGGGACGCGCGGCGCCGGGCCTCGTCGAGCATGCGGTAGGTCTTGCCGACCCCTGGGGCGGCCCCGAGGTAGACCTTCAGTCGTCCGCGCGGTACGTCGTTCATCACCTCAAAGACAAGCGCGCCGCGGGGCCCCGGGTCCGGCCTCTTGACGCGTCTCTGGCGCCGCTGACGACGACGTTGACACTGTCTTGACGGCCGCCGGCCGGATAGGGTGAAGGCGGTGTGCCGGGAAGTCTGGTCGGCCGGGAGTCACGGTGGCTCCCGTTGGGCCCCAGGGGGACGGCATGCGCGGCGTGGGTACGGTTCTCGCACTCGTGGTACTGGCCACGGTGGTGGCGACCTTCGCCCGCCGATGGCGGATTCCCGCCCCCTCCCTCCTCGTCGTCGCGGGCCTCGCCGTGGCCCTGCTGCCCGGCACCCCGACGATCCGGATCAGCCCGGAGGTCATCGGCCTCGTCGTCCTCCCGCCCCTGCTCTACGCCAGCGCGGAAGAACTCTCCTGGCGCGAGCTGCGGGCGGTGTGGAAGCCGGTGAGCGTGCTCGCGGTCGGCCTGGTGCTCGCCTCGGCCGCGGCCGTCGGCGCGGTCGCCTCCCTGGTCACCCCGCTGTCCTGGCAGATGGCTCTGGTGCTCGGCGCGATCCTGGCCAGCACCGACCCGGTCGCCGTGACCGCGCTCGGCCGCCGGCTCGCCCTGCCGCCCAGGGTGCAGATGCTGGTCCAGGCCGAGAGCCTCTTCAACGACGCGACCTCCCTGGTCCTCTACCGGGTCGCGGTGAGCGTCGCGGTGGCCTCGGCGGCTGCGAGCTGGGGGGCGGCGGGCGGTGAGTTCCTGTTGCTCGCGGGCGGCGGCACGCTGATCGGCGCGCTGGTCGCCGCGGTCGTCACGGTGATCAGGCGGCGCACCGAGGACCCGGTCCTGGAGACGGTGATCTCCCTGGTCACGCCGTACGCGGCGTACGTTCTCGCGGAGGCGGCCCACACCTCCGGGGTCACTTCGGTGGTGGTGGCGGGTGTGGTCCTGGGCGGCCGCGGCGACCGGCTCACCAACGCCCGCATCAGGCTCCAGCTGCACGCTGTCTACGGCACCGTGGTCTTCCTGCTGGAGAGCGTGGTCTTCAGCCTGATAGGCCTCGCGCTGCCCGCCCAGGTGCGGGCGCTGTCCGCCGGCGACCGGGCCTGGCCGCTGTACGCGCTGGCGGTGGCAGGCACGCTGATCGCGGTGCGGTTGCTGTGGGTGGCGCCGCTGTCCGCGGTGGTGCAGCGCGAGGGCGGCATACAGCGGCCGAACTGGCGGGTGCCGGTGGTGCTGACCTGGGCCGGCACCCGGGGCGTGGTGCCGCTGGCGGCCGCGCTGTCGATCCCGGTGACGGCGAAGGACGGCTCGGCGCTGACCGAACGGCCGCTGGTGCTGGTCCTCACGACCTCGGTCGTGGTCGTCACCCTGGTCGTGCAGGGCTTCTCCCTGGCCTCGGTGGTGCGCCGCTCCGGCATCGCCCTGGAGCCGGACCACACCGAGCGCGAGGAGGCCGCCGCCCGCTGCCGGCTGGCCGACGCGGGCATCCGGCGCCTGGAGGAGCTGTCCGAGCTGGAGGCCGTGCCCGACGTGGTCCTCGACCGGCTCCGGCGCGGCCTCAACGCCCGCCTCGACGACGCCCGCGACCGCCTCGCCGACAGCACGGCCGAGTCGGCCGACCTGGTCTACCGGCAGCTGCGCCGCGACCTGATAGCGGTGGAGGCGGCGGAGCTGCGGCGGCTGTACGACGAGCACACCATCAGCGACACGACGCGACGGCGGCTCCAGCGGTCGCTGGACCTCGAAGAGGCGAGGCTGGCGGACGCGTAGGGTGCCGCGGGCAGCGGCCGGTGCTGGGCTTCTTCAGCGGAACTCCGCCAGCCGGGGCCGAAGCCCCAGCCCGGTCAGCCCCGTCGCGAGCAGCAACATCCCGCAGGACCACGGAAGTCGGTCGGTCAGCTCACCACGCCCCGCGGTCACCTCTTCGTCGAAGTGGGCGCGGTTGATGTCCGTCACCTCGTCCAGCGCGGCCATCCAGGCGCCGAAGTGCGCATTCGACGTGCCCGCCTCCCAGCCCATGCAGAATTCCACGGCCTGCCGCTCCCTGCCGGCGGCGAGCAGCGCGCGGATCTTCCGGTCGTCGCGCTCGTAGACGGCGTACGCGTCCACCGTCCTCTCGGCCGCGGCCCGCTCCCCGGGGAAGGTGATGTTGTCCAGCTCGCGCCGGAACTCGCCGGTGAAGCGCAGGTCGGTGGGGTCGGCGCGGTAGGCCTGCCAGGTGGCGGCGAGGCCGGCGTCGTACGTGGACAGCGTGGCGCCCCGGATGCCGTAGAGCTGCTGGGACTTGGC
This sequence comes from Streptomyces sp., assembly GCF_019510245.1. Lineage (GTDB taxonomy): Bacteria > Actinomycetota > Actinomycetes > Streptomycetales > Streptomycetaceae > Streptomyces. The sequence continues at coordinate 21,834 of NZ_JAEKKT010000207.1, read as the reverse complement.
GAGGAAGGAGGCGGCGTACCGGGTGCGGCGCTGTGGGTCGAGGAGGTAGCGGCTCTCGTCGGCGTTGGCGTCGTAGGCGATGGCGCGGACGCGGGAGAGGGCGACGACGGAGTCGAAGGCGTCGTGCCGGGCCACCTTCAGATGCGTCGCGGACGCCGAGAGGAGCTGGGTGCCGAGGAGGACGGCGGCCAGGGTGCACGCGGTGGCGGCGAGGATGCCGGGGTTGAGGATCCGGCGGAAGCGGCGGGCCAGGTACCACTGCAGGACGCCGAGGACGACGAGGAGCAGCAGGCCGAGGACGACGACCGCGACCAGCTGGACCGAGAGCGCCGAACGGGCCGTCACGTAGCGGGTGTCGAAGGCCGCGTCGTTGGAGGAGACCAACTTGCGGGCGTCCGGCAGGAGGCTGTTGCGCAGCAGGTCGGTGGCGTCGCGGTAGTCGGTGAGCGCGTCCGGCCTGCCGCCGGCGTGGCGGTCGTTCTCCAGGGCCCGGCCGATGAGCTCCTGGTACTCGGCGAAGTCGTCGGTGATCGACTCCACGGTCTTCTCGTCGGCACGGTTCCCCTGGGCGGCGGCCGCGAGGGTGCGCAGGTCGTGGCCGATCTCGCGGCGGGCGTCGCCGTACAGGCTGACGGCCTTGGAGTGCGGGGTCGCCAGCACACCCTTTTCGCCGTTCCCGCCGTTCCCGGCGGACAGCAGGATGTTGGCGGCCTGGGCGTCCATGTCGTCGAGGGCCAGGTCGAGGCCGGCCGCGCTGGTGGTGCGGGGGGCGTCGCGACCGGCCACGTCGTCCCAGGTGCCGTGCGCGGCGAGGCCGGCGCCGAGGAGCAGGAACCCCAGGGCGACGGCGAGCAGGACCGTGGCCGCGCGCAGGAGACGCAACCGGGCCGGTACGGTCGACCGGAGACGGCGGCGCAGAGCGGTCCGCGCGGCCACGATCCACTCCCCCGGGCGCCCCTCGCGCGGCTCCGGGGCGGGTACGGGCGGCGCTGCCACCGTGGCTGGCCGTGGCTCTTCGACAGCCTCCGCCGGAGGTCTGTGTGCTGTGCCGGCCGTGATGGTCACGGTCCCCTCCCAGGTACCCGCCCCGGACGGTTCGCCCGTCCCCCGTGCCGGTCAGTCTGCGACCGCGTCCGACCGTGAACGATCGGCCTTGATGCGCTCCTGACGCCCCTTCAGGCGGGTTTGACGGGACCTTGACGCCTCGCTCCCGCTGCCCGTATCGGACCCGCGCATCCGTGCTGAACAGGCGAGCGCGGCCTCCGGGACCCGCGGGGCAGCGAGAGGCCGAAGCACTGTTCGATGATCTCGCCGGCCCCACTCCCGTGAGCCGTCGTACGGGATAACGCTCGGTGTCCGAACCCGGCACCCACCCGCCGTCCCCCGTACAGCGCAACGTCTCCCCGCGGCCTCCGAGCCCCCCTTTCTTGATGCTCGACCACCGCCTGTCAGGGCATTCTTAACGCAAGCTTGACGCCCAGCTCCCTCCTATCCGTGGGCCCACGCGTCACTCTCTGCTTACGCTGGTGCCGCCGTCCGCGTGATGGCCGGAATCGAACTGCGCCGCACCACCCCGCGCCGGACACCAGGAGCCGACCCCATGGCCACGACCGAACACCCCCCTCCCAGTCGCCTGCGCGCCTGGATGCTGGAGGGGCTGTCCGACATGGGCAAGGGCGGCGGCCACACCGGCCCCCACGCACAGCCCGAACCCGCACACCAGGGCCAGCGCTGGTGGCGGGTGATGTGCCTGACCGGTGTCGACTACTTCTCCACCCTCGGCTATCAGCCGGGCATCGCCGCCCTGGCGGCCGGCCTGCTGTCGCCCATCGCGACCATCGTGCTCGTCATAGTCACCCTGGCCGGCGCCCTGCCGGTCTACCGCCGCGTCGCCGAGGAGAGCCCGCACGGCGAGGGCTCCATCGCCATGCTGGAGCGGCTGCTCTCCTTCTGGCAGGGCAAGCTCTTCGTGCTGACCCTGCTCGGCTTCGCCGCCACCGACTTCCTGATCACCATCACCCTGTCGGCCGCCGACGCCTCCACCCACCTGGTGGAGAACCCGCACCTCACCGACTTCCTGCACGGCAAGCAGATGATCATCACGCTGATCCTGGTGGCTCTGCTGGGCGCGGTGTTCCTCAAGGGCTTCCTGGAGGCGATCGGCGTCGCGGTCGCCCTGGTCGGCATCTACCTCGCGCTCAACGTCGTCGTCGTGATCGTCGGCTTCTACCACGTCATCACCGCCGAGCACGTCGTCACCGACTGGACCAGCGCCCTCACCGCGGAACACGGCAACGTCTTCGTCATGATCGGCGTCGCCCTGATCGTCTTCCCGAAACTCGCCCTGGGCCTGTCCGGCTTCGAGACCGGCGTCGCCGTCATGCCTCACGTCAAGGGCGAGCCCGGCGACACCGAGCAGCAGCCCACCGGCCGGATCCGGGACACCAAGAAGCTGCTGACCACGGCCGCCCTGATCATGAGCTGCTTCCTGATCGCGACCAGCTTCATCACCACGCTGCTGATCCCGGAGAAGGAGTTCAAGGCGGGCGGCGACGCCAACGGCCGTGCGCTCGCCTACCTGTCGCACGAGTACCTCGGCAACGCCTTCGGCACGGTCTACGACGTCTCGACCATCGCCATCCTGTGGTTCGCCGGCGCCTCCGCGATGGCCGGCCTGCTCAACCTGATGCCGCGCTACCTGCCGCGTTACGGCATGGCCCCGCAATGGGCCCGCGCCGTCCGCCCGATGGTCGTCGTCTTCACCCTGATCGCCTTCCTCGTCACCTGGATCTTCGACGCCTCCGTCGACGCGCAGGGCGGCGCCTACGCCACCGGCGTCCTCGTCCTGATCAGCTCCGCCGCGGTCGCGGTGACCATCGCGGCCCGCAAGGCCGGGCAGCGCAAGTGGGCCATCGGGTTCGGGGTGATCTCGGCGGTCTTCCTCTACACGACCGTCGTGAACGTCATCGAGCGGCCGGACGGTGTGAAGATCGGTGCCTGCTTCATCGTCGGCATCATCCTCGTCTCGCTGCTCTCCCGCCTCGCCCGCGCCTTCGAGCTGCGTGTGACGAGCGTGACGCTCGACGACATGGCGGATCGATTCGTCCGTGACATGGCCAGCCGCAAGATACGGTTCATCGCCAACGAGCCGGACCGGCGTGACAAGGCCGAGTACCGGGACAAGGTCGAACAGATCCGGGCCGACAACGACATGCCCGAGCAGGAGGACTTCGTCTTCGTCGAGGTCACGGTCACCGACCCCTCCGAGTTCGAGGCGGGCCTGACCGTCCGCGGCGAGGTCCTGCACAACCGCTACCGCGTGCTGACCCTGGAGTCGGCCTCCATCCCCAATGCCCTGGCCGCGCTGCTGCTGCACGTCCGGGACGAGACCGGCTGCATCCCGCACATCTACTTCGAGTGGACCGAGGGCGGCCCGTTCGCCAACTTCCTGCGCTTCTTCCTCTTCGGCCAGGGCGAGGTCGCGCCGGTCACCCGAGAGGTGCTGCGCGAGGCGGAGCCGGACCGCTCCCGGCGGCCGCGCGTCCACACGGGCTGAGCACCGCAGACCCCGGGCACGAGGCTCGGGGCGGGGCACGGGGCACGGGACGCAGGACACGGGCGAGCGGCGCAGGGCACGGGGCACGGGGCGTAAGAATCCCGTCAATAACCGCTCGGTCCGCATAAGAACCGTGTCAGCGGTCGCTCCCCCGCCGCCACCGGCCCCTACCTTCGGCCTCATGACGGACAGAAGACCCAGGGGCCGGGCGGCCGGTGACCGTACCTGGCGCGGCAGCGCACGTCTTGCCGTCGGCTCTGCCCTCGGCTTCGGCGGGCTGACGTTCGCGGTGGACTGGGATGCCGGCACCCTCACCCCGGCCCGCGCCCTGCTCTGGGTCACCCTGTCGGCCGCGATCCTCGTCATGCTGCTACCGGCCCGCGTCACGGCGGGCCCCGGCTGGCTGGCCGTCCGTGGCCCGCTCCGCCGCCGTACCGTCAGCACCGACTCCCTCGTCTACGTCGGCCAGTGCGGGGACGTCGCCGCGCATCTGGTCCTGCGCGACACCCGGGGCAACCGGCTGGAGCTCGATCCCGGCGTGCTGCACGCCAACCCCCTGCTCTGGCACGAACTGGACACCGGCGTCCGCCGCTCCGTCGAACGCGGCACCCTGCGCCGCGGCACCGAGGTGCTGGCGCGGCTCGGCCACGAGATCGACGACACGAACGCACGCGCGGTCCTGGAGGCGTCCGGCCTCACCTGACCGGCGACCCCATGTCCTCGCCCCCCGCCACCTGGCCCTATGGTGAGCGCATGCCCTCCTACACGATCGGCCAGGCGGCACGGCTGCTCGGCGTCAGCCCGGACACCGCCCGCCGCTGGGCCGACGCGGGCCGGATGGCCACCCACCGTGACGAGGGCGGCCGGCGCCTCATCGACGGCACGGACCTCGCCGCGTTCTCCGTCGAACTGGCCAAGACCGGCACCGCCGACGAGGACGCCTCCTACACCTCGGTCCGCAACGCCTTTCCCGGCATCGTCACCGCGATCAAACTCGGCGACGTCGCCGCCCAGGTCGAGATCCAGGCCGGCCCGCACCGTCTGGTCTCCCTCCTGACCCGGGAGGCGGTCGAGGAACTCGGCCTGGAGGTCGGCATGGAGGCCACCGCCCGGGTGAAGTCCACGAACGTACACATCGACCGCGTCTGACAGCCCACCCGGCCGGTACCGGTACGGCTGCAGGCCGCGCGGACGCCGCACCCGGTCGCCCCTGCCCTGGCCGACGCGGTGCGGGACGCGACGGGCGTGCGGTTCACGGAGCGGCCGCTGACACGCGACCGGGTGTGGCGGGCTCTGGATGCCGGCCGCCGTACCCCCCGTCCACCCGTATCCCCCTGATGCCGCTGATGTGCCGGGCCCCGCACCGGTCCTGGGGCAGCACCAGTTGCGGTCCCGTCCCATCCAGCGGGGTCTCGTCGATGCTGACGCCGAGCAGTACGGGGGCATGGGCGAAGTCGGGGTCGATCTCGGCCCAGGAGAGCAGCGCGTGGTGCCCGTCGGCGCCGGAGACCGCGATGAGGAAGCGCAGCCGGTCCCTGCGCCGGCCGGGGTCGAATCCGGGTCCGGCGGCGGCGAGGACGTCGTACAGCCGCGGTCCGGTGAAGCCGTGGCGCTGTATGCCGCTGGTGGCGCACTCGAAGCTGACCCGCACCCGGTGCTGGGGCCAGCGCAGGAGGTCGGGCACGGTCAGCCGGGCCGGTCGTGCGAGGTCTCCGGTGAGGACGAGTTCGGCGAGCGTCATGTGCGGTCACCTCCCGGATGACGGTACCCGCAGCGCGTCACCGTACAAACGCACATGCCAGCTCCAATCACCATGTATGCAGCTCATGCGATGTGACAGAAGACTTACGCCTGGCAATTGCGGCAGTATCATCGCCAGGCGGCTGATAGACAGCTCGCGGCAGGGCGCGACAGTTCGTTCACAGGATCCAGAGGAGTTCACTCGTGATGACCCGTTCCGTTCGCCGGACCCGGCGGACGCTCCAGGTGGCCGGTGCCTCGGTCGCGGCCCTGCTGGCCCTGAGCGCCTGTTCCTCCTCCGGGGACGACTCGTCCGCGACGACGAAGTCGGACACGTCGACGGCGACGCCCAAGCTGTCGGGCTCGATCACCGTGTTCGCGGCGGCCTCGCTCCAGGAGAGCTTCACGACTCTGAAGGCCGACTTCGAGAAGGCCCACCCGGGCACCAGGGTCAACTTCAGCTTCGGCGGCAGTGACAGCCTCGCCGCGCAGATCACGAGCGGTGCGCCTGCCGACGTCTTCGCCGCCGCGAGCGCCAAGACCATGGCGATCGTGACGGACAAGAAGGACACCGCCGCCACTCCGGCCACCTTCGTCCGCAACCAGCTGGAGATCGCCACCCTGCCGGGCAACCCCGACAAGATCTCCTCGCTGAAGGACCTGACGAAGTCGTCGCTGAAGGTCGTGCTGTGCGACAAGACGGTGCCGTGCGGTGCCGCCGCGCAGAAGGCTCTGGACGCGAGCAAGCTGAAGCTCACCCCGGTCTCCTACGAGGAGGACGTGAAGTCCGCCCTCAACAAGGTGGTGCTGAAGGAGGCCGACGCGGCGGTCGTCTACAAGACCGACGTCAAGGCCGCCGGCAGCAAGGTCGAGGGCGTGGAGTTCCCCGAGTCCGCCAACGCCGTCAACGACTACCCGATCGCCCTCCTCAAGAACGCCCCGAACCCGACGGTGGCCAAGGCATTCATCGCCCTGGTGCAGTCCGCCGAGGGCCGGCAGGTGCTGAACGACGCCGGGTTCCTGAAGCCGTGACGAAGGCCGACGAGTCCGGCGCCGTGGCCGGCACCCTCACGGGCGGTCCGCGGCGCCGGCGCGTCCGGCCGGCCGTACCGCTACCGCTCCTCCTCCCCGGAGCGGTGGCGCTGGTCTTCCTGCTCCTGCCGTTGGTCGCCCTGCTGGTACGGGCCCCCTGGCGCAGCCTGCCGTCCCTGCTGACCAGCACCGAGGTGTGGCAGGCCCTCCAGCTCTCCCTGGTCTGCGCGACGGCGGCGACAGCGGTGAGTCTGGTCCTGGGGGTGCCGCTGGCCTGGCTGCTGGCCCGCACGGAGTTCCCCGGCCGGGGCTTGGTACGGGCACTGGTGACCCTCCCCCTCGTCCTCCCCCCGGTGGTGGGCGGGGTGGCCCTGCTCCTGGCCCTCGGCCGCAACGGGGTGGTGGGCCAGTGGCTGGACGCCTGGTTCGGCATCACGCTCCCGTTCACCACCGCCGGTGTGGTGGTCGCCGAGTCCTTCGTGGCCATGCCCTTCCTGGTGATCAGCGTCGAGGGCACGCTGCGCGCCGCCGACCCCCGCTACGAGGAGGCGGCCACCACCCTGGGCGCCTCCCGCTTCACCGCGTTCCGCCGGGTCACGCTCCCCCTCATCGCCCCCGGCATCGCGGCCGGCGCGGTCCTGGCCTGGGCCCGCGCGCTCGGCGAGTTCGGAGCGACGATCACCTTCGCCGGCAACTTCCCCGGCCGCACCCAGACCATGCCGCTCGCCGTCTACCTCGCCCTGCAGAACGACCCCGACGCGGCGATCGCGCTCAGCCTGGTGCTGCTGACGGTGTCGATCGCGGTACTCGCGGCGCTGCGGGACCGTTGGATGACGGCATCATGAGGACGACCTGGTGGACGACGCCCCGATGACCAACTCGCATCCCGCATCGGCGGACGGCACGCAGCCGCCCCAGGCCCTGCCCGCAGCCGCCGACGGCGCTCCGCCCCCACAGGGGCCACCCGCACCCGACACTGGTGCCCGCACGAGTGGTGCGGGTGGGAACCCCGTCCCGGCCGAAGGCCGGGCGGCTCCCCCCACGCACCCGCACCCGCACCCGCACCCACCGACCCACGGCCTCGACGCCCACCTCGTCGTCACCCGCCCCACCTTCCACCTCGACATCACCCTCACCGCCGCCCCCGGCGAGGTCGTCGCCCTCCTCGGCCCCAACGGCGCCGGCAAGACCACCGCCCTCCGCGCCCTCGCCGGCCTCACCCCCCTCACCGCCGGCCACCTCCACCTGGACGGCACGGAGTTGGACCGCACGCCCCCCGAATCCCGCCCGGTGGGCGTCGTCTTCCAGGACTACCTGCTCTTCCCCCACCTCACGGCCCTCGACAACGTCGCCTTCGGCCCTCGCTGCCAGGGCGCCACCAAGGCCGAGGCCCGCGCCCAGGCGGCCACCTGGCTCGACCGCATGGACCTCACCGCGCAGGCCGGCGCCAAGCCCCGCCGTCTCTCCGGCGGCCAGGCCCAGCGCGTCGCGCTGGCCCGCGCCCTGGCCACCCGCCCCCGGCTCCTCCTCCTCGACGAACCCCTCGCCGCCCTCGACGCCCGCACCCGCCTCGACGTACGTTCCCAACTCCGCCGCCATCTGGCCGAGTTCGAGGCGGTCGCGGTCCTGGTCACGCACGACCCGCTGGACGCCATGGTGCTGGCCGACCGCCTGGTCGTCATCGAACACGGCCGGGTCGTCCAGGAGGGCACGCCCGCCGACATCGCGCGTCACCCCCGCACCGACTACATCGCCCACCTGGTCGGCCTCAACCTCTACCGGGGCCGGGCCGAGGGCCACACCGTCGAACTGGAGACCGCCCCCTCGCACCCCACCACCATCACCACCACCGAAGTCCTCGCCGGTGACGTCTTCGTCGCCTTCCCGCCGAGCGCCGTCACCCTCTTCCGGGACCGCCCCACGGGCGCCAGCGCCCGCAACCTCTGGCGCTGCGAGGTCGCCGGCCTGGAGACCCACGGCGACCAGATCCGCGCCGACCTGACCGGGGAACTCGCCCTCGCCGCCGACCTCACCACGGTCGCCGCCGCAGAGCTGGACCTCCACCCGGGCGCCACGGTCTGGGCGACGGTGAAGGCGACCCAGACACACGCCTACCCGGCGTGAAAGCAGGAGGCCCCGCCGAAGCGGGGCCTCCTGCACACCCTGTGCGTCAGTCCTCGTACGCGTCCAGCGGCGGGCACGAGCACACCAGGTTCCGGTCGCCGAAGGCCTGGTCGATCCGGCGCACCGGCGGCCAGTACTTGTCGGCGGCGGACACCCCGCTCGGGAAGACGGCCTCTGCACGGCTGTACTCGTGCTTCCACTCGCCACCGAGCGCGTCGGCGGTGTGCGGCGCGCCGCGCAGCGGGTTGTCGTCGGCGGACCACTCCCCCGCCCCGACCTTGTCGATCTCCGCCCGGATGGCGATCATCGCTTCGCAGAAGCGGTCCAGCTCGCCGAGGTCCTCGGACTCGGTCGGCTCGATCATCAGCGTGCCGGCCACCGGGAAGGACATCGTCGGCGCGTGGAAGCCGTAGTCGATGAGCCGCTTCGCGACGTCGTCGACGCTCACTCCGGTCGCCTTGGTCAGCGGCCGCAGGTCGATGATGCACTCGTGCGCGACCAGCCCGCCGGGCCCGGTGTACAGCACGGGGTAGTGCGGCTCCAGCCGCTTGGCCACGTAGTTGGCGCTGAGCACGGCCACCTGCGTGGCCCGCTTCAGCCCCTCGCCGCCCATGAGCCGGACGTACGCCCACGAGATCGGCAGGATCCCCGCGGAGCCCCACGGCGCGGCCGAGATCGGCCCGACGCCGGTCTCCGGCCCGGCGGCGGGCTGGAGCGGGTGGTTCGGCAGGTACGGCGCCAGATGGGCCCGTACGGCCACCGGGCCGACGCCCGGACCGCCGCCGCCGTGCGGGATGCAGAAGGTCTTGTGCAGGTTGAGGTGGGAGACGTCACCGCCGAAGTGCCCCGGCTTGGCGACCCCGACCAGGGCGTTGAGGTTGGCTCCGTCGACGTACACCTGGCCGCCGGCCTCGTGCACCTGCGCGCAGATGTCGGCGACGTGCTCCTCGAACACGCCGTGCGTGGACGGATAGGTGATCATCAGGACCGCGAGCTCGTCCCGGTGCTGTTCGATCTTCGCCCGCAGGTCCTCGACGTCGATCTCGCCGTCCTCGGCGGTCTTCACGACGACGACCTTCATGCCCGCCATCACGGCACTGGCGGCGTTGGTGCCGTGCGCGGACGACGGGATCAGACAGACCGTCCGCTGCGCGTCGCCGTTGGCCCGGTGGTACGCGCGTACGGCGAGCAGCCCGGCGAGCTCGCCCTGCGATCCGGCGTTGGGCTGCAGCGACACCTTGTCGTACCCGGTGACCTCGGCGAGCCGCTCCTCGAGCTCCCGGATCAGGGTCAGGTACCCCTGCGCTTGCTCGGCGGGCGCGAACGGGTGCAGCTGGCCGAACTCGGGCCAGGTGACCGGTTCCATCTCGGTGGTCGCGTTGAGCTTCATGGTGCAGGAGCCCAGCGGGATCATGCCGCGGTCCAGGGCGTAGTCCCGGTCGGCGAGCCTGCGCAGGTAGCGGAGCATCGCGGTCTCGGAGCGGTGCTGCTGGAAGACGGGGTGGGTGAGGTAGCCGTCGGTGCGCAGCAACGCCTCGGGCAGCGTGTCCTCGGTGACGGCGTCCAGCGCCTCGACGTCGCCCTCGACGCCGAAGGCCGTCCACACGGCGCTCAGCTGGGCGCGGGTGGTGGTCTCGTCGCAGGCCATGGAGACGTGGTCGGCATCGACGAGCCGCAGGTTGACGCCGTTGCGGCGGGCGGCTGCGACGGTCTCGGCGGCCTTGCCGGGCACGCGCGCGGTGAGGGTGTCGAAGTAGGCGCCGTGCACGATCTCGACACCGCCGGCCGTGAGTCCGGCGGCGAGGATCGTGGCGTAGCGGTGCGTCCGCCGCGCGATGGCCTTCAGCCCCTCGGGCCCGTGGTAGACGGCGTACATGCCCGCCATCACGGCGAGCAGGACCTGCGCGGTGCAGATGTTGCTGGTGGCCTTCTCCCGCCGGATGTGCTGCTCACGGGTCTGCAGCGCCAGCCGGTAGGCCTTGTTCCCGTCGGCGTCCACGGAGACGCCCACGAGCCGTCCGGGCAGGCTGCGCGCGAACTTCTCGCGGACCGCCATGTATCCGGCGTGCGGCCCGCCGAAGCCCATCGGCACACCGAACCGCTGGGTGGTGCCGACGGCGATGTCGGCCCCGAGCTCGCCCGGCGAGGTCAGCAGGGTCAGCGCGAGCAGGTCGGCGGCGACGGTGACGAGCGCCCCGGCGGCGTGCGCCTGCTCGACGACGGCCCTGATGTCGCGTACGGCACCGGAGGCGCCGGGGTACTGGACGAGCACCCCGTTGATCTCACGTCCGGCGAGGTCCGCCGGGATGCCCTCGCTCAGGTCGGCGACCACGACCTCCACGCCGGTCGGCTCGGCCCGGGTCTGGATCACGGCGATGGTCTGCGGCAGCGCGTCCGCGTCGACGACGTAGACGCCCTTCTTGTTCTTGCCCATGCGCAGCGACAGGGCCATGGCCTCGGCGGCGGCCGTGCCCTCGTCGAGCAGCGAGGCACCGGAGGTGGGCAGCCCGGTGAGGTCGGCCACCACGGTCTGGAAGTTCAGCAGCGCTTCCAGCCGGCCCTGCGAGATCTCCGGCTGGTACGGCGTGTAGGCCGTGTACCAGGCCGGGTTCTCCATCACGTTGCGCAGGATCACCGGCGGCGTGAAGGTCCCGTAGTACCCCAGGCCGATCATCGAGTCGAGCACCTGGTTCCGGTCGGCCAGCGACCGCAGCTCGGCCAGCACCTCGGCCTCGGTCCGGGCGCCCGGCAGATCCAGCCGGTCGGCGTTCTTGATCACGTCCGGCACGGCGGCCGCGGTCAGGTCGTCGAGCGAGCCGTACCCGACCTGGGCGAGCATCTTGGCCCGGGCCTCGTGGTCGGGGCCGATGTGGCGCTGCTCGAAGGGAATACCCTGCTCGAGCTCGGAGAGCGGAATACGCTGGGCGGTCATTGCGGAGGCCTCCTGGTCTGACGCGACCTTCGAGGGGTACCCCGGCACGGGTACCCCGACGGCCTCCCCCTCTGTCATCTCAACCTGAGAGCTTCACCGGTGCGCCCTTGTGGACCACCGGCTTTCACCGTCGGTGAGAGCGGACACCGTCGACATCCGCCCTGCTTTCCAGAGTGACCTCGTCCGTGCGGTACGTGAGCCTGAGAGATTCCGGGGAGGATTTGCTCCTTCGGCGCCCCCGGTTTCCCGGAGGACTCTCCCGCACGGGGTCAGCAGCCGCCTGCCAGCCTACCAGCGGGGGCAACACCGGAGTCTTCGAGTGGCCGCCTCCTTCAATGTGCTCTTTTGTAGTGCTTACGGATGAGTTGCGACCAAGTGGAGGGCCCGTGCAGACCGACATCGATCCGCGCAACCTGATCGGCCGCAAGGCGTTCGACCGCAACGGCACGAAGATCGGCACGATCGACGAGGTGTACCTCGACGACGCGACGGGCGTGCCGGAGTGGGCGGCCATACGCACCGGCCTGTTCTCCCGGGACGCCTTCGTGCCCCTGGAGCCCAGCGAACTGGTCGAGGGCACCCTGCAGGTCCCCTTCGACCGCGCCCTGATCAAAGACGCCCCCGACTTCGGCGTGGGCCGCCACCTCTCCCCGGAACAGGAACTCCAGCTCTACCACCACTACGGCCTCGACACGTCCGCCCCGCCCCAACCCCGCCCGGACCACGACTTCGGCAAGCTCGCGGGAACGGAGGACGCGGGGGCGTGACGCCGACACCGGGTGCGGTCGCGATTCAGCTGCGGGTGCGTCGTGGCTGGTCGCGCAGTGCCTCCCCGGCCGAAGGCTGGGGGAGGAACCCTGCCAGCGCCGGTAGGCGTCCCCACCCCCTGCCCCGGCCCACGGCTCACGCACGCACCCCGTCCACCGATCTCCCCGGCACCAACGGCAACGGCTCCGCCGGCTCCAGTGCCGGATCGTCCACCCGGAACGTCCGTACCCTCCCCGGCCCCGCAGACCCCGGCGTCTCGAACCGCACCGTCACCCGCCCCAGCCCACTCCCCTGCACCCACCCGTGCCCGTACTCGGCATGCCGCACATCGTGCCCCGCGGGCCACCGCCGCTCGGCAACCACCTGCTCCTCCGCGACCGGCTCCGCAACGTCCTCCTCCGCCGCGGGCTCCGCCGCCCCCTGCCCGGCCGCCGCCTGCGCGAACAGGTCCTCCTGGGTGTAGTCGGCGAGCCCCGACACCCCCACCCCCAGCAACCGCACACCCCCCGTCGTGTCCACCGAGTCCAGCAACCGCGCGGCCGCCTCCCGCACCACCGCGGGGTCGTCGGTCGGCCCCCTGAGCGTCTCGGACCGGGTGAGGGTCGAGAAGTCGTACCGCCGTACCTTCAGCACGATCGTCCGCCCGGACAGCCCGGCCCCCCGCAGCCGCCGCACGCAGCGGTCGGCCAGCCGCTGCACCTCCAGTCCCACCCGCAGCCGGTCGTGGATGTCCACGTCGTAGGTGTCCTCGACCGACACCGACTTCGTCTCCCGTTCGGCCACCACGGGCCGCTCGTCGTGCGCGAGCGCCATCGCATACAGCGCGTGCCCCTGTGCCTTGCCGAGCAGCCGTACCAGCTCGTCCTCCCCCGCCTCGGCGATCTCGTCGACGGTGGTGATCCCGGCCCGCCGCAGATGGTCCCCCGTGGCCGGCCCCACCCCCGGCAGGGTCCGCACCGTCATCGGCCCGAGCATCGCCCGCTCCGTGCCCGGCTCGATCAGCACCAGTCCGTCCGGCTTGGCCTGCTCGGAGGCGATCTTCGCGAGCATCTTGGAGGCGGCGAGCCCGACGGACCCGGAGAGCCCCGTGGCAGCCCGTATGTCGGCGCGCAGCCTCTCCCCCGCCAGCCGCGCCGACGTGGCGTCCCAGGCCACCTCACCGGCCTCCAGATCCACGAACGCCTCGTCCAGGCTGAGCGGCTCCACCAGCGGCGAGAGCCCCCGCAGCAGCCCCATCACCTGCTCGCTGATCGACCGGTACAGCGCGAAGCGCGGCACCAGATACGCGGCGTTCGGCGCCAGCCGCCGGGCCTGCCCCATCGGCATCGCGGAGTGCACCCCGAACACCCGGGCCTCGTACGACGCGGTGGCCACCACACCGCGCGGTCCGAGCCCGCCCACGACCACGGCCTTCCCGCGCAGGCTCGGCTTGGACGCCTGCTCCACCGAGGCGAAGAAGGCATCCATGTCGAGATGCAGGATCGTGGGGGCGTTTCTCACATCTCCGATGCTGCACCACGCCACTGACAATGCCCCGGCACGGACCCGTGCCGGGGCATCACAAGGCCTTCGCGGGACGTCGGGCCAGGACTTCAGACCGCCCGGTTGCGCCGTCTGGCCAGTTCGTCGGCCGGGTTGTGGCCGACGAGCGTCTCCCCCGTGTCGACGCGCTCGCCGTGCAGCTGGGAGAGAGCGCTCTCCACGTCCCGCCACACCACGCCGACCGCGATCCCGAAGATGCCCTGACCGCCCTGGAGCAGGGCGTGCACCTCGTCGGGCGAGGTGCACTCGTAGACCGTGGCACCGTCGCTCATCAGGGTCATGCGCTCCAGGTCGCGGAAACCGCGTTCCCTCAGGTGCTGGACGGCGGTGCGGATGTTCTGGAGGGAGACCCCGGTGTCCAGGAACCGCTTGACGATCTTCAGGACGACGACGTCCCGGAAGCTGTACAGACGCTGGGTGCCCGACCCGTAGGCGGGCCGCACGCTGGGCTCGACCAGGCCGGTGCGGGCCCAGTAGTCGAGTTGCCGGTAGGTGATGCCGGCCGCCGCGCAGGCCGTGGGCCCGCGGTAGCCGATCTCCTCGGTGGCCATGGACGCCGCCCCTCCGCCGCTCGGCACTGCGGTCGGCCGCTGCGGGGCGTGACCGGCAATGCTGCTGTGAAGCGGGGACGGACCGCTCTCCCCGAAACCGCGTCCGGGGGCACCCCCAGCCATACCGTCGCCGCTGCTTCTCACGCCGACCTCCGTCCTTGACCTGCCTTCTCGACGGTAGGCAGTCACCAGGGGTGCGTCAACGATCGCCACACTCGGCACGCCGAGTGATAATCACCCAAGGAGTGGTTTCCCGTGCCCCACCGCGGGGAAAGGCTAGCCGAATGCTCTGGCGGCAGGCCGTAGGACGCTCTCAGTGGCCGCTGGCAATTGCCCGTGAGTTCCGGCCGCGACCGGCCGCGAACCGGCCCGTCACCGACCTTCCGGTGGTGCCGGGCCGCTCGGGTCTCTCACTGGCTGCTGGTGCCGAAGTCCTCGGGTGAGATCTGGTCGAGGAATTCGCGGAACTTCTCCACCTCGTCCTCCTGCTCGTCCGGGATCGCGATGCCCGCGTCGTCCAGCACCGTGTCACTGCCGTAGATCGGCGTCCCGGTGCGCAGCGCCAGCGCTATGGCGTCGGACGGACGGGCGCTCACCTCGACCCCGCTGGCGAAGACCAGCTCCGCGTAGAAGACGCCTTCACGCAGGTCCGTGATGCGCACTTCGGTGAGTTCCTGGCCGACGGCCTCCAGCACGTCCTTGAACAGGTCGTGCGTCAGCGGCCTGGCGGGCGCCATGCCCTGCTGGGCGAAGGCGATCGCCGTCGCCTCCCCCGGCCCGATCCAGATGGGGAGGTAACGGTCGCCTCCCACTTCGCGCAGGAGCACGATCGGTTGGTTGGAGGGCATTTCCACCCGGACACCTACGACATCGAGCTCGTTCACACAGCAACCCTAGGCCGTGCCCGGGACGTTTGGGTAGTCGGGCCGGGAACGCGCGCCCGATCCGGCCTCCGCCCGGGTCCTGTCGTGGTACTCACGGCAGCCGTATCCCCAGCGCCGTCTGCATCAGTGCGGCGTGCAGCTTCACCGTGAGCGCCGCCAGCTCCTTCGTGCGGGCTTCCGCATGGGCCCTGGTCTGCGGGTTGCGGTGGCGCTTGAGCGGCGCCACGACCTGGTCCACGAGGCCGGCCTCCCGGTCGGCTGCGGCCTTCATCGCCCGCAGATGGCGCGGCTCGATCCCGAAGCGGCCCAGCTCGGCCACGAGGGAGGCCACGGTGACCGTCTCCGCGTCGTACACACCGTCCTCCAGCGGAGCGATCAGCCCGTACGACTCCCATTCGGCGAGGCAGCTCTCGTCGATGTCGGCGGCCGCGAGCAGCTCGTCGCGGCCGATCCGCGCCACCGTGGGCACGTCGGGAACCGTCGGCACGGCCTCACCGTCCCGCTGCCGCCCCAGCACGGGGGGCTGTACCGCCTCGCCGCGCTCCATGGCTTCCAGGTACTCCCGGATGACCTTGAGCGGCAGATAGTGGTCCCGCTGCATCCGCAGGACGTGTCCCAGACGCTCCACGTCCCCGGCGCTGAACTTCCGGTACCCGGAAGGAGTACGGCGCGGCTCGATGAGCCCCTCCGACTCCAGAAAACGGATCTTGGAGATGGTGACTTCGGGGAACTCGTCGCGCAGCACGTTCAGCACCGTGCCGATGCTCATCAGCCCGGATTCCGTGGCGGCGGTGCCGTGACCGGTACCGCCGCTCGGTGTGTGCAGCATGGACCTTCTTCCCTGGGGTCCTCCAGGCGAGCTCCGGAGGGTCAGATGCCCTGCCGGCTCGCGTAGAAGACCAGCCGGTACTTGCCGATCTGGACCTCGTCACCGTTCGACAGAGCGACCTGGTCGATGCGCTCCCGGTTGACGTACGTGCCGTTGAGGCTGCCGACGTCGGCCACCGTGAACGAGCCGTCCGGCTGGCGGCGGAACTCCACGTGCCGACGCGAGACCGTCACGTCGTCCAGGAAGATGTCGCTCTGCGGGTGGCGGCCGGCCGTGGTCAGGTCGCTGTCCAGCAGGAACCGGCTGCCCGAGTTCGGGCCCCGGCGCACGACCAGCAGCGCGGAGCCGAGCGGCAGCGCGTCGACCGCAGCCTGCGCCTCGGGAGAGAGCGACGGCATCTGGGTCTGGCCGGTGACTTCGGCGTCGTAGGCCTCCAGACCGGAGATCGAGATCGTGGACGTCGTCTCCGACGCACGCTCGGGAACGGCGCCCGGACGCAACGGGGCTCCGCAGTTGGAACAGAAGCGGGCGTTCTCCGCGTTGCGGTTACCGCACCTCGTACAAACCAGGGCCGACATGGACGGATCCTCCTGCCGCGGCTGCCCCGCCGGGGCGTTGGACGCGTACGGGCCGGAGGTGAACCCTCCACCCGTACCTGAGGTTGACGGTTGCCCGAAACCTATGCCGCCGGACTGGGACGGGTCAACTGACGGCGCGCCCTGACCTCCCGAAATGTCACCCCCCGGACCAGCCACCTGGTCCCGGAACAGCGGGCGCTGGCCCTCCGCGTCGGGCTGTGCCCGATGACGCGCGGTCGCGTTGTCGCTACCCTCTCGCGCGCTCTTGCCGAACAACTTCGCAAACAACTTCACGGGCGATTCCCCTTGACCGAAACAGACCCGCCCGTGGGGCAGGACGAACCCTGACTGAATAAACCGGCCGACCCGGACAACCACACAACGTCCGTATCCACCAGACAGTTTCCACCACGCACCGGTTCCCCGGTGCGCCGACCCCCCGCATCCTCATGCCCTCGCCGGACGTCCCCCATGCACCGCCGGTTCACTGTGAGGACGACCGAGCGTAGTCAGGCTGCTTCGCCGGTCGCAAGGCATCCACGACGATCTTGGTGGATCGCTCGACGGTCACAGTCGCCTGCTCCTTCTCGAGGGTCTGCACCACGCCTCCGGGGATGTTGAGAGCCGGTTCGAGGTCCTGCGGCTTGCCGATCACCTTGAAAACGTAGGGCTGGGTGATCTTGTTCCCGTCGACGCTCACGCTCTTCCCCGAGTCGGTGAGGTACGTGCCGGCGACCACCCGGACCCCGTCGACCTGGATCGCCTCCGCGCCGGCCGCGCGCAGTTCCTGGATCGCGTCGAGCAGCATGTCCGCCTGCACCGTCCCCTTCGGGTCGTCGACCGTCATCGTGATACCAGGACCCTGCGCCGCCACGGTGCCCGCGAGAATACCGAGTTGCCGCTCCTTCTCGGCCGTCTGCCTGCGGGCCTCCGCCGCCTGGTCGGAGCTGCTCTGCAACTCCTCGCGCTGCTTCTCGAGTCCTGTCTTCTCGTCCTCAAGACGCTGAGTACGGTCGTCCAGTTCATCGAGGATGCGGACAAGATCTTCCTGACGGGCCCCGCGCAGCGCACTGTCGCTGTCGCTGTTCGACGCCACCTGCACGGCGAGCCCGAATCCAAGCCCGAACAGCAGCACGGCGACGATCAGTTGGGCCCTGCTCACCCGCGGCGGCCACAGCCCCTGGACCAGCCTCTCGCGGCCGGTCAGCCTGGCCGCCGGCTCGGACTCGGCGGCGGACTCGGCCTCCGGCGCCGTGGCGGGGACCTCGGCCGGGAGTTCTCTGCGCAGCCGGTGCTCCGGCTCCTTCTCATGCTCGCCCATGCCGCTCACGCCCGGAAGACGTGTCGCCGGATCGCCGCGGCGTTGGAGAAGATACGGATACCGAGGACCACCACGACCCCCGTGGACAGCTGCGAGCCCACACCCAGCTTGTCGCCGAGGAAGACGATCAGCGCGGCCACCACCACGTTGGACAGGAACGACACCACGAAGACCTTGTCGTCGAAGATCCCGTCCAGCATGGCCCGCAGGCCACCGAAGACGGCGTCGAGCGCCGCGACGACGGCGATCGGCAGGTACGGCTCGACGACCGCCGGAACCTCAGGCCGGACCAACAGTCCGGCCACGACGCCCACGACGAGGCCAAGTACGGCGATCACGATGTGCCCTTCTCAGTTTTCTCGGTGTACGGCTGCGCCGTACGTACGATCACGCTGGGCGCGGCGGGCAACCGGACGTCACTCTCCGTGGAGAGGGTCGCCCGGATGTCGAAGTTCTCCTCCAGTGCATGCAGATACAGCCCGTCGGAGCTGTCCTGGAACCTGGAGCCGAGCTTCTCCCCGTCCCCCACCGCCAGCACCGTGTACGGCGGCACCAGCGGCCTGTTGTCGACAAGTATCGCGTCCCCGGCGGCCCTGATCGCGGACAGGGCCGTCAGCCGCTGCCCGTTGATCGAGACCGCTTCGGCGCCCGAGGACCACAGCCCGTTCACGACGCGCTGCATGTCATGGTCCCGTACCCGGCCGGTGTCGGAGAAGCCGGAGGTCTCCCGGGGATTGCCGGCGTCGCCGCCCGCGGAGGCCTCCTTGGCGTCGTTCACCACCAGCTTCACGCCGGGGCCGTGCACCGCCGTGGCGCCCGACAGGACGTCCACCAAATCCGCCCGGCCACTGCCGCCGCTCTCCTTCAGCGCGGCACGCTGGCGGGCGCTGACGTCGTCCCGCAGCTTGTCGACACTGGTCTCCAGCCTGTCGGCGGCCGCCGTCTCCCGGTCGACCCTGTCGATGAGCTCCTGGCGCTCCTTGGCCACCACGGGCGCCGTCACGCGCGCCTGCGCCGCTCCCACGGTCACCACGAGGGCCGCCAGCACCAGACCGCCGGCGAGACCCAGCCTGGCCCGGAGGGTCTTCGGCATGCCGCCGCTCTCCCCCTGAGCCCGCTTCCGCACGGCCGCCTCGGCGTACCCGTCGTCGAGGCTGTGATCCATGACGTTGGTGATCAACGACATGGAGGCGTCCGGGCGCGACGGCCGGGCGGCGCTGCTCCGAACGGGGGGTTGCTGCGGCATGCCGCACATCGTCGCACGTCGCGACCAGTACCTCCGAACGGCCCCACCGGCGTGCCGGACCGGCCCCCGTGGGGACACCTGTCCGGCACGCACACGTGCAGCGGTTTTACCGTCCGGCGCTGTCCACCGTCGCCGACCACTCGTCCAGCAGAGCCTGCGCGGACGCGTCGTCGGGGCCCTCGGCCCACAGATGGGTGACCGCCTCGGCGGGGTCGGGCAGCACCATCACCCAGCGCCCGTCGGTCTCGACGACCCGCACCCCGTCGGTCGTGTCCACGAAACGATCACCGGCCGCCTCGACGACACGCCGCATGACCAGCCCCTTGACAGCCCACGGTGTGGCCAGGTCCCGCTTGAGGACGTGCGCCTTCGGGATCCGGGCGTCGATCTGGCTCAGCGTGAGCTGCGTCCGCGCCACCAGACCGATCAGGCGTACGAACGCGGCCGTGCCGTCGTAGACACTGCTGAACTCCGGGACGATGAACCCGCCCTTGCCGTCACCCCCGAAGATGGTGCCCTCCTCGCGCCCCACGCGCGTGAGGTCGTCGGGAGAGGTGGTCGTCCACTCGACCTGGGTGCCGTGGTACGCCGCCACCTGCTCGGCGATCCGGGTCGTGGTGACCGGAAGCGCCACCCGGCCGCTGCGCCGCTCGGCGGCGACCAGGTCGAGCATCACCAGCAGCGCACGGTCGTCCTCGATGATCCGGCCCTTCTCGTCCACCAGGGACAGCCGCTCACCGACCGGGTCGAACCGCACACCGAACGCGGCCCCGGACGACGCCACGATCTCGCCGAGCCGTACCAGTCCGGCCCGCCGCTGGTCGGCGGTCTCCGTGGGCCTCGCCTCGTTCAAACCGGGGTTGATGGTCAGCGAGTCCACACCGAGCTTGCCGAGCAGGCTCGGCAGCACCAGCCCGGCGCTGCCGTTGGAGGCGTCCACGACGACCTTGAGGCCCGATTCGGCGATCCCGGTCGTGTCGACGTTCCGCAGCAGCGACCCGGTGTACGAGTCGAAGACGCTGGCCGGGAAATAGAGGTCGCCGATCTCACCGGGGAACGCGCGCCGGTACTCCTGCCGCGCGAAGATCCGGTCCAGCTTGCGCTGGCTGGCCTGGGAGAGGTCGGCGCCCTGCCCGTCGAAGAACATGATGTCGACGGAGTCCGGTACTCCGGGCGAGGTCCGGATCATGATCCCGCCGGCGCTGCCCCGCCCGGTCTGCTGCCGGGCCACGGGCAACGGCACGTTCTCCAGGTCGCGTACGTCGATGGCACTGGCCTGGAGCGCGGAGATCACCGCTCGCTTGAGCGCACGGGCACCACGGGAGTGGTCGCGGGCCGTGGTGACGGTGGACCCCTTCTTCAGGGTGGTCGCATACGCGCCGGCCAGCCGTACGGCCAGTTCCGGTGTGATCTCCACGTTCAGGATCCCGGAAACGCCCCGGGCGCCGAACAGATGGGCCTGCCCCCGCGACTCCCAGATCACCGACGTGTTGACGAAGGCACCGGCCTCGATGGTCTTGAAGGGATAGACCCGCACATTGCCCTGAACGATCGATTCTTCACCGATCAGGCACTCGTCACCGATGACCGCGCCGTCCTCGATCCGCGCGGCCCGCATGATGTCGGTGTTCTTCCCGACGACGCAGCCCCGCAGATTGCTGTGCTGCCCGACGTACACGTTGTCGTGGACGACGGCCCGGTGCAGGAAGGCGCCGCTCTTCACGACGACATTGGACCCTACGACGGTGTGCTCGCGGATTTCCGCGCCGGCCTCGACCTTGGCGTAGTCACCGATGTACAGCGGCCCGCGCAGTTCGGCGTCAGCGTGCACCTCGGCGCCCTCGGCGACCCATACGCCCGGGGATATCTCGAAGCCGTCGATGTCGACGTCGACCTTGCCCTCCAGGACGTCGGCCTGCGCCTTCACGTACGACTCGTGCGTACCGACGTCCTCCCAGTAGCCCTCGGCGATATAGCCGTAGATCGGCTTGCCTTCCTTCATCAGCTGCGGGAAGACATCGCCGGACCAGTCGACGGGAACGTCGGCCTCGACGTAGTCGAATACTTCGGGCTCCATGACGTAGATGCCCGTGTTCACCGTGTCGGAGAAGACCTGGCCCCAGGTCGGCTTCTCGAGGAAGCGCTCGACCTTGCCCTCTTCGTCGACGATGGTGATGCCGAATTCCAGTGGATTGGGCACACGCGTCAGGCAGACCGTGACGAGCGCGCCCTTTGCCTTGTGGAAGTTGATCAGTTCGGTGAGGTCGAAGTCGGTCAGCGCATCGCCGGAGATGACGAGGAAGGCATCGTCCTTCAACGCCTCTTCGGCGTTCTTGACGCTTCCGGCGGTACCGAGTGGCTTCTCCTCGTTGGCATAGGTGAGCTCCATACCGAGCTCCTCGCCGTCCCCGAAGTAGTTCTTGACCAGCGATGCCAGGAACTGCACAGTGACGACGGTCTCGGTGAGCCCATGCCTTTTGAGCAGCCGTAGCACATGCTCCATGATCGGTCGGTTGACGACCGGAAGGAGTGGCTTGGGCATGCTCGAGGTCATGGGGCGAAGGCGTGTGCCTTCACCACCGGCCATCACGACGGCCTTCATGTCGGAAGCGTCCTCCTCTAAGAGATGACGGTCTAGCCGACTTCACCCGTCCAGATTGTCCCGCACTTTTCCGCCGCGGGCCATCGAGAGCAATCGAAGGGCCCCTACGTCCGGACAATCGCCGAGCTC
>NZ_JAEKKT010000344.1 GCF_019510245.1 Streptomyces sp. | reverse complement strand
CCAGTGACCGGCCGGCAGCTCGACCTGGCGCTGCACCTGCTGGACCGGCAGGTGCTCGACACCGAGGGCCGCGCCGTCGGCAACGTGGACGACGTCGAGCTGCTGGTGCCCGAGGACGGGTCGGCCCCGTACGTCGTGGCGCTGCTCACCGGGCCGCAGGCCCTTGCCCCGCGGCTCGGCGGGCTGCTGGGCCAGTGGGTGCTGTTCGTGACCAGGTCGCTCACCACCGGGGACACCAGCCGGCCTGGACGGATCGGGATGGAGCTGCTCACCGACCTGGGGAGCAAGCTCACGGTGGCGCGCAGCCGCGCGGAGCTCGGCGTGCACCGCAACGAGGACCGCGCGCGGCACTACCTCGTCGACCGGATCCCGGGTGCGCGTCATGAGGGGTGACGACCTGCTCGGGCTGCCGGTCGTGGGGCCGTCGGGGCAGCTGCTCGGCCGGGTCCTCGACGTGCGGCTCGTCCAGGACGGCCCGCTGCTGGGTGCCTTTGCCGCGCTGCGCGTGGACGGCTTCGTGGTGGGCAAGCGCCGGCTCGCGTCACGGTTGGGCTACGACCGGGTCGATTCGCAGGGGCCGTGGCTGGTGTCGGCCGCGGTGCGGCGGCTGACCCGCCGGAACCGGTACCTGCCCTGGACGTCGGCCGTGCTCGAGAGCAACCGGGTGACCACCGAGCTGACCGACCTCCCCGCGCTGCCGCCGCTGACGGCGTAACACGCGCGTTGCCGGGTAGCGAGACGAGCATGACCCTTCCACTGGCCCTCGCCCCGGCCCTGGACGAAGCCCTGCGGACCGGCGAGCTCGGCCGCTTCACGGACGCGGTGCCGCGCGACCGGCGCGACCGCGTCGACGTCCTGCAGACCGTGTACGACCTGCACACCGCGCCGCTCGCGGTGCTCGGAGAGCGCGCGCGGCACCAGCACCACCCGGCCGTCTCGGCTCTGAAGAACCGGCTCGAGGCGGAGTGGCTCGCGGAGCTGCCGGACGTGCCGGAGGAGTTCGCCGACGAGCCGGACGTCGTGACCGCGCTGCGCGCGATGGCGACCGTCGACCGGCTCCCGCGGACCTACCACTGGTTGGCCGACGAGGCCTCCTGGGACGAGCTCGTCCGCTTCCTCGCCATGGAGGGCGGGCCGGACGCCGGCTTCGACGACCTGGTGGCGGCCTGCCAGGTCGGGCTGTACGGGTCGGCCAAGCTGGAGCTCGCCCAGAACTACTGGGACGAGATGGGCAACGGCGACCTCGACCGCGTGCACACGGTGCTCCACGACCGGCTGGTCGCCGCCATCGGGATGCCGCGGCTGTCGCGCGCGGAGCTGCCGCTCGAGGCGCTGGAGCGCACCGCCCTCGGTGGCCTGCTGGCGACCAACCGGTGGCTGCAGCCGGAGATGATCGGCGCGCTCGGCATGATCGAGCTGCAGGCCGGGCCGCGGTGCCGCAAGGTCGTGCAGGGCCTCGAACGGCTCGGGGCGCCGGCCGCCGCGTACCCCTTCTACACCGAGCACGCAGAGGTCGACCCGCGGCACGGCAAGGACTGGGTGGAGAAGGCCGTGGTCCCGCTCGTGGCCGAGCACCCGTCGTGGCAGCAGCGCATCCTGCGGGGCGCCTGGTGGCGGCTCGAGCTCAGCCTGCGCTTCTTCTCGGCCGCCGAGGAGCTGCTGCTGCGAGAGGCCTCACACGCTGCGTGAGCGCACGACGAAGCGGATGACGAGCGGCATCGTCAGCCACAGCGCGAGCACCAGGCCGGCGACCACGGCAGCGACCCCGGTGGCGACCGATCTCCCGACGACCACGTCGAACACCAGCGTGTTCACCCCGATGAGGGACAGCCCCAGCAGCATCGACCCGAGCAGCGCGCACCAGTGGGCTGTCGCCACCATGGTCGCCCGCTCGTGCTGCCGGAACAGCACGCGGTGGAGGGGGACCGGCGTCACCAGCAGCAGCGTGGCCAGCGACGACGACGCCACGGTCGCGAGGTAGATCCTGCGGTCAGTGGTGTCCAGGGTGGTGAACCGCTGCTGGAACGGCAGCGTGAGCAGGAAGCCGGTGAGCAGCTGCACCCCCGTCTGCACGACGCGCAGCTCCTGGAGCAGCTCGCTCCAGTTGCGGTCGAGGGTCTGGTCGGGTGTCTCGTCCGGTCGCGCCGCCTGCACCAAGGTCAGGTGCCGTACCGGGCGGCGGAACGGGCACGGGCCTTGGCGGCCTCGACCTCGCGGTCCTTGGGGGGCGTCGTCGCCACCAGGCTGTCGAGCAGCTGGCGGGAGGCCGCCGCGACCTGCTCCACGGCCTGCGCGAAGGCGGCCTCGTTCGCCCGGGCCGGGCGCGCAGATCCGCTGATCTTGCGGACGTACTGCAGGGCGGCGGCCTGCACCTCGTCAGCGGTCGCCGGCGGTGCGAAGTTGTGGAGAGGGCGGATGCTGCGGCACATCTGCCGAGCGTAGGCCGGGCTGCCGTCGAGCACGAGGCCACGACAGACATGTCTGCCGAGTGACAATCACCTCGCCGGGTGTCCACAGCAACGGGCGCGGCGTACGTTCGTGATCAAGGAGCACATCCGGGAGGAGCACACCCACCTTGCAGGTCACGCCACTTCCTGACCCAGTGGTGCCACGGCGCTCGGAGCTCGAGATCCTCGAGGACCAGCTCGCGGGGATGCGTGCTTGGCACGCGGCCTTCCGCAGGCACCTCGAGCAGGACCAGCGCACGGCCGTCGAGGCCACGCGCGAGATGCGGCTCGACGCGCGCCGGCGCGTGGAGGCGCTCCAGCGCACCCAGCGCGCGCTGCAGGACCGCGCCGACCGCAGCGTGCAGGAGAGCCACGCGATCCTGCACGCCCGTCCGGCCCGGGCCATGCTCGTTCACCGAAACGAGTGGCTGCGCACCAAGCTGTCGGTCGGACTGCAGATCGAGGGCCTCGAGGTGCTCGGGGAGTTCGCGGACGGTGCCGACGGGCTCGGCAGCGCCATCGCCGAGCAGCCCGACCTGCTGGTCGTCGAGGACCGGCTGCCATCGGTCTCGGGGCTCGAGCTGGTGCGGCAGGCTCAGCACTACCTCCCGCGGGCACTGGTCGCCGCGCAGGTGGAGGACGAGCGGGGCATCGCGCCGATGCTGGAGGCCGGCGCGCGCGCCGTCTTCAGCCGGCGGGTGCCGCCGGCACTGCTCGCCCAGCAGATCGCCGGTCACCTCAGGAACGCCGCGGCGGAGCCGCTGCTCCTGACCTGACCCGGCTGAGACAAAGGGGGGGGGAGGAGGTCTAGGATGAAGCTCGGTTCAGAGACGGAGCCCCTCCTCGGCAGCGCCCGTGGTCTCGTCGGGCCTCGGACGCCGCTTCCGTCGCGGCCCTGCACCGCCGCTCTGTCAGCAGGAGCTGATGTGTCATGACGCTTCCGGACCAGGCCTCCCGGCGCGAGCTCGACCTCGCGCGCCGTCAGCTGCACGCGATCGAGGTCTTCCACTCCGCCCGTGCCCAGGCGCAATCCGCCCTGGATGCGGTGGCCAGGACCCGCGAGATGCGGATGGACGCCGCGCGCCGGATGGAGGTCCTCCGCCGAGAGCACCACGCGCTGATCGGGCGCGCCCATGAGCAGCTGCGCGCGTCCTGCGACCTGCTGAGCGGCACGGCCGCACCCCGCGCCGTCGTCGCCCACCGGGCCGGCTGGTTCGCCGACAAGCTGGTGGCCCTGCTGGAGGAGGCGCAGCTCACCGTGGTCGAGCAGGTGGACAACGGCGCCGACGCGATCGGCATCGCGATCGTGGAGCAGCCGGACCTGCTCTTCGTCGAGGACGGCCTGCTCATGGTGACGGGCGAGGAGGTCGTGCGGGAGGCCCGCCGGTTCTGCCCGGACACGCGCATCGGGGCGCAGGTGGAGCACGTGAGCCGGATGGAGGCGCTGCTCGAGGCCGGCGCGGACGCTGTCGCCACCCGCCAGACGCCACCGCTCGAGGTGTCCCAGCAGCTGCTGATGCTGATCCGCGCCTGACGAGACGTCAGAGGGCGCGCAGGCGCCCGGGACAAGCCCATCAAAGGAAGTTCCGACGGGTCAGGAGCCGTTGGAATGACCGATGTCCAAGATCATGAGGCAACAGCCATCAGTGCCGACCTGTGATCAGGGCGCGATCGGGGCGTCCTCCACCGTCAGCACCGCTCCGCTGATGGGGCCACCCGACCGTCGCAGCGGCGTCACCTGCAGCCGCCGCATGGCGGGCTCGCCGAAGCGGGTCGTGACGATCTCCTCCAGCGACCGACTCGCCCCGCCGTCCAGGACGACCTCCAGCAGGGCCAGGCGCACCTGCTCCGCCGGCACCCCCAGGGCGAGGTCGGTCAGCCGCAGCCCCTCGGCCTCGAAGGAGCGCAATCCGGTCAGGCGCTCGACCCCCGAGTTCCACAGCTGCACCCGGAAGTCGCCGTCGACCACGATCACGGCCTGGTCGAGGCCCTCGAGGATGCTGTGCAGGAAGCCGTTGGCCTCGTCGACCTGCAGGGTGCGGTCGCGTAGCTCGTCGTTGAGGGTCTGCAGCTCCTCGTTGGTGCTCTGCAGCTCCTCGTTCATCGTCTCGAGCTCTTCGTTGGTGCTCTGCAGCTCCTCGTTGGTCGTCTCGAGCTCCTCGACGGCGGACTGCAGCTCCTCGTTGGTGGTCTCGAGCTCCTCGCTGGAGCTCTGCAGCTCCTCGTACGCGGTGCTGAGCTCGTTGTGGACCTGCTGGAGGCGGGTCCGCAGCTCCACCCGCTCGGTCACGTCCTCGAAGACGAGGTGGATGCCGATCACGTCTTCGCCGTCGTCCAGCGGCGCCACCCGGACGTCCCAGCGCGAGACGCCGCCACCCGGCTGCGGCCACTCGACCTCGCGCAGCTGCACCGGCTGCCGGCTGGCCTGCGCCCCGGCGACCGCTCCCCGCAGCTCGATGGGACGACTGGACAGCTCGAGTTCGAAGAACACCTTCCCGAGGTCCTCGGTGGTCAGCCGCAGGTCGCGCTGCGCCCGCTCGTTGAGCAGCGTGACGATGCCGTGGCTGTCGAGCACGATCTGCGCCGCCGGCGCCGCCACGAAGGCGGCCTCGGCGGCACGGGACACCGAGGAGGTGACTGTGTGGTCGCCGCCGACCGCGAGGGCTGCCAGCCGCGCGGCCGGTGTGCGGCGGCGGGCGCGGAAGATCCGGTGCTGCAGGCTGATCGGGGTGAACAGCTGCGACTGGGTGAGCAGCATCTCGGCCTTGCCGAGCAGCATCAGGCCGTGCTCGTGCAGCGCGAAGGCGAAGCGCTCCAGTACCCGCGTCTGGGTCTCCGGCGTGAAGTACATGAGCGCGTTGCGACACGACAGCAGCACGACCCGCGAGATGGGCGCGTCCTGCAGCAGGTCGTGCCGCCCGAAGATGATCGAGGTGCGCAGGTCCGGCCGGAAGCGGTAGCTGCTGCCCTCGCGCTCGAAGTAGACCTGTCGCTGCTCCTCCGTGAGGTTCTCCAGGGCCTTCTCGGAGTAGCGACCGGCGCGCGCGACCGCCAGCGCGTCCTCGTCGACGTCGGTGGCGTAGATCTTCACCCGCGCCCGGAAGTCCTCGTCACCGAGCATCTCGTGCAGCAGGATCGCCAGGGAGTAGGCCTCCTCGCCCGTGGCGCACGCGGCGCTCCAGACCCGCACCTGCTCTCCGGGCTGGAGCTCCGCGAGGACGGTCGGCAGCAGCACGTGCCGGAGCTCGTCCCACGCCTGCGGGTCGCGGAAGAAGGCCGTCACGTTGATGAGCAGTGCGTCGAGCAGGGACTTCAGCTCGCCCGGCTCCACCTGCAGCAGGTCGACGAAGGCGCGGTAGTCCTCGACGCCGGCCGCACGCATCCGGCGGTTGACCAGCCGGGTCAGGCTGGGCCGCTTGTAGCCCGTGAAGTCGACCCCGCGGTCGTCGCGGAGGAAGCGCAGCAGCGCCTCGAACTCCTCGTCCGGCTCGTGCTCGGCCACTCCGCCTCCTGGTCAGGGTCCGGCACGAGCCTAGGGGCCGGACGCATCGCCGCTCGCCACCGACACCTGCTCGACCTGCTGCAGCAGCAGCGTCCGCAGCGCCTCGGCCGATCCGTCGGCCTCAGCGGCCCGCTTCCGGAACATCTCCCCTGACCACGCTCGGCCCTGGGACTCGGCGACATGGGCGAGCTGGTTGCTCATCTGGACCCGCTCCTCGAGGATGCGCAGCGCCGTCCAGAGCGCGTCCTCCACCTGCACCCCCTGCTGCGCCAGCAGGCTCTCCGCGGTCCAGGCGTGCCCGGTGCGGCAGCGGAAGCGCACCGTGCCGCCGTCGTGCACCTCGTTGAGGACGCCGTGGCAGTCGGGGCAGCCGTAGGTGGACGGCGTACCGAGCGGTGTCCCGTCCGGGTGGATCGGCGGCTCACCGAGGGCGCTGCGCAGCTCCACCAGGTCCAGCGCGCGCACCTCCTCGGACACCTCCGGCACCGGGGGGACGGAGTCGCCGTGCACCACGCGGACCACCTCCTCCGACAGCTCGGCGATCGGGAACTGACGCGCCGTGGGGACTGCCGACAGGGCGTGCTGGGGCATCGACGGGAACTCGGCGTCGTCCGGGGACTGGACCAGGCAGGCCCCGCCGTACCGGTGCACCAGGCGAAGGCCGGCCGCGCCGTCGTCGAGCAGGCCCGTGAGGATGACGCCGACGGCACGCGACCCGTGGCTGAGCGCCGCCGACCGGAGCATGGCGTCGTGGCTGGGGCGGTGCCCGTTCTCCTTCGCGCCCCTCCCCAGCGCGATGCGCCCGTCGACGACCATCAGGTGCGCGTCCGGCTGCGCCACCACCACCGTCCCTGGCTCGAGCGGGTCGCCGTCGACGGCGTCCTTGACGAGCAGCCTGCAGCGGCGGCGCAGGATGTCGGCCATGACCGTCTGCCCGTCCGAGGGCAGGTGCAGCGCCACCAGCACGGTGGCGGGCAGGTCCGGGGGCAGTCCGCGAACGAGCCCCTTCAGCGCCTCGACCCCACCGGCGGAGGCGCCGATCACGACGAGGTCCCGATGCGGCATCTCGGGCCCCTACCCCTGCTCCACCGGGTCACGCACCGCGGACTGTCGCCCGGTGAGGGCGAGCAGCCTGACCTGCGGGTCGGCGTCCGGCGGCACGTCCACCCGGGGGCCGTAGTGCCCGCTCAGCCGCATGGCCTCGTCCATCTCAGTGGGCATCCCCTCCAGATCAGGGAGGAAGGCTGCCACCTCGTGCGGGTCGAGCCGCTCGTCCTGTCCCGTGGCGCGCGCGAGGTCCCAGGTGTGGACCAGTACGTCCATCAGTCCCGTCATCGCCACGAGCTGCTCCAGCGACATCGTGCCGGCGCGGGTGAAGGTGGGCAGCTGGGCCGCGGGGGCGTCCTCCAGCAGCTCCTGCACGGCGAGGTCCAGCGCTGCCCAGGAGGCCGCCGGATCGGTCGTCGGATCGGGCAGGTCCGGCAGCGGCCGCCCGACAGCGGGGAACCAGAGCGCCGGCATCCACCCCACCATGTGCGCGACCACGTCCCGGGCGGTCCAGCCGGCGCAGGGTGCAGGACTGTCCCACTGGTCCAGGCGCACGGCGTCAGCCCTCGCCTGGAACCCGGCGCTCAGCCGTCGCCACCGCTCGACCACGCGGGGCGAGGGCGGCACGTCGCCGGTGCGCCGGACCTCGCGGTTCACGTCATCCTGCTCCCGCACGTCGTGCGCCCTGTCCCTCGCGAGCCCCGCGTGCGCCCTGTCCAGCCTCTCCTGCGAGCGGCCGAGCTGGTCGTGGGAGGACGCCACGGAGCGCTGCGCGAGCTCGAGCTTGCCCGCAGCGCTCCTGCCCGCCCGGAGCTCCTCGCGCTGCAGCCGCCGCTCACGGCCGTCCAGGTCTGACTCACGGTCGTCCTGGCGCCGCTCCCGGGCGTCGGCCAAGGCGTCCCGCTCGTCCGCTCTGCGGTCGCGCTGGTCCGCGCCTTGCTCGCGGTCCGTGCTCATCCGCTCAGCCTCGCACCGCAGGAACCGCTTGTCAGCGCTGCGGACCGCCGTTCGCGCTGGCCTGCTGCACCACCAGCTCGGCGATCTCGCGGAGCTTCCGGTTGCTCCGCTGCGACAGCTCAACCAAGGAGGCGAAGGCGGTGTCGCTGTCGCACCCGCGCTGCGCCATGAGCACTCCCTTCGCCTGCTCGATGACCACCCGGCTGCTCAGCGCGCCCTGCAGCTGGGTGGCCAGCGACTGGCTCGACAGGTAGGCGTGCGCGGCCTGCAGCCCGAGCTCCGCGTGCGCTGCGACGAGCATGCAGACGGCGACGTCGTCGTTGTCGAAGGCATCCTGCTTGCGGCTGTAGAAGTTGAGGGCGCCGACGGTGCGGCCGTCGGCCATCAGCGGCACCGAGAGGGTGGCGGCGGCGCCGCTCTCCGCTGCCTGCGGGCCGTAGGTGGGGAACCGCCCGTCCCGTTCCAGGTCAGGCACCCGCATGATGGCCCCCTCGCGCATGCAGTTCAGGCAGGGGCCCTCCTGCACGACGACCTGCAGCGTGTCGAGCTCCTCGGCCCACGGATTGCTGGCTGCGCTGGAGGTCGCAGTGCCGTGCTCGCGCATGGTGGCCGACACCCCATCGCAGGTCGGGATCACCCGCTCGGCGACACCGACGACCTCGTGCAGCGCCGCGGCGTCGTCGGCTGCGGTGAGCACCAGTCCGGACAGCGACGCGAGCTCGTGGGCGGTGTCGAGGTCGAGGGCCATGGGTGACGGCGTACCCGCCCGCCGCCGGTTCACCGACTAGGGTGGTGAGCGGCTCAGAGGAGCAGCCGAACCGGGGTGGCGACGCCCCCGGAGCCGGCTGCTGCGGCCGGGCGGCTCCGCGCAGTGGCCGCATGGAGGAGCCCGTGCCGAGGATCGCCCTCTGGAGCGAGGTGCAAGCCGCCGAGGTGGCCGCATGCGTCACTGCCCAGAAGAAGGCGGCGCTGCGCGCAGCCGAGCTGGGGCTCCAGGCCGACCAGCGGCGCCGCGACCTGCAGTCCCGGCGGAGTCAGGCAGCTGCCCTCCCACCCCTGCGCGGCCGCGGGGTTCCCTCCCAGCAGCAGGCGTCAGTGGTGCCGGACCGGGAACTCCAGCCAGCCGAGTGAGTCCGGGAACTCCAGCCAGCCGAGTGAGTCCGGAGCGGAGGGCGGAGGGCTGAGCGCGCAGCAGGGCGGATCGCCTGTGACGGGACCCGGCGAGGGCCTGGCACCGGTCATGCAGCGCAACATCGAGGCCCTGGTGGAGCGGCGCCGGCAGGCCGACCGCGCCCGGAGCCTGCAGGACCGGCTGGCGGACCGGATCACCGGCTTCGCCGGCAGCATGCGGTCCGTCGTCCTGCACGGCGCGGTGTTCGGTGCCTGGGCCGTGCTCAACAGCGGGCTCACACCGCTGGACCCGTTCGACCCGTCGTTCGTCATCCTGGCCACTGTCGCTTCGGTCGAGGCCATCTTCCTGTCCACGTTCGTCCTCATCAGCCAGAACCGGATGCAGGCGCAGGCCGACGCGCGGGCCGATCTCGACCTGCAGATCAGCCTGCTGGCCGAGCACGAGATCACCCGGCTGGTATCCCTCGTGACGGCGATGGCGGACAAGATGGACATCGAGCAGGCGCGCGAGCCCGAGCTCGCGGAGCTCGCCCGGGACGTGGCGCCGGAGCGGGTGCTCGACGAGATCGAGGGGACCGGCTGACCCTGTCAGCCGGCGAGCCGCTCCCGCAGGTCCGGCACCGACGCGAACCACGCGAGGGTCCGCCGCAGGCCCTCCTCCAGGGACACCCGGGGCTCCCAGCCCAGCACCTCGCGCGCCAGCGTGATGTCGGGGCGGCGCAGCTCGGGGTCGTCCTGGGGCCGCGGCACGAAGACGATCTCCGACCGCGAGCCCGCCAGCTCCCGCACCTGCCGGGCCAGCTGCAGCATGCTCACCTCGGTGGGGTTGCCGATGTTCACCGGTCCGGGATGACCGGAGTCCACCAGCCGCAGGATCCCCTCCACGAGGTCGTCGACGTACTGGATCGAGCGGGTCTGCGAGCCGTCGCCCGCCACCGTGATCGGCTCCCCGCTCAGTGCCTGCTTGATGAAGGTGGGGACTGCGCGCCCGTCGCTCGGGCGCATCCGCGGCCCGGACGTGTTGAAGATCCGCACGAGCGAGGTCTGCACCCCGTGCTCGCGCCGGTACGCCATCGTCAGGGCCTCGGAGAACCGCTTCGCCTCGTCGTACACCGACCGCGGGCCGATCGGATTGACGTGCCCCCAGTAGGTCTCCGGCTGCGGGTGCACCTCCGGGTCGCCGTAGGTCTCGGACGTCGACGCCTGCAGGAAGCGGGCGCCCTTCTCCCGGGCCAGGCCGAGCAGGTGCAGCGTGCCGAGCGACCCGACCTTGAGCGTCTCGATCGGCAGCTGCAGGTAGTCGACCGGAGAAGCCGGCGACGCCAGGTTGAACACGACGTCCACCGGCCCGGGCAGGTGCACGTAGTCGGTGACGTCGACGCGCAGCAGCCGGAACCGCGGGTCACCCTGCAGGTGCTCCACGTTGCACGGGTCACCGGTCACGAAGCTGTCCATGCAGACGACGTGCCAGCCGTCGTCCACCAGGCGCTCGCACAGGTGCGACCCGACGAACCCTGCTCCGCCGGCGACCACCGCGACGCTTCTCATGCCACCTCCTCCGCTCCCCCCAAGAGCGGCTTCTTCTTTGTCTTGTTCAACCGACCCAAACACGCGGTTGCGCACTGCCGGTGGGTCGTGCACGGCGTTCTGCCCTGGGTCAGGAACAATGTCCGCGTGCAAGCGACCTTGGACACCGACGGCTACACCGTGCTGCGGCAGGCCGTCGCGCCCGAGCGGCTGCGGGCGGCGCTGCGCATGCTGAACCTCGCGATCCGGCGGTA
Source organism: Streptomyces sp. (assembly GCF_019510245.1). GTDB lineage: Bacteria > Actinomycetota > Actinomycetes > Streptomycetales > Streptomycetaceae > Streptomyces. The sequence goes on along the minus strand of NZ_JAEKKT010000344.1, from coordinate 2,241 downwards.
CGGGCTGACTGCCGAGGAGATCGCGGAGTGCCAGGCCGCCACCTTCTTCCCGCACCTGCGCTGGGAGCCGGAGGTCTGGGGCGTGCTGCCGCCGGCGGCCGGCGAGGTCCTCGGCATGGCGGACGGCGACGAGTGGGCCGAGCCCCAGCTGCTCCTCCGGTTCCCGGACGAGGACCAGCCCTGGCCGCTGCAGTCGCACATCGACGAGGCGCCGCCGTGGGCAGAAGGGCGGCGCTACAAGGGCATCGTCGGCGTGGCGCTCACTCCGGCCGGGCCCGAGGACGGCACCCCGTTCGTCTGGGCCGGGTCGCACCGGGGACCAGTGGACACCGCCCCGCAACCGGTTCCCCTCGAGGCCGGGGACGCCATCGTCATGGACCCCGCACTGGAGCACAGCGGCAGCCTGAACCTGGGACCGAGCACCCGGTTCGCGATCTACTTCCGGCTGCTGACGCCTGCCTGAACGGCTACCAGCATCTATGACAACGTCAATGTCTAGGCCGCAGGACAAGGGGTACGCGGCTCGCCAACGGCCCTGATCAAGGGGCCGCGCGAGCCCTTGGAGGGTCCTTTGGCCTCGGTCCTGATCACGGGCGGCGCCGGCTTCATCGGTGCGCACCTGGCGGCTGAGCTGCTGCAGTCAGGAGACGACGTCCGCGTCCTCGACAACCTCGAGCCGCAGGTGCACGGCGGGACCGGCCGGCCCGAGTACCTGCCGGACGACGTCGAGCTGGTGGTCGGGGACGTGCGCGACCCCGAGGCCGTCCGTGGCGCCCTGCAGGGGATCGACCGGGTCGTGCACCTGGCGGCCCGGGTCGGGGTCGGGCAGAGCATGTACGAGCTGGCCGAGTACACCGGTACCAACGCGCACGGGACGTCCGTGCTGCTCCAGGCGCTGCTCGACCACCCGCTCGAGCGGCTCGTCGTCGCCTCCAGCATGAGCGTGTACGGCGAAGGGCTCTACCGCGACCCGGCCGGCGAGGTGACCGCGGCGGCGACCCGCAGCCGCGAGCAGCTGCAGGCCGGGCGGTGGGAGCCGTGCGGACCGGGCGGCGAGGAGCTGGTCCCGATGCCGACGCCGGAGTCGAAGCCGCCGTCGCTGTCGTCGGTCTACGCCCTCAACAAGTTCGACCAGGAGCGGCTGTGCCTGCTGTTCGGCGAGGCCTACCAGGTGCCGACCGTCGCGCTGCGCTTCTTCAACGTCTACGGGCCGTACCAGGCGCTGTCGAACCCGTACACGGGTGTTCTGGCCATCTTCGCGTCGCGGCTGCTCAACGACCGCTCGCCCCTGGTCTTCGAGGACGGCGAGCAGCGTCGCGACTTCGTCAGCGTGCACGACATCGCGCGGGCCTGCTCGCTGGCGCTGACCCGCGACCGCGCGGCCGGCCACGTCATCAACGTCGGCAGCGGCCGCAGCATCACCGTCAACAAGATCGCCACCCGGCTGAGCCGAATCCTCGGCAAGGAGCACATCGTCCCCGAGGTCACCGGCAAGTACCGCGTGGGCGACATCCGGCACTGCTTCGCCGACATCGGCCTCGCTCGAGAGCTGCTCGGCTTCGAGCCGCAGACCGAGCTCGACGACGGCCTGGTCGAGCTGGCGGGTTGGCTGGAGGGGCAGGTCGCTGTCGACTCCGTCGACACCGCCGCCAAGGAGCTGGCGTCCCGCGGGCTGACGGTATGACCGGCCCCGGAGCAGTCCTCGTCACCGGTGGCGCCGGCTTCGTCGGGACCAACGTCGCCGACCGGCTGCTGCGCAGCGGGCGTGACGTCGTGGTCCTCGACGACCTGTCGCGCACGGGCGTCCTCGACAACCTCCGGTGGCTGCGCCAGGAGCACCCGCGGGTGCGGGTGGTGGAGGGCGACGTGCGCGACGCGCGAGCCGTCCGCAAGGCCCTCGAGGACGTCGACGAGGTCTTCCACTTCGCCGCGCAGGTGGCCGTGACGACCAGCGTCACCGACCCGCGGCACGACTTCGCCGTCAACCTCGCCGGGACCATGAACCTGCTCGAGGAGGTTCGCCGGTCGCCCCGCCGGCCGAGCCTGCTGTTCACCTCCACCAACAAGGTGTACGGCGCCCTGCCGGACGTGCCCGTCGTCGCGCGCGACGGCAGGTACGAGCCCGCGGACGCCGAGCTCCGCGACCACGGCGTGGGTGAGCGCCGGCCACTGGACTTCTGCAGCCCCTACGGCTGCAGCAAGGGCGGCGCCGACCAGTACGTCCTGGACTACGCGAAGACC
>NZ_JAEKKT010000343.1 GCF_019510245.1 Streptomyces sp. | reverse complement strand
GCGGCACCTTCGGCTACACCGCCCCCGCAACCCTGCTCTGGCGTGAAGCCGCGACAGCACGCGAGCACCTGTCCCAGGCCCTGACACCGGACGGCCGGCCCTACGACCTGTTCGGTGAGGTCCTCGACGTCCTGGCCCAGGGGCGCATGCACGTCACCCTGGTGTGAGCTGCGGTCCGCCCGACAGGCATCGATATGTCGTCTTGTTGGATTGCAGCCTGAAGATCTTTTAGCGGGATTATGTCCCGTACTGCTGCAATAAGTGAGAATGCGTCAGGCGGCGTCTGACTGCCCTCGCCGTGGTCGCCGGACTGGCCCCTGCCGGATGCCCGGCTCGAACGAGCCCGACCGCCAAAGCCTCGGCCGTCGGCCGTGCGTCTCGGCCACCCTGCGGCGCACTCGCCCAAGCCGTGACAACCGCGCTGAGAACTCTCGATGTCGAATGCCCGAGAAGGTCCAGGGGCTCCTCCGCCGCCGACCTGGACCACCTTGTGAGCCAACTCCTGGAGAAGTTCGGGAAGCCAAGAACCAGCGCGCCGACGAAGTAGATCCGCCATTTACATAAACTGTGAATATAAAGACGCTATGCTTTGAGTATGAGTCGTCCAGACACCGCTCGCGGCGCGTCCGCCGCCATCGGGGCAGCCCTCTACGGCCTGGCCACCAGGGCCGCGAGACGACTGCCCCGGGACATGAGCCTGACGTCCGCCGCCACCCTGGCCACCCTGGACCGGACCGGCCCGCGGCGCATCACCGATCTGGCCGCCGTCGAGGGCGTCACCCAGCCCGCGATGACCACCCTGGTCCGGGTCATGGAGGAGTCCGGCCTGGTCGAGCGGCGGGGCGACGCGTCCGACAAGCGGGTCACGCTGGTGTGCCTGACCGAGGCCGGCGCCTCCTACGTCCGGACGCGGCGCCAGGCGGGCGTCCACGCGTTCGAGCGGTTGATCGGCGAGCTCACCGGCGACGAGGTCGAGGCGCTGGTGGCGGCCCTTCCGGCGCTGCAGCATCTGGCAGACCTCGAAAGTCAGGACCGCGAAAGGCCGAAGCAGTGACCGGGCAGCCGGTCGGCGGGGCCGCGGTGGAGGCGTTCCCGGTGGCGCGTTCCGAGGCGCGGCTGCTGGTCCCTGCCCTGATGTTCATCGCTCTGGTCGTGGCGGCGGTCGCCAGCCTCGGGACGCCGCTCATCACCAGCGTGGCGACCTCGTTCCACGTCTCGCTCGGCAGCGCGCAGTGGACGCTGACCGTCGCGCTGCTCAGCGGCGCCGTCGCCACGCCGGTCCTGGGCCGGCTCGGAGCCGGCCCGCACCGGCGGGCCACGATCCTCGCCACGCTGGCGGTCGTCGTCGCCGGCAGCGCGCTCACCGTGCTGCCGCTGCCGTTCGCGTGGCTGCTGGCCGGCAGGGCGGCCCAGGGCGTCGGGCTCGGGCTGACGGCGCTGATGATGGGCGTGGCCCGGGACCACCTCCCCGAGGAGCGCAGCGCGGCCGTGATCGCCCTGATCTCGGTGGTCTCGATCATCGGGGCCGGCGTCGGCTACCCGCTGGCCGCACTGCTCGCCGAGTTCGGCGGGGTACGGGCCGCCTACGGTCTCGGCCTGGTAGTCACCGCCGCCGCCCTCCTGACCGCCTGGCGCTCCATGCCCGAAGCCCCCGAAGGCCGCTCCGCCCACGTCGACGTGGCAGGCGCGGTCGTCCTGGCCGCTGCGCTGCTCCTGGTGCTGTTCCTCGCCGGCGAACGGAATCTGTGGAGCCGGTACCTCGCCGTGGCGGCGGCCCTCGTCGTCGTCGCGGTGGTGCTGCTCTGCGTCTGGGCCGTCATCGAGCTGCGCAGCACGACGCCCCTGGTCGATGTGCGGGCGGTGCGGCACCCGGCGGTCGCCGGCGCGAACCTCGCCATGTTCGTCGGCGGGATCGGCATGTACCTCCTGCTCACGCTCGTCACCCGGTACGCGCAGACACCGCACGGCGCCGGCTACGGCTTCGGGCTGACGACCTTCGTGGCCGGACTGGTCCTCATCCCGTTCTCGGTGCTGGGGTTCGTCGCCGGCAAGTTGGCGCCGCGGGTCCGGACGCGGATCGCCGACCCCCTGCTCCTGGCCGGTAGCGCTGTCGTGGTCGGAGGCGGGTTCGCCCTGTTCGCGGCGGCCCGGTCGGACCTGGCCGAACTGTTCGCGGCGATGGGCGTGCTCGGCTTCGGCGTCGGCGGCTTCTCGGCCGCGATGCCCGGCGTCATCCTGGCCGTCACCCCCAAGAGCGAGACGTCGAGCGCCATGAGCTTCAACTACGTCGTCCGCAGCGTCGGGTACTCCCTGGGCAGCGCCATCGGCGGCCTGATACTCGCCGCGGGCACCGGCCCCGGCCACCTCTTCCCCGACGACAGCGCCTACACCACCGCAGCGCTGGTCGGCATCGGCGCCATGGCGATCACAACGCTGACAAGCCTCGCTGTCGCCCGCCGACGCTCGTCCGAGACCAACCCGTAAGCCAGATGCACTCATCCCAACACTGGAGGTTCCATGCCCAAGGGCTACTGGGTCAGCGTCTACCGCACCATTTCAGACCCTGAGAAGCTGGCTGCCTACAACAAGTTGGCCGCTGCGGCCGTCAAGGTCGGGGGCGGTCGGACCTTCGTCCGTGGCGGTCGGGTTGTGGCGTATGACGCCGGAATCGTCGAGCGCACCGTCCTGGTCGAGTTCGACAGCTTCGAGCAGGCCGTCGCGGCACGCGAGAGCGTGGCCTACCAGGAGGCGCTCGTCGCGCTCTCCGACGGCGTCGAGCGCGACTTCCGCATCGTCGAAGGCATCGACTGACCGAGGTCCAGACGCATCTTCACTGAAGGACTCTGCAGCCGACTCCGACCCCGCACGTCACACCGAGCTTTTGCGTTGTCGGGCTGCTGACATCCCCGTTGCGGCCGCCTTTGCCCATCTCCCTGACTGGAGTTGAGGATACGGGAGGGGCGGGATGGACGGCGGGCACGCCCCTGGGATCGGGGCGCGCTCAGCCGGGTTACGCACCGGCCGGGCCTCCGCGTCGGGCCGCCGTCAGAGTGGTGGTGACGCCAGGCGGGGGGCGTCGGCGGGGGAGGAGGCCGGGGCGCGCCCGGTGCCGGCGTGCGGGATGTCGCCATCAGCCGGAGACGTCGCGGGCGACGTCTCACGCGTCGCCGGATACCCGCCGACGCGTCCCTTCGCGCGCGCACCCGGCCGCAACCCAGCGTCGTCGACCGGACGGCAAGACGTCAGCGGAAGCCCCCAGGGCATCCTTCCCGCGGGCTCCCGCTCCGCGACACTGCCCGGCGTGTGTCCCGGCGCCGGTGATGCCTTCGGGTTGCTCTTGCGGTGATACCGGTTCGTATCCGCCGATCCGGGTACCACCGGGTGTCATGAAGCAGACTTTGCTCACCGGCCCGTGGGTGCTCGCCGGATACGCGGCCGACCGGGTGTCGGAGGGCGATCTCGCTGCGGCGCGTGCGCAGATGGGTTTCTCCCTGGCCTGGCACATCATCGTGGCGTGTCTGGGAGTCGGGCTCCCGGCGCTGACGTTGCTGGCCGAGTGGTACGGCATCCGCACCGGCAACCCGGCGATCCGTCTGCTGGCCCGCCGGTGGGCGCGCGCCATGGGGGTGCTGTTCGCTGTGGGTGCCGTGTCCGGCACGATCCTCAGCTTCGAGATGGGGTTGCTGTGGCCCGGCCTGATGGGAAGGTTCGGTCAGGTGATCGGGCTGCCGTTCGCGCTGGAGGGCATCGCCTTCTTCCTCGAGGCGATCTTCCTCGGCATCTATCTGTACGCGTGGGACCGGATGCCACCCCGCCGCCATCTGCTGACCGGCCTGCCCATCGTGATCGCAGGCACCGCGTCGGCGTTCTTCGTCGTCTGCGCGAACGCCTGGATGAACCAGCCGCGCGGCTTCACCCTGCGCGACGGCAAGGTCGTCGACGTCGATCCATGGGCGGCGATGCTGAATCCGGCCAGCCCGCCACAGACGCTGCACATGATCCTCGCCGCCTTCATGGTCGCGTCGTTCCTGACCGCCGCGGTGTATGCCGTGGCCCTGCTGCGCGGGCGCCGCGACACCTACCACCGGGCGGGGTTCTTCATCCCGTTCACGCTGGGCGCGATCGTGACACCGTTCCAGATCGTCGCGGGCGACTGGGCAGCCCGTTTCCTGGCCGACTACCAGCCGACGAAGCTCGCGGCCATCGAGGGCGTCTACCGCACCGGCTCGCATGTTCCGCTGACCCTCGGCGGCGTTTCGGACGGCAACGGGCTCAAGTACGGCCTGGAAATCCCCAACGGGCTCTCACTGCTGGTCGGTTACCGCCCGGGCACGGTCGTCGAGGGCCTGGACCGGGTACCGCCCGCCCAGCGACCGCCGGTCACCGGAGTGCACTGGGCCTTCGACCTCATGGTCGCCGTCGGCTTCTTCCTGCTCGCTCTGGGCGTGTGGCTGCTGTGGGCGTGGTGGCGCAGCCGCCGCACCGGGGGCGAGCTGTCCACTCCCCGCCTCTTCCTGGCGTTCAGCGCGGTCGCCGGCCCGGCCGCGGTGGTGGCCCTCGAGTGCGGCTGGACCGTCACGGAGCTCGGCCGGCAGCCCTGGATCGTCTGGGGCGTGATGAGCGTGCGCGAGGCGGTCAATCCCGCTCCCGGCCTCATGACCGGACTCTGGCTGGTCCTGGCCGTGTACGCCGCGATGACGGTCGCCACTGTCTACGTCCTGCGACGCCTCGCCCGCGGCACCCCGGTGCCGCAGGCACCACAGGAGGAGGACGTCACCGCCTATCCCGTCGTGTGACGATCCCCGTGACCTGTTGAACGCCCGTTGTACGACCCTTGCCCGTTGTACGACCCTTGGAGGTGACCGTGCTCGCTGACGCGGCGCTCGCCGTGATGTGGCTGGGTCTGACCTGCTACGCCTTGTTCGGAGGAGCCGACTTCGGTGCCGGGGTCTGGGACCTGCTGGCCGGCGGCACCGACCGCGGCAGGGCCCGGCGCACCCTTATCGAACACAGCATCGGACCGGTCTGGGAGGCCAACCACGTGTGGCTGATCTTCGTGATCGTGATGCTGTGGTCGGCCTTCTCACCCGTCTTCGCGGCGGTGATGTCCACCCTGTACATCCCGCTGACCCTGGCCGCGTTGGGCATCATCGCTCGGGGCGCCGCCTTCGCCTTCCGCAAAGCGAGTACCGAACTGTGGCAGCAGCGGCTGTTCGGCGCGTGTTTCGCGTTGTCCTCGCTGCTCACACCGTTCTTTCTCGGAACGGTGGCGGGCGGTGTCGCCTCCGGCCGCGTGCCGCCCGGGCTCGCCGAAGGAGACGTGCTCACCAGCTGGCTCAACCCGACCTCGCTGCTGGGCGGCGTACTGGCCGTGGTGACCTGCGCACATCTGGCAGCGGTGTACCTGTGCGCCGACGCGAACCGCGAAGGGCGGCCCGAACTGGCCGCCGCGTTCACACGCGACGCGGTGGCCAGCGGCCTGGTGGCGGGCGTCGTCGCCCTCGCAGGCATCGCGGTACTGCACGCGGACGCCCCCGAACTGTTCCACGGACTGACCCACCGCGCACTCCCACTCGTGATCACCAGCGCGGTGGCCGGTCTCGCCGGCCTCGGCCTGCTGGCCCGACGGCGCTTTGTCTCCGCCCGCGCCGCCGCAGCATTGGCGGTCGCCGCGATCCTGTGGGCGTGGGGCACGGCCCAGTACCCGGCCCTCTTGGTCGGCAGCACCACGGTCACCGCGTCCGCGGCGAACTCCTCCGTGCTGTCGGCGATCCTCATCGCGCTCGGGGCGGGAGCGCTGGTGCTCGTGCCCTCGCTGTGGATGCTGTACGCCACCTTCCAACGACAAACGGCCGACCAGCAGTCCTCCCAGTAAACTCATGGGCCCGTGTCAAAGGGACTGCCGAGCAGAGAAAACGCACCCGCGGCTTCTGGAGCCGAGCTCCCCGCCCAGGGTCTTTGGGTGTAGTCGATTCGTCCGGTTGGCCAGGGGATTCCGAAGGCTGTCGGGGGCGTTGATGGGGCGCGGGCGGTGCAGCGGCAGGCTGCGAGCCGGACTCTCTTCTCGGCTCACAGACTCGTTCAAGGCTGAGCGCGATCGCGATCGTGGCGGCTGCGGCGGCGAGCGTGTCGGCCGGCGCGAGATCCCTGACCGCGGTCACCGAGTGGATCGCGGACGCACCCTGCTCGGTCCTCCTGGCCCTCGGCATCAGCATCGACCCGTTCAGCAGGACGGTCACGGTGCCGCATCCCACCACGGTCGGGCGGCTGCTCGGCCGTCTCGACGGCGACGCCTTGGACGCGCCCCAAGTCGGAGAGGGACTCCCTCGCTCAACCAGCCATGTGCAGACATCTTGGCACGCCGCTCGCCACGAACGTCGGCCGTGCCGGAGGGCCCACAGATGCTCAGCGGGCGGTCCTGCTCGGTGGGTTCGCCGGCACCTGGCTCCCGGCGGAAGGCATGCACATACCTCTCACCCGGCATGACCTGGCTCCCTCGGCCGCTACACCGGTCCGAGCATGCTCGTCGCATTCCCGAGCTCGTCCTGTGGGCTCAGCTAGATGGCCGGGATACTCGCCCATCTGGCGGCCTACGGTGCCCACCAGCGCGGTCGCCGGCACTTCGGACTGCCCGCCGTGCCCGAGGACTTCACCGCGCCGGGGCCGGATGCGCCGACCGGGGCCTGCCGTCCCGGCTGCACCGCTCTGCAGCCGGACCGCGGTGCTTGCCGTCATCCCGACGGCGCTGCCCGCCCGACTGCCTCTGCGCCGCGTGACTTCGCCGACGACATCGACCAGCACCTCACCCGCGGCGTCTGCGCCGCCGTCCACCGGCAGCGCCGGACCCCTGTGCCGTCCCCCGAACCCCCGGAGAACCGGCGATGACCCCCGCCAAGCCCCTGCCCATCGACTGCATCGCCTGCACGGCCCGGGGGCTGTCCAGCGCACTGCTCCCAGGTCGGTCGGCCCCGACGAATGGGGTTGCCCCATCCTCAGGGACCGAACCGTCCCTGCCCATCTCCACCACCCACACCCGCCGGGCACCGCCGCCTGCCCCGCCTGGCCCTCCACGCCGACGACGGTCCTGTGTGACAGGCACTCGTGTTCGGTGATGCAGGTCAGTGCTCGTCCCCGTCGGCGCCTGAGGCCGCCTTGGAGTAGCCGTCGTGCCACGCGGCCTTCGCCCCCGAATCACCGATGCGGTAGACGTCCACGGCGGCTCCCACGGATACGACGAGCGACAGAACGGCAACCGCGATACGCACCGGTGCCGCGGACCGGCGTATGCCGCGCGCCGTCTCGGAGCCGGACGCGGTGCGGCGGGCCGCCCACCAGACGAAGACCGCCAGAACGAACAGACCCCCTGCCCAGGGCAGCAGGCCGTCGCCGAGGTCGGCGTGCCGACGCACCAGCGCGCTGCTGTCGACGTGTTCCTCCAGCCACTCCCCGGCCTGCGTGGCCAGCGGAACGCTCACGAGGGTGACCAGGGCCAGCAGCGGCAGCACCATGCCCATGCGCTGCGCCGCGCTCGACCACACCGCGCAGACCACGAGTGCCAGTGCGGTCAGGGGAACGAGTACGACGACGAAATGCACGAGCAGGACGTGCGCGGGCAGGCCGTTGATCAGGCCCATGGGAGTTCCTCCAGCAGGTTGGTCACACACGATGTGTCGAAGGCGCGCCAGCCTCGCACAGGAAGTTCTCAACTTCCTCTGAGCTCCCAGGCCGACCAGCCTTTTCCCACCGGTGAGGGGGCTGCCGGCCACGGCAGTTGGGCTTGTGTACGCCCCGCGGGGCCGGCTGTCCGTGCAGTCGGGACCGGCTGCAGCCCGGTGCTCACTCACGTGGATGTCGTTCGTGATGGCGGGCATGGCACTGGGACGCCTCGACCTGTCTTCGGAAACCGTCCAACAGCGCCTGGCCGCGCTCGGCGCCCTCACCATGACCGCGTACGGCATGTTCTTGCTGCGGGCCGACAAGGACCCGCTGGCGCCTCGCGGAACGCGAGCCGTCGTCCGGCGGGTCCGGGGCGATGCCCGCCGACGCCGGTCGTACCCCGAAACGCCGGCGTCGTTGCTCTTGACGAGGCCCACCGATTTTCACGCCGCCAGGCGTGACGGGAGCTGCTGGAGGACTCTTCAGGGGACCCGCGCTCAAGCCTCGCTGTTGAGAAGGTCCACACACTGCGGGACCGTCGCCCGCAATTCCCTCACCAACGCGCGCACGACCGCGGATCCGGCCAGTTCGGAGGTGGTGACATAGCCGACCTGGCGTGTCGGGCGCTCGAGGCCGAGATCAGTGATCGCGACCGAGTTCGCTGCTCCGACCAAGGAGAGCGCCGGCATGATCGCCATTCCATGACCTCCGCTCACCAAGGAAAGTACGGCCCCGTCGTCCTCGGCCTCGACGGTTGCCTTTGGGATCCAGTCCTGTGCTTTCCACCAGTCGCGGGTGTACGAGCCACAGTTTTCGGCCCAGTCGATCAGCGGCAGCGAGCGCGGGGCGGTGTGACCCGTCGGGTGCACCAGGACATACGGCTCTTCAAGGAGCCCGCTCGCCACCAGACCCGGTGTAAGCGGCACGGAGCCGCCGAGTGTCGCGATGGCGATGTCGGCTTTCCCGTCGGCCGCTTCGCCCGCGGTGCCGCGTCCCACCTCGCGTACGATCCGCACCCGAGGCTCGATCCCGGGATGCTGGGCGCGTAGCCGCTGAAGGACCGGCGGCAGCAGGTGGAGAGCCGCGCTGCGGAAGGCCGCGATCCGCAGCGGCCCCTCCGCCGCGTCGGACCGGGCCGCACCGCGCGCCTCGGCGTTCAGGACGTCCAGCAGGCGCAGGATGCGGCGGGCGTGCGCCACGGCCTTGTCCCCGGCGCGGGTCGGACGGGCGCCGGAGCGGCCGCGATCGAAGAGCACGGTACCGATCTTGCGCTCGCTGCCGCGCACCGAGTGAGAGACCGCGGACTGAGTCAGACCAAGTGTCTCGGCCGCGGCCGAGAACCCGCCGGCGTCCGCGACCGCAACCAATACGCGCAGTTCGTGCGGGGCGAGATCGGAGTTGGTCGTGCGGGCCACGAGGCGCCACCTCAAGACATGAGAACTGCTCATGGAACGGTCTGTCGCATGAGCCCAACCGGCTGCCCAGGTGGCGCATTCCCGTCCCCACGGCTTTCCCACCGCCGACCACTTCGCCTTCATCGAGTCCACGCTTCCCGAGCCCGCGGCCGGCAGCGCACTCGTGGAAAACCTCTACTGGTCCGTCGACCCATATCACCGCGAGATGATGGACGACGTGCCCGGCGGCTTCGCGCTCGACGCACCGCTGGAGGGCCGCACCATCGGCCGAGTCATCGCCTCGCGCACGCCTCGGCTGGCCGAGGGCGAGCTCGTGTTCCACAGACAGGGTTGGCGCACGCATGCAGCGGTCACGCCCGAGGAGATCCGACGGCTGCCCCGCTTCGAAGGGGTGCCCCTGACCGCGTACTTGAGCACCCTCGGCGGCACCGGCCTGACCGCCTATGTGGGCCTCACTCGCATCGCCCGGCTCCAGGAGGGCGAGGATCTGTTCGTGTCGGCAGCGGCGGGCGGGGTCGGCACGGCGACAGGCCGGTTCGCCAGACTGCTCGGCGCCGGACGGCTCGTGGGCAGCGCGGGCTCGGCAGCGAAGGTCGGCCACCTTACGCGGGAGGTGGGCTACGACGCCGTGTTCAACTACCACGACGGGCCCGCGGCGGCGAGCAGCTGGCCGCGGCGGTGGGAGTGCTCCGCGAGTTCGGGCGCATCGTGCGCGTCGGCACGATCAGCCAGTACAACACTCCCGGCACGGCGTCGGCGATCTTCAACTACGCCGACATTGTGGAGAAGAGTCTCCGCATGGAGGGGTTCTTGGTCGGCAACTACCGTGACATGCAAGAGGCGTTGTACGAGTTCGCGGTGCCGCATCTGCAGAGCCGCCGGCTCCCGTTGGACGAGACGGTGCTTGACGGGTTCGAGCACATCGTGGACGCGTTCCTGGGAATGCTGCGCGGCGAGAACACCGGCAAGATCATCGTGCGAGACCGTACGGAAGCCTCGTCCGTAGGTTGACACCCAACTCGGTATCGCGGAGCGGCCGCCGTCCGGGTCTGGACGGGGCGAGCGCGAAGGCCTCGCCACCATGTGGGGGGTTGTCGAGGGCGCCTGGATGCGTCGTGGCACAGCCGAGTACGGTCGGTTCTGCGATTCCTCTGGAGCAGGAGGCTGACCCCGCCCCCGCGGAACCATGCGTATGTGGCCGTCGTATCCCGAGCTCCGGCACAGGATCTGTGATGCAGGTACGTGCTGGCCGTAGCAGGCGAGCGGTCAGCGGGCCGTGTCCAGAACCCGGACCGTGTTCCGCTCGCACTGCAGGCACTGGCGTGCGTCAAAGGGTGGCGGTCGTCCCCTCGCCGGAGGCGCTGCCCGCGAGCCACTGGTCCCATCCCAGGTTGAAGTCGGCGTAGCCG
>NZ_JAEKKT010000454.1 GCF_019510245.1 Streptomyces sp. | reverse complement strand
ATCCGCATCGTCGCACCGGACGCGACGCTCGGCGCCTACGAGATCCGCTGGGGGCTCGCTCCCGACTCAGGCGGCACCCTGTTGCTGACAGCACTCCTCGGGCTGGACCGCGCGATGGAGCTGTGTGCCACCGGACGCCGCGTCAGCGGGGAGGAAGCAGTGGCGATGGGTCTCGCCACCGGTCTCGCCGACGACCCGCGTGCCACCGCCCTGGCGATGGCGCGCACGATCGCCGGCCGCAACCCCGAGGCGGTGGCCAGCATCGTGCGACTGCTGCGCATGAGCCGGCCCCGCCTCGACCAGGCCGCGCTGCTCGCCGAGCGCGACGAGATGAACCGGAACATCGGGAGTGCCAACCAACGAGAGGCCGTGGCTGCTGCGCGCGAGGGCCGTGAGCCGGTCTTCGTCCAGCCATGACCGGGCGGCCCTATCGACCCGGCGGGGATCCTGCCGTCGATCCGTGGTGGTACATCCCTGAGCACGCTCGGGTGCGATACGACCTGCAGTGCCGAAGCATCCCGAACGCCCTGCGGCTGACCGCGCAGCGCCATCCCGACCTCGAGGCCATGGTGGCCGAGGACGGGCGTCGGACCTTCGCCCAGCTCGACGAGGACATGGTCGCAGCGGTGCGGGCGGTGCAGGCGCTCGGCGTACAGCCGGGTGACCGCGTCGCCGTCTGGGCACCGAACTCCGGGCGGTGGGTCCTGGCCGCGCTCGGGATCCTCGGTGCCGGAGGCGTGCTCGTGCCGGTGAACACCAGGTTCAAGGGAGAGGAGGCGGCGTACATCCTGCGGAAGAGCGGCGCACGTGCGCTGTTCCTCGTGAGCGACTTCCTCGACGCCGACTACGTGGGCATGCTGCGCGCTGCGGACCCGTCGCTGCCGGTGCTCGAGGCCGGCAGCTGCGTCGTGCTGTCCGGCGCGACGCAGCAGGGGCAGCTGAGCTGGGAGGAGTTCCTCGCCGGGGGTGCTCGCGTCCCCGAGGGCGCCGCCCTCGCGGCCATCGATGCCGTCGCACCCGAATCGCTGTCGGACATCATGTTCACCTCCGGCACGACGGGCCAGCCGAAGGGTGTGAAGCTCACGCACGGGCAGTCGTTGCGCGCCCATGGCGGCTACGCCGCGCTGCTGGGGTTCGAGGCCGGGGACCGCTACCTGATCATCCCGCCGTTCTTCCACACCTTCGGCTACAAGGCGGGGTGGATGGCCTGCCTCGTGCACGGCGCGACCATCATCCCTGAGCAGGTCTTCGACCCGGACCACGTGATGCACGTCATCGCGGCCGAGCGCGTGACCATCCTCTACGGCCCTCCCACCGTCTACCAGTCCATCCTCGACTCGCCCCGGCGCGCCGAGCACGACCTCAGCACGATCCGCAACGTGCTCATCTCCTCGACCGTCGTGCCGCAGGAGCTGCTGGAACGCACCCAGCGCGAGCTGCAGCCGGAGCTGATCCACGGCGGGTACGGCCTCACCGAGGCCACGTCGTTCGTCACCGCTACGGTCCCCGGGGCCGATTCACTCGAGCTGATCGCGTCGACCGTCGGCCGTCCCGACTTCGAGGTCGAGGTCCGGGTGGTCGACGAGGCGGGGCGCGATGTCGAGCCGGGCCAGGCCGGGGAGCTGCTGGTGCGCGGATACAACGTGATGACCGGCTACTGGGAGGAGCCTGGGCAGACTGCGGAGGCGATCGACCCCGACGGGTGGTTGCGCACCGGCGACGTCGTCACCATGGACGAGCAGCGCTACCTCCGCATCACCGACCGCAAGAAGGACATGATCCTGGTCGGTGGCTTCAACGTGTACCCGGCCGAGGTCGAGCGCGTGCTCGGTCAGCACCCAGGTGTGGAGGCCATTGCTGTCGTGGCAGCCCCGGACGCCCGCCTGGGGGAGGTGGCGGTCGCGTTCGTGGTGCCGCGGCCCGGCGGCGGGCTGACCGAGTCAGACCTGCTGGGCTGGGCCACCGACCGCATCGCGAACTTCAAGCGCCCACGGCGAGCGTTCCTGGTCGACGCCCTTCCTCGCAACGCCAGCTTGAAGGTCCTCAAGAACGAGCTGCGGGCCCGGCTCCCCGCTCTCGGGCTGCGGGACAGCGGCGCTCAGCCGGAGTGAGCGTCGCGCGCCGACTGCTCGGCAGCCCGGGCTGCGAGAACGTGCCGCAGCACCTTGCCGTTGACGTTGCGCGGGAGCTCGTCGACGAACTCCCACGCCACGGGCACCTTGAAGCCGACGAGGCGCTCCCGGGCGAACCGCCGCAGCTCCTCCACCTCGGGATGCGGGTCGGAATCGGGGATCAGGTAGGCCATCACGGTCTCGCCGAGACGGCGGTCCGGCACCCCCACGACGGTCGCCTGCCGTACGCCGGGGTGCTGCTCGAGCACCTGCTCGATCTCCAGCGGGTAGACGTTCTCGCCACCTCGGATGATCTTGTCCCCGCGGCGACCCACGAGGTACAGGTAGCCGTCCTCGAGCCGGCCGAGGTCGCCGGTGTGCTGCCAGCCCTGGTCATCGACGAC
>NZ_JAEKKT010000206.1 GCF_019510245.1 Streptomyces sp. | reverse complement strand
GGCAGCGGGGGCGCCCGTGCCGTCGTCGATGATGGCCAGCTAGGCGCCGACCTCGACCGTCTCGTCCTCGGCGACCTTGATCGAGGCCAGCACACCGGAGGCGGGGGCCGGGATCTCGGTGTCGACCTTGTCGGTCGAGACTTCGAGCAGCGGCTCGTCGGCCTCGACGCGTTCACCCTCGGCCTTCAGCCAGCGGGTGACGGTGCCCTCGGTGACGCTCTCGCCGAGCGCCGGAAGGGTTACGGAAACCGCCATGGTTTCGGTTGCTCCTTACGAATTGCGGAAGTCTGAGTCGTCGCGTGTGTCGACCGAGGGTCAGTCGTGCGAGTGCAGGGGCTTGCCGGCCAGGGCCAGGTGGGCCTCGCCGAGCGCCTCGTTCTGCGTCGGGTGGGCGTGGATGAGCTGGGCGACCTCGGCGGGCAGCGCCTCCCAGTTGTAGATCAGCTGAGCCTCGCCGACCTGCTCGCCCATGCGGTCGCCGGCCATGTGGACGCCGACCACGGCACCGTCCTTCACCTGGACGAGCTTGATCTCGCCGGAGGTGTTGAGGATCTTGCTCTTGCCGTTGCCCGCCAGGTTGTACTTCAGAGCGACGACCTTGTCCGCACCGTAGATCTCCTTGGCCTTGGCCTCGGTGATACCGACGGAGGCGACCTCCGGGTGGCAGTACGTGACCCGGGGGACACCGTCGTAGTCGATCGGGACCGTCTTCAGACCGGCCAGGCGCTCCGCCACCAGGATGCCCTCGGCGAAGCCGACGTGCGCGAGCTGGAGCGTCGGGACCAGGTCACCGACGGCGGAGATGGTCGGGACGTTCGTCCGCATGTATTCGTCGACCAGGACGTAACCGCGGTCCATGGCGACACCCTGCTCCTCGTAGCCGAGGCCGGCGGAGACGGGACCGCGGCCGACGGCGACGAGCAGGACCTCGGCCTCGAACTCCTTGCCGTCGGCGAGGGTGACCTTGACGCCGTCGGCGGTGTACTCGGCCTTCGAGAAGAAGGTGCCCAGGTTGAACTTGATGCCGCGCTTGCGGAAGGCGCGCTCAAGAAGCTTGGAGGAGTTCTCGTCCTCGACCGGGACGAGGTGCTTGAGGCCCTCGACGACGGTGACGTCGGCACCGAAGGACTTCCAGGCGGAGGCGAACTCGACGCCGATGACACCGCCGCCGAGGATGATCGCGGACTTCGGCACGCGGTCCAGGACGAGGGCGTGGTCGGAGGAGATGATGCGGTTGCCGTCGATCTCCAGGCCCGGCAGCGACTTCGGCACGGAGCCGGTCGCGAGGAGCACGTGGCGGCCCTGGATGCGCTGGCCGTTCACGTCCACGGAGGTCGGGGAGGACAGCCGCCCCGTGCCCTCGATGTACGTCACCTTGCGCGAGGCGATCAGACCCTGCAGGCCCTTGTACAGACCGGCGATGACGCCGTCCTTGTACTTGTGGACGGCAGGCACGTCGATGCCCTCGAAGGTGGCCTTGACACCGAACTGCTCGCTCTCGCGGGCCTGGTCGGCGATCTCGCCCGCGTGCAGCAGGGCCTTGGTGGGGATGCAACCCCGGTGCAGGCAGGTACCGCCGACCTTGTCCTTCTCGATCAGGGCGACGTCCAGGCCCAGCTGCGCCCCGCGCAGGGCCGCGGCGTAACCGCCACTACCACCGCCGAGGATCACTAGGTCGAAAACGGTGCTGGCGTCGTTCGCCACGTCACGTCCTCCATGCATGTGCGCCGTACGCCGGTCTCCAGTGACCGGTCGGCGGCTGGTGTCCGGCCGCTCTTCTTCGGCCCTGTGGGTGGGGCCCTGTCCTGCCGAGCCCCATCTTCGCACTTGTCGGAGGTGAACGAGACGCGGGGCTGGGGTGTGAGACACCACACTTGGCGCCCCCGAAGGGGCGCTGGGGTCCCCCCGGCCGAAGGCCGGGGGGAGGAACTGGGCGACCGGCCCCCACGGCCAGCAATCGCCCGGCGACGGACCGGACCGAGTCATGGGCGACGGGACCCCGCACTACCCGCAGGCGAGGTCCCGCCCGCAAAACCCCGGCGTCAGCCCAGCTCGCCCTCGGCCGTCAGCTCCGCCAGCCGCACCAGCGTCCGCACCGCGGACCCCGTGCCCCCCTTGGGCGTGTACCCGAAGGCGCCCCCCTCGTTGAAGGCCGGCCCCGCGATGTCGAGGTGCGCCCAGGTGATCCCCTCACCCACGAACTCCCGCAGGAAGAGGCCCGCGACCAGCCCGCCGCCCATCCGCTCGCCCATGTTGGCGATGTCGGCGGTCGGCGACTCCATCCCCTTGCGCAGGTGCTCCGGCAGCGGCATCGGCCACGCCGGCTCGCCCACCTCCTCCGCGGCCTCGTGCACCGCGGAGCGGAACGCGTCGTCGTTGGACATGATCCCGAACGTCCGGCTGCCCAGCGCCAGCATCATCGCGCCGGTCAGCGTCGCCACGTCCACGATCGCGTCCGGCTGCTCCGCGGACGCGGCCCACAGCGCGTCGGCGAGCACCAGCCGGCCCTCCGCGTCCGTGTTGAGCACCTCGACGGTCTTGCCGCTGTACATGCGCAGCACGTCACCGGGGCGCACGGCGGAGCCGGACGGCATGTTCTCCGCCAGCGCCAGCCACCCGGTCACGTTGACCGGCAGGCCGAGCCGCGCCGCCGTCACGACGGCCGCGAAGACCGCCGCCGCGCCGCTCATGTCGCACTTCATCGTCTCGTTGTGGCCGGCCGGCTTGAGCGAGATACCGCCCGAGTCGTAGGTGATGCCCTTGCCGACGAACGCGAGGTGCTTGTCCGCGTCGGCGTGCGTGTACGACAGCTTCACCAGCCGCGGGGTCGCCGCCGAGCCGCCGCCGACGCCGAGGATGCCGCCGTACCCGTCCTTGGCGAGCGCCTTGTCGTCCAGCACCTGGATCTTGAGGCCGTGCTCCTTGGCCGCGCCCTGGGCGATCGCGGCGAACGCGGCCGGCGTGAGGTCGTTCGGCGGGGTGTTGACCAGGTCGCGGGCCCGGTTCAGCTCCTCGGAGACGGCCGTGGCGCGGGCCAGGGCCGCCTTGTGGACGGCATCTCGCGGCTTGCCCCCGAGCAGCACGCCCTCGGCGAGCGGCGCCCGGCCGTTCTTCGCCTTCAGGCTGTTGCCGGTGCCGGCACCGTTGTCCTTGTACGTGTCGAAGGAGTAGGCGCCGAGCAGCACGCCCTCGCCGATCGCGCCCACGGCGGCCGCGTCCGCGACGGGCAGCGCGAAGGCCGCCTTCTTGGCCCCGGACAGTGCGCGGGCGGCGACACCGGCCGCCCGGCGCAGCGCCTCGGCCTCGAACTCCGTGTCCGGGCCGGGCTCGGTGCCCAGGCCGACGGCGATGACCAGCGGGGCCTTGAAGCCGGCCGGGGCGGGCAGCTTCGTCAGTTCGCCCTCGGCACCCGAGGCACCGAGGGTCTCCAGGATCGCGGCCAGCTTGCCGTCGTAGGCCGTGTCCACGGCTTCGGCGCCCGGCGCGACGACGGGGCCCTTGGCGCCCTTGGCGACACCGATCACGATCGCGTCGGCCCGGAGGCCGGGCGCCGCTGAGGTGCTGAGAGTGAGAGCAGTCACGGTGGTGGAATCTCGCTTCCGATGTTGAGTTGCAGTGGCCGAGCGGGTGGGTCGACCGGGCCCGGAGCGACCCTGAGGAGTGCCCTCGGGTCGCGTTGCGACCGGGGCCTTCACCCCGTCGGCGAACACCCGGGACGAGCCTACGCGTGTGTATGCGCTCGCTCATTCCTGCGGGCGTTCACCTGGGGGTGGCGGCACCGCCACTTTCCATCACACCGGGAGGCGGAGCGCACGCTGGGGGCAGGAACGCGACCGGCCCCTTGGGCCCGCGGGTGCGACCCGACCCGTCAGCCCCCGAACGAGAACACCACGAGCGCCGCGGTCGCCGCCGTCTCCGCGAGCGCCCCGAACACGTCCCCGGTCACCCCGCCGAACCGCCGCCGGCAGTGCCGCAGCAGCCCGTCCGTCGCGGCCTCGGCCACCACCACCGCGAGCAGCGCCCGCAGGCTGTCGCCCGCCCCCACCAACGCCCCGGCCCCGGCCGCCAGCAGCATCACCGCGAACGTGACCACGGTCGCCGCCACCTTGGGCACCACCCCGGCCACCGCCGCCCCCAGCCCCTCGGGACGGGCGGCCGGCACCCCTTCCACCGCGGCCAGGGTCAGCGCCAGCCGGGCCACCGTCGCCGCCACGACCGCCGCCAGGGCACCCCGCTGCCAC
This sequence comes from Streptomyces sp., assembly GCF_019510245.1. Taxonomy (GTDB): domain Bacteria; phylum Actinomycetota; class Actinomycetes; order Streptomycetales; family Streptomycetaceae; genus Streptomyces. The sequence goes on along the minus strand of NZ_JAEKKT010000206.1, from coordinate 26,439 downwards.
CCGCCGCCGTACGCCTGGGCCAGCGCGGCCACCTGCCCGAGCAGGACGAAGACGAGGGTGATGACCCCGAACGGGCCGATGTCCGACTGCTTCATGATCCGCAGGGCGTCCTCGGCGGGCTTGCCGCTGCCCAGGCCGTCGGCGGTGTCGGCGAGACCGTCCAGGTGCAGGCCGCGGGTGAGCACGGCCGGTACGGCGACGGCGGCGACCGCGGCCACCAGTGCGCTCGCCCCCGCCGCCAGGAGCAGTGCGCCGACCGCCCCCGCGCAGCCGCCGACCGCGAGGCCGGCCAGGGGGGCGGAGAGCATGCCGCCGCGGGCCGCCTCGCGGTCCCAGCGGGTCACCTTCACGGGGAACACGGTGAGCGTGCCGAAGGCGAAGCGGACGCCGTCGCGCCAGGGAGTCGCAGAGGTCACAGCCACCGGCGCAGGTTACCTGGTGGTCAGGAAGCCGCGGCCCGGCCGGACGCCCGGCGAGGCCCACTCCCGGGGATAAAGTGCGCACATGGGACATTGGCTGGAGCGGAACATCATCGAGCCGGGCAAACTCCCGCTGCTGCTCGCCCTGACCGCCTTCGTCCTGACCTTCGTGATCACACGGGTCATCACCCGGCTGATCCGTGCCGGAAAGGGCCCGTTCGGCAACGTGCGGGCGGGCGGGCTGCACATCCACCACGTGGTCCCCGGCGTCGTCCTCGCCGTCGTCGGCGGCTTCGGCGCGGTCGCCAGTTCCCGCAACGGCCCGGGCGCGGCCCTCGCCGCGATCGTCTTCGGGATGGGCGCCGGGCTCGTCCTCGACGAGTTCGCGCTGATCCTGCACCTCGGCGACGTCTACTGGACCGAGGAGGGCCGCAAGAGCGTCGAGGCCGTCGTCATCACGGCGGCGCTGGTGGGGCTGCTGCTCGCCGGGTTCTCACCGTTCGGCGTCAACGACCTCTCGGCGGACGAACTCCAGGACCGGGGGACCGTCATCGCGAACGTCGTGGCCAACTTCGCCTTCTCCCTCGTCGCCCTGAGCAAGGGCAAGGCGCGCACCGCGATCTTCGGGGTGATCGTCCCGCTGGTCGCGATCGTCGGTGCGGTCCGCCTGGCCCGCCCCGGTTCGGCCTGGGCCCGCCGCTTCTACGGCAACCGGCCGCGCGCCCGGGCCAGGGCCCGGCTGCGCACCTATCACCACGACCGTCGCTGGTCCCGGCTCACCCTGACCCTTCAGGACTGGATCGGCGGCAGGCCCGACCGCCCCGAACCGCTGCGGCTGCCCGGCCACGGCCCCGGCCCGGGACCCGGCCCCGGACCCGACCCCGGCCACCGGTGACGCCACCGGTGCCGCAGTCGCCGCCCCGCCGGCGTCGCCCCGCACAGCACCGCCACGCCCACGATGGCCGCCAGGTGCTCCTTTCCGGCCAGGTTGTCCTTCAGCGTCACCTCGACCGCCATCGCGGCCGCCACCGCGCCGGCGGTGGCGTAGGCGCCGTACCGCCAGCACAGGTAGACCGCGAGCCCCACGACGGCGGCCGAGGGCCCGGTGTCCACCACCCGGGCGTCCGAGGCCGGCAGCCCCGGCGGACCGTGTGGCCCCAGCGCGATGCCCAGCCGCGCGTACAGCGTGCCGGCGAGGGTCGCCACGTACGCGACGACCAGGGTCCGCCACCAGCCCAGGCACACCTCGGCGATGCCGAAGACCACCAGGATCTGGGCCAGGGCGCCCCACACCGGAAGGTCCAGGGCCGGCACGAACAGCGACAGGGGAGTGCGCAGCAGGGCCGCCGGGAGCGGGTCCGCGGCGCGCGCCGCCCCGACGTCCTGCACGAGGCGGTAGCCCCACGACTGGTTCTGCGTGAACTGCAGCAGCGCGGTCAGGAACACCGCCCCGGCCGTCATCGGCACCGCCCGCAGCCGACGCTTCGCCAGCGGGCCGCGCACGGTGGCGTACAGCAGCCCCCACTCGGCGCGGGCCCAGCGGGCGGGCGGCGTCATGCGGCGGTCCTCATCCCTGCGCTTCTCGCTGCGTCTCCAACTGCCGCCGGTGCAGCCACTTCGGCAGCCCCGCCGACACGGCCCCCAGAAACCCCTCCGCGCGCGCCGACGCCAGGCCGATGCGCGGAAGGTCCGCGCTCTTCTCGAAGAGCAGGAAACGGGGTTCCCAGATGGGCCGGTACTTGGCGTTGGCCCGGTACAGGGACTCGATCTGCCACCACCGGGAGAAGAAGCTCAGCAAGGACCTCCACAACCGCAGCACCGGCCCGGCGCCGAGGCGCGCACCCCGTTCGAAGACCGAACGGAACATCGCGAAATTGAGGGAGACCTGCGTGATCCCGATCTCCCCGGCACGCCGGAGCAGTTCGATGACCATGAACTCCATCAGCCCGTTGTCGGAGTCCCGGTCCCGCCGCATGAGGTCGAGGGAGAGCCCGCCCGGCCCCCACGGCACGAAGGAGAGCAGGGCCCGCAGCTCCCCTTCCGCGTCGGTGCACTCCAGCATCACGCACCGTCCGTCCCGGCCGTCCCCGAGCCGCCCCAGCGCCATGCTGAAGCCGCGCTCGGTGGCGCCGTCCCGCCAGTCGTCCGCGCGCCGGATCAGGTACGACATCTCGTCCGCCGGGACGTCCTCGTGGCGGCGGATCCGCACCTGGTACCCGGCCCGCCCGACCCGGTTGTACGCCTGCCGGACGGTCCGCATCGCCCGCCCCTCCAGCGTGAACTCGGCGACCTCGACGATCGCCTCGTCGCCGAGTTCCAGCGCGTCCAGCCCGTGCCGCGCGTACACGGTCCCGGCCTCCTCGCCCGCCCCCATCACCGCCGGGATCCACCCGTGCGCCCGCGCCTCGCCGAGCCACGGCACGATGGCCCCCGGCCACGCCTCCGGATCCCCGATCGGATCCCCGGAGGCGAGCGACACCCCGCCCACCACCCGGTACGCGACCGCCGCCTTCCCGGTGGGCGACCAGACGACGCTCTTCTCCCTCCGCAGCGCGAAGTACCCGAGGGAGTCCCGTTCCCCGTGCCGCTCCAGCAGTTCCCGCAGCCGCTTCTCGTCGTCCTCGGTGATCGGGTCGACGGCCCGGCGGGAGCGGAAGGCGGCGTAGAAGACGGCGAGGACGAGGAGGGTGCTCAGTACGTTGATGGAGACGTTCACCCAGTTGGGCGGGGTGATGCCCGGGAAGTGGGAAGGGTCGGCGGCGACCGACACCAGGCGCAGGGTGCCGTAGTGCCAGCGCTCCGGGAACGTCGAACGCGCGGTGCGCGGGGCCTGGTTGGTGACGGTCACCAGGAGCGCGGCGAGCAGCGAGGCGATGAGCCCGCCGCCGACGGCGACGGTGGCGGCGAGCCGCGGGTTGGACCGGTCGCCCTTCGCGTAGAACTCCCGCCGCCCGACGAGCAGGGCCACGACGAAGGCGCCGGTCAGCACGATCGAGATCCAGTTCTGCGCGTACCGCCGGATCTCCGGGAACGCCATGGCGAACGCGAACAGCGCGAGGAAGAGCCCGCTCAGCACCAGGTTGAGGATCCACGCGGCCCTCTTGCGGCGCCGCATCGTGATCGCGAGGAACGCGGTGAACACACCGGAGGCGAAGCCGGCCGTCAGCAGGTATGGCGTGAAGAAGTTCTCCTGGTTGTGCCGCCGCACGTCCTGGCCCAGCGACACCCACACCGCGCTGAGGAAGTTGACGAAGGCGACGGCCCGCAAGTACCACACGGCGAAGGCGGCGGCCCGCTGGGAAACCCCGGCACCCCGCCGCCCCGGCCCGCGTCCCTCACACCGCTCCACGGCAATTCGGACATCTCCCATGGAGAGCGATCATATGGGCGTCCCTACCCCAAACCCCGCCGCACGCCGCCTTTTTCCGCCGGACGCGCACACGAGCCGTGGCTCCCGCCGCCGGTCGCATGCCAGGACCCGCGCCGTGACGGCCGATCGCGCAGCCCCTCTCCCCGGCCCTCGGCCGGGGGCCAGGCGTCCTTGGCGGGACGCCGCTGCCGCCACCCGTCACGCGCCGGGCCCGATTGCCCAAGTCGGCGCCCCTCTTGTCCCCGTCGGCTCCACGCTTCCGCCGGTCTCCGCTGTCCGCCGCGACGGCGATCAGCCGGGACGGCGCACCCCGGCGGTGCCGTCCCGGCCGGGGCCCGTCGGCTCGCTAGTCCTGCGGCTTCTCCTCGGATTCCGGCTTTTCGGGGAGGTCCGCCGCCAGGGCCGCCGCGGCCTGGACCAGGGGGAGGGCCAGCAGCGCGCCCGCGCCCTCGCCGACCCGCACGCCCTGCTCCAGCAGCGGCTCCAGGGCCATCCGGTCCAGCGCCTTCGCCTGCCCCGGCTCCCCGCTGTCGTGGCCGGCCAGCCACCAGTCCGGGGCCCGGAACGCGATCCGCTGCGCGACCAGCGCACACGCGGCGACGACCACCCCGTCCAGCACCACCGGCAGCTTCCGCACCGCCGACTGCAACAGGAACCCGGTCATCGCCGCGAGGTCGGCCCCGCCGACGGTCGCCAGCAACTGCAACTGGTCCCCGAGCACCGGCCGCGCCCGCCGCAGCGCGTCCCGGATCGCCGCGCACTTCCGCATCCACGCGAGGTCGTCGATGGGGAGCCCGCCGCGCCCGGTCACCACGGACGCGTCCGTCCCGCACAGCGCCGCCACCAGGACGGAGGCCGCCGTCGTGCCGCCGACGCTGACGTCGCCGAGAACCACCAGATCGGTCCCCGAGTCCGCCTCCTCGTCGGCCAGCGCGATGCCCGCCCGGAAGGCCGCCTCGGCCTCCTCCAGGGTCAGCGCGTCCTCGATGTCGATACGGCCGCTGCCCCGCCGTACCCGGTGCCGTACGACCTCCTCGGGCAGCGCCTCCGGGTCGCAGTCCAGCGCCATGTCCACGATCCGCACCGGCACCCCGAGCCGCCGGGCCAGTACCGCCACCGGGCTGGCCCCCTCCAGGACCGCCCGCACCAGCAGCGCCGCGCTGCCCGCGGGCCGGGCGGAGACGCCGAGTTCGGCGACGCCGTGGTCACCCGCGAAGAGCAGGACCCGTGGGCGTTCCACGGGCCGTACCGGTACCGAACCCTGCGCGGCGGCCAGCCACTCACCCAGGTCGTCGAGGCGGCCCAGCGACCCGGGCGGCACGGTCAGCCGCTCCCGGCGCGCCTCGGCGTCACGGCGCACACCGCCGTCGGGGCGCTCGATCAGATCGGTGAAGTCGTCGAGATTAAGCGAGCTCATTCGCCGAACAGTACCGGCACCGAACCAACGCTCAGGTGCCAGATCGACGGCACACCCGCACGGCGCCTTGGCAGGCAAGATCGGTATCCCATACGTTCCGGTTTGCAGTGGATTGCGTTCAGGGAGTACAGGGAGCACAGGGAGCCGCCCATGCCGCCGCGCACGTCCGAACTCGCCGCGGGCCCCGACCGGTTCCACGAGCCGCGCCGCGAGGACTGCCCCTGGTGCGGCTCCCGGCGCCTGCGCACCCGCCTGCGCACGCCCGACCTCCTCCACCACCGGCCCGGCACGTTCACCGTCGACGAGTGCCGGGACTGCGCCCACACCTTCCAGAACCCCCGGCTGTCCCGGGCGGGCCTCGCCTTCTACCACCGGGACTTCTACGACGGCCGCCTGGAGGACTACACCGACCGCCTCCACACCACCCGCGCGGGCCGCCGCCGGCACCGCGCCGCCGCGCGCGTGATGCTGACGCTGCCGGAGCCGGAGAGCTGGCTGGACGTCGGCACGGGCCACGCCCACTTCCCGCGCGCGGCGAAGGAGCTCTTCGCCTACACCTCGTTCGACGGCCTCGACCCGACCCTCCGCGTGGGACGCGCCCAGACCGAGGGGCACATCGAGGAGGCCCACTGCGGTTACCTGGCCGCGCCGGAGGTGCTGGCCCGCCTGCGCGCCCGCTACGACGTCGTCAGCATGTTCCACCACCTCCAGCACACCCCCGACCCGCGCGCCGAACTCCGCGCCGCCCTCACGGCGCTGCGCCCCGGCGGGCACGTCCTCATCGACGTCCCGAACCCGCGGAGCGCGTTCGCGAGGCTCCTCGGCAGGTGGTGGGTCCCCTACGGCCAGCCCCGCCACCTGCACCTGATGCCGCTGCACAACCTCCGGGCGGAGCTGGAGTCCCAGGGCTGCGAGATCCTCAGAACCGACCGGAAGTCGCCTCATGTGCCGTACGACATCTCGGCGGCGCTCGGCCTGGTCCTGGGGCGGCTGCTGCCGAAGCGGTGGCTGCGCGGGGCGGCGCCGCTGGTCGCCGTCGCGGCCGTACTGGACCATGCCCTGGCGCCTTTGCTGCGACGCACACCCTTCTCCAACGCGTACCGGATCGTGGCGAGAAAGGGGTGGTGACGGTGCGTTTCCGGGGCGCGGGCCGGTGGGGGTTGCTCGCGCGGTGCCTCCCCCGGCCTTCGGCCGGGGGAGGCACCCTGCCGGCGCCGGTAAGCGTCCCCATCCGAACCCCGGCCCCCACTACCTCAGCACCACCACCTGCCCCGCCACCACCAGCACCACCTGCTCGCACTCGCTCGCGAACGCCGCGTTCAGGCGGCCCAGTTCATCCCGGTACCGCCGCCCCGACGCCGTGGCCGGCACAATGCCCGACCCCACCTCGTTGGAGACGGCGACCACCGTCCGCCGGGTCGCCCGCACCGCCTCCGTCAGCTCCCGCACCCGCTCCCGCAGGGCCTTCTCCCCGCCCGACGCCCACTCCGTGTCGTCCCACGCCCCGACGGAGTCCATCGCGTCCGTCAGCCACAGCGACAGACAGTCGATCAGCAACGCCGGCCCGTCCTGCGCCAGCAACGGCACGAGGTCGCACGTCTCCGTCGTACGCCACGACCCCGGCCGCCGCTCCCGGTGGACGGCCACCCGCGCCGCCCACTCGGTGTCCCCGCCCCGCGTACCGCCCGTGGCGACGTACAGCACGTCGGGGAAGGACTCCAGCCGCCGTTCGGCCTCCACGGACTTGCCCGACCGTGCCCCGCCCAGCACCAGCGTCCGGCGCGGTACGTCGGGCACGTCCTCGTACACCCCCACCGTCAGCGTCGACCCGTCCGGCACCGCTCGCGCCCCAGCCGCCGCCAGCCGCCGGCGCAACTCCGGGCCGGGCGGCACGTCGTGGCCGAGATGGACGGCGACGACGTCCGTGGTCGGCCCGACCGAGCCGACCGCCCGCAGCCGCGCCAGCGCGTCCGGCCTGCCGACGACGTCGAGGAGCACCAGGTCGTAGGAGTCCGCGCTCCCGTTCTCCAGCCCGGCCTGCGCGCCGCCCGGCGGCAGGTACAGCAGGCGCTGCCCGTCGGGTCCGGTCACCGCGTACCCGGTGCCGCCCGCGTCCATCGCCACCGCCCGCACCCGATGCCCCGTCAGCAGCGCCAGCTCCCGCCCGTCCGGCACCCGCCCCGGCTGCGGCAGCCCGGCCGGCACCTCGACGGCGGGCCCGTCGTGCGGATGCGACAGCAGCACCTGCCGTACCCCGCCGAGGGACAGCCCGGCCCGGGCCGCCGCGAACGCCGCCCCCGGCGTCAGATCGAGCAGCAGCGTCCCGTCGACGAGCACCGCGGTGGCGGCCCGCGCCTCCTCCGCGACGGCACACGCACAGGCCGCACAGGGACAGCCGGGCCGAGGCAGCCCCGCAGGAGCACCGGTACCGAGCAAAGTCACTTCCACGGACCGATTCTCACCCGTCCTGACGGTTCTCGCTTCAGCCGACGCCCTGTGCGACGCGCCCCGTCAGGGGCGCGGCGAACTGCGCGCCCCGCCCCCACCGGCCCCGCACCTGCCCCACAACCAGCGGAGTTTTCGTCGGCGCCCTTATACGATGCACCAGTTGGATCAAAGGAGGCCTACATGGCGGCATGGACATGGCGGTTCGAGAAGGCCGACGGGACGGAGGTCCAGCCCGCGGTGGAGCCCGAGGAGTTCACCACACAGGGCGACGCCGAGTCGTGGATCGGCGAGCAGTGGAAGGCCCTGCTGGCCGGCGGCGCCGACCAGGTGCGGCTCTTCGAGGACGCCACCGAGATCTACGGCCCGATGAGTCTGCACGCGGACGAGTCCTGAGGCGTACCGGTCCGGGGCGGCCCTCGTCGGCCGCCCCGCCGGTCACCGGGTCACTGCTCGCCCAGCGTCACGTCCACCGTCTTGCCGACGCCGTCCCGGCTGTAGGTCACCGTCGTCTTCTCCCCGGGCCGGTCCGAGGCGAGCGACTCGGCCAGTGAGGTGATGGTGGTGATGTCGTCGGCACCCACCTTGGTGATGATGTCCCCGGGCCGGATGCCCGCCTTGTCGGCCGCGTCGCCGCGCTTCACGGTCACCACGGCCACCCCGGCCGGCTGGTAGTTCACGTCGACGACCGTGCGCCCGGCGATGCCCAGCGCGGCCCGCCCCGAGTCGGTGACCTTCCCCTGCTTGATGATCTGGTCGGCGACCGTCGTCACCATCGACCCCGGGATGGCGAACCCGATCCCCGGCGCCGCGCTGCCGCCGAGGTCGGGGTCGCTCGCGGCGAGCGTGGGGATACCGATGACCTGGCCGTCCAGGTTGACCAGGGCGCCGCCGCTGTTGCCGGGGTTGATGGCCGCCGAGGTCTGCACCATGTTGGGGATGGTGGCGCCCGTACCGCCGCCCGCGGCGTTCTCGCTGACGGTCCGTCCGGTCGCCGACACGATGCCCTCGGTCACGCTGGAGGACAGCCCGAGCGGCGATCCCATGGCCAGCGTGATCTGCCCGACCTGGACCTTCTCGGTGTCCCCGAAGGTGGCCGCCTTCAGCCCGTCCGGGATCCGGTCGAGCCTGATCACCGCCAGATCCTGCTGGGGGTAGGAGTACACCAGCGTGGCGGTCAGCGGTTCCTCGGTGTTGGCCGTCGTCACCTTGAACTTCTTCTCGTTCCCCACGACGTGCGCGTTGGTGACGATGTGTCCGTTGCCGTCGTAGACCACGCCCGAGCCCAGGTCGCTGCTGGCCTGGATCTGCACGACCGACGGCAGGACGTCCTTGATCACCTTCTGGTACTGGTTCTGCAGGTCCCTCGCCCCGAGCGGGACGGCCGCCACCTGCGCGGCCCGGGCGGCCGAGGCGTCCACGGCCGCGTCGTCGTCGAAAGGGGAGCACCCGGAGACGAGGGCGAGGCAGCAGGAACCGAGCGCGGCGGCCGTACGCAGGGTCCGGGCGGGGGAAGCGTCCATGTCCCGAGTCTCGCCGCGGCGGTGACGCTCCGGCTCGCGCTGCTGGCCCGAACGAGCGGCACCGGCCGGGGTGCGGTCAGCCGCGGACCCCGCACAGGTGCAGCAGCGCCGCGACCGACCGGTACGGATCCGTCCGCCCGGCCCGCTCCTCCACCGCGAGCAGCGTCTCCAGGTCGGCCGGCGCCTCGGCGTCGTCCGCCGCGGTGTCCGTGAACACCCGCACGCCGTACCAGGACTGCAGCGGCGCACCGATGCCGGCCAGGGCGCCGGTGAGGGCGCTCAGCCGGTCGGCCCGGACGTCCAGGCCGAGGCGATTGCGGTACGAGACGGTGTCGAAGGACTCCAGGGCGCCCGCCCAGTCGCCGCTCAGCCCCGGCCGCATGGCCAGCGCGTCGGCGTTGCGCACCAGCAGCGACAGCAGCCCGCCCGGGGCCAGCATCCGGGCCAGTCCGGCGAGCAGCGCGTCCGGCTCCTCGACGTACATCAGCACCCCGTGGCAGAGCACCACGTCGAAGCTGCCCGGCAGGAAGTGGACACCCGTGTCCCGCCCTTCCCCCTGCACGATCCGCACCCGCTCGCGGATGCCCTCCGGCTCGGCGGCCAGGGCCTCCCGCGCGGCCGCGACCATCGTCGGCTCCCGCTCCACGCCGGTCACCTGGTGCCCGGCCCGGGCCAGCCGCAGCGCCTGCGTGCCCTGGCCCATCCCCACGTCGAGCACCCGCAGCCGCTGCCCGACCGGGAACCGCCCCGCTATCTGCTCGTCCAGCTGACGGGCCACGAGCTGCTGCCGTACGACATCACGCAGCCCGCCCAGCCTGTTCAGCCAGGCCTCTGCCGCACCCCCGGAGAACGGCTCTGCGCTCAGGGCCGCTCTCCGCGCTTGACCTGCGGCTTGGGCAGCCGGAGCCGGCGCATCTGGAGGGAGCGCATCAGGGCGTAGGCGACGGCGCCCTTCTTGTTCTGGTCGGGGAAGCGCTCGGCGAGGCGCTTGCGCAGCCGCAGCCCGCTGATCACCGCGTCGAGCACGATCAGCACGATCACGACCAGCCAGAGCAGCAGCGCGATGTTCTTGATCGCCGTGTTGTTGACCACGCTCATGACCAGGATGACCACGGCCAGCGGCAGGAAGAACTCCGCCACGTTGAAACGCGAGTCGACCCAGTCACGGGCGAACCTGCGGACCGGACCCTTGTCACGGGCCGGCAGGTACCGCTCGTCACCGGTGGCCAGCGCCTGGCGCTGCCGCTCCATGGCGGCGCGCCGGTCGTCGCGCTGACGCTTGGCGGCGTCCTTGCGCGTCGTCGGCGTGTTGGCCACGCTGCGCCGCTGGGACTGGGCCTCACTGCGCTTGGGCGTGGGCCTGCCCTTGGGGGCCTGCGGGTCACGGGTCTGCTTGGAGTCGGTCACGACCGCCTTGTCGGCGGGGGCCTTCTCATCCTTGGCACGGCTACGGAACACAAAACCCAAGCCTACGGGGTCACGGGGTGTGGGCCCTAGTCCGGCGGGGAACGATCCCGCAACGCCAGTCGTCTCCATGGGGGACAGAGGGGACGTTGCAGACGCTTCGCTCAGGGGGACCCTCTCCTACCTGTGCCGGAGCGGAGCGGACGGTAGTCGTCCTTGGGGATGAGCGCATCGGTCCCCGAACAGTGCGGTAATGGAGGCAGGGCCCGTACTGTGGGTTCTGTCGCAGGATCTGTGAGCTGGAGTCCGTCAGAAGGGGGCGCGCGAAGCCCATGAGCGGTGTCATGAAGCGTATGGGGATGATCTTCCGCGCGAAGGCGAACAAGGCCCTGGACAGGGCCGAGGACCCGCGCGAGACCCTCGACTACTCGTACCAGAAGCAGCTCGAGCTGCTGCAGAAGGTCCGCCGCGGCGTCGCCGACGTGGCGACCAGCCGCAAGCGGCTCGAACTCCAGCTGAACCAGCTCCAGCAGCAGTCCACCAAGCTGGAGGACCAGGGCCGCAAGGCGCTCGCGCTCGGCCGCGAGGACCTCGCCCGCGAGGCGCTCTCCCGCCGTGCCGCCCTCCAGCAGCAGGTGACCGACCTGGAGACCCAGCACGCCACCCTCCAGGGCGAGGAGGAGAAGCTCACCCTCGCGGCCCAGCGCCTCCAGGCCAAGGTGGACGCCTTCCGCACCAAGAAGGAGACCATCAAGGCCACCTACACCGCCGCCCAGGCCCAGACCCGCATCGGCGAGGCCTTCACCGGCATCTCCGAGGAGATGGGTGACGTCGGCCTCGCCATCCAGCGCGCCGAGGACAAGACGCAGCAGCTCCAGGCCCGCGCCGGCGCCATCGACGAGCTCCTCGCCTCCGGAGCCCTCGACGACCCGACCGGCACCGCCAAGGACGACATCGCCGCCGAGCTGGACCGCCTCTCCGGTGGTACGGATGTGGAGCTGGAACTGCAGCGCATGAAGGCCGAGCTCGCCGGAGGATCGCCCCAGCAGGCGATCGAGGGCGGCACCGGCCAGGGCGGCCAGTCGCAGCAGCCGCAGGACACCCCGCGCTTCGACAAGCAGTAGCCGACGCCTGGAGGGCGACATGGCCGACATGGTCGTGAGGATCATGGGGGAGGGCCAGGTGAGGCTGGCCGACAGCCACCTCACCGAGCTGAACAAGCTGGACGACGAGCTCCTCGCGGAGACGGAGTCCGGCGACGAGGCAGCCTTCCGCCGCACCCTGACCGCCCTCCTGGACAAGGTCCGGGAGCTGGGCACTCCGCTCCCGGACGACGCCCTGGAACCCTCGGACCTGATCCTCCCGTCCCCGGACGCGACCCTGGAGGAGGTCCGGGCACTGCTGCGGGACGACGGGCTCATTCCGGGCTGACCCGGCGCCCGGACCTGAGCTCTTCAGCCGACCGAGTCGGGCGGCGGGTGGGGAACCCGGCGGTGCCCGCAGCGGGCCGAACGGACGGTTCCGGCCCGCACGAACCAGCCGTACTGTTCAGAGCGTGAGCACTCTCGAAAGAGCCCGCTGCAGAGCCGGCGCCCACCCACTCGCCGTGGACGCGGTCATCGCCGCAGGCGCCCTCGTCTGCATGGTCGTGAGCTCTTTCGCCGCCCCGCACGGCACGCAGGGTGTCGCCTGGGGCATCCGCACCCCGGACCCCCTCAGCCTGCTGCTGATGACGCTCGCCGCCGCGGCCCTGGTCTTCCGCCGGCACGCCCCGAAGACGGTCCTGGCCGTCACCGGCGCCGCCTCCGTCGTGGAGGGCGTCACCGGCGACCCCCGCGCCCCCGTCGCGATGGCGGCCGTGATCGCCCTGTTCACCGTCGCCGCCACCACCGACCGCCGCACCACCCTGCGAGCCGGCCTGCTCACCATGACCGTGCTGACCACCGCCGCGATGGTCGCCGGCCCCCTGCCCTGGTACGCCCAGGAGAACCTCGCGATCTTCGCCTGGACCGGTATCGGCGCCACCGCCGGGGACGCCGTCCGCAGCCGGCGCGCGGTCGTCCAGGCCATCCGCGAGCGTGCCGAGCGCGCCGAGCGGACCCGCGAGGAGGAGGCCCGCCGCCGGGTCGCCGAGGAGCGCCTGCGCATCGCCCGTGACCTGCACGACGTCGTCGCCCACCACATCGCCCTGGTCAACGTGCAGGCGGGAGTCGCCGCGCACGTCATGGACAAGCGGCCCGACCAGGCCAAGGAGGCGCTCGGTCACGTCCGCGAGGCCAGCCGCTCCGCGCTGAACGAACTGCGTGCCACCGTCGGCCTGCTCCGCCAGTCCGGCGACCCCGAGGCGCCGACCGAGCCCGCCCCCGGCCTGCACCTCCTCGACGAGCTCGCCGACACCTTCCGCAACGCGGGCCTCCAGGTCGAGGTCGCCCGCGCCGACCAGGGCACCACCCTGCCGGCCGCCGTCGACCTGGCCGCCTACCGGATCATCCAGGAGGCCCTGACCAACGTGCAGAAGCACGCGGGACCCCACGCCAAGGCCGAGGTCAGCGTCGTACGGGTCGGACCGCACATCGAGGTCACCGTCCTCGACGACGGCTCCGGCGAGGACACCGCCCCCGAGGAGGGCGGCGGCCACGGCCTGCTCGGCATGCGGGAGCGCGTCACCGCCCTGCGCGGCACCCTCACCACCGGCCCCCGCTACGGCGGCGGCTTCCGCGTCCATGCGATCCTGCCGGTCAAGACCGACACCGACGACCGTACGAGCGACCGTACGCACGGCCGTGTCAGGAACCGCACGGCCGCCCTGGGGGATTCCGTATGACCATCCGTGTCCTGCTCGCCGACGACCAGGCACTGCTGCGCAGCGCGTTCCGGGTGCTCGTCGACTCCGAGCCCGACATGGAGGTGGTCGGCGAGGCCTCCGACGGCGCCGAGGCGGTGGCGCTGACCAGGGAGCGCGAGGCCGACGTGGTCCTGATGGACATCCGGATGCCGGGCACGGACGGACTGGCCGCCACCCGACTGATCAGCGCCGACCCCTCCCTCGCGCACGTCCGCGTGGTGATCCTCACGACCTTCGAGGTGGACGACTACGTGGTCCAGGCGCTGCGCGCGGGCGCCTCCGGCTTCCTCGGCAAGGGCAGCGAACCGGAGGAACTGCTCAGCGCCATCCGCCTCGCCGCCGGCGGCGAGGCGCTGCTCTCCCCGACGGCTACCAAGGGCCTGATCGCACGCTTCCTCGCCCAGGGCGACCTCGGCGACGACGGCCGCGACCCGGCCCGCAGCGAGCGGCTGGACGCGCTCACCTCACGGGAGCGCGAGGTCCTGGTCCAGGTCGCCGGAGGGCACTCCAACGACGAGATCGCCGAACGCCTGGAGGTCAGTCCGCTGACCGTGAAGACGCACGTCAACCGGGCCATGGCCAAGCTGGGCGCGCGGGACCGGGCCCAGCTCGTGGTGATCGCGTACGAGTCGGGGCTGGTCCGCCCGCGGACGGACTGATCTCCACCCGGGCGTACTGCGGGCGGAGTAGGAGCCGGACAAGGGAACGGCACCCAGGGGCTGCACGAGCAGGTCCGCGCATGGGTGAGAGTGGTGCGGTGGGCGCCCACAGGTGCCCCCTGGGCAGCGCATACGCCGCTCATCGACCGCGCGCAGCAGCTCGCCGAAGCCACCGAAGCCACCGAAGCCCACCCGAGCGTGCCGCGCATCTCGGTGAAGGCCAACTCCAGGGCCGCGGCCGCCGGGTTCGACGACCAGACGCCGGGCGCCGCCGTCACCCAGGCGGTGAAGGGCACCACGGCCGCGAAGGCGACCCTCGACGACACCGAGCGGGACGTCGTCGTGAAGTCCGCCGAGCCCGCCGAGGCCCTGGCGCAACTGCGCGCGCTCAAGCTGGGCCCGGTGAGGCTCGGCGACATCGCCACCGTGAAGCTGGTGGACGCGCCGGTGTCGTTGACCCGGCTCGACGGCCGGCGCGCCGCGACCGTCACCGCCAAGCCCACCGGAGACAACACCGGCGCGGTCAGCGCCCAACTCCAGTCCGAGATCAAGGCGTTGAAGCTGCCGGCGGGCGCCACGGCCTCGATCGGCGGGGTCACCTCGGACCAGGACAGCGCGTTCAGGAACCTGGGCCTGGCGATGCTCGCGGCGATCGCGATCGTCTTCATGCTGCTGGTCGAGACCTTCCGGTCGCTGGTCCAGCCGCTGATCCTGCTGGTCTCCATCCCGTTCGCGGCGACCGGCCGCTCGGCCTGCTGATCGTCACCGGCACCCCGATGGGCGTCCCCGCGATGATCGGCATGCTGATGCTGATCGGCATCGTGGTGACCAACACGATCGTCCTGATCGACCTCGTCGACCAGTACCGGAGCCAGGGGTACGGCGTCGTCGAGGCCGTCGTCGAGGGCGGCCGCCACCGTCTCCGGCCCATCCTCATGACGGCCCTGGCGATGATCTTCGCCCTGCTCCCGA
Organism: Streptomyces sp.; assembly: GCF_019510245.1. Lineage (GTDB taxonomy): Bacteria > Actinomycetota > Actinomycetes > Streptomycetales > Streptomycetaceae > Streptomyces. Next base: position 11,385 of record NZ_JAEKKT010000206.1, on the reverse strand, counting down.
TGGCGCTGGGCGTCACCGGCGAGGGCGGCTTCATCGCGCAGCCGCCGGCGGTGGTCGTGATCGGCGGTCTGATCACCTCCACCCTGCTCACGCTGCTGCTCGTGCCGACGCTCTACGCGATGGTCGAACTCCGCAAGGAGCGCCGGGCCGGGAAGCGGGCGGCGAAGAAGGGCCTGCCGCCCGCGGATGCCACCCCGGCGACCGAGGCACCGGAGCCCGCGGCCCTGTGACGGCCCGGCCGCCGGTTCCCGCCCTCCGGGAACCGGCGACCGCCCCCGAACGCCCGCCCCACGACCCCTGCCACCGCCCCCGGACCTCGGCCGCAACCCCGCACACCGGCGGTCCGGCCGGCGGTCCGGGGCGTTGGCGGCCAGCCCTGTGCATCGATGGTTCGGTCGTCGGCCCCGGCACCGGCCCCCGTCACCGACCCTGGACCTTGGCCGCCCCCCCCGCATCGGTGGTTCCGTCGTCGGCACCGGCCCCCGCCGCCGACCCCGGACCTTGGCCCCCCGCACCGGCGGTCCGGTCGTCGGTGCGGTCCCGGGCGCCGACCGGGCCATCGGTCGTCCGTCGCCGGGGTTCCGTATGCTGGCGCCGCGAACTGCCGGTCGTGGAAGGGGAGTCGACGTATGCCGCTGCACAAGGACGATCCACGGTCCCTGGGCGGCTACAGGCTGGTCGACCGGCTGGGGGCCGGCGGCATGGGCATCGTCTACCGGGGCCGGTCGCGTTCCGGGCGCGAGGTCGCCGTCAAGGTGGTGCACGCCCAGTACGCCGAGGACCCCGTCTTCCGCGCCCGGTTCCGGCAGGAGATCGAGGCCGCCCGCCGGGTCAGCGGTGCCTTCACCGCCCCCGTCCTGGACGCCGATCCGGACGCCCGGGCGCCCTGGATGGCCACCCAGTACGTACCCGGCCAGTCCCTCGCCGCCCGCATCCGCGCCCACGGCGCCCTCCGCGTGGCCGAGTTGCGCCCGCTGGCCCTCGGCCTGGTGGAGGCGCTGCGGGACATCCACCGGGCCGGGATGGTGCACCGCGACCTGAAGCCGGCCAACGTCCTGATGGCCGGGGACGGCCCGCGCGTCATCGACTTCGGCATCTCCCGCGCGGCCGAGAACCACAACACCCTCACGGAGACCGGGCAGATGGTCGGCACCCCGCCGTTCATGTCCCCGGAGCAGTTCACCGACGCCCGTACGGTCGGCCCCGCCTCCGACGTCTTCTCGCTCGGCGCTCTGCTGGTCTACTGCGTCACCGGACGCGGCCCCTTCGACGCCGACAGTCCCTACCTGACCGGCTACCGGGTGGTCCACAACGAACCCGTGCTGGACGGCGTGACCGGCCCGCTGCGCGCGGTCCTGGAACGCTGCCTGGCCAAGGACCCCGCCGACCGGCCCGGACTCGACGAGCTTTCAAGGGAGTTCGCGGCGGCCCTGCCGGAGCCGGACCCCGGCGACCCGGAGACGATGTCCCTGTGGCTGCCGTCCGCCCGGTCCCTGGACCCCGGCACCGTGCCGGCCGACGCGACGCCCGGTCCGGGGGCCGGCCCCGACCGGGCGACCGGCACCGGTTCGGGCCGCCGCCGGATCGGGAGCCTGGTCCGGGACCGGGTCCGGGGCCGCCGTGCCCTCTGGGCGGCGGTCGGCACGGTGGGCGCGCTGACGCTGGGGCTGCAGTGGTACCTCCCGGTCGGACCGGGTTTCGCGGACGGCCCCCGGACGGCGAGCTCCTCCTCGGCCTCCCGCTGGGCCGCGGTGCCCGCCGGCTGGCAGCCCTGGCAGACGACGGTGTACAAGCCGGCGGACCAGGGCGAGGTCAAGGCGCTCGGCACGCCGGCGGAAGGCCAGTCGGACTGCCTGAGCCAGGGCGACGGCGTCTACTGCGGAGGCCACGGCGTCCTGCCGGTCCGGCTGGACGGCCGGACCGGCAGGACCCTCTGGCGTGCCGCGCTCGCGGCGCCGGGCGACGACGCCAGCCGGTACGACTCCTGGGTCCTCGGGGTGCACGACGGCACCGTGCTCGTCCGCGAGACGATCACCGAGACAGGTGCCGAGACCAACCCGACCTTCGTCGTCGCCCTCGACGCGACGAGCGGCTCGCAGCTGTGGATCCGCAAGGTCAACGACGAGAACGTCGACCTGATCATGGCCGGGGACCTGGTGCTGACCGCCGAGCGCGACGGCCGGACGGTGACGGCCCGCTCCCCGCGCACGGGCGAGGCGCGCTGGGCCATGACACTTCCGGCCCGCAGCTACTGCACGTTCCTGCCGGCCAAAACCGACCTGTACGCGCAGTGCTTCCCCACCGAGCAGGACGCCGAGTACTCCTCGCTCCTGCGGTTGGACCACGCCGACGGAACGGTCCTCGCGCGTCGGCAGGTCCCCTTCGAGAGCGGCTTCCTCGGCATCGTCGACGGCCGTCCGGCGATGGTCCTGGCCGACGAGGAGAGCGGCTCGACGTCCCTCCAGGACTCCAGGTTCGCCAAGATCCTCCTGACGGACCCGACGACCGGCGGCCGGACGACGACGAAGCTCGCGAAGACCTACGAGGGCTCGGTGACGCTCGCCGCGGACACCCTGTGGATCACGGGCGCGAACGGCGAGGTGGCGGCGGTGTCCCCGCTGACCGGCAAGGAGCTCTGGCACACCCGCACCAGTGTGGAGAACTCCGGCTCCCCGACGTACGACTCCCGCACCCACACCCTCTACCTGGCCAGTCCCAGCGGCCGGGTGGCAGCCCTGGACACCCGCAAGGGCACCCTCCTGTGGCAGACGTCCCCTCGCGTCGGCACGGCCTCGACGGGCGACGCGTCCGATCCCAAGGCACTCCTCGACGGGGGCGCGGTGACCGTCATGACCCCTGACGGCACCCTCTTCAGCCTCGACCCGGCACACCCCGAGCGGAGGTCCGGCTCGGGGTGACGCACGGGTCGTACGGGTACGGCTACGGCAGCGCCAGCATCCGCTCCAGGGCCAGCTTGGCGAACGCCTCGGTCTCCTTGTCGACCTCGATCCGGTTGACCAGGTTGCCCTCGGCCAGCGACTCCAGGGTCCAGACAAGGTGGGGGAGGTCGATGCGGTTCATGGTGGAGCAGAAGCAGACGGTCTTGTCGAGGAAGACGATCTCCTTGCCCTCCGGAGCGAAGCGGTTCGCGAGGCGGCGGACCAGGTTCAGCTCGGTGCCGATGGCCCACTTGGAGCCGGCCGGCGCGGCCTCCAGGGCCTTGATGATGTACTCGGTCGAGCCGACGTGGTCCGCCGCCGCCACGACCTCGTGCCGGCACTCCGGGTGGACGAGGACGTTGACGCCCGGGATGCGCTCGCGGACGTCGTTGACCGAGTCCAGCGAGAAACGGCCGTGCACCGAGCAGTGGCCGCGCCACAGGATCATCTTCGCGTCGCGCAACTGGTCGGCGGTGAGGCCGCCGTTCGGCTTGTGCGGGTTGTAGACCACGCAGTCGTCCAGGGACATGCCCATGTCCCGGACGGCGGTGTTGCGGCCCAGGTGCTGGTCGGGCAGGAAGAGCACCTTCTCGCCCTGCTCGAAGGCCCACTCCAGCGCGCGCCGCGCGTTGGACGAGGTGCAGATGGTGCCGCCGTGCTTGCCCGTGAACGCCTTGATGTCCGCGGACGAGTTCATGTACGAGACGGGGACCACCTGCTCGGCTATCCCGGCCTCGGTCAGCACGTCCCAGCACTCGGCGACCTGCTCGGCCGTGGCCATGTCGGCCATGGAGCAACCCGCCGCGAGGTCGGGGAGGACCACCTTCTGGTCGTCCGAGGTCAGGATGTCGGCGGACTCGGCCATGAAGTGCACACCGCAGAACACGATGTACTCGGCCTCCGGGCGGGCGGCGGCGTCCCGGGCCAGCTTGAAGGAGTCGCCCGTGACGTCGGCGAACTGGATGACCTCGTCGCGCTGGTAGTGATGGCCGAGCACGAAGACCTTGTCACCGAGCTTCTCCTTGGCCGCGCGGGCGCGCGCGACCAGGTCCGGGTCGGACGGCGAGGGCAGGTCGCCGGGACACTCGACGCCCCGCTCACTCTTCGGGTCGGCCTCACGGCCGAGCAGCAGCAGGGCGAGCGGAGTCGGCTGTACGTCGAGCTCGGTGGTCTGGGCGGTGGTCACGGCACGCACCCTTTCTACTTTTCGTCGTTCTGACGTTATCTATCATAACTGCTTCACGTCACTTTGACGATGGCCATAGCGTCGATGTGACATCAATCCCGGCGCCGAACGGGAGGGCGGCCGGCGGGTGGACGCCGGGTGGTCGGCCTGTGTGCAGGTCGCCGTGGGTGGCAACCGCGACTGCTGTCCGTCACTTCGGGCATGTGCGAGCATGAAGAGGTAGGAAAAACGCGAGAACGCGCACGCCGGCCCGGAATGAATCAGCGGACCCGCCGGTTGCACTCGTCGGCAAGCAGTCTCCGTACAACCCGGGAGAGATGTAGATGTCCGTATCGGACGAGACCAGCACCGCCACCGACGGCATCATCCTGAGCGACGCCGCCGCGGCCAAGGTCAAGGCCCTGCTCGACCAGGAAGGCCGTGACGACCTCGCCCTGCGCGTCGCCGTCCAGCCCGGTGGCTGCTCCGGCCTGCGCTACCAGCTCTTCTTCGACGAGCGTTCCCTCGACGGCGACGTCGTCAAGGACTTCGGCGGCGTCAAGGTGGTCACCGACCGCATGAGCGCCCCGTACCTGGGCGGCGCGTCGATCGACTTCGTCGACACCATCGAGAAGCAGGGCTTCACGATCGACAACCCGAACGCGACCGGGTCCTGCGCCTGCGGCGACTCCTTCAGCTGAGCCGAAGGGCACAGCAGGAAGGCGGCGGCCCCTCACCACGAGGGGCCGCCGCCTTCGTGTACCCGCTCAGCCCAGCTGCGGGCTCAGCGTCGTCGCCTTCTCCTTCGGGACGGCCCTGCCGTCCGTGCCGACCACCTTCCGGCCGTCCAGCGGCGCGTCCAGGCGCACCGCCTGGTGGTACTGCTTGGCGATCAGCACGCAGATCTTGTCCGGCCAGGGCGTCGCGGTCACCTTCACCACCACCTGCTCCGGGCTCTCCTGCGCCGTCACCTTGTAGTCGGCGCACACCCCGCCGGTGAACGCGACGACCAGCTCGCGGTCGTCGGTCGTGTACCCGTCCACCTTCACGTCCTTCGTGCTCCCCGCAGAGGCGCTCGCACTCGCGCTCGCCGAGGGGGCCGGCGCCGACGTCGAGGAGGAGGCCAGGTACTTCGGGTCCACCGCCGGATAGGTCACGGTGTACGAGTCCGCCGCCCCCCGCACCGTGAACAGCCAGGACGGCACCAGCGCCTGCCGCCCGGCGACGGACTGCGCGGCTAGCCCGAACACCGCCTTCTCGATCGCGGCGGACGACGCGGACGGCGTCGACGCGGCGCACGGCTGCTCCAGCCGGTCCTTCAGCGGTACGGAACTGGCGCAGCCGCCGATGCCCATCCGGTGGCCGGAGCGCGGCGCCGCGTTCATCAGGTCCAGCGTCTTCGTGGCGCTCAGCACCGGATACGTGTCGCCCTTCGCCGGCGCCGCGAGCATCCCGTTGCCGCCGACCACCTCGCCCTGCTTGCTCACGGTCAGCCCGGTCGTCCAGCCGTACGTCGGCAGCCCGCCGACCACCGGATTCGCGTTCACCACCCGCTGGGCGCCCATGACCTGGCTCGCGTCGAGCTTCGCGGTGTCCTGGCCGAGCGCCTTCAGCACCGGGGCCGCCGCCTTCTCCGCGGCACCGACGCTCACCGGGTCACCGGCCGGCGCCATCGGGTCCTGCGCGCACACCAGGCCGCTCTTGCAGTTGTCGGTGCCCGGGGCGTAGCGGCTGTACGTCCAGATGCCCGGGGCGGCCCGGTTCACCTGGAGACTCCCGCCCGAGCCGTCGTTGTCGGTGCCCACCTTCCAGACCTGGCCCTCGGCCACCGGGCTCCCCTCGATCCCGAGCGCCTTCGCCAGCGCGGCGACCCGGTCCTCGGAGACCTGGCCGGAGGGCTGGTACACGGTGGCCGAGCCGGGGCCGGCGGGGAGCGTACCGCTCGCCTTGTACGTCACGCCGTAGGGATTGGGCTCGCCCGGGGCTATGCCGTTGCCGCCGGCGGAGTAGCCGTCCAGGGCGAGGGGCGGGGGAGTGGCACCGCCGGACGCGCCGGTGGTGGTACCGGAGCCGGAGCCGGAGCCCGTGTTCGCGGCGAGGTAGGCACCACCTCCGCCGACCAGGAGGACGGCGGCGGCCACGGAGGCGATGACGAGGGCGGGGGAGCGGCGGCGGGGGGCGAGGTCGTCGGCCTCGGGACCGGCTTCGGCACCGGCTTCGGCACCGGCTTCGGCCACGGGTGTCCCGGGAGCCTCAGGGACGCCGGCGGCGTCGGGGGCGTCGGAAAGCGCGGCCGCTTCCGGCTCGGCGGGGGGTTCCGCGGTCTCGGCGGCGGACTCGGCGGCCGGGGGCATCTCCGGTGCGGGGGCCTCCTCGGGCTCCGGAACCTCTTCTACGGCGCCCTCGGCTTCTACGGCGCCCTCGGCGGACTCCGCGGTGGCCTGCGCTTCGGTACCGGCGTCAGTATCGGCGTCGGCGGCCACCCCGGCCTCCGCAGCCTTCGGCGACCCCGTGGCCTGCCGGGCCTCGGGGGGCTCCCCGGTGCCGCCCGCGGCCGCGTCGTCGTCGTTCTCGGGTCGCTCGCTCTTCACCGCATCGCTCCTCGCCGTGTCGTATCCCGCCTCCCCTTCACGGGGGACGGCGATGGGACGCGGGAGGGGAGCGCGCGGTTCCCTGGGAACGCGCCGGGGCGGAACTCAGTCGCCGTAGTCGGACATCGCGTCCAGGAGTCTGGCGGACTTCTTCGGCACGGTCACCCCGTGGATGAGTGACGGCGGCACCGGGCGGGCATCGCTGTGATCGGGAACCACCCAGTGCGGAGCCATCCGGGCGCAGTCCCCGCGCAGCGACGCGAGGTCGCCGTCGAGGTCGGCCGGAGCGGGGGAGTGGACCTTGAGGTTCGTCATGACGGAACCGTAAGCACGCCGAGCGCCGCGAAGAAAGATCTACTATCGGGTAGTTTTGGCACCTTCAGAGTGCCCATGACGACCCGGTAGCGTTAACTGTCAATCACGCCCGCCCGTCGCCCGCCACCGCCCTGCCAACGAGCGCTCTCGCGCGCCCCTTCTTTTTCCTCAGGAGAGTCCCAGCCGTGCGCATCGCAGTCACCGGCTCCATCGCCACCGACCACCTCATGACCTTCCCCGGCCGCTTCGCCGACCAGCTGGTCGCGGACCAGCTGCACACGGTCTCGCTGTCCTTCCTGGTCGACAACCTGGACGTACGGCGGGGCGGCGTCGGCGCGAACATCGCGTTCGGCATGGGACAGCTCGGCACCCGGCCGATCCTGGTCGGCGCGGCGGGCTTCGACTTCGACGAGTACCGGGCGTGGCTCGACCGGCACGGCGTCGACACGGACTCCGTCCGTATCTCCGAGACCCTGCACACCGCGCGTTTCGTGTGCACGACCGACGCCGACCACAACCAGATCGGCTCCTTCTACACGGGCGCGATGAGCGAGGCCCGCCTGATCGAGCTCAAGACGGTCGCCGACCGGGTCGGCGGACTCGACCTGGTCCTCATCGGCGCGGACGACCCGGAGGGCATGCTCCGCCACACGGAGGAGTGCCGGGTCCGGGCGATCCCCTTCGCCGCCGACTTCTCCCAGCAGATCGCCCGGATGAACGGCGACGAGATCCGGATACTGCTGGAGGGCGCGACGTACCTCTTCTCCAACGAGTACGAGAAGGGGCTCATCGAGACGAAGACCGGCTGGAGCGACGAGGAGATCCTCGCGAAGGTCGGCCACCGGGTGACGACGCTCGGCGCGCGCGGGGTGCGGATCGAGCGGGCCGGCGAGGAGACCATCGAGGTCGGCTGCCCCGACGAGGAGCGCAAGGCCGACCCGACGGGCGTCGGCGACGCGTTCCGCGCCGGGTTCCTCTCGGGGCTGGCGTGGGGGGTCTCGCTGGAGCGGGCGGCACAGGTGGGCTGCATGCTCGCGACCCTCGTCATCGAGACGGTGGGGACGCAGGAGTACCAGCTGCGCCGGGGGCACTTCATGGAGCGGTTCACCAAGGCGTACGGGGACGAGGCGGCGGAAGAGGTTCGCGGGTACCTGGTCTGACGGCGCCGGGTGCGGGTGCGGGTGCGTGGGGGCTGGTCGCGCAGTTCCTCCCCCCGCCTCCGGCCGGGGGTGCCCCCAGCGCCCCTGAAAAGGGGCGATCAGGTCGTCCGGCGTACCAGGTAGGCCCTTCCCCGTGCCGCCGGCTCCTCGCCGACGTACTCCTGGCCCCGCATCTCGCACCACGCCGGGATGTCCAGCCGTGCCGCCTCGTCGTCGGACAGGACTCGCACCCTGCCGCCCACCGGCACGGTGCCGATGACCTTCGCCAGTTCGATGACCGGGATCGGGCAGCGCTTGCCCAGTGAGTCGACCAGTACCTCCTCGGTCTGCGGCACGGCCGTCACCGGCACCGGCGCCCCCAGCTTCTCCCGCACCCCCGCCACCACCCCCGGCAGCACCTCGAGGAAACGGTCGACGTCCGCCTCCGCCGCCCCCGCCGGCAACGACACCCGCACGTTCCCCTCGCTCAGCACACCCATCGCCTTGAGCACATGGCTCGGCGTCAGCGTGCTGCTCGTGCAGGACGACCCCGAAGACACCGAGAAGCCCTCACGGTCCAGCTCGTGCAGCAATGTCTCTCCATCGACATAGAGGCAGGAGAAGGTGACGATCCCGGGCAGCCGCCGCTCGGCGTCCCCCACCACCTCCACGTCCGGCACCAACTCCGGTACCCGCACCCGGATCCGTGCCGTCAGCTCCCGCAGCCGCAGGGCCTCCCGCTCGGCCTCCGCCCGTACGGCCCGCAGCGAGGCGGCCGCCGCGACGATCGCCGGCAGGTTCTCGAAGCCGGGTGCCCGTCCCGACTCTCGTTCGTCCGAGGCCCCTTGGACGGCGAACCGCACCCCCTTGCGCACGACCAGCAGCCCGACCCCGCTCGGCCCGCCCCATTTGTGCGCACTCGCCGTCAGCAGCGACCAGTCGCCCGCCACCCGCTCCCACCCCAGTGACTGCGCCGCGTCCACCAGCAACGGCACCCCGGCCGCCCGGCACACCTCGGCGACGGCGGCCACCGGCTGCACGGTGCCCACTTCGTGGTTGGCCGACTGGAGGCAGGCGAGCGCGGTGTCGGGGCGGAGCGCAGCCTCGTAGGCGCCGGCCTCCACCTCGCCGGTCCGCTCCACCGGCACCTGCGTCACCTCTCCGCCCTCCGCCTCGAACACCTCGGCCGAATGGAGTACCGAGGAGTGTTCGACGGCTGACACGATCAGGTGACGTCCGGTCCTGCGCCGCCCGGCCAACGCGCCCGCGACGCCCGCGTGTACGGCCCGGGTCCCGGACGGCGTGAACGTCAGCTCGTCCGGTCGGCACCCGACGGCCTCGGCAGCCGCCTCCCGGGCGGCGTCCAGCAGCATCCGCGCCTTCCGCCCTTCGCGGTACAACCGGGCAGGATCAGCCCACCCGTCGTCCAGTGCGGCCAACAAGGCCTGACGAGCCACAGGATGGAGGGGAGCGGCAGACGCAGCGTCAAAGTAGGACACACAGCAACGGTAAAGCGCCGGTGGAGCAACCAACCTCAGGGGCGCGGGGCTGTGCCCATATGCGGCTCCGCCGCGATGGGGGTCCCCCCGCTCGAGCGAAGCCGAGAGTGGGGGAGCGACCAGCCCCCACCCACCTGCACGCGCGCACGAAACCGCAACAACCCGAGCTATTGGGCGCCCAATCCCACCCTTAAGGAGTGACCGGCGGCGCGTATGCCCCCCTCCCCGCGACCCCCCGAATCGCGTCGGCTAGGGTTTGGTCCGCATAAACATCCAAACCCCTGCCCGACGCAGGGCGGCGACCGACCAGCGAGAAGGCCGCAGCCGACCGCGCGGGCGAGACTCTCGGGAAGGCGCTACGTGAGTCCCAACGGCTCCGACCGCTCGCCGCGGCGCCCGATGCGGCGGAAGCTGCTGCAGGCAATGACCGCGGGCCTGGTCCTGGCATCCGCTACCGGTTGCACATACAAGGACTTCCCCCGCCTTGGTATGCCCACCCCGACCACGGAAGAGGCTCCGCGGATCCTCTCCCTGTGGCAGGGTTCCTGGGCCGCCGCGCTCGCCGTCGGCGTGCTGGTGTGGGGTCTGATCATCTGGAGCGCCATCTTCCACCGGCGCAGCCGCACCAAGATCGAGGTCCCGGCCCAGACCCGGTACAACATGCCGATCGAGGCCCTGTACACGGTGGTGCCGCTCATCATCGTCTCGGTGCTGTTCTACTTCACGGCGCGCGACGAGACGAAGCTGCTCAGCCTCACCGACAAGAAGCCGGACGTCACGGTCAACGTCGTCGGCTTCCAGTGGAGCTGGGGCTTCAACTACATCACGCCCGTCGACGGTGTCAGCGGCGATGCGAAGACCGACGCGAACCTGTCCGCCATCCCGGACCGGTTCAAGAAGGAATTCCCGGCCAACGCCGGCGGTGTCTACGACGTCGGTACGCCGGGCACGAAGAACCCGCAGACCGGTAACCCCGGTCCGACGCTCTGGCTCCCCAAGGGTGAGACCGTCCGCTTCGTCCTCACCTCGCGTGACGTCATCCACTCCTTCTGGGTGGTGCCGTTCCTGATGAAGATGGACGTCATCCCGGGCCACACCAACGCGTTCCAGGTGACTCCGAACCAGGAGGGCACCTTCCTCGGCAAGTGCGCCGAGCTCTGCGGCGTCGACCACTCCCGGATGCTGTTCAACGTGAAGGTCGTCTCCCCCGAGCGTTACCAGCAGCACCTCAAGGACCTCGTCAAGAAGGGGCAGACCGGTTACATTCCCGCCGGCATCGCGCAGACGAGCCACGAGAAGAACCGGGAGACGAACAACCTGTGAGCATCCTCAACGAACCCCAGGGTGCCGCGGCAGCTGAAGGCTCTTACGCAGATGAGCTGCCGGTCAGGCGCAAGCAGCCCGGCAACGTGGTCATCAAGTGGCTCACCACCACCGACCACAAGACCATCGGCACGCTCTATCTGGTCACGTCGTTCGCGTTCTTCCTGATCGGCGGTGTGATGGCGCTGCTCATGCGCGCCGAGCTCGCTCGCCCCGGTCTGCAGATCATGTCGAACGAGCAGTTCAACCAGGCCTTCACGATGCACGGCACGATCATGCTGCTGATGTTCGCGACGCCGCTGTTCGCCGGCTTCACGAACTGGATCATGCCGCTGCAGATCGGCGCGCCGGACGTCGCGTTCCCGCGGCTGAACATGTTCGCCTACTGGCTCTACCTGTTCGGCTCGACCATCG
>NZ_JAEKKT010000120.1 GCF_019510245.1 Streptomyces sp. | reverse complement strand
GGTCGAGAGCTCGACCGTGTCGCCAACCTTGGCAGTGGAAATCTTGTCAACCTCAACGATGTCGCCGACAGCAACCTTGTGCTGGCGACCACCGCTGCGCACGATGGCGTACACGCGGATCTCACTCTCTCGCTCGGGAACGGCACCCCCGCAGTCCAGCCGCCCGGCGGACGCGGACGGCCTCTCCGGAACAGCGTGCGCTCCGGAGGAAGAGGTTTACGGAGATGTGGCGCGTCCTCATATCCATGGACACGCCGACGGTCAAGGTTACGGGGCCGCGCGGAGGTGGTCAAACCGGGCCCGTGCCCGACTCCACGACCGGACCTCCCGCCGACCCGGTCGCTCCTGGGAAACGGCTGCGGTTACCCTGTGACTCCACTCGTGCGTCAGTTGGTCACCGGCTGTACACGGATCATTAATGTCTTAGTCAGCATCCTAAAAGTGGAGCCAGGTAACAGAGATGTCGATCAAGGTGAGCGTCATCATCCCGGTGTACAACCCGGGAAAGTACATCCAACCCTGCATCGACTCCCTGTTGAGGCAGACGCTTCCCGCGGACGAGTTCGAGGTCCTGTTCGTCGACGACGGCTCGACCGACGAGAGTCCCGCGGAACTGGACGCCCTCGCCGAGAAACACGCGCACTTCCGGGTGATCCACATACCGAACTCCGGCTGGCCGGGCAAGCCGAGGAACATCGGCGTGGCCGAGGCCAAGGGCGAGTACGTCCAGTTCGTCGACCAGGACGACTACCTCGCCTCCGACGCCCTGCGCCGGCTGTACGAGATGGGGCACCGCAACGGTTCCGACATCGTCATCGGCAAGGTGGCCAGCAACTTCCGGGGCGTACCGCACGGCGTCTTCAAGACGGACCGCGAGAAGTGCACGATCCACGACGCGCCGCTGTACGACAGCCTCACGCCGCACAAGATGTTCCGCGCGGAGTTCCTGCGCGAGAACAAGATCGCCTATCCCGAGGGCAAGCGGCGCCTGGAGGACCAGCTGTACATGATGGAGGCGTACTTCCCCGCCAAGGTCGTCTCCATCCTCGGCAGCTACACCTGCTACTACTACTCGAAGCGCGACGACGGCAAGAACGCGGGTTCCGCGCGCATCGTCCCGTCGGGTTACTACGGGAACCTCCGTGAGGTGCTCGACGTCGTCATGGCGAACACCGAGCCCGGTGAGTTCCGCGACCTGCTGCTGCGCCGCTTCTACCGGGTGGAGATGCTCGGCCGGCTCAGCGAGCCCAACGTCCTCAAGTACGACGAGGCCTACCTCGGCGAGATGCTGGAGGCCGTGCGGCCGCTGGCCGAGGAGTTCATGGGCGAGGGCGTGCGCGACGGGCTCGGCGCCCTCACCCGCGTCCGCTCGACGCTGCTGCGCCGGGACGACGGGGACGGCCTGCTGCGGTTCGCCCGCTTCGGGCTCTCCGTCAAGGGCGCGACCCGGCTGGAGACGGCCGAGTGGCGGTCCGACGGCAAGCTCGCCGTCACCGCGAGCGCCCGGCTGGTGCACGGCGACGCCGCCGAACCGGTCCGCCTGCTGCGCCGCGACGGCCGTTTCTACCTGCACCCCGAGCTGGTCCAGGACGTGCTGGGGCCCGACGAGCTGGTCGACGTCACGGACGAGATGGACCAGTTCAAGGCCGAGATGTCGCTGCGCAACCGCGAGACGGCCGTCGAGTGGCCGTGCGCGGCCGAGTTCACCTCGCACGTCGAGGACCTCGGCGACGGCGCCTGCGAGGTCGTCCTGCGCGGCAGCGGTGTGCTCAGCCCCCAGGGCGTGAAGGGGCGTGGCCCGGTCTCCAAGGGCTTCTGGGACATCTGGATCAGCGTCCGGGGTCTCGGCCTGGTCCGCAAGGCCCGGCTCGGCGCCGACCGCGTCGCCGGTGTGGAGAGGGACCTGCGCCCCGCGCTGCTCGGCTCCCCCGCCCGTCCGGTCATCCCGTACTTCACCGACCCCCACGGCAACCTCACCCTGGACGTCGCCCGCCGCAGCAAGAAGCTCGCGACGTACCTGGAGAACCGCCCCGTGCAGCGGATGCCGGGCAGCCGTCCGGAGCTGCGGCTGGACGTGTTCAGCCGGCCGAAGACCGCGCCGGCCAGGACCGAGCTGGTCCTCAGCTCCGAGGGCGGCGGCGGTACGCACGTGGTGTCCGCCGAGATCCGCAACGTGGCCGGCCGAGCCCACATCACCGTTCCCTCGCGCGCGGCCTCGGTGCCCGCGGGCCGCTGGAGCCTGGCGGCCCGGCTGGACGGCGAGAAGGACCCGGCCCTGCCGCTGTGCACCGTGACGGTGCGGAGCAACGGGCGGCTGCGGCTCGACGACGGCCTGCCCGTGGTGGATGCCGAGCTGGTCCGCGCGACGCTGGCCAAGCGCCGCAAGGCGGCCCTGCGGCGGCGGCTGCGCGCCGTCGGCGGTCCGGTCGTGCGCAGGCTGCCCGCACCGGCCCGCAAGAAGCTGCGCGGCCTGGCGGCGAGGCTGACCGGCTGACCCGCCGGACCCACACGGACACGCACCACGGACACGCACCACGACAAGGATGTGATCGACATGCGGGAGCTCGGCATCGCCGGCGCCTGGATCCACGAACCGAAGGTCTTCCCGGATGCCCGCGGAAGCTTCCACGAGTGGTTCAAGGGCCCGGACTTCGCCGAGGCCACGGGCCATCGCCTGAATCTGGCGCAGGCCAACTGTTCGGTCTCCAGCCGCGGCACCCTGCGCGGCATCCACTTCGCCGACGTGCCGCCCAGCCAGGCCAAGTACGTCAAGTGCGTGCGCGGCGCCGTGCTGGACGTCATCGTCGACATCCGTACCGGCTCCCCCACGTACAAGCAGTGGGAAGCCGTGCGGCTGGACGACGTGGACCACCACTCGGTCTACCTCTCCGAGGGGCTCGGGCACGCCTTCATGGCGCTGACCGACGACGCCACCGTGGTGTACCTGTGCTCCGAGGGGTACGCCCCGCAGCGCGAGCACGGCATCCACCCGCTCGACCCCGAGCTGGGCATCGAGTGGCCGTCGGAGCTGGCCCCCGTGCTGTCCGAGAAGGACGCCGCGGCGCCGTCCCTGGCCGAGGCCGAGGCTCAGGGCCTGCTGCCGTCGTACGAGGCGTGCCAGGCCTACCTGGCGGAGCTGCGCGCCTGAGACCGGTACGACGAGGGGCCTCGCGGAAGATCCGCGAGGCCCCTCGTCCTTTCCTCGTCCCTCAGCCGCCCAGCGGCTCAGCCGCCCAGCGCGGCGATCTGCCCCCGCAGCCGCTCGAAGCCGGCGCGCGGACGCCGCAGGTTCCGGGCCCGGACCAGGGCGGGCCAGAAGTCCGCCGACAGCAGCGCCTCCGGCCGCGCGGCGTGCTTGCGCACCAGCACCTCGTCGGGGACCGCCTGCGGGTCGGGGGTGACGTACTCCTTGAGGATGTCGTCGTACGCGTCCTTGAGCACCGTGTTCTGCGGATCGGCCCCGAAGACCACGGCGACGCCGGTCGGCGCGGTGTCGACCTCGAGGACCACCAGGTCGGGGCGGTACTTGCGCAGGACCGTCACCAGTTTGTAGACGTCGCCGGTCCAGTACTTGGTGTGCCGGTCGCGCGCCGCCTCGTCCACGTCGCGGGGCAGCATGTCGTCGAGGACGATCACACTCGACCAGCGCGAGTGGCGTTCGACGTTCATGAAGTCGCGCAGCGCGTACTCGAAGAGATGCATGCCGTCGATGAAGGACAGTTCCAGCGTGGGATCGCCTCCGAGCACCCCGAGCGGGTCGCGGCGGGCGAGGGCGCGGAAGGGGTTGCGGCCGCGCCGCAGGTGCACCAGCGGGTCCTTGCGGGCGAAGAAGTCGTCACTGGTCGACTGGACCAGGTGGACATCGCAGCTGATCGACGTCACCACCTTGAAGGCGGGGTCGATCGCCACGGAGGCCACACGCGAAAGCGCCAGGCTCCGACCGTCATTGACACCGATCTCCAGATAGTTGCGCGGGCGGTAGACGCGGTGCAGTCCACGCAGCAGTTCATGACGGTTCACTCAAGCGGCCTTTCGTCGTAATTCCGCTGTTCGGGTTCCCGGCGAAGTTACTCGTATGACGAGCGTGCGCGTAACCTTTCCCGTCAATTTACCGGGCGTTCCCTGTGAATCGGCCGGTGTCCCCGCCACTGTTCTCGTCCGGCCGGTCACGCTGTGTGGCGGGGGGTCGTTCAGGTCCGGGGCGGACATGCGAACGGCTCCCGGCCGTGGGGCCGGGAGCCGTTCGCTGGTGTGCAGGCCGGGGCCGTCAGCTCTCGTCGGAGGCGGTGGTGACCGTGGTGGTCTTCTTCGCCGTCGACTTGGCGGCGGCCGTCTTGGCGGTCTTGGCCGCCTTCTTGGCCGTCGTCTTCTTCGCGGCCGTCTTCTTGGCAGCGGTCTTCTTGGCGGCCGTCTTCTTCGCCGCGGTCTTCTTGGCCGCCGTCTTGCGGGCCGTCTTCTT
This sequence comes from Streptomyces sp., assembly GCF_019510245.1. Lineage (GTDB taxonomy): Bacteria > Actinomycetota > Actinomycetes > Streptomycetales > Streptomycetaceae > Streptomyces. The sequence goes on along the minus strand of NZ_JAEKKT010000120.1, from coordinate 148,229 downwards.
GGCCGGGACGGCCTCCTCGACGCCCTCCCCGGCGGCCTCGGTGGCCTCGGTGGGGGCCTCCGCGTCCGCCGCCGGCGTCTCCGCCGACGGTACGACCACGACGGCCGCCTCCTCGGACGCGGTCGGCGCGGTGGCCTTGCGCACCGCACGGCGGCGCGGGCGGGCCGGAGCGGCGCTCTCGGCGGCCGTGGCCGCCTCGGGCTCCGCGACCGCTTCCGGCGCCGTCTCGGCGACCGTCTCCGCCACCGCTTCCGCGACGGTCTCCGCCACCGGGGCGCTCTCGGCGACGACCGTCACCACGGCCGCCTCGGCACCGGCCGGGGAGCCGGCGGGCGCCGACACCTTCCGGGTGGCCCGGCGCCGCGTACGGCCCTTGGGAGCGGCCTCCTCGGCGGCCGGGGTCTCGGCAGCCTCGACCACCGGGTCCTCGACGGCGACCGGCTCGGCGTGCGCCGCGGCGGCCGGCTCGGGCAGTGCCGGACGCTCCGCCTCGACGGCGGCCGGTACGTCCTGCGCGGTCGGCGCCTCGGCCCCGGTGGCCGTCCCCGCGGTCTCGGTGCGTGCCGTACGGCCCTTGGGCGCGCCGGCCGGAGCCGAGGCCCTGCGGCTCGCGCGGCGGCGGGTACGGCCGCGGCCGGCCGCGGCCTCCGCCTCGGCGACGCTGCTGTACAGCTCCTCGTCCGGCGCGAAGTCGGGTGCGGGCAGCGCGACGGGCTCGGCGGCCTCGGCCTCGACCTCCGCCGCGGTCTCGACCGCGTGGACGGCCTCGGCGTGCTCGACGGCCCCGTCGGACACGACCTCGTGGGTCTCGTGCACGTCGTGCTCGTGCTCGTGCCCGTCGCCGCCGCGCCCGCGCTTCCTGCGCTTGCCGCCGCCACCGCCGCCGCCGGAGCTGGGCTGCTCCATGTGGACGATGACGCCACGGCCGTTGCAGTGCACGCAGGTCTCGGAGAAGGACTCCAGGAGGCCCTGTCCGACGCGCTTGCGGGTCATCTGGACGAGTCCCAGCGAGGTCACCTCGGCCACCTGGTGCTTCGTACGGTCCCGCCCGAGGCATTCGAGCAGGCGCCGCAGCACCAGGTCCCGGTTGGACTCCAGGACCATGTCGATGAAGTCGATGACGATGATGCCGCCGAGGTCGCGCAGCCGGAGCTGGCGGACGATCTCCTCGGCCGCCTCCAGGTTGTTGCGGGTCACCGTCTCTTCGAGGTTGCCGCCCTGGCCGGTGAACTTGCCGGTGTTGACGTCGACGACGACCATCGCCTCGGTCCGGTCGATGACCAGCGAACCGCCGCTGGGCAGCCAGACCTTGCGGTCCAGGGCCTTGGACAGCTGCTCGTCGATCCGGTACGTGGCGAAGACGTCGACCTCGGAGGTCCACTTCGACAGGCGTCCGGCGAGGTCGGGCGCGACGTGCGAGACGTAGCCGTGGACGGTCTCCCAGGCCTCGTCACCGCTGACGACGACCTTGGAGAAGTCCTCGTTGAAGATGTCGCGGACGACCCGGACGGTCATGTCCGGCTCGCCGTACAGCAGCGTCGGGGCGTTACCGTTCTTCGACTTCTTCTGGATGTCCTCCCACTGCGCCTGGAGCCGTTCGACGTCGCGGCGCAGTTCGTCCTCGCTGGCGCCCTCGGCGGCGGTGCGCACGATGACACCCGCGTCCTCGGGGACGATCTTCTTGAGGATGGTCTTCAGCCGGGCGCGCTCGGTGTCGGGCAGCTTGCGGCTGATGCCGGTCATCGAGCCCTCGGGGACGTACACGAGGTAGCGGCCGGGGAGGGAGACCTGGCTGGTCAGGCGGGCGCCCTTGTGCCCGATCGGGTCCTTCGTCACCTGGACGAGCACGGACTGGCCGGACTTCAGGGCGGCCTCGATACGGCGCGGCCCGTTGGCCATGCCGAGCGCCTCGAAGTTGACCTCACCGGCGTACAGGACGGCGTTGCGGCCCTTGCCGATGTCGATGAAGGCGGCCTCCATCGACGGCAGCACGTTCTGGACCTTGCCCAGGTAGACGTTGCCGACGTACGAGGTCGACTGCTCCTTGTTGACGTAGTGCTCGACGAGCACGCCGTCCTCCAGGACGCCGATCTGGGTGCGGTCGCCGTGCTGGCGTACGACCATCACGCGTTCGACGGCCTCGCGGCGGGCGAGGAACTCGGCCTCGGTGATGATCGGGACGCGTCGGCGGCCCTGCTCGCGGCCTTCGCGGCGGCGCTGCTTCTTGGCCTCCAGGCGGGTCGAGCCCTTGATGGACTGGACCTCGTCGGACGGCTCGGAGGGCTTGCGGGGCTCGCGGACCTTGACGACCGTGCGCTCCGGGTCGCCCTCGTCGGGCTCGTTGTCGGGGGTGTCCCCGGCACGCCTGCGGCGGCGCCGGCGACGGCGGCTGCTGGAGGAGGACAGGCCGGCCTCGTCGTGGGCCTCCTCGTCGTCCTCTTCCTCCTGCTCGGCGGTGTCCTCGGCATCCTGCTCGGCCTGCTCGGCGGCAAGCTCGTCGGTGCCGTCGTCGCCGTCGGCGGCGTCACCGCGGCGGCGGCGCCGGCCACCGCGACGGCGGCGCCGGCGGGAGCCGGACTCCTCGGCCTCGTCCTCGCCGTCGGCGATGTCCTCGACGGACTCCTCCGGCTCGTCGGTCTCGTCCTCGGCGGTGGTCTCGGCGACCGGGGCCTCCTCCACGGCGCCCCGGCGGCGGCGCCGGCGGCGCGAACCGGCCTCGGCCTGTTCGGCCGGCTCGGCGGCGAAGGCCGTGGCAGCGGGAGATTCGGTGGCAGCGGAGGGAGCGGCGGAGACGGGGGCGGTGGTGGCTGCCGCGAACTCCTCCGGTTCCTCGGCGCCCGCGGCCGAGGCGGCCGCCTCGGCCGCGGCGCGCTCCGGGGTCTGGAACTTCGGCTCGGTGAACACGGGCGCCTGGAAGACGGCGACGGCGGGCCGGGCCGGGCGGCGCTGCGGCTCGTCCTCGGCGCCGGCCCGGGCGGCGGGCTCGGAGAACCCGGTGGCGGCCTGCCGCACGACGCGACGCCTGCGGCGCGGCGCCTCGGCCTCGACGGGCTCGGCGGCCTGGGTCTCGGCGACCGCGGCCTGCGGTTCCTCGGCGGCGGCCGTCTCGGCGGCGGCCTCGGGCGCACCGACGGGCGCGGACACCCTGCGGGTGGCGCGGCGACGGGTACGGGGGACGGCCACGGTCTCCTCGGGGGCCTCGACGGCTTCGGGGGACGCGGTCTCGGTGGCGGTCCCGTCCGCGACGGCCGGGGCCGGGGTCTCTTCGCCGGCCTCGGCGGCGGCCGGGGCGCCGGCGGCCGCGGAGGCCCGGCGGGTCGCACGGCGGCGCGTACGCGGCGCGGGAGCGGCGTCCTCGTCGCCGGCGGCGGAGTCGACCGCGGCCGTGGTCTCGGCGAGGTCGCTCAGGGCACCGGCGGCAGCGGCAGCGGGAGCGGCGGCGGCGGCCACGACGGTCTCCGCGGCCTCGGCCGCCTCGGCGGGGGCACCGGCGGGCGCGGACACCCGGCGGGTCGCACGGCGGCGCGTACGCGGCGCGGGAGCGACCTCCTCGGCGGCCTCGGCCGTCTCCGGGGCCTCGGCGGCCCCTTCGGTGACCTCGTCCGTCGCCTCGGCGGCGGACTCGAAGGTCTCGGCGGCCGGTATGGCCGGCACGGTGGTCTCGGCCACAGCCTCGGTCCCGGTGGGCGGTCCCGCGGGGCGGGACGCGGCACGGCGACGCCTGCGCGGCGGCAGGGTGTCGCTGGGGGTGTTCGGTTCGGAGCCCTCGGTGGGCTCGGTCGGTTCGAGCATGCGGGCGTTTCTCCCGTCAGGCTCCCGGGCGCCGCGCCTGGTCCGGCGTCGATCGGTTCGAGCGACCGCCGGTGACGTCCACGGCTCGCGCGATGCGCGGTGCCGCCGTGTGGGGCGCGGACGCCGCACAGGAGCTCTCTGTGTCCTGTCTCGCCGGTTCCGTACGCCTTGTCGCGGACGGCCTGGCGAAAGTCTTCTGGTCGGTGCGCTGCCCGACCCAGGTGGCTCCCGAGTACGAGGGCGGCGCTACGACGTCCGTCCTTCGCGGGACCTTCCTTACGCCGGCACCGTCGCGGCGGCAGTCGGTTCGGCCTTCGAGAGGGCCTCGGCTGCCTCGCGGTCGGGCGCGAGCGGGTCGGTCACCGTGCCGGTCTCTTCATCGAGCAGCCCCTGCGCCAGCCTGGTCACCTCTGCGGGGACCGGCGGCGCCAGGTCGGCCACGGCGCGGAGACCGGACAGGACGTCGTCGGGTCGTACGGCAGGCGTCACGTGCCGAACAACCAGCCGCAGTATCGCACAGGGCTGGTCGGTCGGCCTATCAGCCGTTTCACTCTGTGTTTCAAGTTGTACGACGGCGGGGCGGGCGTCGAAGGTGCGGACGCCGTTCTTGGTGGTGCGCCGGACCTCGACGGACTCGGCGGCGTTGAACGCCGCGACGGCGTTCTCGGCCTCCGTGGGGTCCTGGCCGGCCAGTCGCAGCTCCCATACGGAGGCGGTGAGCCGGTCGGCCAGTCCGGACGTGTGCGCCTCGACCGCGTCGACGATGTCGAGCCCGGTGGGCAGGGACTCGTCGAGGAGGGCGCGCAGCCGCTCCGGGTCGCGGTGTGCGGCGAGCGCGATCTCCAGGTACTCGGCCTCGCTGCCCGTGCCGGTGGGTGCGGCATTGGCGTACGACACCTTCGGGTGCGGTGTGAACCCCGCCGAGTACGCCATCGGCACCTCGGCGCGGCGCAGCGCACGCTCGAAGGCGCGCTGGAAGTCACGGTGGCTGGTGAACCGGAGGCGGCCGCGCTTGGTGTAGCGCAGTCGGATGCGCTGCACCGCGGGTGCGGGCGGCGGGCCTTCGGGCTGTCGCTTGCCCAGTGTCGTCAGTCCTTCGTGGGTCTGGTGCGTTCTTGTGCGAGGGCCGTACCGCTGTGGGCCGTACGGCTGTGTACTGCTATCCACCAAGAGTACGTGTGTCGCGGCCCCGGGGTTCCCGGCGGTCCACGGGCACGGGCGGCCGCGGCCCGCCGAAGAGGGCGCGGCGGAGGTCGGCGCGGGCCTGGCGGACGGCACGGCCGATCGCGCGTGCGGCCTGGGCAACCGGGTGGAGGACGAGGTCGCGGACGACGTGTCCGACCGGGGTGAGGACGGTCCGGTACACCCACCGTGCGGGCTCCAGGAAGATCCACCGGAAGAGGGTGCCGAGCACCCGTCCGACGGTACGTGCGACGTACCCGGCGGCCCGCCAGGCGTGGCCCACGGCCTCCCCGGTCTCCCTGAGGACTATGCCGAGGACGCGGCCGGCCGGGGCGAGGATCCAGCGCCACAGGGCGAGGGCGGGCAGGACGAGGAGCACGTGCGCGGTCCGGTGCAGGGCGGTGCCGAGGATGCCGAACGCCCAGATCACGGCTTTCGCGACGAGGGTGAGGAGCCGTACGACCGCATGGCCGATCGGGGTGAGCACGCGCGCGTAGAACCACACGAGCGCATGGCCTGCCGGGGGGAGCACCTGCGCGCAGAGCCGTCGGAGGGCGTGGCCGAGGGGGGTGAGCAGGTAGCGGTACAGCCAGATCAGGGGTACGACGAGGAGCGCGTGGAGAATCCGTCCGATCGCGCGTCCCACCGGGGCGAGGACGTAGCGCCACAGGAACCGTGCGGCCGCGGTGAACGCGTCCCAGAGCAGGCGTACCGGCAGCACGACCAGGAAGACGAAGATCCGCACGGGGATCCTGACCGCGACGACCAGGCATCCCTCGGGGTGCTGCGGCTCGGGTGGTGGCGGCCACTGGGGCCGTTTCTGCATGTTCATGGTCACAGAGACGCTCTCACGGGCCGTGCGGATGCGGTCGGGCCCCCTTGATCACCGATCGGCGGCGAGACGGTAACGGTTGACCCGCACACGCCAATCTGATTGGAACCGGCCAGGTCGGCTTGATTTGCTGTGCGCACAATCACGCCTTGATCCCCGGGGGGACGAGTAATGAACTGGTACGTGGACGTACTGAAGAAGTACGTGGTGTTCAGCGGACGCGCGCGTCGGCAGGAATACTGGATGTTCACGCTGATCAACACGATCATCGCGATCGTGCTCATCGCCGTCGGCGCGGCCATCCACTTCAGCGCCCTCGCCGCGATCTACGACCTCGCGGTCCTGCTGCCCAGCCTGGGTGTCGCGGTCCGCCGGCTGCACGACACCGGCCGCTCCGGCTGGGCGATCCTGGTCGGCATCATCCCGCTGGTCGGCTGGATCTTCGTGCTCGTCTGGCTCGCCTCCGACGGCAAGCCCGAGGAGAACCAGTACGGCGCCAACCCGAAGTACGCGGCCGCCGTCTGACCCGCCGACACGCCGAAGGCCCGCCGGAACCGTCCGGCGGGCCTTCGCCGCTTTCCGCTACCCGCCGGAGGACGAACTCCTGTTGCGTTCGCTCTGCAGGTGCAGCACCAGGAAGAGGACGCACAGCATGTCGTCGGGAAGGGCGTGCAGACCCTCGGGCAGGACGACGCGGCGGGGCCGCCCGCCCAGCAGGTCGTACTCGACGCAGAGCGGGCCGACTCCGCGCACCCGGCGGCTGAGCCTCGGGTGGTCGATCGGGTACGGCCCGATCCGCCGCGGGATCCCGGACCAGGCGGCGCAGTCGACGTCCCAGGTCCCGTACGTCCTGGGAACGCTGCCGAGGCGGCCGTAGCCGATCTCGACGTCGCCGATCCGGCGCAGCCGGCTGCCGAGCAGGTCGTACTCCAGCGGATGCGGCCCGAGCGCTCGGGGCCGGCCGCCCCACCGGCCGTAGCCGAGTTCGACCTCCCCGATGCTGCGGAGCCGGCCGCCCAGCAGGTCGTACCGCAGTTCCAGTTCCATGTCCGCCAGCTCCCCCGCTGTCCGCCGGTCTTCGGCTGCACACCCGTGTTCGGTTTTCCTGATTGTGCGACCGGTTCGGTACGGCTTCCATGGCGGTGGTGTCACGGTTTCGTCGGCGCCCGGAACACCCGTCCGCGGCGTGTCGGGCCATGGCCGCCCGCCCTTGCGGACCGCCCATGTTCCCTGCGGCCGCCCGGCACGCCCTCACCCGTCAGGGGTGGTCCCCTCCGGCGGGTGGTTCAGGTGGCGGAGCCGTCGCCGTCCCCGCCGGGGCGCCCGCCGTCCCCGCGGCGCGGAAGGACGCCGGCCGCGGCGAGGGTGTCGTACAGCCGCTGCTGTTCCGGGTCGAGGCCGGAGTACAGCAGGTCGTACGCCTCCTCCTCGCCGCGCACCGTCTCGACCGGGTCCCAGTCGTCGCCGAGGGCCGCCATGACATGGGCGCGGCGGGTCAGCTCGTGACCGGTGAGGTCGACGGAGAACTCGACCGGCTCGGCGGGACGGGAGGCATCTTTGTCGGACATATAACCGAATTTAGGTAGGCCTTCCGGGTGCCGACAAGGGGCCGTGGGACACATCACAGCAGGTCGGGGCAGGCGGCCACGGCCGGCTCAGGAGGGCGGTTCGGTCCCGGCCTGCTCGCTCACCAGGTACCGCGCGTACCAGTCCGGCCAGTCCGGGTCCTCGCGACCGGTGCGGGCCTCGTGCTCGCCGTGCGCCGCCTCGGCCCGGCGCAGGGCGCTCGCCAGGTCGTCGGCCGAGGAGAACGCGGTGGCCTCGGGGTCGAGCCGGCCGGGGAGCCGGGTGGTGACCTCCTGGAGGAGCCAGCCGTTGCCGTCCGGGTCGCTGAACGACAGGAAGGAGCCGTAGCTGCCGTCGGGGCCGGCCACCCGGGCGTCGGTGCCCGCGTGGTGGAAGACGCCGCCGGCGTCGTGGAACACGTCGCTCGGGTGTGCACCGTTGCGGGCCAGTTCGTCGTGGGCGGTCTTGATGTCGTCGACGACCAGGTGCAGGCCCCGGGCCGAACCCGGCGCCTGGTCGGTGACCGAGGAGCCGAAGATGACCGACGCCGGGGAGCCCGGCGGGGTGACCTGCACCACCCGGAAGTCCCCGTCGCCGGCGACGTCCGCGTCGAGCCGCCAGCCCAGCGTGGTGTAGAAGTCCTTGGCCCGGTCGACGTCGGCCACCGGGACCACGACGACCTCCAGTTTCATGTCCATGGCTTGCGTCTCCCCTCTCGTAGGGGCTTGGGGGATGCCGGCGAGGCGGGCGGTCAGTGCGCGAGCAGCTGCTGACCGCCGTCGATGTCGTAAGTGGCGCCGGTGAGGGCGTCGTTGACCATGATGTGCAGGGCGAGCGCGGCGACGTCCGCCGGGCCGACCACCCGGCCGATGGGCAGCGTTCTGCGCAACTCCTCGCGCCGCGCCTCCAGATGGTCGCCGAGGAGGGCCGCGGACAGCGGTGTGTCCACGAACCCGGCCGCGATGAGGTTGACCCTGACCGGGGCGACCTCCAGCGCCAGGTTGGCGGTGAGCGCCGGCAGCGCCGCGGTGACCGCGCCCACCACGGCCATCCCGGGCGCGGGCCGCCGGCCGCCGGTGCCGCCGATGAACAGCAGGGTCCCCCCGGGCCTGACCTTCTCCCGGGCCGCCCGCGCCACCGCCAGCAGCATCGCCATCCGCCCGCCGAAGTCCCGGGCGGCGTCGGCCGGATCGAGTTCGCCGAACGGGGTGTACGACGGGCTGCCCGCCGTCACCAGCACGTGGTCGACCCGTCCGGGCAGGTCCCCGAGGAAGCGCTCCAGGTGTGCGGTGTCCTGGGCGTCGAGCACGGCCGTGCTCAGCGGGTGCAGTTCGTCCGCGGCCCGCCGCAGGCGCTCGGCGTTGCGGGCCGCCAGCACCAGGTCGCCGCCGGCCGCCCGCACCTGCCGCGCCGTCTCCAGACCGATGCCGGCGCTGCCGCCCACCACGACGACCGTCTGCCCGGCCAGTTCTCCGTGCGCTCCGCTCGACCCGTCGGCCATGTCCGCCTCCACGTCCGCCGGCGCCGCCCGTCTCGCGGGCGCCGCCGGGCCTTCACCGGAAGTCCCCGCCGCCACCGCCCCCCTCGCCGTCCTCGCCGTCCATGAGGCCGACGAACTCGTCGGTGGTGAGCACGGCGTGGGCGTACAGGGGCGCGTTCAGATCGAACGTCGCTGTCATCTCCTCCCAGCTGAAGGAGCCGATGGCGTCGCGGACGAGGGTCACGTGGTAGCCGAGCTCCTGCGCGAAGCGTGCGGTGGTGTCGACGCAGGTGTTGGCCCGCATGCCGATGAGCAGGATCTTGCGGATCCCGTGCTGCTTGAGCATGAGGTCGAGGTCGGTGTTGGCGAAACCGCTGGAGGCCCAGTGCTGCCCGATGACGATCTCGTCCTCACGCGGCCGGAAGTCGGGGTGCCACTCGCCTCCCCAGCTCCCCTCGGCGAACGCCTGGTTGGCCACGAGGCGCTGCTGGGACGGCGACAGGTGGTCCCAGGTGCGGTAGTCGCCCGGTGTCGTCCGGTGGTGCGGCACGATGAAGACGCGGCACCCGCGGCCACGCGCCGCAGCCAGAACGGTCCGCATGTGGTCGAGCAGGCCGACCCGCTCCGCCACTTCTCTCCCCCGGGGCCACAGCTTTCCGCCCTCGGACAGGAAGTCGTTGTACGGGTCGACGATCAGCAGAGCGGTTTCCCGCGGGGAGTACCGCGCTTCAGAAGTCATGGAGAGTTCCCTCTGGCCGGCCACCCGGCTCCGGAACCTCAGTCTGTCACCCACCCGGCGGAACGGCATCCGGGCCCACCTGCCTGGGCGGCTTCACTGTTGGCGGCGGGTTCAGGCTCGTGTCGAGCCGTTCGTTCCGCCGAGCAGCGTCCGCACGTCGTCGCCGAACCCTGTCGTGTCGGTCAGGCCGAAGGCGACGCGCTGGAGCAGGCAGCCGTGCAGCAGTCCCATCACCACCCGCGCACCGTGCTCCGGTTCCACGCTGGGCGGGACGGATCCGGCCGCCCGGCCGCGGCGCAGGGCCTCGGTGATGCTGTGCAGTACGCCCTGGAAGCCCTCTACGGCGCGGGCGCGGACGGCATCGTTGCGCAACAGTTCCGACCAGCTCTGCACGGCGCAGCGCAGCAGTTCGTCGACCGGCACTTGACGCCCGGCGGAGTCGGTGACGGTGTCGGCGTTCAGCGCGTCGAGCGATGCGGCCAGGAGGTCGGCCACGGATGCGTGGTCGGTGCTTGCGGCCAGCCTTTCCACGGGTTCGAAGACGAGCCGGAAGGCGTCCGAGGCGATGGCGAGGATGATCTCCTCCTTGGACGCGAAGTACCGGTACGGCGCCCCGGCGGAGACGCCGGCCTCTGCGGCGATGTCAGGCATCGAGGTCTGATGGAAGCCGTCTCGCGAGAAGCAGCGGCGCGCCGCCGCCACGATCTCCGCGCGCTTGGCCTCCCGTCGCTCAGGGGTGATGCGCGGCATGGTCGGCCCTTCAACGTGAGTGATCGTTCATCTTGACGGCTGCACTCGCCGAGGTCCACCCTAAACGTGAATGGTCATTCACGGAAGAGAGGATCTCTCATGAGCGCGCATCTGACCATCGGCACCTACGTCTACGAACACACCGAGGCACTGTTCGACGGCCGCGTCGTCGTGGACGGCGTGGACGCCACCTTCGAGACGGCGCCGCTGGTCTCGGACATCTTCCGCGGCATGTGCGAAGGCCGGTACGACGTGGCGGAGTTCGGCCTGACCTACTTCCTGCGCACCTTCGACCTCGACGACGCGCCTTTCACGGCACTGCCGATCTTCCCGAACCGCAACTTCCGGCACTCCGCCGTCTACGTGAACACCGCGGCCGGGATCGGCAAACCGCAGGACCTGGCCGGCCGGACGATCGGCGAGTTCGCGCTCTACGGTCACGACGCCGGGGTCTGGCCCAAGGGCATCCTGTCGGACGAGTACGGCGTGACCCCCGACCAGTGCCGGTGGGTCATCGGCGGCACCGACCACCCCATCCCCGCGTTCGACTGGATCCCGCAACCGGTTCCGGCCGGCGTGGACGTGCGGCACGCACCGGACGGCCGGCCCCTGGGCGCCATGCTCGAAGCCGGCGAGATCGACGCGCTCATCTCGGTCGACGTCCCCCAGGCCCTGCTGAACGGCTCGCCGAGCATCGCCCGGCTCTTCCCCGACCACGAGACCGTGGAGCGCGACTACTACCGGCGCACCGGGATCTTCCCGCCGATGCACGTCGTCGCCGTCCGCAGGGACCTGACGCACCGGACCGACCTGCTCCAGGCCGTCTACCGGGCCTTCGGCGAGGCCAAGGACCTCGCCGAGCGCAAGTACCGCGAGGACGCCGCGAAGCAGCACATGAGTCTCGTGACCCCCTGGTTCAGCAAGCTGTTCGAGGACAACCGGCGTCTGCTGGGCGAGGACTGGTGGCCCTACGGCGTCGCCGCCAACCGCAGGGCCGTCGACACATTCCTGCGCTACCACCACGAGCAGGGCCTCTCCCGGCGGCTGCTCACCAGCGAGGACATCTTCGTCCCCGAGTTCCTCGGTACCTGAGAGCGCGAGCGGCGCCTCAGTGCACGTGCTCACTCGAAGCCGGCGTCGCCCCCGCGTTCTTGACCGTCAGCGGCAGCAGTTTCTTGCCCGTCGGGCCGATCTGGATGGAGGTGTCCATCTGCGGGCAGACTCCGCAGTCGAAGCAGGGGGTCCAGCGGCAGTCCTCGACCTCTGTCTCGTCGAGGGCGTCCTGCCAGTCCTCCCAGAGCCAGTCCTTGTCCAGGCCCGAGTCGAGGTGGTCCCAGGGGAGGACCTCCTCGTAGGTGCGCTCGCGGGTGGTGTACCAGTCGACGTCGACGCCGAAGGGGGCGAGGGCCTTGTCGGCGCAGGCCATCCAGCGGTCGTAGGAGAAGTGCTCGCGCCAGCCGTCGAAGCGGCCGCCGTCCTCGTAGACGGCGCGGATGACGGCGCCGATGCGGCGGTCGCCGCGGGAGAGGAGGCCCTCGACGATGCCGGGCTTGCCGTCGTGGTAGCGGAAGCCGATCGAGCGGCCGTACTTCTTGTCGCCGCGGATCTTGTCGCGGAGCTTCTCCAGGCGCGCGTCCGTCTCCTCGGCGGAGAGCTGCGGGGCCCACTGGAAGGGGGTGTGGGGCTTGGGGACGAAGCCGCCGATGGACACCGTGCAGCGGATGTCGTTGGAGCGGGAGACCTCGCGGCCCTTGGCGATGACCTTGGTCGCCATGTCGGCGATCTGGAGGACGTCGTCGTCGGTCTCGGTGGGCAGGCCGCACATGAAGTAGAGCTTCACCTGGCGCCAGCCGTTGCCGTAGGCCGTCGAGACGGTGCGGATCAGGTCGTCCTCGGAGACCATCTTGTTGATGACCTTGCGGATGCGTTCCGAGCCGCCTTCGGGGGCGAAGGTGAGGCCGGAGCGGCGGCCGTTGCGGGTCAGTTCGTTGGCCAGGTCGATGTTGAAGGCGTCGACGCGGGTGGAGGGGAGGGACAGGCCGATCTTGTCCTCCTCGTAGCGGTCGGCCAGGCCCTTGGCGATGTCGCCGATCTCCGAGTGGTCGGCGCTCGACAACGAGAGCAGCCCGACCTCCTCGAAACCGGTGGCCTTGAGGCCCTTGTCGACCATCTCGCCGATGCCCGTGATCGACCGCTCCCGCACCGGGCGGGTGATCATGCCGGCCTGGCAGAAGCGGCAGCCGCGCGTGCAGCCGCGGAAGATCTCGACGGACATGCGCTCGTGGACGGTCTCGGCGAGCGGGACGAGGGGCTGCTTGGGGTACGGCCACTCGTCCAGGTCCATGACGGTGTGCTTGGAGACGCGCCACGGAACGCCCGACCGGTTGGGGACCACGCGGGCGATCCGGCCGTCGGGGAGGTACTCGACGTCGTAGAACGCCGGGATGTAGACGGAGCCGGTCCGGGCCAGGCGGAGGAGGACCTCCTCACGGCCGCCGGGGCGGCCCTCCGCCTTCCACTCGCGGATGATCTTCGTCATGTCGAGGACGGCCTGCTCGCCGTCGCCGATGATCGCCGCGTCGATGAAGTCCGCGATCGGTTCCGGGTTGAAGGCGGCGTGGCCGCCGGCCAGCACGATCGGGTCGTCGATCGTACGGTTCCTCGACTCCAGGGGAATGCCCGCGAGGTCGAGGGCGGTGAGCATGTTCGTGTAGCCGAGCTCGGTGGAGAAGGACAGGCCGAACACGTCGAAGGCCTTGACCGGGCGGTGGCTGTCGACCGTGAACTGGGGGACGCCGTGCTCCCGCATCAGCGCTTCCAGGTCCGGCCACACGCTGTAGGTGCGCTCGGCGAGGACGCCCTCCTGCTCGTTGAGAACCTCGTAGAGGATCATGACGCCCTGGTTGGGCAGGCCGACCTCGTACGCGTCCGGGTACATGAGCGCCCAGCGGACGTCGCAGGCCTCCCACGGCTTGACCGTGGAGTTGAGCTCTCCGCCGACGTACTGGATCGGCTTCTGCACGTGCGGGAGCAGAGCTTCGAGCTGCGGGAACACAGACTCGGCGACCTGAGCGGCGGCTTCGGCAGGCATCTCGCGGACCTTTGTGTGGTGGCTGGGGGCGCCCCCCGACCGGTGGCCGGGAAGGGTGACCATCAAGCCTAACCCGGTCGGCGGACTCCCCCGTACGCGCGGATCACACCGGCGCCCCGGCCTTGATGTCCTCCCAGGCCCCGGGGGCCTCCGCCTCCACCGCCGCCGCCCGCTGTTCCTCGCGGCCGTACAGCAGCCCGTACGTGAACGCGCTCTCCCCGGCCGCGTGGGCCACCGCGGACAGCTCGCGCAGGGTCTCGCGGGCCATGACGCTGTCCTGGTGTTCGCCGAGCATGCCCTGCAGGGACTTCATGGACCTGACCATGGTCTTGGCCGGCTTGCCGAGGGCGGGGCGGGCGGCCTCGGCGGCGTAGCGGGTGCGTTTGGCCTTCTTGCGGGCCTCGTGCAGGCCGAGGTCGCGGTCGTGGCCGGGGGGCTCGGCCATGGCCGTCTCGATCAGGTCGGTGACCTTGGCGAAGTCCTTGTGGACGGCTTTGGCGAGGACTCGCTCGGGGTCCTTGGCGGCCGCCTTCAGCAGGGGCGGGTCGGCGGCCAGGGCGTCCAGGGTGTCGAGGAGCGCCAGGTAGCGGGCCGAGTCGAGAACGCCGAGGAGCCGGCTGCGGGAGCCGCGTTCGCTCGCCTCGGCCCAGTGGTGGATGCGGTCGTGGACGGGGCCGTGGACGAGGGTGGGGGGTACGTCGGCGAGGGCCGACATCAGGCGTTCGGCGAGGACCTCCTGGTCGCGGCCGAGGCCCAGTTCGCCGGCCAGCCATTTCAGCTCGTCGGCGATCGGGTCGGTGACCCGGCGGTCGAGGACCTTGCCGAAGGTGCGGAAGGTGCTGCGCAGCCGGCGGGTGGCGACCCGCATGTCGTGCACGCCTTCCTCGGTGTCCAGGCGGACGGCGGGGTCGAGCTCGACGATCGCGTCGCGCTGGGCGCGGACGTAGGCCATGACGTGGTCGCCCGCCGTGACGGGTGCGGCGGGGCCGGTCTTCGGCGGGCGCGGTTTGCCGCCCTTCGTCTCGGCCAGGGCGCGGGCGAGTTTGGACGCGGACGTGGAGGGGCGTACGCCCGCCTTGCCCAACCGTTTCTCCACCTTGTCGAGGAAGGCGGGGTCGCCGCCGTCGGCGAGTTCCACCTCGATCTCGGTCCACTGGGCCCGGCCGTCGCCGCCGAAGAGCCGGTCGGCCCGGACGCGGTCGACGCTCACCTCGGCGAGCAGGGCGCCGTCGGCGTCGACGAGGTGCTCGACGTCGCGGGTGGTGCGCAGCCGGATCACCGGGACCAGCTGGCCCTCGCGGACCCGGGAGCGGGCGAGGGCGGCGAGTTCGCCGGGGAGGGTGTCGGAGAGGGGGGCGTGGATCTCGTCCCGGACGCCGGGGGCGACGGGGAGTTTGAGGTGCCAGCCGGCGTCGCTGCCTCCGCTGCGGCGGCGCAGGGTGACCTTGGCCGAGGCCAGGCGCAGGTCGGAGGTGTCGTGGTAGGTCGCGTCGAGGTCGGCGGTGCCCTTGTCCACGACGTTCGCCACTCCTGCGACGCCGGTCAGATCGGGCAGACCGCTGTCTTCGGATTCGTACTTGCGCTCGATTTCACGCTTCGTATCCGCCATGAGTTGAATCTAGTGGTCGGGCCGCCGCGGAGGCAGAGGCCAAAGCGGGTAAATCACAGGAAGACTGAATTGGTACGGGAGGTGAACAGATCGGTTGATGTGTTCACCTCCCCGAGTCCCCCGGGCGGAGCAGGCTATGCGGACATGGGCCGCTGCGCCCTGATCGACTGCAGCAGCCCCACCGCCACCCACACCGCGAACATCGACGAACCGCCGTAGGACACGAACGGCAGGGGCAGGCCGGTGACCGGCATGATGCCGAGGGTCATGCCGATGTTCTCGAAGGCCTGGAACGCGAACCACGCAACGATCCCCGCCGCGACGATCGTGCCGTACAGCTCGGTCGCCTCGCGGGCGATACGGCAGGCGCGCCACAGGATGACCCCGAGGAGCACGATGATCAGGCCTGCGCCGACGAAGCCCAGCTCCTCCCCCGCGACCGTGAAGACGAAGTCTGTCTGCTGCTCGGGGACGAACTGGCCGGTGGTCTGCGAGCCGTGGAACAGGCCGGCGCCGGTCAGGCCGCCGGAGCCGATGGCGATGCGGGCCTGGTTGGTGTTGTAGCCGACGCCGGCCGGGTCGAGGCTCGGGTTGGCGAAGGCGGCGAAGCGGGCGATCTGGTACTCGTCCAGGATGTGCAGCTGCCAGATGACGACGCAGCCGGTCACGCCGGCGGCGAGCAGGCCGAAGACCCAGCGGTTGGAGGCGCCGGAGGCGAGCAGCACGCCGAGGATGATGGTCACCATGACCAGGACCGTGCCGAGGTCGGGCATGAGCAGCACGATCAGGATCGGGACCGCGGCCAGGCCCAGGGACTGCAGGACGGTGCGGTGGTCGGGGTACTTCTTGTCACCGGCGTCCACCCGCGCCGCCAGTATCATCGCCATGCCCAGAATGATCGTGATCTTCACGAACTCGGCGGGCTGCAGCGAGAAACCGCCGCCGAAGACGATCCAGTTGCGGCTGCCGTTGATGGTGGCGCCCAGCGGGGTGAGCACCGCGAGGATGCCCAGCAGGGAGAGGCCGTAGAGGATCGGCACGGCGTTGCGCAGCTGGCGGTGGCCGACCCAGATGGTGCCGATCATCAGGGCGAGCCCGATGCCGGTGTTCATCAGGTGCCGGACCAGGAAGTAGTACGGGTCGCCCTGGTTGATCTCGGTGCGGTTGCGGGTCGCCGAGTAGACCAGCACCGAGCCGAGCAGGGACAGGGCGACCGCCGCCAGCAGCATCGGCCAGTCCAGGCGGCGGGTCAGCGAGTCCCGGGCGAAGATCCGGGTCCAGCCGGCCCGGGCCGGGCCGTACCCGGAGACGGAGAAGCTGTTGACGCCGGTCATGTGAGCATCCTCCGGCTTCCGCGCCTGCGGGCTCGTCTGCGGGTGTCGCGGTTGCCCGCGGACGGTGAGGCCGTGGTGCCGGCCGGGGTCTGCCCGTTGCCGGTGTTCTTGTCGCCCTGCTGGGAGTAGACCTGGAAGTCCTTCGCCGGGTCCTTGGAGACCTTCGGGGACTCGATCGTGCCGTCCGTGCGGACCTTCGGCAGGCCCTTCTGCGGGGTGTAGAGCAGCGCCTTGTTCTTGTCGATGGAGCCGTCGGCGGAGACGCCGTACAGCGCGCTGTAGATGTTGCGGACCGCCTCACCGGAGGCACCGGAACCGGTACCGGCCTGGGAGATGGTCATGATGACCGTGTAGTCCTTGCTGTAGGTGGCCAGCCACGACGTGGTCTGCTTGCCGTAGACCTCGGCGGTACCGGTCTTGCCGTGCAGGGCGATCTTGTCCTGCGGCCAGCCGCCGAACTTCCAGGCCGCCGTACCGCGGGTGATGACGCCCGCGAAGGCCTCGTCCATGCCCTTGAGGGTGGCCTGGGTGACCGGCAGCTTGCGGACCACCTTGGGCTTGATCTCCTGGACGGTCCTGCCGTCGGCGCTGATGATCGCCTTGCCGATGGTCGGCTGGTACTCGGTGCCGCCGTTGGCCACGGCGCCGTAGATCATCGCCTCCTGTATCGGCGTGACGAGGGTGTCGCCCTGGCCGATGGAGTAGTTGATCTCGTCGCCCTCGCGCATCTTGTTGCCTTCGAGGCAGTTCTCGTACTCAATCTTCTCGACGTAGGTGCCGTCCTTCTTGCCGGACTTGCACCAGGCGTCCTTGTTGGCCTTCCAGTAGTCGATCTTCCACTGGCGGTCGGGGACGCGGCCGGTGACCTCGTTGGGCAGGTCGATGCCGGTCTCCTTGCCGAGGCCGAACTGGTGGGCGGTCTTGAAGAAGTAGTCCTTCGGCTCGCCCGGCTTCGGGTTGATGCCGCCGTCCTTCTTCCACTCGCGGTCGGCGAGGCCGTAGAAGACTGTGTCGCAGGAGACCTCCAGGGCGCGGCCCAGGGAGATGTCGCCGAAGTTCTCGCCCTCGAAGTTCTTGAAGACCTGGCCGCCCACCGAGTAGGAGCTGGTGCAGGGGTAGCCGCCGTCCCAGGCGTAGCCGGCGTTGACCGCGGCGGCGGTGGAGACCACCTTGAACGTCGAACCGGGTGCCGCCTGACCCTGTATGGCCCGGTTCAGCAGCGGGTAGTCGGAGTCCTTGCCGGTGAGGGCCTTGTAGTCCTTCGCGGAGATGCCGCCGACCCACACGTTCGGGTCGTAGGTCGGGGCGGAGGCCATGGCGACGATCCGGCCGGTCTTGGCCTCCATGACGACGACGGCGCCGGAGTCGGCCTTGTAGTTCTCGTGGGTGATGCTGTCGTACTGCTGGCGGGCGGCCTTCATCGCCTTGTCCAGCTCGTTCTCGGCGACCCGCTGGACGCGGGAGTCGATGCTGGTGACCAGGTTGGAACCGGGCTCGGCGGCGTCGGACTTGGCCTTGCCGATGACGCGGCCGAGGTTGTCGACCTCGTAGCGGGTGACGCCCGCCTTGCCGCGCAACTCCTTGTCGTACTCGCGCTCCAGGCCCGACCGGCCGACCTGGTCGGAGCGCAGGTACGGGGAGGAGGTGTCCTTGGCCTGCTCGATCTCGTCGTCGGTGACCGGGGAGAGGTAGCCGAGGACCTGGGCGGTGTTGGACTTGCCGGGGCCCGCGTAGCGGCGGACCGCCTCGGGCTCGGCGGTGATGCCGGGGAAGTCCTCGGAGCGCTCGCGGATCTGCAGGGCCTGCTTGGCGGTGGCCTTGTCGGTGATCGGGATCGGCTGGTACGGCGAGCCGTTCCAGCAGGGCTGGGGGGTCTTGGCGTCGCAGAGGCGGACCTTCTGCATGACCTCCTCGGGCTTCATCCCGAGGACGCCGGCGAGCTTGGTCAGGACGGCCTTGCCGTCGTCCTTCTGCTTGAGCAGGTCGGTGCGGGAGGCGGAGACGACCAGGCGGGTCTCGTTGTCCGCGAGGGGGACTCCGCGGGCGTCCAGGATGGAGCCGCGCACGGCGGGCTCGACGACCTGCTGGACGTGGTTGCCGGAGGCCTCCTTCTGGTACTCGGCGCCCTCGCGGATCTGCAGGTACCACAGGCGGCCGCCGAGGGTGCCGAGCAGGGAGAGGACGAGGATCTGGATGACGACGAGACGGATCTGGACGCGTGGGGTCCGACCGGTCTCGGGAATGTTGGTCACTGGGCTGTCTCCCCCTCTCCCGGCACAAATGCGCGTGCGCGTACGAATGATGAACGATCTACCTGTGAGGCCGCGTTCCGCCGTCGTGCACCCGTTCGGGTGAACTCACCCCCGTTCACAGGCGCTTGACCCCCTTGATGCGGCCGACGCGGACCGTGCGGGTACGGGCCTTGGCCTTGAGGCCGCCGAGGCCGCCGCGCTGGCCGCCGATGCGCATGCCGGTGCCGGACGAGATCCAGCCCGCGGAGATGTCGCCCGCCTTGGAGCCGGAGTTGGCCTCGGTGAGCGGGTCGTGGTCGGCGCGGCGGGCCAGAGCCATGACGCCGGGGACCACGAACGGGGCGAGCAGCAGGTCGTAGAGGGCGGCCGTGATCAGCAGGCTGGTCATGCCGACGTGCCGCGCGGCGGTGTCGCCGACGAGGGCGCCGACGCCGGCGTACAGCAGGGTGGAGCCGACGGCGGCGGCGACCACGACGAGCATCGGGCCGGTGGCGGACTTCAGGCGGCCGTTCTCCGGCTTGATGAGGCCGGCGAAGTAGCCGACGACGCAGAGCACCAGGGCGTAGCGGCCGGCCGCGTGGTCGGCGGGCGGGGCGAGGTCGGCGAGGAGTCCGGCGCCGAAGCCGACGAGGGCGCCGCCCACATGGCCGTAGACCATGGCGAGGCCGAGGACGGTGAGCAGCATGAGGTCGGGGACGGCGCCGGGCAGGTGCAGGCGGGCGAGGACGCTCACCTGGATCACCAGCGCGACGACGACCAGGGCGGCGGAGAGCAGGATCCGGTTGACGCGCATGGGGGATTCAGCTCCTACTGCTGCTGGCCGGTGGTGTCGGACGCGTTGGTGCTCGCGTCCGCGGAGGGGGTGACCGTGACGGTCACCGTCGGGGTGGGGGTCGGCTTCGGCTTGGCCGGGAGCACCTCGTCGCGGGGGTCCTTCTTCGGTGCCTGGACGACCACGCCGACGATGTCGAGCTTGGTGAAGGACACGAACGGCGTGACGTACAGGGTGCGGGTCAGGCCGCCGTTGGACGGGTCGACGCGGGTGACGGTGCCGACCGGGACGCCGGGCACGAACGGCTTGTCGCCCTGGGAGCCGAAGGTGACGAGCCGGTCGCCCTTCTTCACCTCGGCCTTGCTGTCGAGGAGTTCGACGCGCAGCGGGCGGTCGCCCTGTCCGGAGGCGAAGCCGAGTTCGTCGCTGCCCTCCATGCGGGTGCCGACGGTGAAGTCGGGGTCGTTGGCGAGCAGCACGGTGGAGGCGTCCGGGCCGACGGTGGTCACGCGGCCGACCAGGCCGTTGCCGTTGAGGACGGTCATGTCCCGCTTGATGCCGTCGTTGTAGCCGACGTCGATGGTGACGGTCCAGGAGAAGCCCTGCGCCGACCCTATGGCGATGACCTGGGCGCCCTTGATGCCGTACTGGCCCTCGGCGGCGACGTTCAGCATCTTCTCGAGCTGGGTGAGGCGGCTGCGGTTGCGGTCGTCGCTGCCGAGCTTCGCCTTGAGGGCCGCGTTCTGCTTCTCCAACCGGGCCAGCCGGTCGTGGCGTTCGCCGGAGTCACGGACGGCGGAGACGGCGTTTCCGACCGGGTCCACCACCGTCGACATGCCGTTCTCGATCGGGCCGAAGACCGCGGCCGCGGCCTGCCGGGCGCCGTCTACCGGGGAGTTCCTGCCACCTCGGATGTCCACCGTGATCAGCGCGAACGCGATGGCGATCAGCAGCACCAGGAGCAGCCGGCTCTCTTTCGTGTCCCTCACGTGCGGCGGCCGTGCCTTCCTCAATAGGAACTTGCGGAGCTTGATTACGGGAGTTCGTGAAGCATGTGGGGGGCGGAGGTCTACAGGGGGGAGGCTTGTGTGCGTGTGTGTGTGGGGGGGGGAACACGCTCGGTGTGAGCCTATGCCTCGATATCAACGATCCGCCGCACGAGAGGGGGTCGTCTCGTACGGCGGAATCGAAGAGTTACGTCATCTGCGCGGCTGGGCGTCAAGGACCTGCTGGAGCGCCTCGAACTCCTCGACGCACTTGCCGGAGCCGAGCGCCACGCTGTCCAGCGGGTCCTCGGCGATGTGGATCGGCATGCCGGTCTCCCGGCGCAGCCGCTCGTCCAGACCGCGCAGCAGGGCTCCGCCGCCGGTCAGAACGATTCCCCTGTCCATGATGTCGCCGGACAGCTCCGGCGGGCACTTGTCGAGCGTGGTCTTGACGGCGTCCACGATCGCGTTGACCGGCTCCTCGATCGCCTTGCGGACCTCGGCGGCGGAGATGACCACGGTCTTGGGCAGGCCGGAGACTAGGTCCCGGCCGCGGATCTCGGTGTGCTCGTCGGAGTCGAGTTCGTACGCCGAACCGATCGTGATCTTGATCTGTTCGGCCGTCCGCTCACCGAGGAGGAGCGAGTACTCCTTCTTGATGTGCTGGATGATCGCGTTGTCCAGCTCGTCGCCCGCGACGCGGATGGACTGGGCGGTGACGATGCCGCCGAGCGAGATGACCGCGACCTCCGTGGTGCCGCCGCCGATGTCCACCACCATGTTGCCGGTGGCCTCGTGGACCGGCAGGCCGGAGCCGATGGCGGCGGCCATGGGCTCCTCGATGATGTGCACCTGGCGGGCACCGGCCTGCGACGACGCCTCGATGACCGCACGGCGCTCGACACCGGTGATGCCGGAGGGCACGCACACGACCACACGCGGCCGGGCGAGGTACCGCCGCTTGTGGATCTTGAGGATGAAGTAGCGGAGCATCCGCTCGGTGATCTCGAAGTCGGCGATGACGCCGTCCTTCAGCGGACGCACGGCGACGATGTTGCCGGGCGTGCGCCCGATCATCTTCTTCGCCTCCGCGCCGACCGCAAGAATTCCACCGGTGTTCGTATTGATCGCGACAACGGACGGCTCGTTGAGTACGATCCCGCGACCCCTGACGTACACCAGCGTGTTGGCGGTCCCGAGGTCGACAGCCATGTCACGGCCGATGAACGACATTGAGTTCCCCATCAGGATTCGTCTGGCCTTCCTGGGAGCTTTTGAGGGCACTTCAGGTCGGCGAAGTGGGTGCTGTGACGTGAAGGCTTCCATCGTAGACGCGCCTGCACGAACACTGCGCGAGGGTCTTCGCCATTGTCAGCACGTGTACGGGCGCCTCGCTTGTGGAGACGGTCCGACGGGGCCACTCGTTCCCCCGATCGGCACGCATATGCCGAGGGACGGCCGAAATCGTTCGGCCGCCCCAGGTCACGCCGCCCACACGGCTGACGCCTCGTCAAGAACTTCCACGAAAACTCCGTACGGGCCCTTGTACGGGCCCGTGACGGCTACGCACGGCCGGGGAAGAAGATCTTGACCTCGCGTTCGGCGGACTCCTCCGAGTCGGAGGCGTGGATCAGGTTCTCGCGGACGATGACGCCGAAGTCACCGCGGATGGAGCCGGGCGCGGCCGCGATCGGGTCGGTGGGGCCGGCCAGGGCGCGGATGCCCTCGATGACCCGCTCGCCCTCGACGATCAGGGCGACGGACGGGCCGGAGGACATGAACTCCACCAGCGGCTCGTAGAACGGCTTGCCGACGTGCTCGCCGTAGTGCTGCTCCAGCGTGGCGCGCTCCAGGGTGCGCAGCTCCAGCGCGGTGATCTGCCAGCCGGCCTTGCGCTCGATACGGCTGATGATCTCGCCGGTCAGGCCCCGACGGACGGCGTCGGGCTTGAGCAGGACGAGGGTGCGCTGAGTCACGGGAGGGCTCCTTCGGTACTGGCCGGGTGCGGTGAGGAGAGGCTACAGGGCCGGTCTGAGCGTCCGTTACACAGTGTGCAGGTCGGTGGGGGCGGCCGCCTTCGGGGGCTGCGCCCCCGGACCCCCGCTTCGGCCTGAACGGCCTCGTCCTCGAACGCCGGACGGGCTGGGGTGTGGCACTGTCCGGCCTTCGTCCTCACACGCCCGAGAGGCGGGTGCGTGGTGCCGACCGGACTTCGTCCCTCCACGCCGACAGGCGGATGTGGTGCCGAACGGACTTCGTCCCCACACCCCGACAGGCGGATGTGGTGCCAACCAGCCTCCGTCCCCACACCCCGACAGGCGGATGTGGTGCCAACCAGCCTCCGTCCCCACACCCCGACAGGCGGATGTGGTGCCGACCGGACTTCGTCCCCACACGCCCGACGGACGGCGACGTCGTCGCAACCAGCTCCCGCCCCCACACCCCGGCAGCCTGGGATGCCGTACCGACCGCCCCCGGCCCTCACACCCCCGACGGGCTGTCCTGGGTGTTCTGGGCCGCGAAGCGGGCCTTTGCCTCGTCGATCTTTCTGCCGTAGTGCACGGAGGCCCACCAGAGACCGGCGAAGATCGCGCCCATGAAGTACATGGTCGGGACGAAGATCCCGGAGGCGATCAGGGCGATCTGCAGGGCCCAGCCGAGGGCGATGCCGGCCGGGCGGGTGAGCACGCCGCACAGGGCCAGGCAGAGGAACATCGCGATGCCGCTGACCAGCCACACCGTGGAGGTGGACAGGTCGGGGTCCTTCATGGCGACGAGGGCGGCGAAGCCGATGACGAAGAACTCGCCGATCAGGGTGGACGAGCAGAGCGTGCGCATGGTCAGCCCCTCCCGAGGAGCAGTCGGGCCTCGCCCACGGTGATGACGGAGCCGGTGACCAGCACGCCGCCGCCCGCGAACTCGCCCTCTTCCTCGGCCAGCGTGATCGCGGCCTCCAGGGCGTCGGGCAGCCGCGGCTCGACCTGGACGCGGTCCTCGCCGAACACCTCGACGGCGACCGCGGCCAGCTCGTCCGCGTCCATCGCGCGGTGGCTGGAGTTCTGGGTGACGACGACCTCGGCGAAGATCGGCTCGAAGGCCTCCAGGAGGCCCCGGACGTTCTTGTCGCCGCTGGCCCCGACCACGCCGATCAGCCGGCTGAAGTCGAAGGCCTCACCGACGGCCTCGGCGGTGGCGCGGGCGCCGGCCGGGTTGTGGGCGGCGTCGAGGACGACGGTGGGAGAGCGTCGTACGACTTCGAGACGGCCGGGGGACGAGACGGCCGCGAAGGCCTTGCGGACGGTGTCGATGTCGAGGGGCTCGGGGCGCTGGGAGCCGACCCCGAAGAACGCCTCCACCGCGGCGAGCGCGACGGCCGCGTTGTGGGCCTGGTAGGGGCCGTGCAGGGGCAGGTAGACCTCGTCGTACTCGCCGCCGAGGCCGCGCAGGGTGAGCAGCTGGCCGCCGACGGCGACCTGGCGGGCGACGACGCCGAACTCGAGGCCCTCGCGGGCCACGGTGGCGTCGACCTCCACGGCCTTCTTCAGCAGGACCTGCGCCGCGTCGACGGGCTGCTGGGCCAGGATGACCGTCGCGTCCTGCTTGATGATGCCGGCCTTCTCGCCGGCGATCTCGGCGGTGGTGCCGCCCAGCCGGTCGGTGTGGTCGAGGTCGATCGGGGTGACGACGGCGACGTCCCCGTCGATGACGTTCGTGGCGTCCCAGGAGCCGCCCATGCCGACCTCGACGACGGCGACGTCCACGGGGGCGTCCCCGAAGGCCGCGTACGCCATGCCGGTGAGCACCTCGAAGAAGGAGAGCCGGTACTCCTGCTGCGCGTCGACCATCTCGACGTAGGGCTTGATGTCGTTGTACGTCTCGATGAACCGCTCGGCGGAGATCGGGGCCCCGTCGAGGCTGATGCGCTCGGTGATCGACTGCACGTGCGGGCTGGTGTAGCGGCCGGTACGGAGTTCGAAGGCGCCGAGCAGGGCCTCGACCATGCGGGCGGTGGAGGTCTTGCCGTTGGTGCCGGTGATGTGGATCGAGGGGTACGACCGCTGCGGCTCGCCCAGCACGTCCATGAGGGCGGCGATCCTGGTGACCGACGGCTCCAGCTTGGTCTCGCCCCAGCGGGTGGCGAGCTCCGCCTCCACCTCGCGCAGGGCCCGGTCGACCTCGGGGTCCTCGGGGCGGCCCGGGACGTCGCCCTGCTGCGGGCCGCCCCGGGTGCGCAGGGTCCGGCTGCCGGCCTCGATCACCGCGAGATCGGGGTCGCGGTCCGTCTCGGCCGCGACGATGTCGTCGAAGCCGTCCTCGAAGGCGTCCTCGAAGTCGCCGTCGAAGCTCTCATGGGGGTCGCGCGGGGGCAGATCACTCACGGCACCAGTCTACGGAGCCCTGCGGACGCGTGGACGCGTCGGGCGCCGGGAGTGCCTGCTCGCACCAGATCGTCTTGCCGGCGGCGGTCTGCCTGGTGCCCCACCGCCGGGTGAGCTGGGCCACCAGCAGCAGGCCACGGCCGCCCTCGTCGGAGACCCGGGCCCGCCGCAGGTGCGGGGCGGTGCTGCTGCCGTCGGAGACCTCGCAGATCAGCGTCCTGGTGTCGCGGATGAGCCGCAGCTGGATCGGCGGGGCGCCGTAGCGGACGGCGTTCGTGACGAGTTCGCTGACCACCAGTTCGGTGGTGAACGACAGTTCGTCCAGCTTCCAGGCGGCGAGCTGGTCGGTGGTCAGGGTCCGGGCCCTGGCGACGTGCTCGGGGTCCGCGAGGATCTCCCAGGCGGCCACGTGGTCGGCGGGCAGGGCGCGGGTGCGGGCGAGCAGCAGGGTGACGTCGTCGGCGGGTTCGCCGATGCGCAGCGCGGCCACCACCCGGTCGCAGGCCGCTTCCAGCGACTCCCCCTTCCGGGCGGACGCGAGGAGCGCGCGGCGCAGCCGGTCGAGGCCGTGGCCGAGGTCGAGGTCGCGGGAGTGCACCAGGCCGTTGCTGAACAGGGCGAGGGTGGCGCCCTCGGTGAGGTCCAGGTCGGTGGTCTCGAACGGCAGCCCGCCGAGCCCGAGCGGCGGGCCGGGCCGGCCGGGGGCCGCCTCCACCTCCCCCTGGGGGGTGATCACGAAGGGCAGCGGATGGCCCGCGCTGGCCAGGGAGCAGTGCCGCGAGACCGGGTCGTACACGGCGTACAGGCAGGTCGAGCCCAGCTCGCCGGCCTGTTCCCCGGCGCCGTCGTCGAGGTGCAGGACCAGGTCGTCGAGATGGGTGAGCAGTTCGTCGGGGGGCAGGTCGACGTCCGCGAGGGTGCGCACCGCCGTGCGCAGCCGGCCCATGGTGGCGGAGGCCTCGATGCCGTGGCCGACGACGTCCCCGACGACCAGGGCGATCCGGGTGCCCGACAGCGGGATCACGTCGAGCCAGTCGCCGCCGACGCCGGCCCGGGTACCGGTGGGCAGGTAGCGGTAGGCGAAGTCGACGCTCGGGCAGTCGGGCATGACGTGCGGGAGCAGGCTGCGCTGGAGCGCCAGCGCGGTCTCGCGCTCCCTGGTGTAGCGGCGCGCGTTGTCGATGGCGGTCGCGGACTTCGCGGCGAGTTCCTCCGCGTCGGACAGGTCGTCCTCCTCGAACGGCGGGGAGTCCCGGGTGCGCCAGAAGACGATCACCCCCATCAGGACGCCCTGGGCCGACAGCGGCACGGTGATCAGCGAGCGCATGCCGTAGTCGAGGAGCTTTTCGGTGCGCCGCGCGTCGGGGAACGTCGCCCTGCGGGTGACCCTCAGGTCGGCTATGAGGGCCGCGGCGGTGGCGGTGTGGCGGGTGGCACCGGGCGGCGGGTCCACGGCGATCAGGGCGCCGGCGGGGTCCAGCGGGGAGTCGTCGCGGACGCCGCCCCGGGCGACGCGCCGCAGGACGGTCTCGGTGGCCGTCGGCTCCCCGCCGTGCAGCACGGACTCCTCCAGGTCGACGGTGACGAAGTCGGCGAAGCGGGGGACGGCCACCCGCACCAGTTCGTCGGCGGTCCGCCCCACGTCCAGGGTGTTGCCGAGGGCGGTACCGGCGTCGTAGAGCAGCCGCAGCCGCCGGTGGCTCTTCTCCAGCGAGCCCGCCATGGTGTTGAAGGCCGTCTCCAGCTGCCCGATCTCCCGGCGTCCGGAGAGCGGCACCCGGGCGCCCAGGTCCCCGGCGGCGAGCCGGGTCGCGAAGCGGGCCATCCTGCGCACCGGCCAGACGATCACCCGGGAGACGTAGGCGCCGTAGGCGACGATCAGGAGGACCGCGGCGCCGACGCCGACGGACGCGGTGATCGTCAGCATGCGCATCCGGGCCTCCAGGGCGTTCTCGCGCCGGCTGATCGCGGCGCGCTCGTCGTGGAGGTAGCGGGAGAACTGGGCCCGGAGCGCGTCGAGCCGCTGCTTGCCCTCCAGCGTCCGCGCGGTGCTGCTCGCGTCGGGGTCGCCGCGCCGGGCCTCGGCCACCAGCGGGACGGAGTAGTCGTCGACGAAGGACTGGCCGGACCGCTGGATCCGCCGGGCGAGCTGCCGCTGGGCGGGGGACGTGCTGAGGTCCACGAGCCGCTGGGCCTGTGCGGGGAACGCGGCCCGGGCGGCTTGCCAGGGCTTGAGGAACTCGTCCTGCCGGGTGATGACGTAGCTGCGCTGGCCGCCCTCCATGTCGAGGACGGTCCCCTGGACCACCCCCATCTGGTCCAGGGCCGGCCGGCCGCTCCTCGCGGAGAGCAGGGAGTGCTGGGCGTCCTGGATCGCGAGCACCAGCATCAGGAAGACGAGGCCGATGAGCACGGCGAGCAGGCCGCCCGCGCCGGCCGTCAGGGGAACCAGTCCCCTGTGCGGGGGCGTTCTCGTCCGGCCCCTGTGCTGCATATGGGCGTTCCCTCCGCCGCATGGCACCAAAACGGAACATTAAGGTCATGTTCCTACTTTTGGATTGTAGGGCGGTGGCTGGTGCGTGCTGTGTGACGGGGAAACGCCGACAGGCGTCCGGCAGCCCGGTCGGAAGGGCTGCCGGACGCCTGCGGGGACGTCTCGACCACGTGCGGGGCCCCTGGGGCGGGGCCCCGCTGCTACGCCTCCGGGAGGCAGTCCAGCTGGGCCTGGATGCGGGCGATGTCCTCGTCGGCCTTGGCGAGGCGGGTGCGGATCTTCTCCACCACGTTGTCCGGGGCCTTCGCCAGGAACGCCTCGTTGCCGAGCTTGGCCGTCGCCTGGGCCTTCTCCTTCTCGGCGGCCGCGAGGTCCTTCGCGAGGCGCTTGCGCTCGGCGGCGACGTCGATGGTGCCGGAGAGGTCGAGGGCGACCGTGGCGCCGGCCACCGGGAGGGTCGCCGTCGCCGCGAAGGCGTCGCCCTCGGGCTGGAGGCGCAGCAGCTGGCGGATGGCCGCCTCGTGCGGGGCCAGCGCCGTGCCGTCGAGGGTCAGCCGCGCCGGGACCCGCTGGCCGGGCTGCAGGCCCTGGTCGGCGCGGAACCGGCGGACCTCGGTGATGACGGACTGGAGGGTCTCGATCTCCTTCTCCGCCGTGTCGTCACGGAAGCCGCTGTCGGCCGGCCAGCCGGCGATCACGACCGACTCGCCGCCGGTCAGCGTGGTCCACAGGGTGTCCGTGACGAACGGGACGACCGGGTGCAGCAGCTTCAGGGTGATGTCCAGGACCTCGCCCAGGACGCGCTGGGAGACCTCGGCGCCCCGGCCGCCCGCCTGGAACGTCGTCTTGGACAGCTCGACGTACCAGTCGAAGACCTCGTCCCACGCGAAGTGGAAGAGGCAGTCGGAGAGCTTCGCGAACTGGAAGTCGTCGTAGAACGCGTCGACTTCGGCGACCGTCTTGTTGAGACGGGAGAGGATCCACCGGTCCGTCGCCGACATCTCCGACGGGTCCGGGAGCGGGCCCTCGACGGTCGCGCCGTTCATCAGGGCGAAGCGGGTCGCGTTCCAGATCTTGTTGGCGAAGTTGCGGGACGCCTGGACCCACTCCTCGCCGATCGGGACGTCGGTGCCGGGGTTGGCGCCGCGGGCCAGGGTGAAGCGGACGGCGTCGGAGCCGTACTTGTCCATCCAGTCCAGCGGGTCGACGACGTTGCCGAAGGACTTCGACATCTTCTTGCCGCGCTCGTCACGGACCAGACCGGTCAGCGCGATGGTCCGGAAGGGGACCTCGCCGTCCATGGCGTACAGGCCGAACATCATCATCCGGGCGACCCAGAAGAAGATGATGTCGTGGCCGGTGAGCAGGACGTCGGTCGGGTAGAACTTGCGCAGGTCCGCGGTCTGTTCGGGCCAGCCGAGGGTGGAGAACGGCCACAGGCCGGACGAGAACCAGGTGTCGAGGACGTCGGTGTCCTGCTTCCAGCCCTCCGCCTCGGTGCCGGGCGGCTGCTCGTCGGGGCCGACGCAGACGACCTCGCCGGCGGGGCCGTACCAGACCGGGATGCGGTGGCCCCACCACAGCTGGCGCGAGATGCACCAGTCGTGCATGTTGTCGACCCAGTCGAAGTACCGCTTCGACATGTCCTCGAGGTGGATCTTCACCCGGCCGTCGCGGACCGCGTCACCGGCGGCCTTCGCCAGCGGGCCGACCTTGACCCACCACTGCATGGACAGCCGCGGCTCGATGGTGGTCTTGCAGCGCGAGCAGTGGCCGACGCTGTGGACGTAGGGCCGCTTCTCGGCGACGATCCGGCCCTGCGAACGCAGCGCGGCGACGATCGCGGAGCGCGCCTCGAAGCGGTCCAGGCCCTCGAACGGGCCGTGGACGGTGATGACCGCGCGCTCGTCCATCACGGTGATGGACTCCAGGCCGTGGCGCTGGCCGATCGCGAAGTCGTTCGGGTCATGGGCGGGGGTGACCTTGACGGCACCCGTGCCGAACTCCGGGTCGACGTGGGTGTCGGCGACGACGGGGATCGTACGGTCCGTCAGGGGGAGCTTGATGCGCTTGCCGACCAGGTGCCGGTACCGCTCGTCGTCCGGGTGGACGGCGACGGCCGTGTCGCCGAGCATCGTCTCCGCACGGGTGGTGGCGACGACCAGCGTCTCGTCCCCCTCGCCGTACTTGATGGAGACCAGCTCGCCGTCGTCCTCCTGGTACTCCACCTCGATGTCCGAGATGGCCGTCAGACAGCGCGGGCACCAGTTGATGATGCGCTCGGCGCGGTAGATCAGCTCGTCGTCGTAGAGCTTCTTGAAGATGGTCTGGACGGCCTTGGACAGGCCCTCGTCCATGGTGAAGCGCTCGCGGTCCCAGTCGACGCCGTCGCCGAGCCGGCGCATCTGGCCGAGGATCCTGCCGCCGTACTCCTCCTTCCACTGCCAGACGCGGTCGACGAACTCCTCGCGGCCGAGGTCCTGACGGGACTTGCCCTCCTCGGCGAGCTGCTGCTCGACCTTGTTCTGGGTGGCGATGCCGGCGTGGTCCATGCCGGGCAGCCACAGCGACTCGAAGCCCTGCATGCGCTTGCGGCGGGTCAGCGCGTCCATCAGCGTGTGCTGGAAGGCGTGGCCCAGGTGCAGCGACCCGGTGACGTTCGGCGGGGGGATGACGATGGTGTACGCGGGCTTGTCGCTCTTGGCGTCGGCCGCGAAGTAACCCCGCTCTACCCAGCGCTTGTACAGCGGCCCCTCTACGTCGGCCGGCGCGTACTGGGTCGGCAGTTCGGTGCTGGGCGCTGTGGGCTGCTGCTGAGCATTCTCGGTCACGGGGCCCAGTTTAGAGGTGTCCCGACGGTGTCCCGAAACTCGTTTGTTCTGTAACGGTGGATACCCCCGTGCCGTGAGTTCCCCGTGGCTGAGCCAGGATGTCAGGAACACATAAGCATCTGGAGGGGAACCCAGAGATGAGCCACAACCAGCCGGGCCCGTACGGCGCGCCGCCGCCGCAGCAGCCGGGACCCTACGGGCCGCAGCCGGGTCCGTACGGCCAGCCGCCGCAGGCGCCCCAGCCCGGCTACGGCTACCCGCAGCAGGCCCCTCCCGCGGCCCCGCCGCAGCCGGGACCCTACGGGCAGCAGCCGCCGCAGCCGGGCTACGGCTACCCGCAGCAGGGCGTTCCCCCGCAGCCGAACCCGTACGGCCAGCAGCCCCCCTACGGCCAGCCTCCCTACGGCGTTCCGCAGCCGCCGGCGCCGGGCGGCGGGAAGAAGAAGACGGGGCTGGTCATCGGGGCGGTGGCGGTGGTGGCGGCGATCGGCGTCGGGGCGTACTTCGTGCTCGGCGGAACCGGATCCGGCGCGGTGAAGGACGACGGGCCGCACAAGCTGACCACGCCGGCCTCACTACTGTCCGGCAAGTACAAGCGGTACGGCGACGCCTCGGAGGAGAAGGCCAGCTCGAGCGACGCGAACGACCTCGCCAAGGCCGGTGTCACCGGCGCGACCTCGGTCGGCTCCCTCTACTCGACCATCGACCTGAACTCCCTGGACACCACCGACCCGACGAGTGTGGCCAAGGCGCAGACCGCCGAGAACTTCACCTTCTTCGGCGTCTACGGCTCGGTGAAGGACCCGCAGGCGGCGCTGGACACCACCTTCGCCCAGATGAAGGCGAACAGCTCCTCCGACGACGACGTGAAGCTGGTCGGCGACGCGCAGTCCGTCTCGCCCGGCGGTCTGGACGGCGCGGTGATGAAGTGCCAGCAGGCGACGGGCAAGAGCCAGCTCACCGGCAAGGACCAGACGGCGTACATGTGCATCTGGGCGGACTACAGCACCATCGGCATCGTGGAGCCGACGGCGGGTGTGAAGACGTACACCCTGGACGAGTCGGCGAAGATCGCAGCCGATGTGCGGGGTGAGGCGCGCGTCGCCAAGTAGCCGCCGCCGGCACGCACCGACGCACGCGAAAACGCCGGGCCCTCCTTCGAGGAGGGTCCGGCGCTTCGGTGTTGACGCAGGTTACGCCGACTTCTGCTCCCCCGCGCCCCGGCCCCGGGCGTCGCGCGGGATCAGGGTCGGGTTGACGTTGGAGTGGACGACGTCGGCCGTGACGACGACGCGGGCCACGTCCTTGCGGGACGGGACCTCGTACATCACCGACATGAGGACCTCTTCCATGATGGCCCTGAGACCGCGCGCGCCGGTCTGGCGGAGGATCGCCTGGTCGGCGATGGCCTCCAGGGCCTCGCGCTCGAAGTCCAGCTCCACGCCGTCGAGTTCGAAGAGGCGCTGGTACTGCTTGACGAGCGCGTTGCGCGGCTCGATGAGGATCTGGAGCAGGGCCTCGCGGTCCAGGTTGTGGACCGAGGTGATGACCGGGAGGCGGCCGATGAACTCCGGGATCATGCCGAACTTGACCAGGTCCTCGGGCATGACGTCCTCGAACTGGTCCTTGGACTGCAGCTCCCGCTTGGAGCGGATGGTCGCGCCGAAGCCGATGCCCTTGGCGCCCGCCCGGGACTCGATGATCTTCTCCAGACCGGCGAACGCACCGCCCACGATGAACAGCACGTTCGTCGTGTCGATCTGGATGAACTCCTGGTGCGGGTGCTTGCGGCCGCCCTGCGGCGGGACCGAGGCCGTGGTGCCCTCCAGGATCTTCAGCAGGGCCTGCTGCACGCCCTCGCCGGAGACGTCCCGGGTGATCGACGGATTTTCACTCTTCCGCGCGACCTTGTCGATCTCGTCGATGTAGATGATCCCGGTCTCGGCCTTCTTGACGTCGTAGTCGGCGGCCTGGATCAGCTTGAGGAGGATGTTCTCCACGTCCTCGCCCACGTAGCCGGCCTCCGTCAGCGCGGTGGCGTCGGCGATCGCGAACGGGACGTTCAGCATGCGGGCCAGGGTCTGCGCGAGGAGCGTCTTGCCGGAGCCGGTGGGGCCCAGCAGGAGGATGTTGGACTTCGCCAACTCGATGGCGTCGTCGCGGCCTTGGGCGCCGCCGTTCTCCCCTGCCTGGACGCGCTTGTAGTGGTTGTACACCGCGACCGAGAGGGCCTTCTTGGCGGGCTCCTGGCCCACCACGTAGCCCTCCAGGAACTCGTAGATCTCGCGGGGCTTGGGGAGTTCCTCCCAGCGCACCTCGCTCGTCTCGGCGAGCTCCTCCTCGATGATCTCGTTGCAGAGATCGATGCACTCGTCGCAGATGTACACACCGGGCCCTGCGATGAGCTTCTTGACCTGCTTCTGGCTCTTGCCGCAGAACGAGCACTTGAGCAGATCGCCGCCGTCACCGATGCGTGCCACGGTGTGCTTCCCCTTCGCCTGGGAGACGTCTGGACTCTCTCGAATCCAGCGGCTCCTGGTGCTGCCTTATGTCGACGGTACCTTGCCGGGCCCCCCGTACGGGCCCCCCTTGGCACGGTTCACTTTGACGTGCACCTTGCCGTGCGCACGGTCAAACCGTGCCAAGGGCGGCAGAGAATACATTCTCCGCCGGCGGCCTCTGTCAGCGGACGTCGGCGTTGTTCATCTTCCGGGTGGAGATGATCTGGTCCACGATGCCGTACTCGAGCGCTTCCTCGGCCGTGAGGATCTTGTCGCGCTCGATGTCCTCGCGGACCTGCTCGATCGCCCGGTTGGAGTGCTTGGCCAGCATCGTCTCCAGCTGGTCACGCATCCGCGTGAACTCCTTGGCGATGATCTCCAGGTCGGAGAGCTGGCCGCGGCCGGTGGAACCGGCCGGCTGGTGGATCAGCACGCGGGAGTTCGGCAGCGCCATGCGCTTGCCGGGCGTGCCGGCGGCGAGCAGGATGGCCGCGGCGGAGGCCGCCTGGCCCATGCAGACCGTCTGGATGTCGGGCTTCACGAACTGCATCGTGTCGTAGATCGCCGTGAGGGCGGTCATGTCGCCGCCCGGGCTGTTGATGTAGATCGAGATGTCCCGGTCCGGGTCCATCGACTCCAGGCACAGCAGCTGCGCCATGACGTCGTTGGCGGAGGCGTCGTCGATCTGGACGCCGAGGAAGATCACGCGCTCCTCGAAGAGCTTCGCGTACGGGTCGTACTCGCGGATGCCCTGGGAGGTGCGCTCGACGAAGCGCGGGATGACGTAGCGGGCGTCGGGCCGGGGCCCGTCGTAGCGTGCGTCAGCGGCGCCGGGGATGTTGCTCATGAGGGTGTTCACCGTCCTGGTGGCGTTCGGGGGGCTGGAGTCTCGGCGGAGCGTGGCGTGGCCGGGCCCGGTGTCAGGCGCCGGTGCCGCCGCCTCCCGGAACACCGGAGGCATGCGTGATGATCTCGTCGATGAGACCGTACTCCTTGGCCTCTTCCGGGGTGAACCAGCGGTCGCGGTCGCCGTCGCGGACGATCGCCTCGACGGTCTGGCCGGAGTGCTGCGCGGTCAGCTCGGACATCCGCCTCTTGGTGCGCAGCAGGTACTCGGCCTGGATCTTGATGTCCGAGACGGTACCGCCGAGGCCTGCGGAGCCCTGGTGCATCATGATGTCGGCGTGCGGCAGCGCGAAGCGCTTGCCGGCGGCGCCGCCGGTGAGCAGGAACTGGCCCATCGAGGCCGCCATGCCCATCGCGATGGTCACCACGTCGTTCGGGATGTACTGCATGGTGTCGTAGATCGCCATGCCGGCGGTCACCGAGCCGCCGGGGCTGTTGATGTAGAGGTAGATGTCCTTGGCGGGATCGGCCGCGAGCAGCAGCAGCTGCGCGGTGATCTTGTTCGCGATGTCGTCGTCCACCTGCTGGCCGAGGAAGATGATCCGCTCACCGAGCAGCCGGTTGTACACCTGGTCACCGAGGCCACCACCGATGGAAGGCTCGCCGGCGGCGGAGGGCATCAGATTCGTCACGTATCCACCTGCTCGTCTGTACGACGGCGCCGGGCCGTCTCACGTTTCCGTAGCCGGGGGCTTGGCTGCCCTCGTACTCATGGACCCTAACGCGATGGTCCCTTCGGGGAATCCCGGTAAGAGCGCTGTTCGCCGGGGGCGTAGTGGCTACGGCGGTGGGCCGGTGGCTACTCGCCGTGGTTGCGGGGGTGCGTGCGTGGGTGCGTGCGGGTGCGTCGTGGCCGCTCGCGCAGTTCCTCCCCCAGCCTTCGGCCGGGGTCACCCCCGGCGCCCCTGGGCGGGTCCGCGTGGCGCATACGGCGAAGGGGCCCCCGGGACAGTGCCCAGGAGCCCCTGTACGCCGTTGTGGGCGCCGTGGGGGTCAGCCCTCGGACTTCTCCTCGTCCGCGGCGTCCGTGGCCTCGGCGGCGGCCTCAGGGGCCTCCGTCTCGTCCTCGTCCTCGTCGTCCAGGTCGACGATCTCGCCGTTGGTGTCCTTCACCGTGGCGGCCTCGACCACGACGGCCAGGGCCTTGCCGCGGGCGACCTCGCCGACCAGGAGCGGGACCTGGCCGCCCTCGACGACGGCCTGGGCGAACTGGTCGGGGGACATACCGGACGAGGCCGCGCGCCGCATGAGGTGCTCGGTGAGCTCCTCCTGGTTGACGTTCAGCTTCTCGACCTTGACCAGCTCGTCGAGGACGAACTGGGTCTTGATGCCCTTGACCGCGGCCTCGCGGGTCTCGGTCTCGAACTCCTCGGCGGTCTTGCCCTGGATCTCCAGGTACTTGTCGAGGTCGAGACCCATCTGGGCGAGCTGGTGGTGCTCGAGGTTGTGCTTGCGGGTGTTGATCTCGTCCTCGAGCAGCTTCTCGGGGACCGGCACCTCGACGAGCTCGAGCAGCTTCTCCAGGACGCGCTCCTGGGCCTGCGTGGCCTGGTCGTACGTCTTCATGTTGGCGAGGCGCTTGCGGCTGTCGTCCTTGAGCTCGTCCAGGGTGTCGAACTCGGAGGCGAGCTGGGCGAACTCGTCGTCCAGCGCGGGCAGTTCGCGGGCGGCGACCTGGGTGACCTTGACGGTGACCTCGGCCTCACGGCCGGCCGCGGAGCCGCCCTTGAGCTCGGAGGTGAAGGTGGCCTCGCCACCGGCCTCCAGGCCCTTCACGGCGTCGTCGATGCCGTCCAGCAGCTCGCCGGAGCCGATGGTGTAGGAGACACCGCTGGCGATGCCGTCCTCCAGGACCTCGCCGTCGACCTTGGCCTCCAGGTCGACGGTGACGACGTCGCCGTCCTCGGCGGCGCGCTCCACCGGGGAGGTGGAGGCGAAGCGCTCGCGGAGCTGCTCGACCGACTTCTCGACGTCCTCGTCGCTGACCTCGACGGCGTCGACCTCGACCTCGATGCCGGAGTAGTCCGGAATCTCCAGGGCCGGGCGGACGTCGACCTCGGCGGTGAAGTTCAGCGTCTCGCCGTCCTTCAGCTCGGTGATGTCGACGTCGGGCTGGCCCAGGGGGTTCAGCTCGGCCTCGTTGACCGCTTCGGTGTAGAACTTCGGAAGCGCGTCGTTGACGGCCTCCTCCAGCACCGCTCCGCGGCCGAACCGCTGGTCGATGACGCGGGCCGGGATCTTGCCCTTGCGGAAGCCCTTCACCGTGACCTGCTGGTTGATCTTCTTGTACGCCGCGTCGAGGCTGTCCTTGAGCTCCTCGAAGGGCACCTCGACAGTGAGCCGAACCCGGGTCGGGTTCAGGGTCTCCACGGCGCTCTTCACGGTTCGGTCTCCTTGTGGCTGACTTCTCGGGTTCTGCCGGTGCCAGAGGGGCCCGGCGGAGTTGCGCCGCCCGGAGGAGTTCGTGGGCCGCCGTCTGGCGGTCCGGGACACACGGGCGCGCAGCTTGCATAGTAACCGCAGCCGCTCAGCGCCCCAAAAGGCGATCAAGACGGACGCCGTCAGGTAGTGGTCGGGGTGGCGGGATTTGAACCCACGGCCTTCCGCTCCCAAAGCGGACGCGCTACCAAGCTGCGCCACACCCCGTTTCGGTGCGACACGTAGGGTACATGCCCGGGCCGCCCGCGTCGGTCGCTTTGTTCACCCGCGTCCGCCTCGCGCCACGGTCGCGTGCGTGCCGCGTCCCCGCAGACCAATCGCGTTGGCCTCCGCGCCGGACGACCCGCTACGATGCCTCCTGTGCCGCGGTCCCCGACCTGCGGCGCATGGTGTGCGGGCGTAGCTCAATGGTAGAGCTTCAGTCTTCCAAACTGACTACGCGGGTTCGATTCCCGTCGCCCGCTCCGAACACTCAGGCCCAGGTCACCGGGTAGATCCACTCGGCGACCCGGGCCTGAGTCGTTGCCGGAGCCGGATCCGCAGGGGGGCGAAGGCATCGTGGCCATGGCGACGGCGGCCCCCACCACCTGCCGCGTGATCTTCCGCGCATGCCGCCGGACGGCCTCCGCGGTCAGAAGTTGATCGAGTTTATGGTCTGCGCCAGCGAGTCGAGGAAGCGCTGGATGGAGGGGGCCATCCCGGTCGACGCGAGGAAGAAGCCGAAGAGGACCGCGACGATGGCGGGGCCTGCCTTGATGTTCCCCCCTCTCATCATCACCACAAGGATGATCGCCAACAGCAACACCACAGACAGTGAAATGGCCACAACTGATCACACCCTCGGTCGGTCCGCTCTCCGGCCCGGGGGTACGGCCCCGCACCCCCGCCAGATCCATCGTGCCACCAACCCGGCCGTACTATGCGGTTCGTGACACAACGTCGACAACTCACCGCACACCGACAACTGCCCGCACTGCAATTCGAGATCCCACCCGCCCACGGGCAGACGGCAATTGACGGACTTGGTTTCCGTGTCCACACAACTCACGCGCAGCCAATTCGAATTCTCGACACAGGCACGACAAAGGGCGACGATCTGCGGTCGATATGCGCCAATTAGTCGGGATGAATGAGGACATCACGGGTGTAAGTGGCGCATGGAACTGCATACGCGCAGGCATCCGCCCCGGTAAATCGCCGCGCGATCCGCATACGGTTGTCGACGATTACCAGGAACCGCATCGGCGGTTTTACGAAATCCCACAGGCGACGCTAGGGTGCCTCAGATGTTTGACGCCGCCACGTCCCCCGGCCAGAACCGAACACCACCTCCCCCGGCCCCGCCGCCGGCGGGCAGACCGCGCGACGCGTTCTTCGACAACGCCAAGTACCTGGCGATCGTGCTCGTCGCGATGGGTCACTCATGGGAGCCGCTGAAGGGCGACAGCCGCGTCCTGGAAGCGATGTACTGCGTCGTGTACGCCTTCCACATGCCGGCGTTCATCATCGTCTCCGGCTACTTCTCGCGGAACTTCGACATGCGCCCCGACCGGCTGAAGCGGCTGGTCACCGGGGTCGTCATCCCCTACGTCCTGTTCGAGACGGCCTACTCGCTCTTCCAGCGTTTCGTCGTCGGCGCCTCCGACCAGGACATCAGCCTGCTCGATCCCTGGTACCTGACCTGGTTCCTGTGCGCGCTGTTCGTCTGGCGCCTGACCACCCCCCTGTGGAAGGCGGTCCGCCATCCCCTTCCGGTCGCCTTCGGCATCGCGATGCTGGCGTCCGTGTCCCCGAGCATCGGCGACGACCTCGACCTCCAGCGGGTGCTGCAGTTCCTGCCCTACTTCGTGCTCGGCCTGTGCCTGCGGCCCGAGCACTTCCGGCTGGTGCGCCGGTGGCCGGTGCGGATCGCCGCCGTGCCGGTGTTCGCCCTCGCGCTGGCGTTCGCGTGGTGGTCGGTGCCGCGCATGAACACCGCCTGGTTCTACCACCGTGACTCCGCGCAGGAGCTGGGCGCGCCGTGGTGGTGCGGGCCGGTGATGGTGCTCGCCATGTTCGGCTGCTCGATGCTGCTGACGGCCGGGTTCTTCTCCTGGGTACCGGGCCGCCGGACGTGGTTCACCGCGCTGGGCGCGGGCACGCTCTACGGCTACCTGCTGCACGGCTTCGTGGTGAAGTACGGCGTCCACGCGGGCTGGTTCGACCCGAAGTCGCTGCACGGGCCGCTCGGCGAGATCCTCGTCACGGCGCTCGCGGGCGCGTGCGTGACGCTGCTGTGCACCGGGCCCGTGCGGCGGGTGTTCCGGTTCTCCATGGAGCCGCGGATGGACTGGGCGTTCCGGCGGGACCCGGCGGAAACGGCCCGGGAGCGGGAGCCGCGGAGCCGGGAGATGGCCAACGCGTGAGAGTGCCTACCCGGAGAGACCGAGGAGGGCGCGCATCCGGGCGTACTTCTCGGTCAGCCGTTTCCGGGTGTCCTCGTCCAGTACGGCGAGACGGCCGGGGTCGGCGTTGTGCGCGAGGTCGGCTTCCTTGACGAGGAGGGCGCCGGGGGTGGTGAGGATGCGGCGGGCGTACGACTCCGGGGACTCGCCGGGGTGTTTGGTGAGGGCGAGCACGACGGCCTTCGTACGGGGGCTCAGGGCGGCCGTCTCCAGCCACTCCTCGGTGAGGGCGTGGTCCTCGACGGCGTCGTGCAGCCAGGCGGCGGCGATCTGCTCCGGGTCGCCGCCACGGGCGCGGACACCGGCGGCGACGGCGGCGAGGTGCTCGGCGTAGGGACGGCCGGCCTTGTCGGTCTGCTCCGCGTGGGCGTCTCGGGCGAGTCTCTCCACTTCGGGGAGGGTGAGCGAGTTCACGGACCCGAGTATCTCGTGGCCGGGGTGGTCGGGGACGCTTACCGGCGCTTGCAAAGTGCCGCCGCGCCCACCGGTGCCGCCCTGCGGCACGCCTGCCCGCAGCTTGTAGCTGTCAAGCGTCCCGTCAGGGGCGCTTGAGGTACCCCCGGCCGAAGGGTGGGGGAGGAACTGCGCGCGCAACCCCCGCGCACCCGCGCCCGCCGACGGTCCGCGGTCGCACCCCGGTCCGCGTTCATCGCACCGCCTCGCGGCAGATCAGCAGCAGCGCCCTGTCGTCGTTGACGTCCTTCGCCACCGCCTCGATGAGGTGCCAGGCGGCGCCGTGGAAGCCGCCGGCGACGTAGCGGTCGGCCTCGCCCGTGAGGCGGTCTATGCCTTCCACGATGTCGCGGTCGGACGTCTCCACCAGGCCGTCCGTGAAGATCATCAGGACGTCGCCGGGGCGCAGGGAGCCCTTGACCGGGTCGAACTGGGCGCCGTCGTAGACCCCGAGGAGCGGCCCCTCGGCGGCCTTCTCCTCCCAGCGTCCGCTGCCGGCGCTGAGCTGGAGACCGGGCGGGTGGCCCGCGGAGTACAGCTCGTAGTCGCCGGAGTCGAGGTCCAGGACCAGGTGTATGGAGGTCGCGAAGCCCTCGTCCCAGTCCTGGCGGAGCAGGTAGCCGTTGGCGGCGGGGAGGAAGGCGTGCGGCGGGAGGGAGCCGAGCAGGCCGCCGAAGGCGCCGGAGAGCAGGAGGGCTCTGGAGGCCGCGTCCATGCCCTTGCCGGAGACGTCCGTGAGGACGACCTCCATCGTGCGGCCGTTGTTCGTGCGGGCCGCGACCACGAAGTCGCCGGAGAAGGACTGCCCGCCGGCCGGCCGCAGGGCCATCTCACGGTGCCAGCCCGGCGGCAGCTTCGGCAGCTTGCTCTGCACCCGGATGCGTTCGCGCAGGTCGAAGAGCATGGTGCCGCCGCGCCGCCAGGGCACGCCGACGCGGCTGCGGAACTGGGCCGTGAGGAGACCGAAGAAACCGCAGGCGGCGACGGTGAGGACAACGCCCGGGGTGACCCGGGAGGGGCCCTCGGTGTAGGGGCCGAGCCGTACCGACTCCACGATCAGGGCGGTGGCCGCCGCCGCGTACAGGCCGAGCAGGCTCGCCGGGCGCAGCAGCAGGCCCCCCGCGATGATCGGCAGGACCAGTGCGGCCGGGGAGAACCAGACCGAGTTGGCGAGGGTCATGGTCGCGAGCACCGGGACCGTCAGGAGCAGCCCGATCAGGGCGATCCAGTCGGAGCCGTCGCCCCGGAAGTAGTCCACGGCGCTTCTGCGCACGCCGACGCGGACCCGGTGCCACTGCACTTTCCACCGGGCCGTAAGCGTCTCGGCCTTCGCGCGCCGCTCTCGGTCTACTGCCATTAGTTCGGGACCCTATCCATCGGACCAGCTGCTTGGCACGGGAGGTCCCACTTGTCCCCCGTCCGAGGCTCACCTTCGGGTGCGACTTCACAGTGAACTTCACCGGAAGCCCCCGCGTCGCCGTCCGGGAGAAATTCGCTGGCCCGTCCTGCGGTGCGCTGGTAGGCATGGCGTATGGCGACCGACCGTGCGACCGAGTTGAAGGTGCTGCGTCCCGAGGAGTTCGACGGGTGGTGGGACCACCTGGTGCGGGCCTTCGGCGCCGGTCCGGCTCCGGCCGAGGAGCGCGACCTGGACCGGTCCCTCACCGAGTACGAGCGCTCGCTGGCCGTCTGGGACGGGGCCGAACTGGTCGGGACGGCGGGGGCGTTCCGGTTCCGGATGACCGTGCCGGGCGGCGCCGTGCTGCCCACCGCGGGGATCACCATGGTGAGCGTCGCCGCGACGCACCGGCGGCGCGGGGTGCTGACGTCGATGATGCGCCGCCAGCTGGACGACATCCGGGAGTGGGGCGAGCCGCTGGCCGCGCTGACCGCCTCCGAGCCGGCGATCTACGGCCGCTTCGGGTACGGCGCCGCGACCTTCCAGCTGCAGGCCGAGATCGACACGAGCCGGGTGACGCTGGACGTGCCGGCCGGCACCGGTGACGTACGGCTGCGGTACGCCGACCCGGCCGAGGTGCTCGACGTGTGCGAGGCGGTCTACGCGGAGCTGGTGCCGCTGCGGCCCGGGATGCTGGCCCGGCAGCCCGGCTGGGAGCGGGTGGGGCTGCTGGACCCGGAGAGCGAGCGGAACGGGGCGTCGGCGCTGCAGTGCGTGGTCGCCGAGCGGGACGGTGAGGTCACCGGATACGCCCGGTTCCGTACGAAGCTGGGCTGGTCGCCGAGCGGGCACGACGGCACGGTGTCACTGGAGTACCTGGGCGCGCTCGACCCGGCGAGCGACGCGGCGTTGTGGCGGTTCCTGTTCGGCATCGACCTGATGTCGACGCTGACGGTACGGGGGCGGCCGGTCGACGACGCCTGGCAGTACCAGGTCTCCGACATCCGGCGCTGTCTGACGCGGGTGCGGGACATGGGGTACGTGCGCCTCGTCGACGTCGGTGCGGCGCTCGCGGCGCGGACCTACCAGACGCCGGTGGACGTGGTGCTGGAGGTGGCCGACGCCTTCTGCCCCTGGAACGCGGGGCGTTGGCGGCTGACCGGGGACACCAAGGGGGCCTCCTGCGAGCGTACGACGGACGCGGCCGAGCTGACGCTGTCGGTACGGGAGCTGGGGGCGGCGTACCTCGGCGGCGTGTCCCTGCTGTCGCTGGCGCGGGCCGGTCGGGTGGGCGAACTGCGGCCGGGGGCGCTGGCGGACGCGTCGGTCGCGTTCGGCTCACCGGTGCCGCCGTGGCTGCCGCACGGCTTCTAGCGCGCGGTCAGCGCTGCTGGCAGGCGGGGCACCAGAAGAGGTTGCGGGCGGCCAGGCCGGCGGTGCGGATCTTGGTGCCGCAGAGGTGGCAGGGCAGGGTGGCCCGGCGGTAGACGTACACCTCGCCGCCGTGGTCGTCCACGCGCGGCGGGCGGCCCATCGCCTCCGGGGTGTGCTCGGGCCGGACGGTGTCGATGCGGTTGTTGCGGACGCCCTCGTGCATGAGCCCGACGAGGTCGGCCCAGATCCCGTCCCACTCCGCGGGGGTGATGTCCCTGCCCGGGCGGTACGGGTCGATCCCGTGCCGGAACAGGACCTCGGCCCGGTAGACGTTCCCGACCCCGGCGATGACCTTCTGGTCCATCAGCAGGGCGGCGATCGTCGTACGGCTGCGGGAGATCCTGTGGTACGCCGCGTCCGGGTCGGCGTCGTCGCGGAGCGGGTCCGGGCCGAGGCGGGCGTGTACGGCGTCCTTCTCGGCGTCGGCGATCAGGGCGCAGGTGGTGGGGCCGCGCAGGTCGACGTAGGCCGTGGGGTTCGCCAGGCGGAGGCGGACGGTGTCGGTGGCCGGGGGCGCGGGGGCGTCGCCGAAGGTGACCTTGCCGAAGAGGCCGAGGTGGATGTGGACCCAGTCGCTGTCGCGGAAGCCGAGGAAGAGGTGCTTGCCGTGGGCTTCCGTGCGGGTGAGCTCGGCGCCGTCCAGGAGGCTCGCCGCGTCGGAGAACTTGCCCTGCGGGCTGCTGACCCGGACGGGGCCGGCGAGCCGCCGGTAGTCCAGCGCGAGCCGGTGGATCGTGTGCCCCTCTGGCACTG
This sequence comes from Streptomyces sp., assembly GCF_019510245.1. Classification (GTDB taxonomy): domain Bacteria; phylum Actinomycetota; class Actinomycetes; order Streptomycetales; family Streptomycetaceae; genus Streptomyces. The sequence continues at coordinate 105,811 of NZ_JAEKKT010000120.1, read as the reverse complement.
AGGTGATTCCTTTCCCACCCACCCACCCGACTCGGTCAGTGGAGAGGTGAACGTCGAAGGGACCCGAAGAGCCCCGTCAGCCAGCGCCCCCCGCAGGGCCCAGGCAGAGCGGCCCCGCAGGCGCCCCCCCACAAGGCCCAGGCAGAGCGGCCCCGCAGGCGCCCCCCCGCAGGGCCCAGGCAGAGCGGCCCCGCAGGCGCCTCCCGTAGCGGCGCTGGGGGCGCCCCCGGACGGAGGCTGGGGGAGGAACTGCGCGACCGGCCCTCGCGCGCCCGCGGCCGAATGTCTGCCGGCCACGCCCCCGCCTCGCTTCTCAGGTGACCGAGTCGGGCGGGTGGGTGGGCGGAGGGCCTACGGCTGGGGGTGGTGCGCCGGGATCGGCGGGAGGTCGCCCGTGGTCTCGTACGCCGTGAGCATGTCGATGCGGCGGATGTGCCGCTCGCCCTCGGAGAACGGCGTGTTCAGGAAGGTCTCGACGAACTTCGTCGCCTCGTCCTGCGTGTGCATGCGCGCGCCCACCGCCACGACGTTCGCGTTGTTGTGCTGCCGGCCGAGCGACGCCGTCTCCTCGCTCCAGGCGAGCGCCGCCCGCACGCCCTTCACCTTGTTCGCGGCGATCTGCTCACCGTTGCCGGAGCCGCCGATCACGATGCCGAGGGCGTCGGGGTCCGCCGCCGTCCGCTCGGCCGCGCGGAGGCAGAAGGGCGGGTAGTCGTCGTCGGCGTCGTAGATGTGGGGGCCGCAGTCCACGGGGTCGTGGCCCGCCGCCTTCAGCCACTCGACGAGGTGGTTCTTGAGTTCGAAGCCCGCATGGTCGGAGCCGAGATACACGCGCATGGGACGAGTGTGACATGGGCGTGAACGCACGGCAGGGGCGGGGCCGCATCCCGGAAACTGTGAGCAACACTACAGAACCTCAGGAAAACCTCAAGTAACGATCTGGATTCAAAGGTTCAGGAATCAGTCCACCTCCGTTTCACTGGACCGACTCGTACGCCGCTCGTGCGAGAGCCCGCTCACCCGGCGCAAAGGATTCCCCCCATGACTGGCACCGGTCCCCAGGACGGTCTCCACGCAGGACTCAAGAACCGCCATCTGTCGATGATCGCCATCGGCGGCGTCATCGGCGCCGGCCTCTTCGTCGGTTCCAGTACCGGCATCGCCACCGCAGGTCCCGGCATCCTGCTGTCGTACGCGCTCGTCGGCACGCTCGTCGTACTGGTGATGCGCATGCTCGGCGAGATGTCCGCCGCCAACCCCACCTCCGGATCGTTCTCCGCGCACGCGGACCGCGCGCTCGGCCGCTGGGCCGGGTTCTCCATCGGCTGGCTGTACTGGTTCTTCTGGGTGGTGGTGCTGGCGGTCGAGGCCACCGCCGGCGCCACGATCCTGGAAGGCTGGATCCCGGCCGTACCGCAGTGGGCCTGGGCGCTCATCGTGATGACGGTCCTCACCGCCACCAACCTGGTCTCCGTCGGCTCCTACGGCGAGTTCGAGTTCTGGTTCGCCGGCATCAAGGTCGTCGCGATCGGCGCGTTCATCGTCGTCGGTCTGCTCGCCGTGCTGGGCGTGCTGCCGGGCGCGGACACCGACCGGGCGAGCTTCTCCAACCTCACCGGTCACGGCGGCTTCCTGCCGCACGGGCCCGGCGCCATCCTCACCGGTGTCCTGCTCGTCGTCTTCTCCTTCATGGGCAGCGAGATCGCCACCCTGGCCGCCGGCGAGTCGGAGGACCCGCAGCGCGCGGTCACCAAGTCCACCAACAGCATCATCTGGCGGATCGGCGTCTTCTACCTCGGCTCGATCCTCATCGTCGTCTCGCTGCTGCCCTGGAACGACCCGGCCATCAAGGAGAAGGGCTCGTACGTCGCCGCCCTCGACTCCCTCGGCATCGCGCACGCCGGTCAGATCATGAACTTCATCGTGCTGACGTCCGTGCTGTCCTGTCTCAACTCCGGCCTGTACACGGCCTCCCGGATGGCCTTCTCGCTCGGGCAGCGGGGCGACGCCCCGAAGGCGTTCGCGCGGACCACGGCCCGCGGTGTGCCGATGGCCGCGATCATCGCGTCCGTGCTGTTCGGGTTCGTCGCCGTCTTCTTCAACTACAAGTTCCCGGACTCGGTCTTCCTCTTCCTCGTCAACTCCAGCGGCGCGGTGGCCCTGTTCGTCTGGCTCGTCATCTGCTTCTCGCAGCTGCGCATGCGGAAGATCATCCAGGCAGAGGCGCCGGAGAAGCTCGTCGTGAAGATGTGGCTGTACCCGTACCTGACCTGGGCGACGGCCGGCCTGATCGTCTTCGTGCTGGGCTACATGCTGACCGACACGGAGGGCGAGAGCAGCGGTCGTACGACGGTGCTGCTCTCACTGATGGTCGCGGCGGCGGTGATCGTCGTCGCGCTGGTGAAGCAGAAGATGGCCGGCGGCCGTGCGGACCAGGCGGCCGCCGAGCCCGCCGACCGGGTGTCCGTCGGCTGATCCTCACAGCAGGGTGAAGCTGTCCTTCACCTTCTCGTACGTCCGTACGGCCTGGGCTTCGACCGCCGGCTGGTACCAGGTGTTGATCTGGTACGACTTGCCGTCCGCGTCGAAGCCCAGCAGCCGTGCGTGCCAGGGGGTGCCCCTGAGGGTGAAGGTGTACTCCCAGACCACCGCCGGGTAGCCGCGGAAGGTCGTCTCGGCCAGCCGGATCTTGGCGTAGCCCTGTCCCTGGTGGGCGCTCTGTTCGGAGGCGCTCCAGCTGTCCATGAGGTTGCCGCGGGCGAGCGAGGACTTGGCGACGAGTTCCTGGCCGCCGTCGGGGGAGGTGTAGTGGACCTCGGCGCCCGTCTTCACGTCCCTGCGCCAGCCGGCGGGGGGCGCCCAGGCGAAGCCGCCGGCCTCCTCGTGGGTGCCGGGCGGGAGGGAGCGGGGGCGGGCGGTGCCCGCAACGGTGGCCGAGGGGTCGGTTGCGGCCGAGGGGGTCGGGGAGGTGCCGGTCGCCGTGTCCTTGTCGCCGCCGTCCGTTGTGGTGGTGAGGAGGACGGCGAGGGCCGTGGTCACGGCGGCGATTCCCAGGACGGCGAGGAGAGTTGTCCGTCGGGGGGCTTTGGCCGGGTGGGGACGTGCGGGCCCGTCGTGGCTGGTCGCGCGCCGCGGCGGAGCCGCTGATCGATGCAGCCCCGCGCCCCTTTCGGGGCGCTGTGGTTCGGGGCGTTCACTGGTGGGGCGCTCCAGTGTCGGGCCCGTCGAATTGTTCGACGGGGTTTCCGAGCGGACCTCCGAGCGGGGTTCCGACGCCGCCTGCGTCGACGCGCTGAACGACGGGACTGTCCGCACCTCCGTCGGCGATGGCTGTGGGGGTTCGTCCTGCGGTGTCGGTGGGCGCAGCATGTAGGTGGGGGTGCGGCGTTCGACGGGGGCCGGGTGGGCCACCGGGCGCAGTTGCCGCTCCACCTCCTCCAGGCCGGGGCGTGCGGCCGGTTCCTTCTCCAGGAGGGCTGCCAGGAGGTCGTGCAACGGGCCTGCCGTGGCCGGGAGTTCGGGGTCCTCGTAGAGGACGGCGTGCAGGGTCGTTCGGGCGCCATGTAGTCGGGGGAGCCGACGAGCATGCCGGCCATGGTGAGCGCCTTGGCGTCCTGGATCGCGGCGATGCCGAAGTCGGTGAGGACGACCCTGCCCGCGGTGTTCTCGACGAGCACGTTCCCGGGTTTGATGTCGCGGTGCAGCACTCCCCCGGCGTGCACCTGGCGCAGCGCCGCGACCAGGCCGAGGCCGATTCGGGCCGTCGCGCGCGGGCTCAGTGCCCCCTCCTCGGCCATGATCCACTCCAGCGAGCGGCCGTGGACCAGTTCCATGACGATCCAGAGGCGTTCGCCCTCGTCGACCACGTCATAGACCCGCACGACGTTGGGGTGGTCGATCCGGGCGGTGGCCCTGGCCTCGCGCAGGGTGCGTTCGCGGCGGGTGCGGGTGTCCTCGGCGTCGAGGCCGTCGATGCGCATCTCCTTGACGGCGACCTGCCGGTCGAGGATCTCGTCGGCGGCCCGCCACACCCGCCCCATGCCGCCCTGCCCGATGCTCTCGGCCAGCCGGTAGCGGCCGGTCACCAGCAGCCCGGGGACCCCGCCCGGCCCCGCGCTCTCCGGACCCCCCTGGCTCCCCGGACTCCCCGGACTCCCCGCGCCAACTGAATTCCCTGAATTCCCTGAATCCTCTGAATTCCCCGGCAATTCGCTGCACCCCCTCAACGACCGCCCCTGCCGGTACACAATGGTCACACTTACGGCCGTACCAGCATAGTGCGGAGAAATCTTGTGGTACCTCTTCAAGTGGCCGCGAATTCAGGCGCGGTCCAGGGGGTTGCAAGGGGGACGAACATGAGTTCTCGTCGTATGCGCCGGCGACTGACGGTGGTCGGGGGATCGCTGGTCACGGCATCTTTCTCGGCCGTGCTGATCCTGCCGTTCACGGCCGCCGCCGATGACCAGGGACCGGGAAGCGGCAAGGGGGGAAAGGCGGTCGACCAGGCGCCGGACGGTGTGCGGCTGACGACCACACTGCCCGAGCGGATCTCGGTCGACAACAGTTCACAGAAAACGGCGATTACCGCCACCGTGAAGAACGAAGGGACCAAGGAGAGCGACAGTATCCGGCTGTTGGTGGTCGGTTTCGACGGGCTGAAGGTCAACGGGGTGCAGGGGTGCGACGCCGTCGCCGCGAAGGATCTGCCGGCCGGCTCGAACAGCGCCTTCAGCTGCCCCGTGGGGGCGCTCGGCGCGGGCACGTCGAAGTCCTACGCCGTGGACGCCACGTTCGACCTCGGCAGGACCGGGAAGATCTGCCTGCCCGTGCAGAGCGCGGACGGGAAGAAGACCTTCTGGCAGCAGGGCCCGGTGCCGTTCGGTACGACGAACCCGTCGCCGAACGCCCCGGCCACCCCGTTGCTGCTCGGCACCGACAACAAGCCGGTGGGGCCGGGCGGTGACCAGTTGCCGAAGACCGGCGCCGGCAGTGACGTGCTGCCGCTCGGCGCGGCCGGCGCGGCGCTGATCGCGGCCGGGGCCGCGGGGGTGTGGTGGTCGCAGCGGCGGCCGCGGCAGCAGTCGTAGCACCCGTACGACAGCGGGGCCCGGGGTGCCGACGCACCCCGGGCCCCGCTGCGGTCGGGCCGGTTCAGCGCTCGCCGACGAGCTTCCAGGCCGCGGGCACCGCGCCCATCGCCAGGGCGGCCTTCACCGCGTCGCCGATCAGGAACGGGGTGAGGCCGGCCGCGATCGCCGCGGACGCCGACATGCCGGCGGCGTAGGCGAGGTAGGGCACGCCGACCGCGTAGATGATCGCCTCGCCGAGCAGCATCGTGCCGGCCATGCGCAGCACGCCGCGGTCGGCGCCGCGCCGGGCCAGGGCGCCGACGACGGCGGAGGCCAGCATCATGCCGAGGATGTAGCCGAAGGAGACGGACACACCGGAGGTGCCACTCGCGAACCAGGGCACGCCCGCGAGGCCGGCCAGCGCGTACAGGGCGAGGGAGAGCAGGCCGCGGCGGGCGCCGAGGGCGGTGCCGACGAGCAGGGCGGCGAAGGTCTGGCCGGTCACCGGGACCGGGGAGCCGGGCACCGGGACGGCGATCTGGGCGGCGAGGCCGGTGAGCACGGCGCCGCCCGCCACGAGGGCGACATCGCGCACCCGGGACGCGGGCAGGAGGTCGGCGAGGACGGTGCCGGTGCGGGTCGACGCGGCGGCGGTGGCGGTGCTCATGGGGACTCCGCGGGGTGGGGGCAGGCAAGGGACACCGTGACGCTATCCCGGGCCGTCTGAGCCGGACACGTCAGCGGTCGACAAAGGCCGGAAGCGGCACTTGGTGGGCTCTCCACAAAGGGTGCGGGTTACACGCGGTACGGGGTGACGCCGATCACTCAGGCAGAGATGTTTCAGTCACGTCAACGGCGTTGAACAGGCCTGTGGAGTTCCGCCAATCGAACCCTAGTGGTCTGGTGGGATTAAGGGTTTCTGGCTTACGCTTCCGGACATGGTCGCCCAGTCCCTGAACCTCACGTCGCGTCGCTATGTCGACCTGCGACGGCAAGGGGCTGCCGTCTGTCGCCGCCCGCTCTGAGGCCGCGCGGCGGGAGACCGGTCCGGCGCGCCTCGACGTCCGAGACGTGTCGGCCCCGTTCCCGAGGACGGTTTCCCATGCCCCGTACCGCAGCACCCCCGCTCACCTCCGCGCCCCGTGACCGGCGGCGGACCAGCGCCAGTGTGGTCCTCCGCTCGGTTCTCGAGCACGGGCCGGTCGCCCGCTCCACCATCGCCCGGCTGACCGGGCTCTCCCCGGCCTCCGTCACCGACTACTGCGCCCGGTTCACCGAACTCGGCCTGCTCCGGGAGACGACGGCGCCGCAGCGCGTCAAGGGCGTGGGCCGGCCGCACGTGCCGGTCGACCTGGACGACTCGCGGTTCGTGGTCGGCGGGGTGCACGTGGCCGTCCGGTACACCACGGTCGCGCTGCTCGACCTGCGCGGCCGGGTCGTCGTACGGCGGGAGCTGAAGCACCGGGACACCGACCCGCGCGGGGTGCTGGCGCGGGCCGCCGCCGGGCTGGCCGCGCTGCTCGACGAGACGCCCGGCAGCCGGCCGCTGGGCATCGGCGTCGCCATCGGCGGCTGGGTGGACCGGGACTCCGGGACCGTCGTCGAGCACCCCCTGCTGGGCTGGCGCGAGGTGCCGGTGCGCGAGCTGCTCGGCGCGCACACCGGGCTGCCCGTCCATGTGGACGGCCACGCGCGCGCGTTGGTCAACGGGGAGCGGCTCTTCGGACGGGCCCGGGGCAGCCGGAGCGTGCTGCACCTGTTCGTCGGGAACGTGGTCGACGCGGCGTTCGCCACCGGCGACGAGGTGCACCACGGGCCGCGCTCCCAGGCCGGGATGATCGGCCACCTCCCGGTGCCGGGCGGCACCGAGCCCTGCGGCTGCGGACGCACCGGCTGTCTCCAGGTGGAGCTCAGCGAACGCACGCTGGTGCGGCGGGCCCGGGCGGCCGGGGTGACGGACGGCGCCAACCCGATGGACGTCCTCGCGGCGGCCGGGGCCGGCGATCCGGCGGCCGTACGGCTGCTGGTGGAGCGGGCGCGGCTGACCGGGCGGGCGGCGGCGCTGCTGCTCGACGTCCTCAACCCGGAGAGCGTGGTCGTCACCGAGGTCGGGGTGCTGTACCGCGAGGACTGTCTCGCCGCGCTGCGGGAGGCGGTCGGTGCGGAGCGGGCGGCCGTGGTCGCGCCGACCAGTTTCCGCGAGTCGGTGCTGGCGGTGGCAGGCGGTTCGGTGGTCCTCGACGTGCTGTACCGGGACCCGCTGAGCGCCTCGCACGCCGCGGCTCCGGTCCTGTCACCAGAGCTTATTTAATTCAGAAACTCGGAATATTGACAGCCGTCGCACACGGCAAGGAACATCCATCTCATGACCTGTCGCACCCTCTGTTGCTGACGTCTTGACGCGCCCCGGGCGCGCATTTCCCTCTGCGTGAGATCTCTCTTTCCGGCCTTCCGTCGCCGGGAATTCGCCCTGCCTTTCTGCTGCTTTTCTCCCCGGAGCACTCCCATGCCTTCTGCGTCCTCCCCCGGCATCGACCGCCGGCTCTTCCTCACCTCACTGCTCGGCGCCTCGGCGGCCGTGGCCGGGCTGAGCGGCTGCGCGGGCGGCAGTGCGGCCGCCGACACCGCGGGCGCCTCGACCGCTCCGCTGGCCGACAAGGTCCCGGCCGGCACCAGCCTGAAGATCGCCTCCTATCTGGGCGTCCAGCAGCTGGAGTTCAAGCTGGCGAAGCTGCCGGAACTGCCGTTCACGGTGTCGAGCTGGGTGAACATCGGCGCCGGTCCCGATGTCATCAACGCGTTCCGCGCCAAGTCCCTCGACCTCGCCAACAACGCGGGAATTCCGCCGATCCAGGCGCAGTACCAGGGTTTCGCCGCAAAAATCGTGGCGATCGAGCTGACCCGAAAGCCGAACTACCTGTTCGCCACCAAGCCCGGCAGCGACATCCGCACGGTCGCCGAATTCAAGGGAAAGAAGCTTGCCTTCTCGCAGGGGCAGGCGCAGGGTGTCGTCCTGCTGCGGGCGCTGAAGGAGGCCGGGCTCGCCTACGGCGACGTGAAGCTGGTCCCGCTGACCAGCAACCAGTTCCTCACCGCCCTGCAGTCCGGCCAGGTGGACGTGGCCCCGCTGGCCAACACCCAGGCGCCGGCCTACCTCCAGCAGTACGGCTCCAAGGGCGCGCACACCATCGCCACCGACGTCGTCGACCTGCTCAACCTGCTGTGGGCGCCGCAGTCGGTGCTGAACGACAGGGCCAAGGCGGCCGCGATCGCCGCGTACATCCCGCAGTGGGCCAGGGGCCTGGTCTGGCAGTGGGAGAACCCGGACACCTGGAACGAGGAGTTCTACGTGAAGACCCAGAACCTGACCCTCGCCCAGGCCCGGGGCATCACCAAGCTGGCCAACAAGCCGCTGTTCCCGCCGAGCTGGGACGAGGCGGTCACGTGGGAGCAGGAGACCGCGGACCTGCTGGCGGAGGGCGGCTTCGTGAAGAAGACCGACGTCTCCTCGCTCTTCGACCACCGCTTCGAGGGCCTCGCCGCGAAGGCCGTACCGGCGGAGTACCGGAAATGACCGCCGTGACCACCGGCACCGTGCCGGTTCCCGTCGCGGAGGACGAGGCGCACCGGGTCCGGCCGCGCCGCCGGCTCTCCCCCGGCCGCCGGCTGCCCGCCGCCCGGCTCGCCGGTCCGCTCGTCGTCCTCGCCGCCTGGGCGATCGCCTCCGCCGCCGGGCGGCTCGACCCCGGCGCGATCCCGGCGCCCTGGACCGTCCTGGACACCGCCGTCCACCTGTGGACGGCCGGGACGCTGCGCACCGACATCCTGACCTCCGTGGAGCGGGCCGGGTACGGCTTCGCGATCGGCCTGACCGCCGGGGTGCTGCTGGCCCTGGCCTCCGGGCTCACCCGCACCGGTGAGGCGCTGATCGACGGGACCGTGCAGATCAACCGGGCGATCCCCACCCTCGGCCTGATCCCGCTGTTCATCCTCTGGCTGGGCATCGGCGAGACCTTCAAGATCGCCATCATCGCGATCGTCGTCTACATCCCGGTCTACCTGAACACGCACGCCGCGCTGTCCGCCATCGACAGCCGGTACGTGGAACTCGCCGAGGTGCTCGACCTCTCCAGGCTCCGGTTCATCCGGGAGATCGTGATCCCCGGCGCGCTGCCCGGATTCTTCGTGGGGCTCCGGCTCGGCGTCACCGGCTCCTGGCTCGGCCTGGTGGTCCTGGAGCAGATCAACGCCACCAGCGGCCTCGGCTACATGATGTTCCAGGCCCAGAACTACGGGCGCAGCGACATCATCCTCGTCGGTCTGCTGATCTACGGCGTCTTCGGCCTGGTCTCCGACACCGTGGTCCGTCTCGTCGAACGGAGGGTGCTGTCGTGGCGCCGCACACTGAGCAGCTGACCCGCCCCGCCGTCCGGATCCGGGGCCTGACCAGGTCGTTCGGGGACCGCACGGTCCTCGACTCCATCGATCTCGACCTGCCGGCCGGGCAGTTCACCGCGCTGCTCGGGCACAGCGGCTCCGGCAAGTCCACCCTGCTGCGGGCGGTCGCCGGACTCGACCACGGGGTGCGCGGCACCGGTGAACTCAGCGCCCCGGAAAGGGTGTCGGTGGTCTTCCAGGACTCCCGGCTGCTGCCCTGGCGGCGGGTGCTGGACAACGTGGTGCTGGGCCTGGACGGCAGGGACGCCCAGGACAGGGGCCGGCCGGCGCTGGCCGAGGTGGGGCTCGCGGGCCGCGAACGGGCCTGGCCGGGCGAGCTGTCCGGCGGCGAGGCACAGCGGGCCGCGCTCGCCCGGTCCCTGGTCCGCGAACCCGAACTGCTCCTCGCCGACGAGCCGTTCGGCGCCCTGGACGCGCTCACCCGGATCAAGATGCACCACCTGCTGCGCGAGCTGTGGAAACGGCACCGCCCGTCCGTGCTGCTCGTCACCCACGACGTCGACGAGGCGATCGTCCTCGCCGACCGGGTCCTGGTCCTGGAGAAGGGCCGGATCGGCGTCGACCTGACCATCGATCACAACCGCCCACGGGACGAGTACCGCACCCGGCTGCTCGCTGCCCTCGGTGTCACGGAGGACCCCGTATGACCCGCCGGCTCCACCTCAACGCCTTCCTCATGAACACCGGTCACCACGAGGCCTCCTGGCGCCTCCCGGAGAGTGACCCCTACGCGCACGTCGACCTCGGGCACTACGTCGGGCTCGCCCGGACCGCCGAACGCGGCACCTTCGACTCGCTCTTCCTGGCCGACGGGCCGCACCTGTGGGGCAGCGTCGCGCAGCGGCCCGCCGGGGCCCTGGAACCGCTCACCCTGCTCACCGCGCTGGCGACGGCGACCGAGCACATCGGGCTGATCGCCACCGCCTCCACGTCCTACAACTCCCCCTACAACCTGGCCCGCAGGTTCGCCTCGCTGGACATCGTCAGCGGCGGCCGGGCGGGCTGGAACATCGTCACCACGGCGGGGGCGGAGGCGGCCCGCAACTTCGGGATCGACGAGGAGCCCGCGCACGCCGAGCGGTACGCGCGGGCCGCCGAGTTCCTCGACGTGGCGCTGAAGCTCTGGGACAGCTGGGAGGACGACGCGATCGTCGCCGACAAGGCGGCCGGCGTCTGGGGCGACGACGCGAAGATTCACCCGCCCCGGCACCGGGGCACGTACTTCGGTGTCGAGGGCGCCCTCAACGTGCCCCGCAGCCCCCAGGGTTACCCGCTGCTCGTGCAGGCGGGCTCCAGCGAGGACGGCAAGACGTTCGCGGCCCGGTACGCCGAGGCCGTGTTCACCGCGCAGCAGACCGTCGAGGAGGCGCGGGCGTTCTACACCGACCTCAAGGCACGTACGGCCGCGGCGGGCCGCGATCCGGACCACATCAAGGTGCTGCCCGGCATCGTCCCCGTCATCGGCTCGACGGAGGCCGAGGCGCGGGCGCACGAGCAGCTCCTGGAGGACCACATCGTCCACCGGCACGGCGTGGCCAACCTGGAACGGCTGCTCCATCTCCCCGCCGGCACCCTGGAGCTGGACGCGGAACTCCCCGCCGGGCTGCCGCCCGAGGACGCCATCGAGGGCGCCAAGAGCCGCTACACGCTGGTCGTCGGGCTCGCCCGCCGCGAGCGGCTCACCGTACGGCAGCTGATCGGCCGGCTCGGCGGCGGCCGCGGGCATCTGACCTTCACGGGGACACCGGAGCAGGTCGCCGACGCCATCGAGACCTGGTTCACGCAGGGCGCCGCCGACGGCTTCAACATCATGCCGCCCGTGCTGCCCTCCGGCCTGGAGACCTTCGTCGACCACGTGGTACCGATCCTGCGCGCCCGCGGCCTGCTGCGCACGGAGTACGGCCCGCGCCGCACCCTGCGGGAGCGCTACGGCCTCCCCCGGCCCGCCAACCAGTACGTCACCCGCGCACTCGCCACCGCCTGAAAGCCCGGAACTCCGTAACTCCGAAACCCCTGAACTCCGAAAGGACGCCCCCGCATGTCCATCGAGATCCGCAAGGTCACCGCGAACATAGGCGCCCAGGTCCTGGGCGTGGACATCGCCAAGCCGCTCGACGAGGAGCAGGTCGCCGCGGTCCGCGAGGCCCTGAACGTCCACAAGGCCCTGGTCTTCGACGACGTCCGCCTCGACGACGAGGGCCAGGAGGCCTTCGCCCGGCACTTCGGCGACCTCACCACCGCCCACCCGACGGTGCCCGCCGTCGACGGCGCCCCGAACGTGCTGCCCGTCGACAGCGAGCGCGGCCGGGCCAACCACTGGCACACCGACGTGACGTTCGTCCTGAACCCGCCCCAGGCCAGCACGCTGCGTTCCCTCACGGTCCCGCCGTACGGCGGCGAGACCCTGATCGCCAGTTCGGCCGCCGCCTACCGCCAGCTCCCCGAGCCGCTGCGGGCGCTGGCCGACACGCTGTGGGCGGAGCACACCAACGACTACGACTACGCCGTTCCGGACGAGGAGATCGACGACGAGAGGGCCGCCCAGCGCGCCCAGTTCACGTCGATCAGGTTCCGCACGGTCCACCCGGTGGTCCGGGTGCACCCGCTGACCGGTGAGCGCGGCCTGTTCATCGGCGGGTTCGCGCAGCGGATCGTCGGCCTGTCGAAGGACGAGTCCCGGCGGATCCTCGACCTGCTCCAGGCGTACGTCACCCGCCCCGAGAACCTCCTGCGCCACCGCTGGTCCCCGAACCAGCTCGTCCTGTTCGACAACCGCATCACCCAGCACTACGCCGTCGACAACTACGACGGCAGGCCGCGCCGCCTCAACCGCGTCACCGTCGCCGGCGACGTCCCGGCCGGCATCGAGGGCAAGGAGAGCTACTCGATCGAGGGGGACGCCTCGCACTACACGTCCGTCGCGTGACCGCGGCGCCCTGACGGCGCGACCGCTTCCGCGAGGCCCTCACGTGACGACACGTGGGGGCCTCGCTTCTTGCCTCCTCCCGGCTTGTTGTTGCTAACGTGTAGTTGCAAGCTCTTTGCAATAAGAGGTTCGGAGGGGATCCACGCCCATGCCCGTCTACACGCTTCCTGACCTGCCCTACGACTACTCCGCGCTCGCGCCCGTGATCAGCCCCGAGATCATCGAACTGCACCACGACAAGCACCACGCCGCGTACGTGAAGGGCGCCAACGACGCCCTGGAGCAGCTGGCGGAGGCGCGCGAAAAGGAGAGCTGGGGGGCGGTCAACGGCCTGGAGAAGAACCTGGCCTTCCACCTCTCCGGCCACATCCTGCACAGCATCTACTGGCAGAACATGACCGGCCCGAAGGACGGCGGCGGTGAGCCGCTCGCCGCGGACGGGGTGGGCGAGCTGGCGGACGCGATCACCGAGTCCTTCGGTTCGTTCGCGGGCTTCAGGGCGCAGCTGACCAAGGCGGCGGCCACCACCCAGGGCTCCGGCTGGGGCGTCCTCGCCCACGAGCCGCTCAGCGGGCGGCTGATCGTGGAGCAGGTCTACGACCACCAGGGCAACGTCGGCCAGGGATCCACCCCGCTCCTGGTCTTCGACGCCTGGGAGCACGCCTTCTACCTCCAGTACCGGAACCAGAAGGTCGACTTCATCGACGCCATGTGGGCGGTCGTCGACTGGCAGGACGTGGCGCGCCGCCACGCGGCGGCGCGGTCCCGGACGGACGTGCTGCTGCCGGCTCCCTGAGGCGCTGAGCCGTCGATACGTCCTGCCTCGTGATCGTCTTCTCACCGTTCACCGGGGCAGGCGGAAAGAGGGCAGCCCCCGCGGTCCGTCCCCCCTCTGGGGGGTGACTCGCGGGGGCTGCCCGTGCGGGACCGTCGTGCCGTTTACAGGTTGCTGAAGTCGGGGCCCTTGGTACGGGTCCGCTTGATCTCGTAGAAGCCGGGGACGGAGGCGACCGCGAGGGTGCCGTCCCACAGGCGGGCCGCCTCCTCGCCCTTGGGGGCGGGGGTGACGACCGGGCCGAAGAAGGCGATCTGCTCGCCGTCGGGGCCGGGGACCGCGATGACCGGGGTGCCGACGTCCTGGCCGACCTTGTTGATGCCCTCCTTGTGGGAGGCGCGCAGCTCGGCGTCGAACTCGAAGTCCTCCTGGTCGGCGTAGTCGATCAGGTCGGCCGGCAGGCCGACGTCCGCCAGCGCGCCCGCGATGGCCTCCACGGTCGGGCCCTCGCCGTTGTTGTGGATACGGGTGCCGAGCGCGGTGTACAGCGGGCCGAGGATGTCGGAGCCGTGCTTCTGCCAGGCCGCGGTGACCACGCGGATCGGCTTCCAGGCCTTGGTCTCCAGCAGCTCGCGGTACTCCTCGGGCAGCTCGTCGAGCTTGGGCTCGTTGAGGACCGCGAGGCTCATGATGTGCCAGCGGACCTCGATGTCGCGCACCTTCTCCACCTCCAGGACCCACCGGGAGGTCATCCAGGCCCAGGGGCACAGCGGGTCGAACCAGAAGTCGACGGGGGTCTTGCCGGAGCTGGTCGCGGTCTCGGACATGGTTCTCCTCGGAATACGGGCCTTTTCCAGCGGCAACACCGTCACCGGCCACCCCATTCCCGGGCGACCGCCGTCAGGCGCACGTGGGAGGATCGGTGCCGTCCCGACCACTGACGACGATGCGTATCGACACGAAGGAGTGCCGCCCGTGCCCGGTGAGAATCTGTCCCGTGACGAGGCCCGGGAGCGGGCCGCCCTGCTGTCGGTCGACGGGTACGACGTGTCGCTGGACGTACGGTCCGCCGTCGGGGAGGGCCAGGACGAGCCGCGCACCTTCCGCTCGGTGACCACGATCCGCTTCCGGTGCAACGAGCCCGGCGCGTCGAGCTTCGCCGACCTGATCGCGCCGGCCGTGACCGCCGTGACCCTCAACGGCAAGGACCTCGACCCCGGGGAGGTCTTCGACGGCACCCGGATCGCCCTGGAGGACCTGGCCGCGGAGAACGAGCTGGTGGTGGGCGCCCGGTGCGCCTACTCCCGCACCGGCGAGGGCCTGCACCGCTTCGTCGACCCCGAGGACGGCGAGGTCTACCTCTACACGCAGTACGAGCCGGCCGACTCCCGCCGGGTCTTCGCCAATTTCGAGCAGCCGGACCTCAAGGCGCCGTTCCGCTTCGAGGTGCGGGCGCCCGAGGAGTGGACGGTGTGGAGCAACGGGGCGGGTGAACTCGCCGACGGCGTCTGGCGGTTCGCGGAGACGAAGCCGATCTCGACGTACATCACGTGTGTGGTGGCCGGGCCCTACCACTACGTGACGGACTCGTACTCCCGCACCCTGCCGGACGGCTCGACCCTGGAGATCCCCCTCGGCGCGATGTGCCGCAAGGGCCTCGCCCCCTACTTCGACGCCGACGACGTCTTCCTCGTCACCAAGCAGGGGCTGGACTTCTTCCACGACCACTTCGACTACCCGTACCCGTTCGGGAAGTACGACCAGGCCTTCGTGCCCGAGTACAACCTCGGCGCGATGGAGAACCCGGGGCTGGTGACCTTCCGGGAGGAGTACATCTTCCGCGGCAAGGTGACGCAGGCGTCGTACGAGGCGCGCGCCAACGTGATCCTGCACGAGATGGCGCACATGTGGTTCGGCGACCTGGTCACCATGGTGTGGTGGGACGACCTGTGGCTGAAGGAGTCCTTCGCGGACTTCATGGGCACCTTCGCGAACGTCGGCGCGACCCGTTTCCAGAACGCCTGGACCACCTTCGCCAACCGCCGCAAGGCCTGGGCGTACCGCGCCGACCAGCTGCCGTCCACGCATCCGATCACGGCCGACATCCGAGACCTCCAGGACGCGAAGCTCAACTTCGACGGCATCACCTACGCCAAGGGCGCCTCCGTCCTCAAGCAGCTGGTGGCGTACGTCGGCCAGGACGCGTTCCTGGAGGGCGCCCGCCGCTACTTCAAGCGCAACGCGTACGGCAACACGCGCCTCGGCGACCTGCTGTCGGTCCTCGCGGAGACCAGCGGCCGGGACATGGGCGCCTGGGCCGGGAAGTGGCTGCAGACGGCGGGGGTGAACTCCCTGACGCCGCAGGTGCTGCTGGACGCCGACGGCCGGATCGACGAGCTGGCCGTGGTGCAGGAGGCCGCCGAGTCGCACCCGGAGCTGCGGCCGCACCGGGTCGCGATCGGCCTGTACCGGCTGGAGGGCGGCGAACTGGTCCGGTACGCGCGTGCCGAGGCGGACGTCGACGGCCCCCGTACGGTGATCACCGAGCTGGCCGGTGCCGAGGCCCCGGAGCTGGTCCTGGTCAACGACGACGACCTCACCTACTGCAAGATCCGCTTCGACGAGACCTCGCTGACGACCCTGCGCGGCCACCTCGGCGCGCTCACCGACCCGCTGGCCCGCGCGCTGTGCTGGTCGGCGCTGTGGAACCTGACCCGGGACGCGCTGCTGCCCGCCCGGGAGTTCGTCGGCCTGGTGCTGCGGTTCGCGAGCCGCGAGTCGGACATCGGCGTGCTGCAGATGCTCCAGGCGTGGGCGGAGTCGGCGCTGGTGCACTACGTGGCGCCCGAGGGGCGCGAGGCGGCCGGGCGGCTGCTCGCCGAGGGCGCCCTGCGGGAGCTGCGGCAGGCGGCGCCGGGCAGCGAGCACCAGCTGGCCTGGGCGCGGTTCTTCGCCTCGACGGCGGCGGACGATCCGGACTTCCGGCTGCTCCAGGACCTCCTGTCGGGGGCGGTGGCGATCGACGGTCTGGACGTCGACCAGGAGCTGCGCTGGGCGTTCCTCGAACCCCTCGCCGCGCACGGGCTGGCCGACGAGTCGGTCCTGGCGGCCGAACTGGCCCGGGACGACACGGCGTCCGGCAGGCGCCACCAGGTGCGCTGCCTCGCCGCCCGTCCGTCGGCGGCGGTGAAGGCGCAGGCGTGGGCGCAGGTCGTGGAGTCGCAGGCGCTGTCCAACGCGCTGGTGGAGGCGACGATCGCGGGCTTCGCCCAGCCCTCGCAGCGGGAGCTGCTGGCTCCCTACGCCGAGAAGTACTTCCAGGTCATCGCCGGGATCTGGGAGGAGCGCTCGATCCAGATCGGCATGGACGTGGTCCGGGGGCTGTACCCGTCCCTCCAGGACCGTCCGCAGACCCTGGAGGCGACGGACGCGTGGCTGACGGCGCACGCCGACGCGCCTCCGGCGCTGCGCCGGCTGGTCCTGGAGGCCCGGGACGACCTGGCACGGACGTTGCGCGGACAGGAGTGCGACGCGCTGGCCGACGAGGCCGCCGCGAGCTGACCTTTGGCCAAAGGTCAGCCTCCGGGTGACCGTTACGCAATTCATTCCATCATGGCCGTAACCCCTGGTCCCCACCCATCCGGACCAGGGGTTTTGGCTCCCTACTCGGCATCCGAACACCCGTCCTTTAGTACCGTGTTGTCCGCATTTTTCGACGAACGCGTAACACCGGTTAAGGACCCCGCCGGCCCCGGGAATCCCGACGCCATGACCCACAACACCCCGCTCTCCCCCCGCCCCCTGCGCCACCTGTCCGACGTCCACCGCCGGGTGCTGACGACGGCCCAGCTCCGCTCGCACGGCGTCGCGGCCACCGAGATCGCCGAGCAGTGCCGGCCCGGCGGGCCCTGGCAGCAACTGCTGCCCGGCGTGGTCCTGCTCCACCCCGGCCCGGCGACCAGCGAGGAACGCCTGCACGGCGCCCTCCTGTTCACGGCGCGCGAACCGGTCCCGGGCGTCCCGGCGCAGCCGACCCCGGACTCCCCGCACCGCACGGTCTACGCGGACGCGGTGATCACGGGCCTGGCGGCGCTGACCCTGCACGGCTTCTCCGCGACCCCGCCGCTGCTCGCCCTGGACCACGTGGACGTCCTGGTCCCGCGGCTGCGCCGGCTGCGCTCCACCTCCTACGTGCGCGTGCTCCGCACCCCGGCCCTGCCCACCCCCGTACAGGTGACGGGCCTCCCGGTCGCCCCGGTCCCCCGTGCCCTCGCGGACGCGGTGGCGGACCTGACCGACGCGGAGGCGGTACGGCGGCTGCTGACCGAGGCGGTGCGCGGCGGCCACTGCGAACCCGCGGCGGTGGTGCGGGAGCTGACCCAGGCGAAGCTGCTCTCCCGCCCCCACGTGGTGGACGCCGTCGACTCCCTGGTCGCCGAGGGCCGGGCCATCGCCGAGGCCCGCCTCTACCGGATGGTCCAGGAGTACGGCCTCCCCGACCCGGTCTGGAACGTGGACCTGAGGCTGCCGGGCGGCCCCCACCTGGGCGGCGTCGACGCCTACTGGCCGGAGCAGGGGGTCGCCGTCGAACTGGACACGCGCGCACCGCGCCAGGACGAGGACGCCCTGTGGTCGGAGTACGCCCGCAAGCGGGAGCACCTGGAACGCCTCGGCATCACGGTCGTCTACCTCACCCCGAGGAAGCTCCGCGACGCGATGGAACAGCAGGCCGCGGTGGTCCGCACGGCCCTGATGGCAGCCGACGACCGCGACCCGGCCGCGCACGTGGTGGTACTGCCTCGCTGAAAAACGCCCCCAGGCACAGCGCCCCGAAGAGGCCCCGAAGGGGCCCTGAAGAGGCGCTGGGGGTACCCCCGGCCGAAGGCTGGGGGAGGAACTGCGCGACCAGCCACGACGGCGCGGCAGCCGAACGACGGCGCATCGCGGCAGCACCTCGGCGCAGGTCCCGGAACGAGAAGAGGCCGCCGGTTCGGAGGGGGACCGACGGCCACTTCTCACGTACGCCGCCGGACCACCGGCGGGCCGCTACTGCCCGCCGACGCCCGGGCGCAGTTCGTCGCGGACGTCGCCGACGACGTGGCCGAGCAGGTCGGCGTAGGCGGCGATCATCCGGGTGCGGCTGAACCGCTCACGGCTCGCCGCCAGCGCGGGCGCGAACAGCTCCCGGTCGGCCACCGCCGCCGACCAGGCGAAGGCGATCGCGTCGGGGTCGAAGGGCGTCACGAACCCGTGCCCCTCGACGATCGAGGCGCTGTCGCCGACGTCCGTCGTGACCGGGACGGCACCGCACATCATGCCCTCGATGAGGCAGAGCGGCGCCGCCTCGCCGGAGGCGGAGGTGAGGGCGACGACGTCGGAGCCGGCGTAGACGGTCTCCATGTCGTGCCGTACGCCGAGCAGGTGCAGCCGGTCGCCGAGGGCGGCCCGGTCGGCACCGAAGGCCACCTCGATGTCGGCCCACAGGGCGGGGTTGTCCTCGGTCATCCCGGCCCCGCACATGACGACGTGACCGCCGCCCTCGCGGGCCAGCCAGGCCCGCGCCGCCCGCAGGAAGAGCGGCACGTTCTTCATGCCGGCGTACCGGGCGGCGAATACGACAACGGGGGCGCCGGGGCCGTCGGGAGCGGTGACGGGGATGCCGAGGGAGTCGCGGAAGGCGAGCCGCAGCGCCGCGTCCGGCCGGAAGCGGAGCAGGTCGACGCCGTTCGGGATCACGTGCAGCAGCTCGCCGGGGATCCCGGCGGCCTCGTACGCGTCCCGGGTGGACTCGGCGCAGCACACGCAGGCGACCACCGTGCCGTCCGCGATGGCGGCCTTGAGTTCGTCCAGCGCCGGGCCCTGGTTCTCCGGGTCGGACCGGTGCAGGCAGACGACGACGGGGCGGCGGGGCAGCCCGGCCTGGTTGAGCAGCGCGAGCGGCTGCTCCTTCAGCGACAGGATGACGTCCGCGCCGGCCATGGCCCGGGCCGTATCGGCCAGCTCGGGGCCGCTGA
The DNA here is from genome assembly GCF_019510245.1 of Streptomyces sp. GTDB lineage: Bacteria > Actinomycetota > Actinomycetes > Streptomycetales > Streptomycetaceae > Streptomyces. The sequence continues at coordinate 86,569 of NZ_JAEKKT010000120.1, read as the reverse complement.
AAACCGACGCCGCGACGGTGCCGTCCACGAGCCCGGCGGTGCGGCCGAGGGAGGTGACCTCGATGCCACCGGCCGTAAGGGCCCGGTAACACGCGTCGTCCTCCATGCGCTGCGTGGTGGCTTCTCGGTGGACCTCACCGTGCAGACTCAGCACCCGATGCCACTGCTGTCCGCCCTCCACCAGGCCCAGCAGCACATCACTGTGCACGATCCGGGCTCCCCCGGAGAAAAAACCCTCGTAGACCGAGAGCACACGAAGTCCGAGCCGAGCGCTCACACGACCACCAGCCTTGCACCAGATCGAGCCATCCCCGGGAACCGCGGGTTAGCCGATATGAGGCGGTACGGACGTTTCATTCGGATGAACGGAGTGTCTCGGGCCGGAGTCGGCTGCGTTTACAGGATCAGCGTCGGAGCCGCTACCGCCAACATCATTCCACTTGCCTCGCCGTCACCCCTCTGACCTGCACTTCTGCAGAGGTATCCGGCTCCCTCGCGCCCTCCGGACGAGCGCGGCCGACGGCAAAAAATCGGCAAGTGCGGCCTCCGGACGCGCGACGATGTCACGAACCGCGGTGGGCGTTGAGGCGGGCGGCCCGGCGGGTCAGGTGGTCGCGTTCGGCGAGGTTCGGGGCCTTGCGTGCGGCCTCGGCGTACAGGCGTGCGGCGGTCGCCGTGTCGCCGTCGCGTTCGTGCAGGTAGGCGGCGGCCGCGGTGTGCCGGGGCAGGCCGGCGTCCAGCTCGGCGAGTGCGGCGAGGCCGGCGCGCGGCCCGTCGGCCTCCCCCACGGCGACCGCGCGGTTGAGCCGGACGACGGGGCTGTCGGTCAGGCGGGCGAGTTCGTCGTACCACTCGACGATCTGCACCCAGTCGGTCTCCTCGGCGGTGGGCGCGTCCGCGTGCAGGGCGGCGATGGCGGCCTGGGCCTGGTACTCGCCGAGGCGGTCGCGGGCGAGGGCGCCCTGGAGGATGCCGACGCCCTCGGCGATCAGACGGGTGTCCCAGCGGCCGCGGTCCTGCTCCGCGAGGGGGACCAGGCTGCCGTCGGGCGCGGTGCGGGCGGCGCGGCGGGCGTGGTGGAGCAGCATGAGGGCGAGCAGCCCGGCCGCCTCGGGGTGGTCGATCCGGGCCGCGAGCTGGCGGGTGAGCCGGACGGCCTCGGCGGCGAGGTCGACGTCGCCGGAGTAGCCCTCGTTGAAGACCAGGTAGAGGACGCGCAGCACGGTGGCGACGTCGCCGGGCCGGTCGAGGCGGACGCCGGAGACCGTGCGCTTGGCCCGGCTGATCCGCTGCGCCATGGTCGCCTCGGGCACCAGGTAGGCCCGGGCGATCTGGCGGGTGGTGAGGCCGCCGACGGCGCGCAGGGTGAGCGCGACCGCGGCGGACGGGCTGAGGGAGGGGTGGGCGCAGAGGAAGTAGAGGTGGAGGGTGTCGTCCGCGGCGGGGACCGGGCCGGGCGGCGGCTCCTCGTCCACCCGGTCCTCGCGCCGGCGGCGGGCGGTGTCCGCGCGGGTCGCGTCGAGGAACCGCCGCCAGGCGACGGTGACCAGCCAGCCCTTCGGGTCCCGCGGCGGATCCGCCGGCCACACCCGGATCGCCTCGACCAGGGCGTCCTGCACGGCGTCCTCGGCCGCTGCGAAGTCGGCTCCGCGGCGGACGAGGACGGTGAGCACGCCCGGGGTGAGGCTCCTGAGCAGGACCTCGTCCATCAGTGGCAGGACTCCTCGATGGTGGGCGGCGCGGCCAGGAAGGGCCGCACCTCCAGCCACTCGTGGATCGGCTTCCCGCCGGCCCCGGGGGCCGCCGACAGTTCACCGGCCAGCTCCACGGCGCGCTCCTGGCTGTCGACGTCGATCACCATCCAGCCGGCGATGAGGTCCTTGGTCTCGGCGAACGGGCCGTCGGTGACCGGCGGGCGCCCCTCTCCGTCGTAGCGGACCCACATCCCGTCGGGCGCGAGGGCCTGGCCGTCGACGAACTCCCCGGTCTTCTCCAGCCTGGCCGCGAAGTCGTTCATGTACCGGATGTGGGCCGAGATCTCCTCGGGCGTCCACTGGTCCATGGGCACGCAGTTCTCGGGGGCCGGGGCGCCGCGGTAGTGCTTCAGCAGCAGGTACTTGGCCATGGTGGTTCTCCTCGGTGCCGGTGCGGCCCATTGTGGCCGCCTTCACCCCTGGGACGGAGCCGGCCACGGGTTCTCGACATCGCCGCCGAGGATTCTTTCAGCTCTTCTTCAGGACCAGCTCCGTGTTCCGGTCCGTCGTGTTGCCGGCGAGGGCCTTGCTCGCGCCGGGGGCGTTGAAGGCCAGTTCGCGGTAGAGGGCGGCGAGGCCGGTCTGGGAGAGGTCGGAGAAGTCGGTGCGGTGCGGGGCGGCGGACTCGATCAGGGTGGTGAAGAGCGAGATCGTGCCGTCCTTGTTGTCCACCAGCTCGACGATCCGGGCGAGGTGCGGGTAGTCGACGTGCGAGGCGGTGGTGATCTCCCAGAAGGAGTTGCCGTTGGAGGCCTTGTGCGGGGTGATGAGGTTGCGGTGGATGTGCCCGTTCACCCAGGCCAGTACGTTGGCGTGGCGGTTGAGCAGGGTGACCAGCTCGGTCCCCGTGTGGCGGCGCTCGCTGGGGTGGGCCGGGTCGGGGCGGGTGTTGGTCATCGACTGGCTGGTGTGGTGGCTGAAGACGACGGCGTAGGAGTCCTTGTTCTCCTTCAGGGTCTTCTCCAGCCAGTTCAGCTGGGCCGTCCCGATCGATCCGTCGTAGTGGCCGCCCGCGTCCGTCGTGTCGAGGCTGATGCCGATGACGTCGTCGGAGATCCGGAAGGCGTAGTACTGGGTGCCCGCGGCCACGTTGGCGCTCGAGTAGCCGTGGCCGACCGGGCCGAGGCCCTGGTGGGCGGGGTCCAGGTGGGCCTTGAGGTAGTCCGCGGGGGTGTAGGGGGCGCGCTTCTCGTCGGCGGTTACCGAGCGCATCGACCGGGCGTGGGCCTTGAGGAAGTCGCGGTAGCCGCCGCCCTTGGGGTCCTGGGCGTTGTGGATGGCGTCCTGGAGCTTCTTGGCGTCGGCGTCGGTGACCGACATCAGCTTCTTGCCGCCGACCGCGGCCGCGACGAGGTAGGGGTCGGCGTGCGAGCCGTAGCAGCCGAGCGGCAGGGCGTCGTGGTTGCCGACGGTGGAGTACCAGGGCAGGTTGAGGCCGGGGCTCTTCACCTCGCGGATCGCGGCGGCCAGGTAGCCCGCGAGGTGCGGGAAGCCGACCGCCTTGTCCTGGTCGCGGACGGTCGAGGAGGCCTGCCAGTACAGCTTCATCCCGCTGTTCTGGACGCCTTCGTAGTGCTTGGGGTCACCGGTGTTGGGGGTGATCCGGCCGCCGCTCATCACCTTCATGAACCACTCCAGTTCGGAGTGGGCGTTGTTGTCGGTGTTGTCGCCGGTCGTCATCACGAAGTGCAGCGGCGAGCCGGTGACCGGGGCGCCGCGCAGCGCGTTGACCCGCTCGACGAGCGAGACCGCGCCGGGCACGGTGAGCGCCTCGTGCGGACGCCAGGCGTGCCGGTCGTGGACGCGTACGTACTCGAGGCGCAACGGGTGCTGGACGTCCATCAGGTGCAGGTCGGTGAACTGCACGAACGCGGCGAGGGCGGTACGGCGGTTCTCCCGGCCGGACTTGGCGGCGGCCAGGTCGGAGCGCAGCACGCGCGCCCAGCCGGCGCCGTCGCCGAGCCGCCGGTAGCCGGAGCTGTTGCGGGGCGCGGCGACGGAGGCGAGGGTGGTGCCCTTGGTGTACGGGGCGAGCGGGGCCGCGGCGGCCTTGCGGCCCTCTGCGACCGGCTGCTCCTCGGCCGCGGCGGGGGCGGCCTCGCTGTCGGTGGGACGCAGTGCGTAGCCGACGCCCGCGGAGAGCGTGACGGCTCCGGCGGCGGCGAGCACGGTACGGCGGTTGATCTCCAGTGCCTCGCGGCCCGTGCGGGCCGCGGAGGTGGCGACAGAGCGTATGCGCGACATGGCGCGATCTCCCCGAGTACGAACGCGTCGGCAGTGGTCGCGGGCGATCGCTTCCGCGAACTTCCCGCTCACTGTGGATCGTTGGCACCGGGGGTGACCTGCGCGTGAACGCGGCGGCAACGCGCAGCGCCGATCACCGTACGTGGATCAGCCGAGGTGGGGACCGGTCATGGAGCGGATTGCGGGCGGCCGGGGCCCGGCTACTCCGCGTTCATCTGCCGGGGTAGGGGAGGGTCTCCGGCGCTTACGACTGCTCTTGTGCAAACCGTCCGGCGGCGGGCCGCTCCCGCCACAGCCGCAGGGCGACGTCGACCAGCGGGACGCGCCGGAGGGACGGTACGGCGTCGAGGTCCTGCCAGGCAGCCATGTCGGTGGAGCCGTTCACCTCGTTCCTCAGCTCGCCGCCGACGACCTCGCCGGTGTAGACGATCCGTACGTCGTGGTGGTCGGTGGCGGGGCGCCGCAGACCCGCGCGGGGGAAGCGGTGGCGCCGGGAGTCGATGCCGAGCAGCCCGGTGACCTCGATGCGGTAGCCGGTCTCCTCCATGAGCTCGCGGCGGACGGTGTCGTAGGGGTCCTCGCCGTGCTCCATGCCGCCGCCGGGCAGGACCCACTCGGGCGTGCCGTCGTCGGCCGGGGACCGGGCAAGGAGGATCTGACCGTCACGGACACACACGGCGTAGGCCGCCACCCTGAGCTTCTCGCGCACGTCGGCACGGTAGGGCCCGCGGCGGCCGGCGGCCAACGGGATTTCCTCGCGCGGCAAGGGCGCAGATAGGGGGTTTTCCCCATACGTTCATATCGATTCGGTCAACGTTCCCAAAAGACCGTTCCCTTGGGGAAAGCTGTGCGCCTACGCGCCGGTACTTGACCAAGTTCCGGCCACGCCATGCTCGTTCCTTTACCTACAAGGGATGCAGATGACCCTCAGCCCCCAGCACGACCCGATACCGGGCCACAGACGCCTGGGCCGGACAGCCCTCGCCGTCGGTGTCGTGGCCGCGCTCGCGGCCGCCGGGCCGATACCCCTGGCCGCCGCCGCGGCCCCGGCCGCCGCCGTGTCCGCCGACCCGGGCGCCAAGTCCGCCCATGACAAGCTCGGTTCGGACGACGCCGAACTGCTCGCCGAGGCCAAGGCCGCGGGCGCCAAGAACGTCACGATGATGATCGCGACCGCGCCGGGGCAGACCGAGCAGGTCGCCGGGGAGCTGGACGCGGTCAAGGGCGGCTCGGTGGGCCGTACGTACGACAAGCTCGGCTACGTCCGGGCGACCGTCCCCACCGGGCGGGCGGACTCGGCCATCGCCGCCGCCGCGAAGCTGTCCTCGGTGCACGCGATCGACCTGCGCCAGGAGATCCAGCTCGACGACCCGGTGGTGAGCGGGACCGGCGCCAAGTCCGCCAAGTCGAAGTCCGCTTACTCGGGTTACTCGGGGCCGAACAAGAACACCCCCGCCGAGAACCCCTACAACCCCTCCTTCGAGACGGGCGCCGTCGACTTCGTCAAGGAGCACCCGAAGGCGGACGGCCGGGGCATCACCATCGGCATCCTGGACTCCGGCGTGGACCTCGGCCACCCGGCGCTGCAGAAGACCACCACCGGCGAACGGAAGATCGTCGACTGGGTGACCTCGACCGACCCGATCGTGGACAGCGACCAGACCTGGCGGCCGATGGTCACGGCCGTGTCCGGGCCGAGCTTCACCTACGGGGGCAGGACCTGGACGGCGCCCGCCGGGTCGTACGAGATCAGCACCTTCAAGGAGTCGTACACCACGGGCGGCGACGCGGCCGGTGACGCCAACCGGGACGGGGACACCACCGACAGCTGGGGCGTGCTGTACGACCCGGCGGCTGGCACGGTCACCGTCGATCTGAACAACAACAACGACTTCTCCGACGACACGCCGATGAAGCCGTACAAGGACGGCTACCAGATCGGCTACTTCGGCACGGACAACCCGGCGACCGACGTCGTCGAGCGGCAGCCGTTCGTCGTGCAGATCCGCAAGGACGTACCCATGGACCCGTACGGCGGGGACTGGGTCGGCAAGACGGCCGACTTCGTCAACATCGGCGTCATCGAGTCCGAGCACGGCACCCACGTCGCCGGCATCACCGCCGCCAACGGCCTGTTCGGCGGGAAGATGAACGGCGCCGCCCCCGGCGCGAAGATCGTCTCCTCCCGCGCCTGCACCTGGACCGGCGGCTGCACCAACGTCGCCCTCACCGAGGGCATGATCGACCTGGTCGCCAACCGGGGCGTCGACATCGTCAACATGTCGATCGGCGGACTCCCGGCGCTGAACGACGGCAACAACGCCCGTGCCGAGCTGTACACGCGGCTCATCGACACCTACGGCGTGCAGCTGGTGATCTCGGCCGGCAACTCCGGCCCGGGGGCGAACACCATCGGCGACCCGGGGCTGGCCGACAAGGTCGTCTCGGTCGGCGCGGCCATCTCCAAGGACACCTGGGCCGCCAACTACGGCTCCCAGGTGACGGCCAAGTACCAGCTGCTGCCCTTCTCCTCGCGCGGCCCGCGCGAGGACGGCGGCTTCACGCCGACGCTGGTCGCACCCGGCGCCGCGATCAACTCCACCCAGACCTGGCTGCCCGGCTCCCCCGTCGCCGAGGCGGGCTACTCCCTCCCGGCCGGCTACTCGATGCTCCAGGGCACCTCGATGGCGTCCCCGCAGGCGGCGGGCGCGAGCGCGCTGCTGCTGAGCGCCGCCAAGGAGAAGGGCATCGCCCTCTCCCCCGCCGACCTGCGCACCGCGCTGACCTCGACCGCCCACCACATCAAGGGGGTTCAGGCGTACGAGGAGGGCGCGGGCCGGATCGACATCGTCGACGCGTGGGAGTCCATCCGCGACCACGCCACCGCGCACGACTACACGGTGAAGGCGCCCGTCGACACCGCGATCGACTACGCGCTGAAGACCCCGGGCTACGGCACCGGCCTCTACGACCGTGAAGGCGGCCTGAAGGCCGGGCAGAAGAAGACGTACGACGTCACGATCACCCGTACCTCCGGCGCGGACAAGGCGATCCGGCACGAGCTGCACCTGGCGAACAACGCCGGGCACACCTTCAAGATCCTCGGCTCCGACGAGGTGACGCTGCCGCTGAACCAGCCGGTGACGGTCAAGGTGCAGGCCAAGCCGAAGAGTCCGGGCATCAAGTCCGCGATCCTCGAAGTCGACGACCCGCGGACCGAAGGCGTCGACAAGCAGATCCTGACGACGGTCGTGGTGTCGGACCCGGTCCACTACACCTACTCGGCGTCAGGCTCGGTGCAGCGCAACAGCTCCACGTCGTACTTCGTGACCGTGCCCGAGGGCGCCACCTCCCTCGAGGTCGCGATGAGCGGGCTCGCCGACAAGAGCCAGACGCGGTTCATCGCCATCCACCCGTACGGCACTCCGGTCGACAACACCGGCACCCCGTACTGCTACAACAATTACCTGAACGGCAACGGCTGTACGCCCGACGTCCGTTCGTACGCCGACCCGCAGGCCGGGGTCTGGGAGATCGAGGTGGAGGCGCGCCGCACCTCGCCGCTGCTCGACAACCCGTACAAGCTGGGCGTCACCGTGCTCGGCGCGGCCTTCGACCCGGCGACCGTGACCGTGCCCGAGGCGAAGGTCGGCACCCCGGTCACCGCCTCCTGGAAGGTGACCGACAAGTTCGCCGCCCTCGACGGCAGGCTGGTCGGCGGCCCGCTCGGCTCCTCGAAGACGGCCCGCCCGTCCATCAAGGAGGGCGAGACCCAGACCACGACGGTGACCGTGCCGGCGGGTGCGAACTCGCTGGACGTGGCGATCGGCAACGTGTCGGACGCCTCGGCCGACCTGGACCTGACCGTGTACGACGCGTCCGGCAAGCAGGTCGCGCAGTCCGCCGACGGCGACTCGGAGGAGGCGGTCTCCCTCGCCTCGCCGGCCGCCGGGACCTACACGATCAAGGTCGTGGGCTACTCGGTCCCGGCCGGATCCACCGACTACGACTACCGGGACGTGTTCTTCTCCGCCACGCTCGGCACCGTCACGGTCGACGGCACGGCCCCGGTCAAGCTCGGCACGGGCGACTCGGCCACGGTGGCCGGCCAGGTCACGGCGGCCGCGGCGGCCCCCGAGGGACGTGAGTTCTTCGGCCGGGTGCAGCTGGTCAACACGCGCGGCACGGTCGCGGGGGTCGGCAGCGTGCGGATCGAGAAGGTCACGCAGTAGGGAAGTCCGGTGCCGGGGGCGGGCGTCCTGCGGGGCGCCCGCCCCTTCACCTGTCCGGGCACGTCATGGTCCGCGACTCGGGCAGGTCGCGCACGATCCAGGACCGCTCCGCCGCGATCGGTGCCTCCCCGACCGCGTACCGGTCGGGCACCTGCTGCCCGCCCGTGATGCCGACCAGCAGGCGGGCGCCGGTGCGGATCCGGGCGTCGGTGCCGGACTCGAAGAGGAACGTCACCTCCTCCGGGGTCTTCGCCGGTTTGTAGGCGTGGGTCACGCGCAGGGTGACGCGTTCCTCGCCGGAGTCCGCGAGCTGCCGCACCCCGGTGACCGTGCCCTCGACGACCAGCCGGGCGCAGGCGAGGTAGCCGGGGCCGCCCGCCTGCTCCTCGCCGCCCTGGCCGGCCGAGCTCGCCGCGCTGCCGGCGGCCTTGTCGGCACTGGCACCGTTCGACGTGGCGTCGGAACCGCCGTTCGCCGCGAGCCAGCCGACGCCGAACACCGCCCCGGCGAACGCGGCCGCGAGGGCACCGGCGAGACCGAGGGCCCGGACGCCGGGGTGCTGCCGGGCGCGGCGGAGTCGGGCCGGACGGGGGCGGGGCTCCGGCCGCGGGGGCGGCGCGGCCAGGGTGTCCCCGATGATCCCGAGGTGCTCGCGCAGGAGCGCCACGTCGGCGGCGGCCGCCCGGTGCTCGGCCATGAAGGCGGGGTCGGTGCGCTGCTCGGCGGTGAGCGGCTCGTCCGCGAGGACGGCGAACAGGGCATCGGTGCCGCCCGGCTCACCCGGACCGCCGTCGGGTCCGGCGGCCGTGTGTCCGTCGGGTCCGGCGGCCACGTGTTCGTCGCGTCCGTCGGGCATGTGGTCGGCGGGCATGGTCACACCACCTCGTCCTCGTGCAGGCGGGCGCGCAGGGCCCGTACCGCCGTGTGCAGCCGGCTCTTGACGGTGCCCTCGGGGATGCCGAGCTCCCCAGCTATGTCGCGCACCGGCAGGTCGGCGTAGAAACGCAGGACGAGGATCTGGCGCTGGGCGTCCGGCAGCTCGTCCAGACCGCGGGCGACGGCGACGGAGAGCAGCCTGCTGTCCTCGCCCACGGCGTGGTCGGGCTGGCGGAGGGAGGCCAGCCGTTCGCCGAGGCGTTCCTGGCGGCGCTTGGCGCGGTGCCAGTCCATGGCGAGCCGGGAGGCGACGACCGCCGCCCACGCCGACACGTCCCGCGGCGCCTCCTGGCCGCTCGCGGCCCGCTCCAGCAGCCGCAGACGTACCTGCTGTACCCCGTCCAGCAGGTCCGCCTGCGGTACGCCGCCCAGTGCGAGGACCGCCCGCACCCTGCGCTCCTGGTCCGCGTCCAGGGGATCACCGTGCTGGTCCCCCTGGGCGCGGCGGGCCTTTCTGCGCAGCACAACCCACCCCCCTCACCGCGTTTCTCCTACGACGCCGCAGCCCCCGGAAACGTTCGCCCCGGTTCCCGGAAATCTTCCGCGCGGTGTCCCGGGGCCCCTCCGAGGCGTACGTCACATCGGCGCGCCGCGCAGCACAGCTTGCGGCACGACGGCCAAGCGGAGGTAATTTCTGCAGCTCAGCGGGGGTGCGAGCGGGAGTTCCACGGGCCGGGTGGTCCGGTCGGTGGGCATGGCACGCAAAGAATTGGACAGGCTGGCCCTGGTCGGCCGCATGATGGAAAGGCCGTAGACACACGTCAACGTATGCAGAGGGAGTCGCTGTGAGGGTCGGAATCGTCGGAGCCACCGGTCAGGTCGGCACGGTCATGCGCAGGATCCTCGCGGAGCGGAACTTCCCCGTCACGGAGCTGCGCCTGTTCGCCTCGGCCCGCTCGGCCGGGACCGTGCTCGACGGTGTGACGGTGGAGGACGCGGCGACCGCCGACTACACGGGCCTGGACATCGTGCTGTTCTCGGCGGGCGGGGCCACCTCGAAGGCGCTGGCGGAGAAGGTCGCCGCCCAGGGTGCCGTCGTGATCGACAACTCCTCCGCCTGGCGCAAGGACCCCGAGGTCCCGCTGGTCGTCTCCGAGGTGAACCCGCACGCGATCGCCGACCGCCCGAAGGGCATCATCGCCAACCCGAACTGCACGACCATGGCCGCGATGCCGGTCCTGAAGGTGCTGGACCGGGAGGCCGGTCTGGAGGCGCTGGTCGCCACCACGTACCAGGCCGTCTCCGGCTCCGGTCTCGCGGGCGTCGCGGAGCTGCACGGGCAGGTGCAGAAGGTCGCCGCCGACGCGGAGAAGCTCACCCACGACGGCACGGCCGTCGACTTCCCCGAGCCCCAGGTCTACAAGCGGCCCATCGCCTTCAACGTGCTGCCTTTCGCCGGCAACCTCGTCGACGACGGTCTGAACGAGACCGACGAGGAGCAGAAGCTGCGTAACGAGTCCCGCAAGATCCTGGAGCTCCCCGGGCTGAAGGTCTCCGGCACCTGTGTGCGCGTCCCGGTGTTCTCCGGGCACTCCCTCCAGGTCAACGCCCGGTTCGCCCGGCCGATCTCCCCGGAGCGGGCGACCGAGCTGCTCGCGGACGCGCCGGGGGTCGAGCTGTCCGACATCCCGACCCCGCTGCAGGCGGCCGGCCGGGACCCGTCGTACGTCGGCCGGATCCGGCGTGACGAGACGGTGGAGAACGGGCTCGCGCTGTTCGTCTCCAACGACAACCTCCGCAAGGGGGCTGCGCTGAACGCCGTGCAGATCGCTGAGCTGGTGGCGGAGGAGCTGTCTTCTTAGGCGCCGTGCGCCACGGGGGTGCCGCGTTCTGCCGTCGGACAGGTGCGGCGCCATCCTGGCTGGTCGCGCAGTTCCTCCCCCAGCCTTCGGCCGGGGTACCCCCAGCGCCCCTTTCAGGGGCGCCGATACTCACGTTCGTTTTCCAGGGGAGCCACCAGACATGAGCGACACCCGGTCTGCCTGCGGCAGCTCACGCGTTCTCGACGGCAAGGTCGCCATGATCACCGGGGCGTCCAGTGGGATCGGGGCGGCTGCCGCGCGGTTGTTCGCGCGGGAAGGGGCGGCGGTCGTGGTGACGGCGCGGCGCGTGGAGCGGCTGCGGGCGCTGGCCGAGGAGATCTCGGCCGACGGCGGGCGGGCGCTGGCCGTGCCGGCGGACGTGGCCTCGGCCGCGGACGTCGAGCGGGTCGTCCGCTCGGCCGTCGACGCCTTCGGCCGCCTCGACTGCGCCTTCAACAACGCCGGGTTCGGCACCGCCGGCACCGAGCTGCACGAGACCGGCCAGGACGTCTACGAGCAGACCATGGACGTCAACGTGCGCGGGGTGTGGAACTGCCTGCGCTTCCAGATCCCCGAGATGCTGAGCGCGGGCGGCGGCACGATCGTCAACACGTCGAGTGTCGCGGGGCAGCGGGCCACCGGGGCGTCGGCGGCGTACGTGGCGGCCAAGCACGCGGTCCTCGGGCTCACCCGGGCCGCCGCGGCCGAGTACGCGGAGCGCGGCATCCGCGTCAACGCGCTGGTGGTGGGCAGCACCCGCACCGAGATGATGGACCGGGCGGTGCGGACCATGCCCGAGCTGCGGGAGCGGTTCGAGGACGAGACGCTCCAGAAGCGCATGGCCGGCCCCGCCGAGGTGGCCGAGGCCGCGCTCTGGCTGTGCAGCGACCGCGCCTCCTTCGTCACCGGCGCGGCGATGCCGGTCGACGGCGGCACGACGGCGGCCTGAGGGCACCGGCGCCGCGCGATCTCTGGGGTTTTCCCTCGTCGCCCTCCTCCCCGGTCCCGTGGAAGGATGGCGCAACCCACACATAACGAGGAGATGACCGCGTGCCTGGCACAAACCTGACTCGCGAAGAGGCACAGCAGCGGGCGAAGCTGCTCACCGTTGACTCGTACGAGATCGATCTCGACCTCTCCGGCGCGCAGGAGGGCGGTACCTACCGGTCCGTGACCACGGTGCGCTTCGACGTCGCCGAACCCGGCGCCACGTCCTTCATCGACCTGGTGGCCCCCGCGGTCCACGAGGTCACCCTGAACGGTGACGCCCTCGACCCCGCCGAGGTCTTCGCGGACTCCCGGATCGCGCTGCCCGGCCTGCTGGCGGGGCCCAACATCCTCCGGGTGGTCGCCGACTGCGCGTACACCAACACGGGCGAGGGCCTGCACCGGTTCGTCGACCCGGTCGACGAGCAGGCGTACCTCTACACCCAGTTCGAGGTGCCGGACGCCCGCCGGGTCTTCGCCTCCTTCGAGCAGCCGGACCTGAAGGCGACCTTCCAGTTCACCGTGAAGGCGCCGAACGGCTGGACGGTCATCTCGAACTCGCCGACGCCCGAGCCCAAGGACGACGTCTGGGTCTTCGAGCCGACGCCCCGCATCTCGTCGTACATCACCGCCCTGATCGTGGGCCCTTACCACTCGGTGCACAGCGTGTACGAGAAGGACGGCCAGAGCGTGCCGCTCGGCATCTACTGCCGGCCGTCGCTCGCCGAGTTCCTCGACTCGGACGCGATCTTCGAGGTGACCCGGCAGGGCTTCGACTGGTTCCAGGAGAAGTTCGACTACGCGTACCCGTTCACCAAGTACGACCAGCTGTTCGTGCCGGAGTTCAACGCGGGCGCGATGGAGAACGCGGGCGCGGTGACCATCCGCGACCAGTACGTCTTCCGGTCCAAGGTGACCGACGCGGCGTACGAGACGCGGGCCGAGACCATCCTGCACGAGCTGGCCCACATGTGGTTCGGCGACCTGGTCACCATGGAGTGGTGGAACGACCTGTGGCTGAACGAGTCGTTCGCCACCTACACCTCCATCGCCTGCCAGGCGTACGCCCCCGGCTCGCGCTGGCCGCACTCGTGGACGACGTTCGCGAACTCCATGAAGACCTGGGCGTACCGGCAGGACCAGCTGCCCTCGACGCACCCGATCATGGCCGAGATCCGGGATCTCGACGACGTGCTCGTCAACTTCGACGGCATCACGTACGCCAAGGGTGCGAGCGTGCTGAAGCAGCTCGTCGCCTATGTCGGCATGGACGAGTTCTTCAAGGGCGTGCAGGCGTACTTCAAGCGGCACGCGTTCGGCAACACGCGCCTGTCCGACCTGCTGGGCGCCCTGGAGGAGACCTCCGGGCGTGACCTGAGCACCTGGTCGAAGAAGTGGCTGCAGACCGCCGGGATCAACATCCTGCGTCCCGAGGTGGAGACGGACGCCGACGGTGTCGTCACCTCGTTCGCCATCCGCCAGGAGGCCCCGGCCCTGCCGGCCGGCGCGAAGGGCGAGCCGACTCTCCGTCCGCACCGGATCGCGATCGGCCTGTACGACCTCGACGAGGCGACCGGCAAGCTGGTGCGCACCGACCGGATCGAACTGGACGTGGACGGCGAGCTGACCGCCGTACCGCAGCTGTCCGGCCGCCGCCGCCCGGCGGTCTTCCTGCTCAACGACGACGACCTGTCGTACGCCAAGGTCCGCCTGGACGAGGAGTCCCTGCACGTCGTCACCGAGCACCTCGGCGACTTCGAGTCCTCGCTGCCGCGCGCGCTGTGCTGGGCCTCCGCCTGGGACATGACCCGGGACGCGGAACTCCCCACCCGCGAGTACCTGTCCCTCGTGCTGTCCGGCATCGGCAAGGAGTCCGACATCGGTGTCGTGCAGTCCCTGCACCGCCAGGTGAAGCTCGCCGTCGAGCTGTACGCCGACCCGACCGCCCGCGAGGCCCTGCTCACCCGCTGGACCGACGCCACGCTGGCCCACCTGCGGTCCGCCGCGCCGGCGAGCGACCACCAGCTGGCCTGGGCCCGTGCCTTCGCGGCCACCGCCCGCACCCCGGAGCAGCTGGACCTCCTGGAGAGCCTGCTGGACGGCACCCACACCATCGAGGGCCTGGCCGTCGACACCGAGCTGCGCTGGGCGTTCGTGGAGCGGCTGGCGGCGGTCGGCCGCTTCGACGAGGTGGAGATCGCGGGCGAGTACGAGCGGGACCGGACCGCCGCCGGCGAGCGGCACGCGGCCACCGCGCGCGCCGCCCGCCCGACCGAGGAGGCGAAGGCGGAGGCGTGGGCGTCGGTCATCGACTCCGACAAGCTGCCGAACGCCGTGCAGGAGGCGGTGATCGGCGGCTTCGTCCAGACCGACCAGCGCGAGCTGCTGGCCCCGTACGCCGACAGGTACTTCGAGATCCTGAAGTCGGTGTGGGACTCCCGCTCGCACGAGATCGCCCAGCAGATCGCGATCGGCCTCTATCCGTCCCTCCAGGTCTCCGAGGAGACCCTCGCCAAGACGGACGCCTGGCTGGCCTCGGCCCAGCCGAACGCGGCCCTGGCCCGGCTCGTCTCGGAGTCCCGCGCGGGCGTCGAGCGCGCCCTGAGGGCCCAGGCGGCGGACGCGGCCGCCCAGTAGGCGGTACGTCGGCGGGGCGCCCGGTCGTGACACCCACCGGGCGCCCCGCCTCACCCGCGAAGTGCTTTTCACCCAGGGCGAGTTGAGTATCCGTGCTCACGTCCGGGGCGGTCGCGCGTTGCGAGGATCGACGCAACGGCGCGGCAGCGAGCGCCGGGTCCGTTCGGTCCGGGCAGTCCGGGCCGGCCTGAGCCAGTTACGGAGAACTCGCCATGTCCCGTCGTATCGCCCTGTCCGTGGTCGCCGGTGCCGTCGTGCTCGCGGGAGCCGGGGCCTTCGCCCTCGCCTACGCCGGCGACCAGGACCCCGCGCCCGCCCTGGCGCACAGCGCCGTCCACTACACCGCTCCCGACGGCGGCCGGGACGGCTCGCTCTCCTTCACCACCGAGGTCAGCGCGCCCTCCGGGGTGAAGAGCCTGAAGGTGCTGGCCTGGCCCGAGAAGTCCGCGTTCGCGAAGAAGCAGCTGACCGCCGAGGAGATGGCCGCGGTGGAGTCGGCGACCTGCACGCCGGCCGGCGGCCGCACCGTCCGGTGCGTCTACAAGGCTCCGGTGTCCGCCGCCGACGCCGCGTCCTCCGCGCACGGCGCCTGGCACATCGCGGTGTTCGCCACGGCGAAGGACGGGCACACCGCTTTCGACACCAGGGCCGCGGACTTCACCCTCGCCTGAGCCGGTGCCGGTGCCCGTGCCGGTCACCCGAGGTGGGTGGCGAGCGCCTGCTCGATGTCCGGCGCCCGGGCGTCCTCGGCCGCCCAGGCCACGTAGCCGTCGGGGCGCACCAGCAGGGTCGTACGACGGTCGCTCGCCCAGCGGGCCGCGGTCAGACGGTCCGCGCGGTCCGCGCGGTCCGCACCCGGGTCGTAGCAGCCCGGGGTGACCAGCACGAACCGGCCGCCGCGCAGGGCCTCGTAGAGCCGGCCGCCGCCGGCCAGCGCGAGGTCGGGGACGCGGGCGCCGGTGAGGCGGTGGGCGCCCCTGGGGGCGGGGTACCGGTAGCCGATGCCGGTGACCTGGCCGACCGCCTTGCGGCGGGCCGGGCCGAGGTGGTTGAGGGCGGTGGCGAGCGCGGCCCGCACGGGCAGCTGCCAGCCCTTGGCCATCGCGAGGCGGACGATCGCGCCGCTGCTGCGCAGCACGGTCCGGCCGACGGGGTGACGTTCGCTCTGGTAGGTGTCGAGCAGGTCGGGGGCGGCGTGGCCGTGCAGCACGGCGGCGAGCTTCCAGCTCAGGTTGGCCGCGTCCTGGAGACCCGTGTTCATGCCCTGGCCGCCGGCCGGGGTGTGCACGTGCGCCGCGTCGCCGGCCAGGAAGACCCGGCCGACCCGGTAGCTGGGCGCCTGGCGCTCGTCGCTGTGGAAGCGGGACATCCAGCGGGCGTCGTGCATCCCGTAGTCCCGGCCCAGGGCGATCCGGGTGATCTCCTTGATCTCGTCGAGGTCCACCGGCTCGTGGTCGGGGACGTCGCGGCCGCGGTGCCAGCAGATCACCCGGTAGTAGCCGTCGCCGAACGGCGCGAGGAACGCGAACGCGTCGCCGACCGCGGCGGCCGTCAGCAGCGTCTCGGGCCGCTCGGCGAGCAGCACGTCGGCGAGGACCACGGACCGGATCGCCGACCTGCCCGGGAACGGCAGCCCGACCGCCTCCCGCACCACGCTGCGCATGCCGTCGGTGCCGACGACGTACGCGGCACGCAGGTCCTCCCCGCCCCTGACGCGGACCGTCACGCCGTCCGCGTCCTGGGTCAGGCCGGTCACCTCGCAGTCGTGGCGGAAGTCGACACCCGCCTCGGCGGCCCGGCGCTCCAGCACCTTCTCCACCTCGTACTGCGGGAGGACGAGGACGTGGTTGAAGCGGGAGGGGAGGGGGCCGAGGTCCAGGGTGAGCCCGTCGAAGAGGTTCATCCGGGTGATGGGCCGGCCGACGGCCTCCAGGTCGTCGGCGAGGTCCCGCGCGTCGAGCTGCTCCAGGGCGCGGGCGTGCAGGACGAAGGCACGGGAGAGGTTGCTGATCTTGTGGGGGCGCTTTTCGAGGAGGGTGACCGGGACGCCGGCGGCGGCGAGGTCACCGGCGAGGAGCAGGCCGGTCGGGCCGGAGCCCACGACGATCACACGGGGGGTGGGGTCGGGGGTGCCGGGGGTGCCAGTCGTGCCGTTCATGGGGGCCTCCTGGGTGCCTGGGCTCGGTTGCCAACATCTGTTGGCCCGCCGGTGTTGACCAACAGATGTTGACCAACAGGGGTTGGCCAACACCCGCGGGCCAACGACCGTTGACCAACGCTTGTTGACCAGACTAGGACGGGCCGATTCGGCGGTCAACACTTGTTGACCCACACTTGTTGACCCACACTTGTTGACCCACACTTGTTGGCCTACGCTTGTTGGCCTACGCTTGTTGGCATGACCGGCACCCCCAGTAGAGGCAGAGAGTCCGGGAACGGCCCGGCGGCGCGCCGCTCCGACGCCAGCCGCTCCGCCATCCTGGCCGCCGCCCGCGAACGCTTCGCCGCCGACGGCTACGAGCGGGCCACCATCCGCGCCATCGCCAAGGACGCCCGTATCGACCCCTCGATGGTCATGCGCTACTTCGGCAGCAAGGACGGCCTCTTCGCGGCCGCCGTCACGCTGGACCTGCGCATGCCCGACGTGTCCCAGGTACCGCACACCGAGGTGGGGCGGGCGCTGACGGGCCACTTCCTGGACATCTGGGAGGCGAACGAGGAGCTCACGGCGGTGCTGCGGGTCGCCGTCACCAACAACGCGGGGGCCGAGCGCCTCCAGGGCATCTTCCGGGAGCAGGTGGTGCCGGTGGCGCAGCGGGTGTGCCCGGACCCCGAGCAGGTGGCGACCCGGGCGGGGCTGTGCGCGGCGCAGCTGCTCGGGCTCGCGCTGACCCGTTACGTGGTGCGGCTGCCCCCGGTCGTGGCGCTGGCCCGGGAGGAGATCGTGGCGTGGCTCGGGCCGACCGTGCAGCGGTACCTGACCGTGCCCAGCCCCTGAGCGACACACCGAGGGCGCCGGTCGGCTCCCGTACGTGCGGTACGTACGGAGGCCGACCGGCGCCCTCGGTGGAGTAGGGAGCCCAGGTCCTACGCCTTGGCCTTCGGCTTGGTGACGCGGACCTTGGACTTGTCCAGCACCATCACGAGGCCGGCGATGACCGCGAACAGCACGAGCGGGGTCAGGACGTAGAGACCCAGCGTCTGGATGACGCTCAGGCCCTTGCCGGGGTCGTCACCGTCGTCACGCGTGAGCGCGAGGGCGGGCGACGACATGAGCAGCATCATCAGCGTCGTACCGGCAGCCAGGGCGCCGGCGCGCAGGGCGTTCTTCTTGTCCACGAAGCCAAAGTTAGCTGGCCCATCCGGGTGGCGCGCGTCCGGGGTACCCGTAAGCCGCCCTCGCCCGGCGCCCGGGAAGATCTCCGGAAAAGGGTGACGCGAACTGTCACCTTTGGCGGGCACCGTGGTGCCATGGACCAGGACAGCAGCACCCAGGGCATCAGCACACCGGACACCGCGCAGGACACCGGCACACAGGACACGGGCACGCAGGACACGGGGGCCACCGGCCGGGAAGGCCCGCTCGCCGGCCGGATCGCGCTCGTCGCCGGGGCCACCCGTGGCGCCGGACGCGCCCTCGCCGTCGAACTCGGCCGGGCCGGCGCCACCGTCCACGTCACGGGCCGCACCACCCGCGGCCACGCAAGCGAGGTCGGCCGGACCACGGAGACCATCGAGGAGACCGCGGAGCTGGTCACCGCGGCCGGCGGCACCGGCATCGCGGTCCCCACCGACCACCTGGACCCGGACCAGGTCCGGGCCCTCGTCGAGCGGATCGGCCGCGAACAGGGGCCGCTCGACATCCTCGTCAACGACCTCTGGGGCGGCGAGCACCTGCTCGTCGGCTCCGTCTTCGGCAAGAAGAGCTGGCAGACACCGCTCGCCGACGGCCTGCGCATCCTGGACCTCGGGGTCCGCTCACACGTGATCACCGCGGCGCTCGCCCTCCCGCTGCTGGTCCGCTCGGACGCACCGCTGCACGTGGAGGTCACCGACGGCACGGCGGTCACCAACCGCCGCTACCGCGAGAACCTCTACTACGACCTCGCGAAGAACGCCCCGATCCGCATCGCCTTCGGGCTGGGCCAGGAGCTGGCGGAGTACGGCGGCACGGCGGTCGCGGTCACGCCGGGCTTCCTGCGCTCGGAGCAGATGCTCGCCCATTTCGGCGTGACCGAGGAGAACTGGCGTGACGCCGTCGCCCGGGATCCGCACTTCGCCGTCGCCGAGTCGCCGTACTACCTCGCCCGCGCGGTCGCCGCGCTCGCCGCCGACCCGGACCGGGCCGCCCGCTGGAACGGCAGGTCCACCTCCAGTGGGGAGCTCGCCAGGACCTACGGGGTACGGGACGTGGACGGCAGCCGGCCGGACGCCCTGGCGTACTTCGAGGACGTCGTGTTCGGCGGTAAGCCCGGCTCACCGGACGACTACCGCTGATCCACGGCCGCCCCGCCGCCGGCCTGACCCCGCCCCTGCGGCACCGCGTCGTACAGCGCGGCCAGGGCCCGCGCGTGCTCGCGGAAGCGGGCGCGCAGGCCCGCGGGGGCCAGCACCTCCACGTCCGCGCCGAGTTCGGTCAGCTGGCCGAAGGCGACGTCCTCCGACTCCACGGGCAGGTCGAGCGTGACCCGCCCGGCGGCGTCCGGCGCGGTCATGGACGCGGAGGCCAGCGCGGCGGCCACGCCGGCCGGGTCCGCCACGGCGGGCAGCCGGCGCAGGCCGGTCCCGGTCAGCCGCACGGTGACGGTCGTGCGCAGCAGCGCCCGGGCGAACCCGGCCGCGTGCGCCTGCCAGTGCGCGGCCAGGTCGAAGGAGGGATCGCGGACGAAGGGTTCGCCGTCGCCGGGAGCAGGGGCGAGCGCCGTGACGCGGTCGACGCGGTACGTCCGCCAGGCGCCGTCCCGGCCCGCCGTCCGCTCGTCCGGGACACGCCCCACGACGTACCAGACCCCCGCTTTCAGGACGAGCCCGTACGGCTCCAGCAGGCGGGTCACCGTGCGGGGCGGTGCGCCGTCCCGGCCCGGCCGCGCGTAGGCCAGCTCGACGGTGCGGTCGGACCACACGGCGCGGGCCAGCTCCGGGAGCAGCCGGGGCGCCGACGGCTCGCGGAACCAGGCCGGGGCGTCCAGATGGAAGCGGCGTACCGACGACTCGGCCGCCGCGCGCAGCGAGGGGAGCAGGGTGGCCGACAGCTTCAGCCGGGCGGTGTCCGCCGCGTCCGACAGGCCCAGGTCGCGCAGGGCCGTGGGCAGGCCGGAGAGGTAGAGCGTCTCGGCCTCGGTGGGATGCAGTGTGGTGAGCCGGGTGCGGTGGCCGGGCGCCAGGTGGTAGCCGCCCGCTCGGCCGCGCTCGGACCGGACGGGGACGCCCGCCTCCTGGAGGGCCTGGACGTCGCGGATCACGGTGCGTCTGGAGACGTCCAGTTCGCGGGCGAGGGCGTCGGCGGTCAGTCCGGGGCTCGACTGGACGAGGAGCGCCATGCGGATCAGGCGGGCGGCACGCATGCCTCAAGGATCGTGGACCGGCGCGCCGAACGGCCCCCGGTCCCGGGCCCCAAGCCCCCGGGCCCCGGCCCAGTCGCCTGACGCCGAGGGCTGGGGGCCGGGTCGTCGTCACGCCGTGGACGGGCCGTCCGTGTGCAGGGTCCGGAAGAGCGCCCGGACCCGTTCCGAGGCCGTCAGCTCCTCCAGGGTCACCGGGCGGCCCTTGGTGTCGGCGACGGGGAGCCGCCAGTTCGGGTACTGGTCCCAGGTGCCGGGGAGGTTCTGGGGGCGGCGGTCACCGACGGTGTCCGGGAGCCAGACGCCGATCATGCGGGCCGGGGTGCGGAGCAGGAAGCGGTGGACGGCGCGGATCTCGGCCTCCTCGTCGCCGGACTCGGACGCGGCGAGCAGGCCGAGGCGGGTCAGCAGGGCCAGCCACTCCGCGGTGTCGGCCGCCGCTTCGGCGCGTTCCTCCGCGAGCGGGCGGGTGAGCAGGCCGAGCCGGTCGCGGAGTTCGACGTGCTCGCCGGTGAGGCGGGCGGCGGTGGGCGGCAGGTCGTGGGTGGTGGCGGTGGCGAGGCAGTCGGCGCGCCAGCCTTCCGGGGGCAGCGGGCGGCCGTCGCCGTCCCAGTCCCGTTCGAACCAGAGCACGGAGGTGCCGAGCACGCCGTGCCGCTGGAGCGTCTCGCGCACCCCCGGCTCCACCGTGCCCAGGTCCTCCCCGATCACCACCGCTCCGGCGCGGGTCGCCTCCAGGGCCAGCAGGGCGAGCATGGCCTCGGCGTCGTAGCGGACGTACGTGCCCTCCGTCGGCGGCCGCCCCTCGGGCACCCACCAGAGCCGGAACAGGCCCATCACGTGGTCGATGCGCAGGGCGCCCGCGTAGCGGAAGAGGGCGCGCAGGAGTTCGCGGAAGGGGGCGTGGCCGGAGGCGGCGAGGCGGTCGGGGCGCCAGGGCGGCAGGCCCCAGTCCTGGCCGCGGGCGTTGAAGGCGTCGGGCGGGGCGCCGACGGACATCCCGGCGGCGAAGTGGTCCTGCTGGGCCCAGGCGTCGGCGCCCGCGGGGTGCACGCCGACGGCGAGGTCGTGCACGATCCCGACCGGCATCCCGGCCTCGCGGGCGGCGCGCTGGGCGGCGGTGAGCTGGGTGACGGTGAGCCAGGCGAGGCGGGCGTGGAAGCCGACGCGGTCGGCCAGCTCGGCGCGGGCGCGGGCGGTCTCCGGCGAGCGGGGGTCGCGCAGGGCCCCGGGCCAGCGGTGCCAGTCGGAGCCGTGCCGCTCGGCGAGCGCGTACCAGGTGGCGTGGTCCTCCAGTGCCTGCCCCTCCGCGGTGCGGAAGGCGTCGTAGGCGGCCTGCCGGCCGGGCGTGAGGGGCGCGGCGGCCGCCGTCTCCAGCGCCTCCCGCTTGAGCTCCCACACGGCGTCCCGGTCGATGAGGGCGCCCTGGTCGAGGACGGCGGAGCGCAGGTGTCCGGCCCGGTCCGCGACGGAGGGGTCCGCGGCGTACTCGGGGACGGCCTCCGGCCGCAGGTGCACCGGGTCGGGGAACCGGCGGGAGGAGGGCCGGTAGGGCGACGGGTCGGTCGGGGCTCCGGGTACGGCCGCGTGCAGGGGGTTGACCTGCACGAACCCCGCCCCGGCCGTACGTCCGGCCCAGTCGGCCAGCTCGGTGAGGTCGCCGAGGTCGCCCATGCCCCAGGAGCGGCGGGACAGCAGCGAGTACAGCTGGACGAGGATGCCGTAGGAGCGGCCGGCGGGGGTGGGCAGCCGGTCGGGGGCGACGATCAGGTGGGCGCGGGCGGTACGGCCGTCGGGCGCGGTGGCGGTCAGCAGATGGGCCCCGGGCGGCAGGCCCCGCACGTCGTCCCGGCTCTCCCCGTCCTCCGTCCGCACCTCGAGCCGGGTGCCTGCGGGCAGGCCGAGGTCGACCTCGCCGGTGCCCGCCCAGTGGACGACCGTCGGCGGCAGCAGCCGCCCGGCGAGCTCCCGCTCCCGGTCGGCGAGGGCGGCGCGGACGGCCTCCGGGCCGCTCGCGTCGACGCCCAGGGCGCCCAGTACGGCGATCACGGCACCGGCGGAGGCGGCGACCGTGCGGTCCGGGGCCGGGCTGTAGGAGGTGGCGACGCCGTGCAGCTCCGCGAGCCGGCACAGCCCCGGGTCCAGGGCTTCGTTCATCTACAACCCCGGCTCGCTGGTCAGCGGCACCGCGTCGGCCAGCGGCGGTTCGCTGGTGAGGGGCTCGGCGACGGTCAGCGGCGGCTCACTGGTCAGCGGGGCCTCGGCGCACGCGCTCTCGGCGCTGAACACGCACAGGTCGGGCTCCTCCTCGGTCCGCACCGGGGGTTTGAACTGGGCCAGGATCGGATGATGAACCGTTGCGGCCACGGCGGCCTCCTCGTCTGACGTCGGGTACGGCGGCGAATGCCGGGTCAGAGGAGCCCTACCCCGTCGTCGCGAGGGCACGCGTGACGGCCGGAGAGGGTCCGTGAACCGACCGCGTCCGGGTGATCGATAGAGACGGTGTGAGACTGTTCCGCCCCATGGGGGGCCACCGGGAGAACGACGCCGCGGCCGGGGACGCGGCGCTGCTGCGCTCGGTCGCGGCGGGGGACGCCTCGGCACTGGCCGTCCTCTACGACCGGCACGCGGGCTGGTTGCACGCCCGGCTGACCCGGCGCTGCGCCGACCCCGAGGTGGTGCGGGAGGTGCTCCAGGACACCTTCGTCACGGTGTGGCGGTCGGCGGCCGGGCACCGCGGGCAGGAGGCCGGCGGCTGGCTGTGGACGATCGCGGGCCGCCGCCTGGTGGACGCCCGCCGGGCCCAGGAGCGCGCGGCGCGCACGGAGAACCTTCCCGCCCCGCCCGCCGTGGCGCCCTCGGCGGAGGACCGCGTCCTCACCGCCCTGGAGTACGGCGACGTCGGCACCGCCCTGGACCGCATCTCCCCCGAACTCCGCGAGGTGCTCCGGGCCACGGTCGTGGACGGCCTCACCACCCGCGAGACCGCCCGCCTGCTCGGCATACCGGAGGGCACGGTCAAGTCCCGCGCCGTCCGCGCGAGGGCCGAACTCCGCGCGGCCCTGGCGCAGCTGAACCCCGCACCGACGGGAGGCCCGGCATGACGACCCCCTGGCACGCCTGTGCGGACCTGACCGCGCGCTACGCCGACGGCTCCCTCCCGGACGCGGACGCGTGGTCCCTGGAGAAGCACCTGGAGACCTGCACCGACTGCGCGACCCGGGTGTCGGCGGCGGTACGGGCGACAGCAGCGGGAGTGGATCTGCTGGAGATCCGGGACTTGGTACTGACGGCCACCACAACGCGCCCCGAAGGGGCGCGGGGCCCTGACATGTGCGGCTCCGCCGCGTGGGCGCGAGCAACCCCCACCGGCCCGCAGCGGCCCCCCCGCCTCCACCCCACCCTCTGGTCCCTCGGCCCCGCCCTGAGAGGCACCTGGCTCCTCGCCCTCCTCTCCGTGACCCTCGGCGCCCTCCTCCTCGACCACGGCGCGGGCTACGCACCCACCCGCACCCTCCTGCTCACCATCGCCCCGGTCATCCCCCTGATCGGCGTCGCCCTCTCCTACGGCCCGCACGCCGACCCCCTGCACGAGATCACCGCGGCCACCCCCTCCGGCGGCCTCCGCCTCGCCCTCACCCGCACCGCCGCCGTCCTCGGCGTCAGCCTCCCCGCCCTCACCCTCACCGGTGCCGCCCTGCCCGCCTCGGGCGCACCCGGCGCCGCCGCCTGGCTGCTGCCGGGCCTGGCCCTGACGCTCGGCGCCCTGACGCTCGCGTCCTACGTCGGCTGCCGCACGGCGACCACGGCGGTCGCCGCCGGCTGGCTCACCGCCGTCCTCGTCCCGGCCCTCGCCGCCCACGGCGGACCCCTCACCGCACGGCTGGCCGACCGGCTGGCCACCTGCTTCGACGGCACCCAGCCCGGCTGGGCCGCCGCCGGCGCCGTCTGCGCCGCTCTCCTGGCGGCCCGCCGACGCGCCTACGATCACCTGGAGAACCGTTGAGCATACGAGTGACCGGGCTGCGCGTCCGGCACCGCAGGACCGTCGCCCTGGACTCGGTCGACCTGGCACTCGGCACGGGTGTGCACGGGCTGCTGGGCCCGAACGGCGCCGGGAAGACCTCGCTGATCAGGGTGCTGGCGACGGTCGCCAGGCCGGCCGCCGGCCGGGTGGAGCTGCTCGGCCTGGACCTCGCCGAGCACCGCGCGCTCGGCGAGGTCCGCGGCCGGCTGGGCTACCTGCCGCAGGAGTTCGGCTACTACCCCGGGTTCACCGTGCGGGAGTTCGTGTCGTACGTGGCCTGGCTGAAGGAGCTGCCCGCCGCCCGTGTCCCCGCCGCCGTCGAACGGGCGGTGGCCCGGGTGGGACTCGCCGACCGCGCCGACGCGAAGATCCGGACGCTCTCGGGGGGCATGGTCCGCCGGGTCGGCATCGCGCAGGCGGTCGTCAACGAGCCCGAGATCCTGCTGCTCGACGAGCCGACCGCGGGACTGGACCCGGAACAGCGGGTGGAGTTCCGGGAGTTGCTGCGCGGGCTGGGTGCCTCGGCGACCGTGGTCGTCTCCACCCACCTGGTGGAGGACGTGGCGGCGGCCTGCACCGAGGTCACCCTCCTGGACGCGGGCCGGGTCGCCTACCGGGGGACCCCGGACGCGCTCACCGCTCTCGGCGAGGTGTCCGTCGGCCCCGGCGACCATCCGATCGAGCGCGGCTATACGGCGGCCCTGCGCGCCCACCGTGCACCGGGGGTGCCGCGATGACCGCCGTAGGGCTCCTGGCCCCCGCCCTGCGGACCGAGGCCCGCCGGGGTTTCGCCCCCTGGGCCGGGCTCACCGTGCTGCTGACGCTGGGCGTGCTGCTGGCCGCGTCGGCCGACCGGTGGCAGGGCGGCTGGGCGGAGACCGCCGCCGAACTGCACAACGCCGTGCTGATCACGCTTCCGGCGGCCGCGGCGGCGGGCTGCTGGCAGGGCGGCCGGGAGCGGCGGCGCGGTACCGAGGAGTTGTGGGGGACGGTCGTCCGGCCGCCGTTGTCCCGGTTCCTGGTGTCCGCGCTGCCGGTGGCGCTGTGGGTGGCCGCGGGGTACGCGGTCGCGGCGGGGCTGGCGCTGCTCGCGACCTGGCCGTACGCCCAGGGGGCGCTGGGGGACGGCCCGCGGCTGGCGCTGGTTCCGGCCGACGCCTTCGTGTCGGGGGCCGCGGCGGCGGCCGGCCAGGTGGCGGGGCGGCTGGTGCCCGCACGGCTCACGGCGCCGCTGCTGGCGATGGCCGGGTACGTGGGCCTCGGCCTGACGGCGACGGCGCGCGACGGGGCCTGGCGGTTTCTGAACCCCGCCTTCTCGATCCTGGACACGTGGGTGCCGGTGTGGTGGCAGCCGGCCGCGATGGCGGTCTGGGCCGGGGGCCTGGCCGGTGCGGCCGTGCTGGGGTACGCGGCCCGGCGCCGCTGGACGGGCCTGCTGCCGCTGGCCGCCGCGGCCGCCGCGGGCGCGCTGCTCGCGCAGACCGCGGACGGACTCTGGCACGACGACCCGCTGGGCCGCCGGCAGGTGTGCGACACGTCCGTCACCCCGGCGGTGTGCGTGAACGCCCGGTTCGCGGACGCGCTGCCGCAGGTCGGCGCGGCGCTGGCGGGGGTCACGGGCAAGCTTGCGGGCGTGCGGAACCTGCCGGTGCGCTGGGAGGACCGGGACGGGGAGCCGGGCCGCGACGAGGCGTCACTGCCCTCGCTGACGCCGCTCGGCTGGTCGTTCGTGCGGGGGCGGCTGACCGATCCCGGGGAGTTCGCGTGGGAGGCGGTGGCGGCGCTGGAGCAGCGCGGCGACTGTCCGGACGACCGGGTCGGCGTGGCGGACGACGCCGTCGAGAACTACCTCGCGCCCTCCCCGTCCCAGCGGTCCTTCGACGACCGCGACGCCGGGTCCGACGCGCGGCACCGCGCCGAGCTCGCCACGCGCCGCGCCGCCCGGGCCCACCTGCTGGCGATGGGCGAGCAGGAGCGCCGGGCCTGGCTCTCGGCGTACTTCGCGGCGCGCGCCGACTGCTACCCGAGCGGGGTGCCGACGCTGTGACGACCTCCGCGTTCGTTCTGTACGCCCGCTCCCGCGCCGTCCCCGCCACGCTTGCCGCACTCGCCGGGACGGCCGCCTTCGCGGTCTGGGCGGCGGCCCGCCTCGACAGCTACCTGGACCCCGAGCGCCGGGTGCCGGTGGTCGCGCTGGCCCCGCTGCTGGCGGCCGCGGTGATCGGGGTGAGCCTGTCCTCGCCCTCGGCGGAGCTGGACCGGACGGCCGTACGCCCGTGGTGGCCGCGGCGGCTGGCGCAGCTGGCCGGGCTCACCGCGCTCGCGGCCGTGCTGCTGCCGGTGGCGGTGCTGGGGCATCCGGAGGTCTTCGGGCCACCGGCCATGATCCGTAACACGCTGGGCTGTACGGGGGCCACGGCGGCCGCGGCCGTGCTGCTCGGGGCCCGGCTGAGCTGGCTGCCGGCGTTCGGTTACGTCAGTGCCGTGTACCTGGGTTCGGCGGGGGCGCGTGGAAGCGCGGCGACGCTGTGGGCGTGGCCGATGCAACCAGGGGCGCAACCGGGCGCCTGGGCGGTTGCGCTGGGGGCGTTCGCGGTGGGCGGCGCGCTGTTCGTCGTACGGGGCGCGCGTGCCGAAGGGCCCCGTGGCTGAACGGGCAGCCACGGGGTGTGCGAAGGCCCGGATCGTCAGGCGGAGATGCCGTCGATCCGGGCCAGGGCGTCGTCCGCGCCGTACGGCTGCAAGTAGGGCAGCCAGCGCGGGTCCCTATGGCCGGTCCCGATGATGCGCCAGGCCAGGCCGGTGGGCGGGGCTGGTTTGTGCCGCAGCCGCCAGCCGATCTCGAAGAGGTGACGGTCGGCCTTGACGTGGTTGCAGCGGCGGCAGGACGCCACCACGTTGTCCCAGACGTGCTGACCCCCGCGGCTGCGCGGGATGACGTGGTCGACGCTGGTTGCGACGCCACCGCAGTACATGCACCGGCCCCCGTCGCGCGCGAAGAGCGCCCTCCGGGTGAGAGGAACGGGCCCCCGGTAGGGAACCCGTACGAATCGCTTGAGCCGGACCACGCTGGGTGCGGGGACTGTGACGGTTGCGCTGTGCATATAGGCGCCCGATTCCTCCAAGGCGACAGCCTTGTTCTCCAGGACGAGGACGAGCGCGCGGCGGAGCGGTACGACGCCGAGCGGCTCGTACGACGCGTTGAGGACCAGGACATGCGGCACGGGGGCCTCCTTGGGCGTCGGCGGCGCGTGGCTTGCGCCGGGACGATCTGTGGCCAGTCTCCCCTCCTGCCAGGTGGACGCGCCACCATCTCCCGGTAACGGGCTGGGAGTGTTTTCGACCACACCGCATTCATCCCCCGCCCGCACCCTGTTTCAAGCGGGCCTGTTCAAGCGGTGGTGAGAAGCAGGCGTGAGCGCGGTCTCTCCTTCGCGTATCGGCAGGGCCCACACACGATGCCCCGTTAGTGTGGTGTTCCTGTCCGTCCGGTGACCTTTCCGTGACCTTGAACGCCGTACCCGACCCTGATCGCCGTACCGGAGGGCAGTACCGCACCGCCTGGAGGTACCCGCCGTGTCCTTGCCCGCCGTCCTACTGGCCGCCGGTTCGTCGCCGTCGCCGAGCCCCTCGGGTTCGTCGACCCCGGCGGTGCCCACGCTCCAGGACGCCCAGGAGAGCGCCACCAACGCCGCGAGCTGGGTCGAGCAGAACTGGTCGACCTGGCTGGCGACAGGGCTGAAGGTGCTGCTGATCCTGGTGATCGCGGTGGTGCTCAGAAGGGTCGTGCTGCGGGCGATCACCAAGCTCATCGACCGGATGAACCGGACCGTCGAGTCCGCCGAGGGCACGACGCTCGGGGGGCTGCTGGTCAACGCCGAGCGACGGCGGCAGCGCTCCCAGGCGATCGGGTCCGTGCTGCGGTCGGTGGCGAGTTTCGTGATCCTGGGCACGGCGGCGCTGACCGTGCTGTCGGCCTTCCAGATCAACCTCGCGCCGCTGCTGGCCTCCGCCGGTGTCGCCGGTGTCGCGATCGGTTTCGGCGCCCGGAACCTGGTCACCGACTTCCTGTCCGGCGTGTTCATGATCCTGGAGGACCAGTACGGCGTCGGCGACACCATCGACTCGGGGGTGGCCTCCGGCGAGGTGGTCGAGGTCGGCCTGCGCGTGACCAAGCTGCGCGGGGCGAGCGGTGAGATCTGGTACGTCCGCAACGGCGAGATCAAGCGCATCGGCAACCTCTCGCAGGGCTGGGCGACGGCGGGCGTCGACGTCACCGTGCGGGCCAGCGAGGACCTGGACAAGGTCCGCGCCACCCTGGACGAGGTCGCCGAGAAGATGTCCAAGGAAGAGCCCTGGAACGAGGTCCTGTGGAGCCCCATCGAGGTGCTCGGCCTGGACTCCGTGCTCATCGACTCGATGGTGGTCCGCGTCTCCGCGAAGACCATGCCGGGCAAGGCGCTGACCGTGGAGCGCGAGCTGCGCTGGCGGATCAAGCGGGCGTTCGACGCGGCGCACATCCGCATCGTGGGCGGCGAGACGGCCGTACTCCTGGACGAGGAGACCCCCGACCGCACGGCCGCGGTGGCGGCGCCGTCGGTGTTCGCCGACTCGGACTCGCCGCAGGTGGCGGCGGCGACGCCGATCGCTCCGCCGCGGTCGGCGACGGGCGGACGGTAGCGGAACGGTTCAGCACGCTCGTTCGAGTGAACGGTGGGGCATTCCGGCGTCGGGCGCGCGGGGGTGCCCCATCGTTCTGCCGGGGCGCCCAGTGCGGGCTTAGCCTGGCATCAGTGCGAGGAGGACCAGGGATGAGCGCCGAACCGATCATGGAGAAGGTCATGACGGAGCAGGACCCCATCGATCTGTTGATCGCGATCGAGGAGGCGTCGGTAGCGCCGATTCGACCCGAGTACGTCGAGGGGATGGCCATCGTGCCGCCGACACCGAACGACAATCACAACCACGGCGCATTCGAGCTGGGCTTCCAGTTCCGCGCCGCCGGTGTCCGACTCGTGGGCATGGGCAACGGCTACCGTGCCTGCCATAAGGACGGCAAGACCATGGCGTTGTTCATCCCTGACTTCTACGTCCGCCGCCGCCAGGCGACCGAACTCGACGAGTCGTACCGCAAAGCACACAAAGGCTGGTATCCGGCCGACATGATCACCCTGGTCGGGGAGGTCACCTCGACCAACCACGAGACCGACACCGGCCCCAAGTTCCGCACCTACGCCGCCGTCGGCATCCCGATCTACGTCCTGATCGACCGCCACGCCAAGATCGCCCACTGCTACACCCACCCCGTCCTCCCCGGCGACGACCCCACCGAGGCGTACTACAGGACCGACGAGAAGGTGAGCCTCGGCGACCCGCTCCCCCTCCCGGCCCCCTACCCCAGGCTGGACACGGCTCCCTTCCTCAGCGACTGAGCGGCCCTCGGCTCAACGGCCTTCCACCGTGCGCACTATCTCGCAGAGCGCCGTGAACGCGGCCCCCCGGAAGAGGCCGTGCTCCAGGTTTCCGGAGGTGCGGACCTCCACATGGGCCTCGCCCGCGACGGTGTCGTAGGCGACCTCACCCTGTACCGACGCCCGGGTGCGGTACGGGTGCCAGCGGAAGCGGAGCGGGTTGCCGGCGGTGAGGTCCGAGGCGCGCCTGGCCGCCTCCAGCCGGGCGCGGACGCGGTCGAACGGGATACCCGTGACCGTGTGGGTCTGGGTGCCGTCCAGCAGCCTCCCGGTGGCCTCGACCCCCAGTTCGCGCGCGCGGCGCACCAGGGAACGGGTCCGCCAGGCCGCCCACAGCGGGCAGGTCAGTGCCACGACCGCCGGGAGCGCGGTCGCCTCGCGCAGCGCCGGCCAGGTGAGGCCGTCGTCGATGACGGCGATGACGTACATCCCCAGCACCAAGGGCACGAAGTCGACGAAGCCGCGCCGCAGCAGCCGGGCGAACAGCCGTCTTCGGTGGGCCACGCGCGTCCCCGTTCTTCTGGTTCTCCTGGCCGGTAGCCGGACCACAAGCAGGAAACGGTGAGAGGGGCCGTCTCCACCAGAGCGGACGAAGATCGTGACGCAGCCGTGATCACGAATCGGCCGGTGGCCGGATTCAGACGGTCTTCACAGGCCCCCCGCATTCTCCCCGTCTCCGTGATGATCTATGGTCGCCCCACTACGGGCCCTTGCTCGGGAGCGCGACGTCGCCCCGGGGGCCCGCCTCGAATGTGGGGAAACATGAGAAAGCTCGCCATAGGCACCGCCCTGTCCGGCGCCCTGGCCCTGGCCGGCATCGCGGCCCCCGCCGCCTCCGCTGCCACGCCGAACCTGGTCTTCTCCGACGTGACCGTGAACAAGGGCAAGGCGATCGTCGTCGGCACCGGCAAGACGGTGAGCGTGCCGGTGACGTACACCATGACCCGGCCCGCCGACCTGGTCATCGACAACGAGAAGACGTTCGCCGCGGTGATCCTCTACCGCGGCACGCTGAGGGCGCTCGACAACGAGCTGGACCCGGGCACCATGCCCGCCTGCACGACGACCGCCACCACGGACACCACGGTCACCGAGAGCTGCTCCGAGACCATCCAGGTCGAGCCGGGCCTGGACCTGTTCGAGGCCGCGGACGCCACCACCTGGAAGGCCGGGGGCCTGTACGCCCACGCCGACGGCACCGCCTCGGACGACTTCCTCAGCGCCGAGTCCGACGTGGCCATCTGGGGCAACCTCGCCACCGCGAAGGTGCAGCGTGCGGCCAGGCTGACCGCCGACGCCTCGCCGGAGCCGGTGGCCAAGGGGAAGACGATCACCGTGCGGGGCAAGCTGACCCGGGCGGACTGGGACTCCACGTCGTACAAGGGCTACTCGGGGCAGAAGGCCGTCCTGCAGTTCCGCGCCGCGGGCAGCACCACGTACACGAACGTCAAGGGCATCACCTCCGGCACCGGCGGCGCCCTGACCACCACGGTGAAGGCGTCGAAGAGCGGCTACTACCGGTACGTCTTCGCGGGTACCGCGACCACCGCGGCGGCGAAGGCCACCGGGGACTACGTCAAGGTGAAGTGACGTTCCTGCTCAGCAGCCGTCCACACACCGCAGGGCCCGTCCGGATCTTCCGGGCGGGCCCTTCGCATGCCCCTTCGCATGCCCCTTCGCGCGCCTCCCGTGCGTCTCTTGTGCACCCTTCGCATGCCCAAGCCCAGGTAACGACTGGGTTGCCGCCCCTGCGGGCTATTGACGGCCCCCTTCCGGCGGCCTACGTTTTCCAGCCAACAGGAAACTTTCCTAACAGTGATCAACGGATGGCCGGCCGGAGCCGGTCACCCGGCTGGACCGAAGGCCCAGGTCACTGGGAAACTGAGCGGCTGGAAAGGCAGGTGTCGACACCCATGGCAGGAACCGCCGGTACGCCGGGCACCCCGCGCGTCCTGCGCGCCATGAACGACCGCGCCGCACTGGACCTGCTGCTGGAGCACGGCCCGCTCTCGCGCACCCGGATCGGCAAGCTCACCGGCCTCTCCAAGCCGACCGCCTCCCAGCTGCTGGCCCGCCTGGAGGCGGCCGGGCTGGTGCTGGCGACCGGCACCAGCGAGGGCCGGCCGGGCCCCAACGCCCAGCTGTACTCGGTGAACCCCGGTGCGGCCCACGCCGCCGGCCTCGACGTCAACCCGGGCCGGATCCGGGCCGCCGTCGCCGACGTCACCGGCCGCACCGTCGGCGAGTACGAGCTGCCGACCCCCGGCCGGCGCTCCGCGCAGTCCGTCGTCCGGCAGGTCACCGACGCCCTCGACGGCGCCGTGAAGGCGGCCGGACTGGCCCGGGACGACGTCCACCGGGTCGTCATCGGCACGCCCGGCGCCTTCGACCCCAACACCGGCCGGCTGCGGTACGCCTCGCACCTGCCCGGCTGGCACTCCCCCGCGCTGCTCGACGACCTCGCCGCCGCGCTGCCGATGCCGGTCGAGTACGAGAACGACGTCAACCTCGCCGCCATCGCCGAGCAGCAGCTCGGCGCGGCCCGCGGCCACGGCGACTTCGTGCTGCTGTGGAGCCAGGAGGGCCTCGGCGCCGCCCTGGTCCTCGGCGGCCGGCTGCACCGCGGCTGGACCGGCGGTGCGGGCGAGGTCGGCTTCCTGCCGGTGCCGGGCACCCCGCTGGTCCGCCAGGTCACCAAGGCCAACAGCGGTGGCTACCAGGAACTCGCCGGTTCGCAGGCCGTGCCCCGGCTGGCGCGGGAGCTGGGCATCGAGGACCTGCCGGCCGGGCCGTACGACGAGGTGGCCGCCGAGCTCGTCGCGCGCGCCGCCGACCACGCCTCCGGGCCCTACCACCAGTTGCTGCGCACCTACGCGACCCGGCTCGCCACCGGTCTCGCCTCCCTCGTCTCCGTCCTCGACCCCGAACTCGTCGTCCTCAGCGGCACCGCCCTGACGGCCGGCGGCGAGGTGCTGCGCGCCCTCGTCCAGGCCGAACTGGAGGAGCTGGCGGCCGCCCGGCCACGGCTCGTCGTCGGCGACGTCCGTGAACACCCCGTGCTGCGTGGCGCGCTGGAGAGTGCGCTCGCCACCACCCGCGACGAGGTCTTCGACACCTCGCGCTGAGAACCCTCAGACCCCCGCACAGCCAGTCCTTCCCACGCTCACCGCCCGCCCCGGGAGATCTCGCCATGCCCATACCCTCTACTGCCCGAAAGACGGCTTTTGCCCTGACCGCGGCGGCCAGTTCGCTGGCCCTGCTCACCGCCTGTACCGGTCAGTCCTCCTCCGGAGCCGACGACGACGCCTCCGCGAACACCACCATCAACTTCTGGCACGCCTGGAGCGCCCCGAACGAGGTGAAGGCGGTCAACGCGCTGATCGCCGGCTTCGAGAAGGCGCACCCCAACATCCACGTCAACGTCGTCAGCAACATGACCGACGACAAGATCAACCAGGCGCTGCGCAGCGGCGGCGACAAGGCCCCGGACGTCATCTCGTCGTTCACCACCAACAACGTGGGCAAGTTCTGCTCCTCGGGCGCGCTGGTCGACCTGAACCCGTTCTTCAAGAAGTCCGGCATCGACCCGGAGACGACGTTCCCGAAGGCGATGAACGAGTACACCCAGTACGACGGCAACCGCTGCACGGCGCCGCTGCTCGGGGACGCGTACGGCCTCTACTACAACAAGACGGCGTTCCAGAAGGCCGGCATCACCAGCCCGCCGAAGACGTGGACCGAGTTCAAGGCGGACGCCAAGAAGCTGACGATCAACCAGGGCGACAGCTACAAGCAGCTCGGTTTCATGCCGGACTACCACGGCTGGGAGACCACGACCGAGCACTACGCGGCGCAGTTCTCGCCGACGTACTTCACCTCCGACGGCAAGTCGGACATCGCCAAGGACCCCGCCTTCACCGAGGCGTTCACGCTGCAGAAGGACCTGGTCGACGAACTCGGCGGATTCCAGAAGCTGGAGAAGTACCGGGCGACGCTCGGCGACGAGTGGGGCGACAAGCACCCCTTCCAGACCGGCCAGGTCGCCATGCAGCTCGACGGCGAGTGGCGGCTCGGCATGGCGCTCGCGACCAAGCCGAAGTTCGACATCGGCGTCGCCCCGCTGCCGGTCCCGGACGACCAGGTCGCCCAGTACGGCAAGGGCTACATCACCGGCACCATCGCCGGTATCGCCGCGACCAGCAAGAAGCAGAACGCGGCCTGGGAGTTCGTCAAGTACATCACCACCGACACGGACGCGGTGGTGAACTTCTCCAACGCCATCCACAACGTGCCGTCCACGCTGGCCGCCCTGAAGTCGCCGAAGCTGAAGTACGACCCGCGCTTCAAGACCTTCCTGGACATCGCCGCGAACC
This sequence comes from Streptomyces sp., assembly GCF_019510245.1. Lineage (GTDB taxonomy): Bacteria > Actinomycetota > Actinomycetes > Streptomycetales > Streptomycetaceae > Streptomyces. The sequence continues at coordinate 52,545 of NZ_JAEKKT010000120.1, read as the reverse complement.
CGAACTCGACGACGTCACCCGCCTCCATCAACGGCGGTGTGTACCTGGCGACGATCCAGAACTTCGGGTACGACTACGAGAGCGGCAAGGTCAAGGACCTCAAGTCCGGTCTGGAGGCCACGGCCAAGCAGATCGACACGGACATCGCGCAGGCCAAGTAGCGATGAGCACCATCACGTTGGCGTCGAAGCGCCGCCGGTCGGCGCTTCGCACGGTCGCTTTCATGTCGCCCTGGCTGATCGGGTTCGCGGTGTTCTTCGCGTACCCGCTGATCTCCACGGTCTACTTCTCCTTCATGCACTACGACGGCTTCAAGGCGCCGACGTGGACCGGCACGAAGAACTGGACGTACGTCTTCGAGCACTACCCGTACTTCTGGCCCGCGCTGCGCAACACCCTGTGGCTGGTGGTCGTGATGGTGTCGCTCCGGGTCGTCTTCGGGCTCGGCGTCGGCATGCTCATCACGAAGATCAAGACGGGTACGGGGGTCTTCCGCACCCTCTTCTACCTGCCCTACCTGGCCCCGCCGGTCGCGGCGACCATGGCGTTCGCGTTCCTGCTCAACCCCGGGACCGGGCCGGTCAACTCAATCCTGGAGAAGATCGGCATCCCGGCACCCGGCTGGTTCAACGACCCGACCTGGTCCAAGCCGGCCCTGACCCTGCTGGCCCTGTGGGGCGTCGGCGACCTGATGGTCATCTTCATGGCCGCGCTGCTCGACGTGCCGACGGAGCAGTACGAGGCGGCGGAACTGGACGGCGCGTCGGCCTGGCAGCGGTTCCGGTACGTCACGCTCCCGAACATCTCGCCGATCGTGATGTTCGCGGTCGTCACCGGTGTCATCCAGACGATGCAGTACTACACGCAGCCGCTCATCGCCGGAAAGGTCGCCTCGGGCGTGATCCAGGGCGCGGGCACCCAGTTCGAGCCCGGCTATCCCGAGAAGTCGACGCTCACGCTCCCCCAGCTCGTCTACAATCTCGGCTTCCAGCGCTTCGACTACGGCTCCGCGTGTGTCGTCGCCCTCGTGCTCTTCGTCCTGTCCATGGTGTTCACCGCGTTCCTGATGCGGCGCCGGGGCGGTCTCATCCAGGCAGGTGACTGACGATGACCCAAGTACTGGACCGGCCGGCGGAGCTGAAGGCCCCGGTGTCGGAAGCCGAACGCACCGCCCGCCGCAAGGCGTTGCTGAACTGGGTGGCGGTCCACTCCCTCGGCGTCGCCGCCGCCCTGTTCTTCACCCTCCCCTTCGTGTTCGTGTTCCTGACCTCGCTGATGAGCGACAGCCAGGCGCTGAGCCGGGACCTGATCCCGCACACCTGGGAGTGGGGCAACTACCGGAAGGTGTTCGACACCCCGGACTTCCTGACGTGGTGGAAGAACACCCTGATCTACGCGGGCCTGGGCACCGTCCTGACCGTCGTGTCCTCGCTCCCGGTGGCGTACGCGCTCGCCAAGTTCCGCTTCCGCGGCCGCAACCTGTCCTTGATGCTGGTGATCTCGATGATGATGCTGCCGCCGCAGGTCGTCATCATCCCGATGTACCTCTTCTGGGCGAAGCAGCTGGACCTCTCCGGCACCCTGTGGCCGCTGATCGTGCCGATGGCGTTCGGCGACGCGTTCTCCATCTTCCTGCTGCGCCAGTTCCTGATGACGATCCCCAACGAGTACCTGGACGCGGCGAAGGTGGACGGCTGTGGCGACCTTCGGACGCTGCTCAGGGTGGTGATCCCGATGGCCAAGCCGGGCATCGCCGCCGTCGCCCTCTTCCAGTTCTTCTACGCCTGGAACGACTACTTCGGCCCCCAGATCTACGCCTCGGAGAACCCGGGCGCCTGGACCCTCTCCTACGGCCTGGAGTCGTTCAAGGGCATGCACCACACCGACTGGAACCTGACCATGGCCGCGACCGTGCTGGTCATGGCCCCCGTGATCCTCGTCTTCTTCTTCGCCCAGAAGGCGTTCGTCGAGGGCGTCACGCTCACCGGAGTGAAGGGTTAACCAAGCATGAAACTCACTGTGGTCGGCGGAGGCTCGACCTACACCCCCGAACTCATCGACGGCTTCGCACGCCTGCGGGACACCCTGCCGATCGAGGAACTGGTCCTCGTGGACCCGGCGGCCGAACGCCTGGAACTGGTGGGCGGACTGGCCCGCCGGATCTTCGCCAGGCAGGGCCACGACGGCCGCATCGTCACCACCCCGGACCTGGACGCGGGCGTCGAGGGCGCCGACGCGGTGCTGCTCCAGTTGCGCATCGGCGGCCAGGCGGCCAGGCAGCAGGACGAGACCTGGCCGCTGGAGTGCGGCTGCATCGGCCAGGAGACCACCGGCGCCGGCGGCCTCGCGAAGGCGCTGCGCACGGTGCCCGTCGTCCTGGACATCGCCGAGCGGGTCCGCCGCGCCAACCCGAACGCCTGGATCATCGACTTCACCAACCCGGTGGGGATCATGACCCGCGCGCTGCTTCAGGCCGGCCACAAGGCGGTCGGGCTGTGCAACGTGGCGATCGGCTTCCAGCGGAAGTTCGCGGACCTGCTGGGTGTCACGCCCTCCGAGATCCACCTGGACCACCTCGGCCTCAACCACCTCACCTGGGAGACGGCGGTCCGCCTCGGCGGCCCCGAGGGCGAGAACGTCCTGCCCAAGCTGCTCGCGGAGCACGGCGACACCATCGCCGCCGACCTGAAGCTGCCCCCCGCGCTCCTCGACCGCCTCGGCGGCGTCATCCCCTCCTACTACCTGCGCTACTACTACGCGCACGACGAGGTGGTGCGGGAGCTGCGCACCAAGCCGTCCCGGGCGGAGGAAGTCGCCGCCATGGAGCGGCAGTTGCTGGCGATGTACGGCGACCCGGCCCTGGACGAGAAACCGGAGCTGCTCGCCAAGCGGGGCGGCGCCTACTACTCGGAGGCGGCCGTCGACCTGGCCGCGGCACTGCTGGGCAGCGCCGGGAACCCCTACCAGGTGGTCAACACCTACAACGGCGGCACGCTGCCCTTCCTCCCCGACGACGCGGTGATCGAGGTCCAGGCGGCGGTGGGCCCGGCCGGCCCGAGGCCGCTGCCCGTCCCGGACGTCGACCCGCTCTTCGCCGGGCTCGTCGCGAACGTGACGGCGTACGAGGAGCTGGCCCTGGAGGCGGCCCTGCGCGGCGGCCGGGACCGCGTCTTCCGCGCGCTGCTCGCCCACCCCCTCGTCGGCCAGTACGAGTACGCCGACGCCCTGACCGACCGACTGATCGCGCACAACCGGGAGCACCTCGCGTGGGCCTGACCGCAAGTGTCCTCGCCATCGACGCGGGCAACAGCAAGACCGACGTCGTGGTGGTGGCGGCGGACGGCGAGATCCTCGCCACGGCCCGGGCCGGTGGCTTCCGGCCGCCGGTGGTGGGCGTGGAGCAGGCCGTGGACGAGGTGGCCACGGCGGTCGCCGGGGCGTACGGCGCCGCCGGGGTCACCTCGGCCGCCCACGTCTCGGCGTGCCTGGCCAACGCCGACTTCCCCTTCGAGGAGGAGCAGCTGGCCGCCGCGCTGGCCACGCGCGGGTGGGGGGCGGCGGTGGAGGTCCGCAACGACACCTTCGCGATCCTGCGGGCCGGTGTCACCGAGCCGCGCGGGGTCGCCGTCGTGTGCGGCGCCGGCATCAACTGCGTCGGCATGCGCCCCGACGGCCGTACCGCCCGCTTCCCCGCCCTCGGCCGCATCTCCGGTGACTGGGGCGGCGGCTGGGGACTGGCGGAGGAGGCCCTGTGGCACGCGGCACGCGCGGAGGACGGCCGCGGTGAGGACACGGCCCTGGCCCGCGCGCTCCCGGCGTACTTCGGGTACGGCAGCATGCTCGCGCTGATCGAGGCGCTGCACCGGGAGGAGGTCGAGCCCGCCCGGCGGCACGAGTTGACGCCGGTGCTGTTCGCGACGGCGGCCGACGGCGACCCGGTGGCGCGGGCGGTCGTGGACCGGCTGGCGCAGGAGGTGGTGGCCATGGCGGTGGTCGCGCTGACGCGCCTCGATCTGCTGGACGAGGAGACGCCGGTGCTGCTGGGAGGCGGCGTGCTCGCGGGTGGGCATCCGCAACTCGACGACGGGGTGCGGGAGTTGCTGGCAGCGCGGGCACCGAAGGCGGTACCGAGGGTGGTGACGGCCCGGCCGGTGCTGGGCGCCGCGCTGCTGGGGCTGGACGCGGTGGGGGCGGGGGTGGCTGTGCAGGAGAGGGTGCGGGCGTACTTCGAGGGGTGACGGGGGGTGGGGCTCGGCGGGGGTGGGGAGGCTTACCGGCGCTTGCAGGGTGCCTCCCCCAGCGCCCACCCGTGCCGCCCCAAGCAGCACCACTGCCCGCAGGCTGGGTCAGCTGACATGACGCCCGCGGCTGAAGCGCCCCTTTAGGGGCGCGGGGAACTGCGCGACCAGCCCCCCACGCACCCGCGCCCCGGAACGCACCGTCACCACCCCTCCGGAACCGAACCGATGCCCGCGGCGTATTCATGGGCAGGGGTTCCGCTGCGATCCGATCAAGATCCAGTGAAGGCCGGTGCCGAATGTCCGTCGCGGCGGCGATACTGGGCGGCGACCGGATGACCATGGGGGAGGTCAAGTGACACACCCGCCGACGAAGAGCGCGGCACCGCCAGGCGCAGGCACCGCCCTGCCCGCACAGCGGACCCGCCCCGGCGCCCCCACGCCGGCCCGCCGCACCGCGTTCGCCGAGGGCGTCGACCGGCTCCGTTCCGCCGCCACCACCGAACCCGGCCGGCTCCGCGCCATCGGCGCCGTCCTCGCCGTGCTGATCGTCGCCTTCGGCGCCGTCACCGCCTGGCAGATGACCGACCGCGCGGCCGCCGCGGACGACGTGCTGCACCGCAGCCAGCCGCTGAGTTCGGGCGCGGCCGACATCTACCGTTCGCTGGCGGACGCCAACACCACCGCCTCCAGCGGCTTCCTGGCGGGCGGTCAGGAGACGCCCGCCTCCCGCGCGCGGTACGAGAAGGACATCCGGACCGCCGCCGCCAAGCTAGTCACCGCCGCCGCCAACTCCGAGCCCGGCTCGCCCTCCGAGGCGGCCGTCGCGAAGCTGAACACGCTGCTGCCGGAGTACAAGGGTCTGGTGGAGCGGGCCCGGGTGTACAACCGGCAGGGCTACCCGGTCGGCGGCGCGTACCTGCGGTACGCGAACGAGAAGATGCAGCAGGAGATGCTCCCGGCGGCGGAGGACCTCTACACGAAGGAGAACGCGCGCCTCGCCTCCGACTACTCGGACGCGACCCCCTACCCCTGGGCGGCGATCGTCCTCGGCCTCCTCGCGCTCGCCGCTCTCGCCTGGGCCCAGCTGCGCCACTACCGCCGGACCAACCGCCTGCTGAACCACGGCCTGGTCGCGGCCTCGGCGGCCACGTTCGTCACGCTGCTGTGGCTGGTCGTCGGCCACACCCTCGCCCGCTCCGGCCTGGACGGCTCCTACGACCACGGCGTCCGGTCGCTGAACGTGCTGCACGACGCCCGGATCGCCTCCCTGAAGGCGCGCGGGAACGAGAACCTGAGCCTGGTGGCGCGCGGCGCCGAGACGGTCACGGTCGGCGGGCAGACGTACGACGCGTACTACTACGACTTCGACAAGGACATGACCGCGCTCGGCAAGGGCCTCACCGAGGCGGCGGCGCTCGCGGACGACACGGCCGGCAGCAAGCCCGTCGTGTCGGCCGAGGGGAACATGAAGGCGTGGAAGGAGCGGCACGCGGCCGCCCGCGCCGAGGACGAGAACGGCGACTACCAGGCGGCGCTGGACGCGGTGATAGGCGCGAAGGGCGCGACCGCCGAGTGCTTCGACAGCGTCGACACGAACCTGAAGAACGCGCTGGCCCACGAAGAGGCCGAGTTCCAGGAGCAGGCCACCGACGGGCGGGACGCCATGTCCGGGCTGCCGATCGGTGCCGCCATGCTGGGAGTCGCGGCGGCGGCCGGCGCGCTGTTCGGCATCGGGCGCAGGCTTTCGGAGTACCGGTGAGAGGGGGCGTGGCGATGTTCGTGCGGAGGATGCGGGTCTCCCTGCGCGGCTGGGGCGGGGTGGGCGCCATGGCGGTGGGCTGCGTCCTGGCGCTGGCGTTCGTCCTGCTGCTGCCGCTCACCCAGTCCCGCGGTGCGGGCGGGCAGGGCGAGGGGCTCGGCGGCCCGGGGCTGGCCACCGGCACCCCGGCCAAGGCCGACCAGTGCGTGGACTCCCGGGCGCAGGACGAGACCTGGTCGCCGTCGGGCGCGGACGGGTCCACCATCGACGCCATCAAGGCCCGGACCGGCGCCAAGCGGAAGCTGATCGTCGGTGTCGACCAGAACAGCTACCGCTGGGGCTACCGCAACCCGAACACCTCGGACGCGGAGCTGGAGGGCTTCGACATCGACCTGGTGCACCGGATCGCCCAGGACATCCTCGGCGACCCGAACGCGGTGCAGTTCAAGGCGATTCCGACGAGCCAGCGGATACCGGCGATCCAGGACGGCCGCGTCGACATGGTGGTGCGCACGATGACCATCAACTGCGACCGGCTGAACGACGTCGCGTTCTCCGCGCCGTACTTCAAGACCGGGCAGCAGGTCCTCGCCCCCAAGTCGTCGTCGATCACGGGCTACAACGGCACGCTGGCGCACAAGAGGATCTGCACGGCGGCCGGTTCGACGGCGTACACCAAGCTCGCCGCCGACAAGAAGTCCGGGAAGCTGACCGCCTCGGCGGACATCTCCACCACCGTCCCCAACCAACTCGACTGCCTGGTGCGGCTGCAGCTCGGCGAGGTCGACGCGGTGGTCACCGACGGCGCGCTGGCCGCGAGCCAGGCCGCCCAGGACCCGACGGTGGAGCTCAAGGGCGCCGCCTTCACGACCGAGTACTACGGGGTGGCGATGAAGAAGGACGCGAAGGATCTGGTCCGCCGGGTCAACCAGATCCTGGTGGAGTACCGGTCCGACGGCTGGCAGGCGTCGTACGACAAGTGGTTGTCGGCGACACTGGGAGCGGACTCGACGGCGTCGAAACCTTCCGCGCCGCAGTACCTGCGCACCAGCTGACCCGCATCCGCGAGGCCCAGCCCCGACGAGCAAGCGAGAGGTGATCGATGGGCGTCACGGACCCCGCCGGGCCGGTGATGGACCGGGACGAGGTGGACCGTGCGCTGGCGCGGCTCGGCGCGGAGCACGAGGCGATCGAGACCTCACTGCTCGCCCTCCAGGACCACGCGGGCCGCAGGCTCCTCGAAGGCGCCGAGCTGACCGGGACGACCCGGGAGCGGTGGACGGCCGCCGACGCCTCGATCACCCTGCTGTGGGCCTATTTCGACGCCTACACGGACGCGTTGCGCTCCGCCCGGGAGATCAGGGCCCGGCGCCGCTGGTCCAGCCGTGAGGACCTGGTGGAGCTGACCGAGCTGCTGCGCGGCGAGTCCGTGACGGTGGCGGGCAGCGCGACCGCGACGGCGAACGCGCCCACCCTGCTGTCCGCGGCCGGCCGGCTCAGCGAGCGTTTCTCGCTGACCACCCTGGTCGACCGGATGAACGAGCTGTACGCGACCTCGCTGGACATGGTCGTCACCGCCGACGCGGTGTGGTCGGCGCTGCCCGCGCGGATCGACTTACTCGCCGCCGAGCTCCAGCGCACCCGCAAGCTGGCGCACTCCGTCGGCGTGCGCCCCGGCGAGCACCCGGCGGGCGACGACCTGGAGCGGATCACCCGCACGCTGACGAAGCTCCGCGAGGACGTCGTGTCGGACCCGCTGGCGTTCTGGGTCCCGGCGCCGGGGAGTTCGGCGCCCGGCGGCGGCCGGCCCGACACCACGGTGTACGACCGGGAGGCGCAGGCGCTGGAGGAGGTGCGGCGGGAGATCGACGCCGTGCTGACGGTACGGCAGGACGCCGAGGCCCGGCTGATCAGGCTGCGGGACGTGCTGTCCCGCGCGGACCGCACCCTCGCCGAGGCGCGCACGGCACGCGGTGAGGTGCTGGCGAAGATCGCGGCGACCGAGGTACCGGTGGTCAGCGGCCCGCCGACCGCACTGCAGGAGCAGCTGGCGACGGCGGCCGAGTACCGCAGAGGGGCCCAGTGGCATCGCCTGTCGCCGCTGCTGGAGTCCCTGGAGCAGAAGGCGGAGGACGAACTGCTGCGGGCCCGTGAGTCGTTGACGGCGGTCACCGCGCCGCTCGCGGTCCGTGCGGAGCTGCGCGGCCGGCTGGACGCGTACAAGGCGAAGGTGGCCCGGCACGGGCTGGCGGAGGACCCGTTCCTGATCGAGCGGTACGACGCGGCCCGGCGGATGCTGTGGAGTGCGCCCTGCGATCTGAGGGTCGCGGAGCAGGCGGTGCTGCGCTACCAGCGGTCGGTGGCCGAGGCGCTGGGGGCGCCGCGGGTGCCGCAGCAGAGCGGGCCCGAGGACCGGAGGGGGGAGTAGTCGTGAGTCAGGCGGGAGAGAGCTGCCAGCGGCCGGGCTGCGAGGGGTCGTACGAGGACGTCGGCGGCGGTGAGCTGTACTGCGACACCTGCGGGCTGGCGCCGGTCGTCTCGGCGAAGGGGACGCTGGAATCGCCGCCCACCGGGATCACGGCCGGCGGCAAGAGTTCGGCGGGCAGCGGGAGTTCGGGGTCCAGCGGCCGCAGCAGCCGGAGCAGTTCGCGTACGTCGTCGCAGTCCTCGAAGTCGCGGCGCTCGGTCTCCGGGCGGCTGTCGCGGTCTCTGTCGGGTAAGTCGACGGGCCGCTCGGTGTCGGTGCGCAGCTCCGGTTCCTCGGCGAGCACGTCCGGGCGCAGCCGGCTGGGCGCCGGTCTGGTCACGGTGCCGCAGGTGCCGAAGCCGGACCCGCGCGAGATGGTCCTGGAGAACCCCGAGGTGCCGGAGCGCAAGCGGTTCTGCTCGCGGGCGGACTGCGGGGCGCCGGTCGGGCGGGCCCGCGGCGAGCGGCCGGGCCGGACCGAGGGTTTCTGCACCAAGTGCGGCAACCCGTATTCGTTCGTGCCCAAGCTCAAGGGCGGCGACGTGGTGCACGGCCAGTACGAGGTCGTGGGCTGCCTCGCGCACGGCGGCCTGGGCTGGATCTACCTCGCGGTGGACCGGGCCGTCTCCGACCGCTGGGTGGTCCTCAAGGGCCTGCTGGACACGGGCGACCAGGACGCGATGGCCGCGGCGATCTCCGAGCGGCGGTTCCTCGCGGAGATCGAGCACGCCAACATCGTGCGGATCTACAACTTCGTCGAGCACCTGGACCAGCGCACCGGCTCCCTCGACGGCTACATCGTCATGGAGTACGTCGGCGGCAAGTCCCTCAAGGAGATCGCCAACGGCCGCCGTACCCCGGAGGGCCGCCGCGACCCGCTCCCGGTGGAGCAGGCGTGCGCCTACGGCATCGAGGCCCTCGAGGCCCTCGGCCACCTGCACAGCCGCAACCTGCTGTACTGCGACTTCAAGGTCGACAACGCCATCCAGACGGAGGACCAGCTCAAGCTGATCGACATGGGCGCGGTGCGCCGGATGGACGACGAGGAGTCGGCCATCTACGGCACGGTCGGCTACCAGGCCCCGGAGGTCGCCGAGGTCGGCCCGTCCGTCGCCTCCGACCTGTACACGGTCGGCCGGACCCTCGCGGTCCTCACCTTCGACTTCCAGGGCTACACGACCGTGTTCGTGGACTCGCTGCCCGACCCGGACAACATCGAGGTGTTCCGGCAGTACGAGTCGTTCTACCGGCTGCTGGTCCGGGCCACCGACCCCGACCCGGCGCGCCGGTTCGCCTCCGCGCAGGAGATGGCGGAGCAACTGACCGGTGTGCTGCGGGAGGTCGTCTCGGTGCAGACCGGCACCGCACGGCCCGCGCTGTCGACGCTGTTCGGGCCCGAGGTGAAGGTCACGGACACCGAGCTCTTCCCGAAGCTGGACGGGGACGTGTCCCGGCTGGGCGCGCGGGCGGTGGCCTCCCGGACGCTCGCGCTGGAGCCGTCGGGTCCGGCCGCGGCCCCGGCCGACCCTGCCCTGGTCAGGCCCATCGACACCCCGGCCGCCGCGCTCGCGCTGCCGGTGCCGCTGGTCGACCAGAGCGACCCGAACGCCGGTTTCCTGGCCGGCCTGTCGACCTCGCTGGTGGGCGAGGTCAGCCTGCTGAGCGCGCTGGCCGCGGCGCCGGCGCAGACGGTCGAGACCGAGCTGCGGCAGGTCCGCGCGCGGCTGGAGAACGGCGACTTCGAGGCCGCCCTGGTGAGCCTCGGCCGGCTCGAGGACGAGCGGCCCGACGACTGGCGGGTGGTCTGGTGCCGGGGCGTGGCCGGCCTGGTCACCGGCGACTTCGAGGGCGCGGCGCTCGCCTTCGACGCGATCTACGACGCCTTCCCCGGCGAGAGCGCGCCGAAGCTGGCGCTCGGCCTGTGCGCGGAGGTGCTCGGCCAGCTGGACAACGCGGCCGAGTACTACCGGCTGGTGTGGGCGACCGACCCGGGCTTCGTCAGCGCCGCGTTCGGCCTGGGCCGGGTGCAGCTGGCGGCCGGCGACCGGCAGGGTGCCGTACGGACGCTGGAGTCGGTGCCGGAGGCCTCGATCCACTACACGGCGGCCCGGGTGGCGGCCGTACGGGCGCGGCTGCGGCACCGGACCGCGACCGTCGGCGACACGCCGTTCCTGGACGACCTGACGGCCGCCGCCGGGCAGATCGAGGCGCTGGACGCGTACGGTCTGGATCCGGCCCGGCGCGAACAGTTGTCGGCGGAAGTCCTCGGCTGCGCGCTGGACTGGATACTCTCCGGGGGCCAGGACTCCCAGCCCACTGTCGGCGGCCGGGTGCTGCTGGGCAGCGGTCTGGACGAGCGGGGCCTCCGCTTCGGCCTGGAACGCTCGTACCGCACGCTGGCCAGACTGGCGACCGGCGGTGAGGAGAGGATCGACCTGGTGGAACGGGCCAACCGTTACCGCCCCCGGACGTGGGTGTAGTTGATGTCGCAGATGCCCCAGCAGGCCGCACCGGCGAAGTGCCCGAGCTGCGCGGAGCCGCTCGAATCGGGTGACCTGTTCTGCGGCGCGTGCGGGTACGACCTGTCGGCCGTGCCCGCCGCGCCGCTGGACCACCCGACCCTCACCATGGGCGCCGCCGGTGTGGGATCCTCGGGCGTGGACTGGCCCCCGCCCGAGCCGGAGAGCTCCGGTACGCCCCCTGCACCACATCTGCCGACCGACCTGCCCGGCACCGATTCGGGCGGCAAGCCGCTGCCGGTGTCGGCGCCCTCGCACGGCTCGCCGGCCTCCCCGCCGCCGCACGCCTCGCCCCCGCACGGTTCGCCGGTGTCGCCGGCCTCCGGGGTGCGGTTCGACCGGCCGCCGGAGCCGGACGAGTACCCGCTGCAGGCGCCGGACCCGCGGGTGGCCGCGTCCGCCGCCGAAACGGCCGAGTCCGCCGAGTCCGCCGGGACAGCCGACACCACCGAGCTGCCGAAGGTCTGCGTGGCCTGCCGCGCGGGCCGGGTCGACGACGACGGCTACTGCGAGAACTGCGGGCACGCCCAGCCGGGCGAGCGCGACCACATGGAGCAGGAGGCGGGCCCGGTGGCCGCCGTCAGCGACCGCGGGCTGCGCCACCATCGCAACGAGGACGCGTTCGCCGTCGGCCACACCGCGCTGCCCGACGGCACCCCGGCCGCACTGGCGGTCGTCTGCGACGGGGTCTCCTCGGCGACCCGTCCCGACGAGGCCTCGATGGCCGCCTCCCGGGCCGCCGTCGAGGCGCTGCTGGCCGCGCTGCCGCAGGGCACCCATCCGCAGGCCGCGCTGCACGACGCGATCGTCGCGGCCTCCCAGGCCGTCAACGCCCTCGCGGAGGAGCCCCCGTCCGCCCGTGAGCACACCCCGCACCAGAACGCTCCGGCGTGCACGATCGTCGCCTCGATCGTGGCCTCGGACCTGCTGGTGGTCGGCTGGGTCGGCGACAGCCGTGTCTACTGGGTGCCGGTGGACCGGAGCGCCCCGGCGGCCCGGCTCACCGAGGACGACTCCTGGGCCGCGCAGATGGTCGCCGCGGGCCTGATGAGCGAGGCGGAGGCGTACGCCGACGAGCGCGCCCACGCGATCACCGGCTGGCTCGGCGCGGACGCCTACGAGCTGGAGCCGCACACCGCTTCCTTCAAACCGGACCGGCCCGGCGTGGTGGTGGTCTGCACCGACGGCCTGTGGAACTACGCGGAGACGGCCGAGGAGATGGCCGAGGTCGTCCCCGCGGACGCGGACGTTCGGCCGCTGCACGCGGCCCGGGTGCTCGTCGGCCACGCCCTGGACGGCGGGGGCCACGACAACGTAACAGTGGCGCTGCTCCCGTTCCCGGAACCGCCGCAGGGGGCAGGATCCGCCTGAGGCCACCGCAAAACGGCCGCAAACGGGAGACAGACGCACGGGGAAAGAGGCGTACGGCGCACGACGTACGGGGAAGCACCGGCGGACCGGAGGGGACCGGTCCGCACACCGTCAGCACCCACCACGCGTGGGGTGGAGGGGGACCAGAGCAGTCATGGCCAATTTCTCGAAATCGAGCGTGCCGCAGTTCTCGGTGGACGTGTACCAGAACGAGTACCTGCCGGAGGGCGGCCGCGAGGTCAACGCGATCGTCACGGTGACGGCGACCGGCGGCGGCACCGTCGGGACCGCGGTCGGGGCGTCGTACGCCCCCGGGCAGGGGCCCGCCGCCGGGGTCGCGATCATGGTCGACTGCTCGGGGTCGATGGACTACCCGCCCACCAAGATGCGCAACGCCCGGGACGCCACCGCGGCCGCGATCGACACCCTGCGCGACGGCACCCATTTCGCGGTGATCGGCGGCACGCACGTGGCCAAGGAGGTCTATCCGGGCGGCGGACGGCTCGCGGTGGCCGACCGCTCCACCCGGGACCAGGCCAAGCAGGCGCTGCGCCGGCTCAGCGCGGGCGGCGGCACGGCGATCGGCACCTGGCTGCGGCTGGCGGACCGGCTCCTGTCCTCCGCGGACGTCACCATCCGGCACGGCATCCTGCTCACCGACGGCCGCAACGAGCACGAGTCGCCGGAGGACCTCAAGGCCGCCCTGGACTCCTGTGCCGGGCGGTTCACCTGTGACGCGCGCGGTGTCGGCACCGACTGGGAAGTGAAAGAAGTCACAGGGATCGCCTCCGCGCTCCTCGGCACCGCCGACATAGTCGCCGACCCCACGGGCCTGGCCGCCGACTTCACGCAGATGATGGAGACGGCGATGGGCAAGGAGGTCGCGGACGTCGCGCTGCGGCTGTGGACCCCGGTCGGCACCACCATCAGATTCGTCAAGCAAGTGGCGCCCACCGTCGAGGAGTTGACCGGCCGCCGCACCGAGGCCGGGCCGCGGGCCGGGGACTACCCCACCGGCTCCTGGGGCGACGAGTCCCGTGACTACCACGTCTGCGTGGAGGTCCCCACGGCCGGCCTCGGCCAGGAAATGCTCGCCGCGCGCGTGTCGTTGGTCGTCCCGCAGCCTGGGGGCACCTCCCGCTCGAGCGCAGCCGAGAGTGGGGGAGGGAGTGTCCAGAACCTGGGTGCACAGGGCCTGATCAGGGCGGTGTGGACGGACGACATGGCCGCCTCGACCTCCCTCAACCCCCAAGTCGCCCACTACACCGGCCAGGCCGAACTGGCACAAGCCATCCAACAGGGTCTGGACCTCCGCAAAGCGGGCGATATGGACGGGGCAACGGCCAAACTGGGTCGGGCCGTTCAGTTGGCAAGCGCTTCCGGGAACGCGGATACTGCGAAACTGCTTGCGAAGGTGGTGGACGTGGTCGATGCCACGACAGGTACTGTGCGACTGAAGGCGAAGGTCGAGGAGGCCGACGAGATGACTCTCGAGACACGGTCCACAAAGACTGTTCGTGTAAAGAAGTGACCTGACAGTCCACACGCAGGACCACCCAGACAGGTTCAGGACGATCCTGACAGAGAGGGAAGCCCGCCATGCCGACCTGCCCGAACGGACACCAGTCGGGTTCCGACGACTGGTGCGAGGTGTGCGGTCACCGCATGGCCGGTGCCGTACCCCCGCCGCCCCCGCCTCCGCCGACCGCCGGCGGCTACGGCTTCCCGCCGCCCGCGCCCGGCGCCCCGGCCGGCGGCCCGATGGGCAGTGGCCCGACGGCCGGGGGTCCGGCGGGCGGCGGCCGCCATCTGTCCGCCGTGCCGAACTCGCCCGAGCCGGAGCTGTGCCCGCAGTGCCGTACGCCCCGTGAGGGCGGTGCGCCGTTCTGCGAGGAGTGCCGCTGGAACTTCCTGACCAACACGGCCACCTCGTACACCCCGGCCGCCCCGCGCCCGCCCGCGGGCGGCGGCCCGGCCTCGCCGACCTTCCGGCCGCCGGCCCCGCCGTCGTTCGGCGGCGGCGACTCGTACGAGTACCAGGGCTCGCGCCCCTCGCAGGTGAACCGTCCGGCCGAGCCGATCCCGTCCTTCGGCAGCGAGCCCTCGGGCCCGACGCCGTTCGCGGGCGAGCGCGGCGGCCAGTCCGCCTTCGGCGCCGACCGCGGCCCCTCGGCACCGCCGTCGGGTCCGTCGGGTCCTCCGGCGTTCGGCGGCGGCGACCGCGGACAGTCCGGCCCGCCCGCGTTCGGCGGCGGCGACCGCGGACAGTCCGGCCCGTCGGGCTACGGTGGCGGCGACCGCGGACAGTCCGGTCCCCCGGCGTTCGGCGGCGACCGCGGACAGTCCGGCCCGCCCGCCTTCGGCGGCGGCGACCGCGGACAGTCCGCTCCCCCGCCCTACGGCGGCGAGCGCGGTCCCTCTTCTCCGCCCTCGCCGTTCGGCGGCGCCCCGGGCCAGAACGCGGCCGGCCCGTCCGCCTTCGGTGCCCCTCCCGGCGCCGGCCAGGCCTCCGGGCCCTACACCCGCGACCCTTCCGGCGGCCCCGCCGCCGGTCCCTTCGGCGGTCCCTTCGGCGGCTCGGACCCGTCCCGGCCGCCCGTCCCGCCGCCGCCCGGCGGCCCCGGTGCGACCACCGGCGGCGCTCCCGGCGCCTTCCAGCAGTCGGCCCCGCCCGCGCCGCGCGGTTTCCCGCAGGAGACCAGGCAGCCGGCCGGCAACCCGTCCTTCGGCGGCGGTGACGACGACTGGGTGATCTCCCCGCCCGGACCGGCCGGAGGCCCGGCGGGCCCCGGCGCGCCCGGCCGCCCGGGCGGCTACGGCTACCCGCAGCCCGGCGCCACCCAGGCCCCGCCCGGCCCCGCCTTCCCGCAGGCCCCGCAGGCTCCGGCGGCCTGGACGGCGACGATCGGTCCGGACCGCGAGTACTTCATGGCGATGATGCAGCGCTCGGGCCCGGAGGCGGCCGGCCTCAACCTGCCCGCGTACTCCCCCGAGCAGCAGCGCACGCTCACCGGTAACCAGGTCACCATCGGCCGCCGCCGGCACTCGACCGGCGACACCCCCGACATCGACCTGTCGGTGCCGCCGGAGGACCCGGGCGTCTCGCACCAGCACGCGGTCCTGGTCCAGCAGCCGGACGGCAGCTGGGCGGTCGTCGACCAGAACTCGACGAACGGCACCACGGTGAACGGCGGCGAGGAACCGATCCAGCCGTTCGTGCCGGTACCGCTGCAGGACGGGGACCGGGTGCACGTGGGCGCCTGGACGACGATCACTGTCCGGCGGGGCTGAGGCTTAGCGCGTACGCACCGCTCAGGCCGGGAGTGGCCACACCAACGGCCCCTCCCGGTCGTCCAGCCACACCCACTCCCTGTCCTTCTCGACGCTCACCCCGTACCGCTCACGCCCGGGCCGCCCCTCCCCCGCCCACACCTCGTACGCCTCCCGCGGACCGAGCACCCCCTGGGTCAGCTCGACCAGGAACTGGAACAGCTCGTCCTCAAGGGCCTGGGACGGCACCCCGGCCGTATCTCCCACCCCCACCCTCGGCACGCCCCGCAACGGCACGAAGAACGCCGCCGACGGCAGGAACCTCCCCTCGGCGCGCCCCCCGCCCAGAACGGTCAGCGCCAGCAGCCCCGTCGCCACCGGCGTCAGGATCCGCGCCCCTTCCCCGCACTGCGCGATCCACGCCCGCGGCACGCTCGGCAGCGCACACGTCGCGATGATCCGGTCGTAGGGCGCCCGTTCCGGCACGCCTCGCGCCCCGTCCCCCGTGACCACGGCCGGCCGGTACCCCGCCGCGGCCAGGTGCCGCCGTGCGGACTCGGTGATCTCCGGCTCCACGTCGACGGTGGTGACCAGGTCGTCGTCGCCCAGCCGATGCGCCAGCAGCGCCGCGTTGTAGCCGGTCCCGGCGCCGATCTCGAGGACCCGGTCGCCGTCCGCGACCCCCAGCGCGACCAGCATCCGCGCCATCAGCGAGGGCTGACTGCTGGAGGAGAGCAGCTCGCCGTCGCGCAGCCGGGTGGCCAGCGGTGCGTCCTCGTAGGCGCCGCGCACCCACCGTTCCCGGGCCGCCGGATCCGGGCTCTCGCCCCACCGGCGCTCGTAGCCGCGCGGTCCCGCGACGTAGTAGTACGGCACGAACAGATGCCGGGGCACCGCGGTGAACGCCTCCCGCCACACCGGCTCCGCCGCCCAGACGCCCTCGGCGTCGATCTCCCGCACCAGCGCGGCCCGCGCCACGGCGGCGAGCCCCTCGGTCCCGCTGTCGTAGGCGCCCATGTCCCCACCCTAGGCGCGTGCCCCGCCCTGCCCGGTGTCCTCCCGGGGTCCTAAGCCTTGAGTCCTGGGCCACCCCGTCTGAGACCATGTACGGGTGAGAGAGATTCGGCGCGGCACGCTGCAGGAGAAGACCTTCTACGAGCAGGTCGGCGGGGAGGAGACCTTCCGTCGGCTCGTCCACCGTTTCTACGAGGGCGTCGCCGAGGACCCGGTCCTGCGGGCGATGTACCCGGAGGAGGACCTGGGGCCGGCCGAGGAGCGGCTCACCCTGTTCCTCATCCAGTACTGGGGCGGTCCCACGACGTACAGCGACAACCGCGGCCACCCCCGGCTGCGGATGCGGCACGCGCCGTTCACCGTGGACCGGGCGGCGCACGACGCCTGGCTGCGGCACATGCAGGTGGCCGTGGACGAGCTGGGCCTCTCCGAGGAGCACCGCGAACAGCTCTGGAACTACCTCACCTACGCGGCCGCCTCGATGATCAACACCCCCGACTGACCGCCGCCGCGGTCAGCGGACGCTGACGTCCAGCGCCCCGAGTCCCGCCCGGCGTACGGCGATCGACCCGAACGGGGTCCGCAGCCGCAGCCACGCCCCCGCGGAGAGCAGCACGGCCTCGTCGTCCGGCCGCAGGAAACCCAGCGACTGCGCCGCGTGGACGGCCCGCACCGGCAGCCGGGTGCCGCCGACCGTCCGGGACCAGATCTCCCGTCCGATCCGGTCGAGTTCGGCCCGGGTACGGGCGTCCGGGGCCAGCTCCTCGGTACGGGACCGGAACTCACCGACCGCGGCGGTGACCGTGGCGCGCAGCGCCCGCGGCGCGGGCAGCCCCGGCTCGGCCCGCCAGCCGCCCCGGGGCGGCAACACGCCGGCCCACGGCGGCCCGGTCACCGCCTTCGGCACGGCCGCCGTGGCGGCCCGCTCGTCCACCGACTCCAGCAGCTCCCCCGCCGACACGGTGACGTCGAGGGTGACGTCCAGGCCGTCCTCGTACGGTTTGGCGAGCCGCACCGCGCGGATCGCCAGCACCTCGAAGGAGGGCGGCCGCCCGAAGACGGCGAGCGCGGTACCGGCCGCCTGGAGCCGCACCGCGGCCGAGCGGTCGTAGCGGAGCAGCCGGGAGAGGAAGGCCGCGAGGTCCGCCGCCTCCCCCTCGTCGGCGAGGTGGAGCACCGTCATGCCGCGACGGCCTCCTCCTTGTCGTCGCGGTACTCCTCCAGGAAGTCCCGCTCCTCGGCGGTGATCCGGCGCGGCCGTCCGGCGTCGAAGTCGAACGGCACGACGACCGTCGAGGCCCGTACGTAGACCAGGTCGTCGTCCTTCACCTCGTAGGTGATGGTGAAGGACGCGGCCCTGATCTCGGTGATCCACAGCTCGATGTCGACCGGGTGGTGCCGGTGGACGAGCTGCCGCTTGTAGTCGATCTCGTGGCGCGCCACCACCGACCCCTGCTTGAACTCCTTGTCCGGGCGGAACAGGAAGTCGATCCGGGCCTCCTCCAGGTAGCGGATGAAGACCGCGTTGTTGACATGGCCGTACGCGTCCATGTCGGACCAGCGCAGGGGGCAGCGGTAGAGATGGCGCAAGTTCGATCAGCCCCGGGTCAGCTTCTTGTAGGTGGCACGGTGCGGACGCGCGGCGTCCGGACCCAGCCGCTCGATCTTGTTCTTCTCGTACGACTCGAAGTTGCCCTCGAACCAGAACCACTTGGAGTCGCCCTCGTAGGCCAGGATGTGGGTCGCGACCCGGTCGAGGAACCAGCGGTCGTGGGAGACGACGACGGCACAGCCGGGGAACTCGAGCAGCGCGTTCTCCAGGCTGGAGAGCGTCTCCACGTCGAGGTCGTTGGTCGGCTCGTCGAGGAGCAGCAGGTTGCCGCCCTGCTTGAGGGTGAGTGCGAGGTTGAGACGGTTGCGCTCACCGCCGGAGAGGACACCGGTCGGCTTCTGCTGGTCCGGTCCCTTGAACCCGAAGGCGGAGACGTAGGCCCGCGACGGCATCTCCACCTGCCCGACGTTGATGTAGTCGAGCCCGTCGGACACGACCTCCCACAGCGTCTTCTTCGGGTCGAGGTTGGCGCGGCCCTGGTCGACGTACGAGATCTTGACGGTCTCGCCGACCTTGATGTTGCCGGAGTCCGGCGTCTCCAGGCCCTGGATCATCTTGAAGAGGGTGGTCTTGCCGGCGCCGTTCGGGCCGATGACGCCGACGATGCCGTTGCGCGGCAGCGTGAACGACAGCCCGTCGACGAGGACCTTCTCCCCGAAGGCCTTGTTCAGCTTGTCGACCTCAACGACGATGCTGCCCAGCCGCGGGCCCGGCGGGATCTGGATCTCCTCGAAGTCCAGCTTCCGCATCTTGTCGGCCTCGGCGGCCATCTCCTCGTACCGCGCGAGACGGGCCTTGGACTTGGCCTGGCGCCCCTTGGCGTTCGACCGTACCCACTCCAGCTCTTCCTTGAGCCGCTTCTGCCGCTTGGCGTCCTTCTGGCCCTCGACCTTGAGACGGGTGGCCTTGGTCTCCAGGTACGTGGAGTAGTTGCCCTCGTACGGGTAGGCGCGCCCGCGGTCGAGCTCCAGGATCCACTCGGCGACGTTGTCCAGGAAGTACCGGTCGTGGGTGATGGCCACCACGGTGCCGGCGTACTTGGCGAGGTGCTGCTCCAGCCAGTTCACCGACTCGGCGTCGAGGTGGTTGGTGGGCTCGTCGAGGAGCAGCAGGTCGGGCGCTTCGAGCAGCAGCTTGCACAGCGCCACGCGTCGCTTCTCACCACCGGAGAGGGTGGTGACGGGCCAGTCGCCGGGGGGGCACCCGAGCGCGTCCATGGCCTGCTCCAGCTGGGCGTCGAGGTCCCAGGCGTTGGCGTGGTCCAGCTCCTCCTGCAGCTTGCCCATCTCGTCGAGCAGCGCGTCGGAGTAGTCGGTCGCCATGAGCTCGGCGATCTCGTTGAACCGGTCGAGCTTGCCCTTGATCCCGGCGACACCCTCCTGGACGTTCTCCAGGACGGTCTTCTCCTCGTTGAGCTCGGGCTCCTGCAGGAGGATGCCGACGCTGTACCCGGGCGAGATGAAGGCGTCGCCGTTGGACGGCTGCTCGATCCCCGCCATGATCTTCAGCACGGTCGACTTACCGGCACCGTTCGGACCGACGACGCCGATCTTGGCCCCCGGCAGGAAGTTCAGGGTGACATCATCGAGAATCACCTTGTCGCCGTGCGCCTTGCGCGTCTTGCGCATGGTGTAAATGAACTCAGCCAAGAGAAACCGTCCGGCAGCTTGAAATCTGGCAGTGGGCAGATACACCCCATCTTGCCTGACGTCCAGCCTCGGGTGTTAACCCGTTTGGTTCGGGGGCTGTGACCTGGGGTTTCGCCGCTGGCCACACTGACCCACCTGTCACTGTCGGTCGCTGTCGCGTGCCCTCGGGGAGCCTCGGGCGGCCCAGGGACGGCCCGGGAAGCAGAGTCCTCCCACCGCTCCGGAGCTACCGTGCCGCTGTGACAAGCGCAGCGGACCGCCCCATCCTCTTCCTCGACGTCGACGGTCCGCTGATCCCGTTCGGTTCGTCGGGTGGGCCGCTGCGAGCCGCTGTTTCCGGCCCCTCAGCGTCTCTCGATCAGGGGAACCCGCTGCTCGATCGGCTTGATCCCGAAATCGGACCGCGCCTCCTGGCCCTGGGCTGCCATCTCGTGTGGGCCACAACATGGATGGAGGATGCGAACGAGGCGGTCGCGCCGCGCCTCGGGCTGCCGAAGCTCCGCGTGGTGGAGTGGCCGGACTACGGCGCCGACGACGGGCCCCGTGGCCTGCACTGGAAGACCCGTCCTCTGGTCGAGTGGGCCGACGGCCGGCCGTTCATCTGGGTCGACGACGAGATCAGCGCCATGGACCGTGTCTGGGTCTCTGCGCAACACCCCGGGGCGTCGCTGCTTCACCGTGTCGACCCGGCCAGAGGACTCGTGGACGCCGACTTCTCCGCGCTCGCCGCTTGGCTCGACGCTGAGGGCGCCGACTAACGGTTGCCTCACGAAGCTTGCCGTGGATTGGGGTCGGTCGCATCGGTTGCCCAGCCGGACATCAACTTGGGTAGCTAGGGTCTCCCACCGGCGATTCCTGCGACGACCAGCGGCGGAACTGCTAGCGGGCCAGACCGGTCGGGAGAGCGTTCCTCGCCACAGCACAGTTGCGGCTAACAGCAGGCTGACCCCAACCAGGATGAGGTTGATTCCGAGACGAAGCCGACGGAACTTGATCATGACAGTCCGGGAGAGGAACCAGACCCGCTCGCCTCGCAGATCCGCGCGCATGTGGTCGCGTAGCGAATCGGGTTCCAGAGTCGCCCAACGAGACCAGCCTTCGGCCGTCACAGTGTCGATGTGGACTGGTCGGACAGTGATGAGCAGAACCACAATGGCGATCACGAGGCACACCGCGCCGGCCGCACCGACAGCCAGCACCGTCGCCCCCTGGTGTTCGGAGCTCTTGTTGCCGCGAAACCAAGGCCTACGCCTGTCATCGCCGGCACGATGCTTGCTTCGGCATCAGCCCGTGCGAGTTCGCTGGTGAGCGTCCTGAGCGCGAGGATCCTCGCCCGCAGACCGCTTCGTCCCGAAGCAACTTGGGTGGGGGCGCTGCCTTGGGCTGGTGTGGCTCTCCCTGCGCTGACGGTTCGCAGGCGTCCGGGCTTTGTTCGCCGCTGTTCGCCTGCGTTGTCACGCAGTCAGACACTCACCCAGGCTGCCTGCGCCGAGGTCGGAGGCTGTTTGAGGCACCTTGACCGACTGGGAAAACAGCTTCGTCGTGAAAGCCTGGTCTGGGCATGATTACCACCGTGCGTGAGGACTCGGACCATCGCAGGCATGGGCGGTACAGGCTGACGGAGACGGAGCGCGGCGACGTCTGGGGCGTGTGCGCCGCAGTGGACGGACTCTTCGGAGAGCCCCGACGCGGGACGTATGAACTGTTCGGCTGGGTGCCGGAAGGTGCCCGGGTCGGGGGCTGGCTCGGCAGCCGGGTGTGGCTGGTGCCGGACGATGATGCACTTGAGCCCTGGTTGCTGGAGGACGCGGAGGCCCCAGGACAGCTCTTGGGGACCGGCAGTCTTGTGCTCACCGGCCTGGACGACTACGAAGGTCCGCCTGAGGGACACACAGGTCGTGTCCGAGTGCACGACGGGTATCGGTGGCTGGGCTCCTGCCGGGAATTCACCCGCGTCCTGCCGGCCGAGCAAGCCGCGCCCACGATCGTCCTGCGGGGACTTGCCCAGGGTGATCAGCTGCGAGCCGCATTGACGAAGGGCACCCGGTGGGCACTGGACCTGGAGGAGGCCGCCCTGGAGATACAGGACGCCCAGGGCGAGCCGCTCACCGATCGGCTGCTGTGGACCAGAGTCCGCTCCTGGCGCCCATCCTCCTACGGGACAGATCTGATCGACCTGGAACTTGACGGGCAGCTCTTCACCCCCGTTCCCGAGTTCGCCCGGCCCATCTGGGAGCGGTGGCTCGTCGGGCCGCCGGACACCCTGAGTACCTGGGCGGGCCTCGACACCCGGCGCCGCGGGGCCTGGCTCGATCTCGTCCGCGAGCGGGCATGCCGGCGCCCTCACCACGACCGGCCGGCTGGTCATGCCTACGAACTCGACGGCCGGCACATCACCGACGAACCGGGCCTCTATCTGGCGCTTGGAGAGGCGGTGAACGGGCCGGGGGGGCTACTTCGGCGGCTGTCTGGCCGCCCTCGACGACTGCCTGCGCGGCACCTTCGGTTACACCGCCCCCGCAACCCTGCTCTGGCGGAACGCCGGGACCGCACGCACGTACCTGTCCCGGACCCTGACCCCAGACGGCCAGCCCTACGACCTGCTCGCCGAGGTCCTCGGTGTCCTGGCCGAGGGCGGCATGCACGTCACCCTGGCGTGATCCCCGCCCGAACATCCACCCAGTCCTGATGGCGTCCCCGGCAGGATTCGAACTGCGACCCCCGCTTCAGGAGTTCGATCCCGCGCTTGCGTGGCTGCGTTGATGTCAGCGGAACAGCTGCCTCCGTCTACCGCACGTCTACGTAGTCCCCGGCGGTCTTGACCGTCGCCGTCGTGCTGGTGCCGGAGAAGTAGTAGCGCCAGTAGCCGTCGCTGGCAGCTGTTGTGGTGGTCTTCAGGTTGCCGGTGCTGTTGGTGTACACGGTCTTGACCGTCGTGTAGGTGCCTGTTCCCGCTTTGCGGAACTGCAGCTTGACCGACTGATTGGTGTAGGCACGGTAGTCGTGGGTTTCCCAGTCGGCGCGGGTCAGTTTGCCGGTGACGGTGATGGTCTTGCCCTTGGCGACCGGCTCCGGTGAAGCGTTGACGCTGAGCTTCGAGTAGCGCTGGATGTTCGTGTACTTGTAGGTATCTAGGGAGATGCCGCCGTTGCCCTTGTCGTAGGCGTCGACGCCGACCCTCCACTGCCCGGCCCAAGAGTTCTTCTGCAGGTCGCGGGGGCTGAGGGTGAAGGGGACAGTGCAGGTCTTCGTCGTGGCGTCGACGGCTGTGCACGTGGGACGGCCGAACGGCACCGTCATGTCCGTGTCTTCTTCCTTGGGGCCGCCGTGCCACACGAACACGCGGGCCGTTTCGATGCCGTCTGGATCGGTGGCGGTCACCGCAGCCGAGAAGGTGACCTTGTTGGAGATGCCGACCACGATGGGCTTGCCGCCGTTGACCGTGACGCTGGTGATCGTTGTGTCGCCGCCCCATGACTCGTCGGCCTGAGCCGTTGGAGTGCTTGCGACGGCGAGTGCCAGGGCGCCGGACAGAGCGGCACCTATGGCGATTGAGCGCATGTGGTCCCCAGGAACATCAGGCCTGCGGTCGAGCCCCCGCCGCAGGCACCACGATAGATAGCGGGAGCGTACTGCGTTCACGCCAACTTGGCTGATTGTCCACCTGGACGTCAGTCATCACACCCAGTGCGAACAACATCGCGGAGCACTGGACGACCCACACGACGCCCCGGGGCACACCGCGGACCGCGAACTCACAAGGGCCAGGCATCCAGGGAGGCAGGTCCCGATACACGATCACGCCTCCCACGACTACTTCTTCTCGCCCAGGGTCTTGTCGGCGATCTTGGCGAGCTGGGTTTTTGCTGGTCAGGGGCGGTGGTCTCGTGTGGCGAGTGGTCGTCGTTGGTCGTCCTTGGCTACTGTCGAGCGGCCTCGGACGGCCCAGGGCGGCCCAGCCAAACGGCGCGACGGCCCGTTCGGCGGCCTACGCGCCGATGGGCAACTCTCGGGCTCGATGGCGTGCTTGGGCCCGTAGCTCCTTCAGACGACTGTGAAACGCGTTGTGGCGGTTCTGGTCGAGGGGCGCCTGAGGGAGATTAGCAACGCCTTGAACGGCGAGAAGTGACACCCGCATCGGGCATCCGACTGAAGTTCTGAGCTTGGGAAGCTTGGGCTCATGAGCCGCGGTTGCTGTACTGACCGCGGCGCAATGGCGTCGGAGTTCTGGTCCCACCCAGGGCAAGTTCCCGCTGTTCGCCCTGGTTCCCGGAAGGATCTGGGAACGCGAATGGCACTGTCCCACCGCCACCCCATCTTGCCGTACGGCCAGCCCTGTGCGGAAACTCGTTGGAGCGCGGGGCTCTGACCTGGGGATTCGCTGGCGGCGGTTGTGCGTAGGGCCGGGCGGGCCGTGACCGGTGGTGTGCGGAGGACGGGTGGGGGAGATGATGCGACGCTGGAGTGAGGGGTTTGCGGGTGGCGGTCCGTGGGCGGCTCGTTCGGGCCGCCGGGAGCGGGACCGCGTGACCGATCCGGAAGGCAGGTGCGTCCCATGCGCACGTCGACCCGTATCGCCGGTGCCCTCACCGGCCTGACTCTCGCTCTCGGTGGTGCGGTCCTCGCCGCTCCCGCGGCCCGGGCGGACATCCCCGCCTGCACGCGGATGGCCGAGCTGGCCGGTGCCACCGCCTCCGACGCCGTCACGGCGGCCTGCAGCCGTGGTGTGTCCGGAGACCTGCAGAGTTGTGTGACCGGCCTGACCGGGGCCGGCGTGGCGGGCGGCGCCGCGACCGGGGCCTGCCGGGCGGCGGCCCACGAACCGCGTTAGCCCGCAGCGTCCACGAGGAGGAAGCCATGCGCATGCGAAGGATCCTGGGCCTCGCCCTGGCCGCGGCAACCCTGGTCGGCGTGAGTGCTGTCGGTGCCGGGGCCGCCTCGTCCCCGAACATCTCCCCGAACATCTCCAGGGACGACTGCACGGCCGCCGGCGGGCAGATCGTCGCACGCCCCTACGCCGGCTACGTCTGCACGCTGCCCGACGGGACCACGCAGGCGATCACCTGACCGGTCGGCGCGCGGCTGAGCACCCCGGTGCGGTGGGTACGCAGTGACGGCACCCGGTCCACCGTCGTGAACAGCGTGCTCGTCGCCGACACCCGGCAGGTCCTGAACAGGCACGGAAGAACGAGCGGTCCCGCCAAGGAGCCGACCGGCACGGTGCGCCCGCCGGTCGGCTCCGCCGTGCTCCTCGACGGCCCCGGGGACGACTCCGCCGTTCGGCCCATCAAGAGCACCGGCTGCCACGCCGGAAAGGACGAGCAAGCGGAGTCGCCCCACCCTCGCGTCCCGGTACGCCTCCGTGCCCCAGGCCGCACGGACGTGTACTCCGGCAGTCTCGGCGTCCGCCGGAACCTCGGCCACCTCGCTGCGCTCGTGCGGGAACGCCCCGCGGCGCGTGGCCGCGGGGCGCCCGTGGGGGTCATGTGGGGTTCAGTCGACCTGCTGCCCGTCGTGCGTGCCGCCCTTGCAGACGTTGGCCGTCAGATCGGGCGTTCCGCCGCCCTGCCTGCACTCGGAGGGGGTGACGTAGGACCGGGCGCCCTGTGCGGCGGTGGCGGTTGCGGCGCCTGTGAGGCCGAGTCCGGCGAGGGCTGCCGTCGCGATGACGGCGGCGAGGATTCGTCGAATGCGCATGTGGTTCCCCTTTCACGGATTGCCTCGTCTGGGGCACTAGACAGTTTGATCTTCACCCATGCGGGTGGCACACGATGTTGCGCCATTCGGGTGACAGCCGGCCCGGGACCGCCGTGGCACAGCCGGACCGTAGATTGTGCCCATGAGCGAGGACGCATCGCCGGACCGGTTAGACCGGTCGGCCACGAGACGGAGGCATGCCGCGCCGAAGCAGGCCAGGGGCGGTGGCCTGCTGCGTTCGTCGGCGTTGATGGCGGCGGGAACGGTGGTCTCGCGCGCCACCGGGTTGATACGGCAGGTGCTGCAGGCCGCCGCACTGGGCACCGGGCTGCTGGCCACCACCTACAACCAGGCCAACACGGTGCCGACCAGCCTGTACTTCCTGCTGATCGGTGGCGCGCTGAACTCCGTCCTGGTCCCGCAGCTGGTACGGGCCCGCGCGGAGGACCCCGACGGCGGCGCCGCCTTCGAACAGCGCCTGGTCACCCTGGTGCTGTGCGTCCTCGGCGCGGGGACCGCGCTGGCCACCTGGGCCGCCCCTGAGATCATCGGCGTCTACCAGCAGGACACGCCCGCCACGCACGGCGCGTTCGAGCTGACCGTGATCTTCGCCCGTTTCCTGCTCCCGCAGATCTTCTTCTACGGCGTGTTCAGCATCTTCGGTCAGGTCCTCAACGCCCGGGACCGGTTCGGGGCGATGATGTGGACCCCGGTCCTCAACAATCTCGTCCTGATCACCATGTTCGGCCTGTACCTCGGTCTGATGACCGCCCCCGAACAGGTCTCGGACATCACCGGTGCGCAGGTCAGGCTGCTCGGGACCGGGACCACGCTCGCCCTGGCCCTCCAGGCGCTCGCCCTGGTCCCCTACGCCCTGGCGGCCGGTTTCCGCTTCCGCCCGCGCTTCGACTGGCGTGGCACCGGCCTGCGCCGGAGCGTGAACGCGGCCCGGTGGACTTTGCTGTTCGTGCTGGCCAACCTCGTGGCGAGCACGGTCGTCACCCGCCTGGCCTCCTCCGCGGACGCCGCGCTGCCGCACGACGGCGTCGGCTACACCGCCTACAGCTACGCCCAGCAGATCTGGATGCTGCCCCAGTCGATCGTCACCGTCTCCCTCGTGACGGCCCTGCTGCCGCGCATGAGCCGGGCCGTGGCCGAACGCCGTGTCGACGATCTGCGCACGGACCTGTCCCGCGCCCTGCGGACGAGCGGCGTTGTCGTCGTCCCGGCCGCCTTCTTCTTCCTCGTCTTCGGACCGCAGATCGCGCAGCTGCTGTTCGCCCACGGTGCGGCGGACGCCGCGGCCACCCGTCCCCTCGGCCACATGCTGCAGGCCTTCGGTCTGGGGCTGGTCCCGTTCTCCGCCCAGTACCTCCTGCTGCGCGGCTTCTACGCCTTCGAGGACACCCGCACGCCGTTCCGGATGGCGGTGTGGATCAGCGGCATCGACATGGCTCTCGCGGTGGCCTGTCACCTCCTGCTGTCCCCGCGCTGGGCGGTCACCGGGATGGCCGCCGCCTATGCCATGGCCTACGCGATCGGCCTGCTGCTGACGGCCGTGCGGCTGCGGCGGCGCGTCGACGGTCTGCTGGACGGCCGGCGCATCTGCCGCACCTACGCCCGGCTGACGGCCGCCGCCACCGCCGCCGGGGCCGTGGGGTGGCTCATCGCCCGAGCCTGCGGTCGGGATCTGGCACCGGCCTCCTGGACACCGGCGCTCTCGCTGGCCGCGGGCGGCGTCACGATGGTCCTGCTGTTCGTTCTCATGGCGCGGCTCCTGCGGGTCGGGGACCTGCGGCTCCGTTGACGTACCGGCGGCCGTCTCCCCGGCGACGGCCGCTCGTCCGGGGCCACGGTTGCCTACGACATGACAGCATTCGCGAGGGCGCGCAAGCTGGGAGGGACGAAAGGTCCCTCATGGTGCCAAGCATGCGTGCGCTCGTGGCCGGCGAGGTCGGCGAGCCGGACGATGTGCTGCGGCTGGAGACCCGGCCCGTTCCCAGGCCGGAGGCGGGCCAGGCGTTGCTCCGTGTGACGGCGACTCCGGTGCACGCCAGCGATCTGCACGTGCTGCGTGGCCGCTACGGTTTCTCCCCCGAGTTCCCCGCGGTCGGCGGGTACATGGAGTGCGTGGGCCGTATCGAGGCCCTCGGTCCGGGCACCGAGGGGCTGCGGATCGGCGAGCGCGTGGTGAACGCCGCGATCCCGGCGGTACCCGGGCCGCAGGTCGACGGGACCTGGCAGGAATACGTCGTCGCCGACGCGCAGCGGCTGCTGCCGGTCCCCGACCGGCTGAGCGACTCCGACGCCTGCCAACTCGCCGTCAACCCGCTGACCGCGCTGCTCCTGGTGACGCGCGAACTCGACGTGCAGCCGGGTGAGTGGCTGGTGCAGACGGCGGCGGGCTCCACCGTCGGCCGGCTAGTCGTGCAGCTGGCCCGGCATCTGCGGATTCGCACGATCAACGTGGTGCGGCGGCGCGATGCCGTCGCGGAGATCAGGGCGCTGGGCGGCGACGAGGTCGTCTGCACCGAGGACGAGGACCTGGTGCGGCGGGTGGCCGACATCGCCGGACCGGCCGGCGTGCGCAAGGCCGTCGACTGTGTCGCCGGGCAGCTGGGTGCCCAGGTGTCGCAGGCACTGGCGCCGGGCGGAGAGGTCGTGGTCTACGGCGCGCTCTCCACCCACCGGCAGACCGACCCGGCGGCGCTGACGATCCCGGTGTCGGCGCGCTCGGTCATCTACGAGACCAAGGTGGTCCGCGGGTTCTGGCTGAACCGCTGGTTCGGTGCCGCCTCACCCGCGGACGTCCTGGACGCGCTGTGCGAGGTGCGCAGCCTGGTCGTCGGTGGCGTGCTGGCCATCCCCGAGGGCCGGCCGTTCCCCCTCGAACGCTTCGCCGAGGCCGTCTCGTCCGCCGAAGCGCCCGCGCACGGCGCCAAACCGCTTCTCGTCCTCGAGGACGGCCGGCCCGGACGGGCTGCCTAGCGAGACTGCAGGGCCTTGTGCAGGAGGAGGGCGGTGACGGCGACCGCTCCCGCGGCTCCGGCCGAGCGGAAGGCCCGGGTGGAGCGCCAGGACAGGGTGGACCAGCGGGAGTTGGCCGAGAGGACGGAGCCGGTGCTCAGCCAGGAGCCGGCCGAGACGAGGGACAGGGCCGAGGCGATCGAGCCCGCCGAGAGGGCACTGCCGATCGAGCCGACGGACAGGGCCGAGCCGACCGACCCGATGGAGAGCACGGAGCCCACCGAGCCGATCGACAGCACCGAGTCGTGGGACCACAGGGACAGGATGGAGTCGGAGGACGACGACCTGCCGGGTGCGGGTGAGTTGGTCATGACGTCATGGTGCCCGTCCGGGGGTCAGTCGGTCTGCTGGTTCTCCCGCTGGCGGAGGATCACCAGGACCGCGCCGCCGATCACCACCAGGCCGATGGCCACGCCCGTGATCACGCCGGTCGCGGAGTCACCGCCGGTCGCGGCCAGGTTGACGTCGGAGGCGGTGCCGCCGACCGAGGCCGGGCTGGGCTCGCTGAGGGTCTGGGTGGCGAGGCCGGCGTCGGCGCCCTGGGTCTTGCAGTCGAGGACACCGGTGAAGCGGCGTTCGAGGCCGTTCGCGCCGGTGATGGTGAAGTCGTAGACCTGGTCCTCCTGGAGCGGGACGGTCACCGTCCGGGAGGCGGCGGCGGGGATGGTGTACTCCGTGCTCACCAGCTCGAAGGTGAACGGCTTGTCCCCGGTGTTGGACGCGGTGATGTCCACGCCGCTCCGGGCGCAGTTCTTCTCGGCCGACAGCGCCGGTATCGCGCCCCGCTCCGCCCAGGTGGCGTTCGCGGTCGCGGCGACCGTGGACTCGCTGGAGCCTGCCAGGATCTGCGTCTGGCTGCGGCTCTCGGAGGTGAAGGCCCGGCCGACGGGGACGGTCGTCGACGCCTGGACGGTCAGTTCGGCGGAGGCTCCCCCGCCGCCGGACGCGTGGGCGGTGTCCCCCGCCGCGTCGTCGGGGACCTTGAAGTACAGCTCGCTGCCGTCCTGCGCGGTGGTGAGCGGCCTGCCGGCCTTGTCGGTGATCCGCACGCCACTGAGGGCCGCGTCGGACGGCGGGACCACCGTGACCGTGCGCGCGTTGGTGTGGACCGTCACCGGGCCGAGCAGGCCGCCCGGGCGGCCGGACACCGCCGGCGGGGAGAGGGCCAGCGAGGCCTGCGGCTCGTTCTGGCCGCGGGCGTTCTTCTCCAGGTAGTCGGCGAGCTTCTCGGCCTGCGGGTCGACCGCGTCGACGTCCGCGCCGTCCGAGAAACGCCAGATCGCCACCTGGGTGCCGGCCGCCGCGTCCTGCTCGGTGAGGCTGCCGGCACCGGCCTTGCGGGCCAGCGCGGCGAGGTCGTTGACCTGCGGGTAGGAGTTCTGCAGGATCCAGCGGATGTCGCCGGCGTTCTTGTTGGCGCCGAGCGAGGTGCCGCTCCAGGCCGTCTCCTGGTACTTGGCGTCCCGCTGGGCGGGGTTGTGGAGGTCGACGCAGTACGTCTGGAGCGTGCCGCCGCCGTCCACGGACATCTCGAACAGGCCCGCGGCCACCTGCTCGTCGCCGCCGTCCCCGTGGACCACGGCCTCGCCGTAGGTCTTCAGGCCGTTCATGGTCGCCGTGGCCCCGCTCTGGCTCCGGGCGGTCCCGTCGTCGGCCGCGGCCCGGCCGGCGCCGGTCAGCGCGGCGGCGGCCACCAGCCCGGACACCAGGGCCGCGGCGGCGAGGCGGACCATGCCTCTCGCGGCCACGGCGGTGCCGTAGTGCCTGGTGGACGCGCGGGGCGCCGAAAGGCCAGAGAACGCAGCGAGCACAGAATTCCCCTTCGAGCAGGACCCGTTGGACGCGGGGGGGCGGTCCCACCAGCAGAATCAGCGGCCCCAGGGGCCATGCCCGGCATCCTATGGATCAGCCGGACCACCCTTTCCCGGTGAGATGGTCCGATGAGCGATCCGATCCGTAATCGTTATCGCGGAGGCACGAACGGGCTGGGCCTGTCGACAAATCCATCCGGTCGTGGTGACGGGCACTTCGGAGCGTCTCGGCCGACAAGCCGTCAAGAGACGTCAAGGGCAGCCAGGAGCCAACGAGAGCCGTCGGGAATCGTCAAGGTCCGCCAGGGACGGCCATGGCCATCACGGGCCGACGAACTCGGTCGGCGGCCGTCGACGGCCGCCGATGTCCATCGACAGGCGTCAACGGGTGGCCGGCAGAACGTCGTTCGGACGGCCCGGCGCCAACCAGCCTCGACGCCAGGTCGCTTCACGTCCCGTCACGGCGCGGCCAACGCCACCGCCACCGCCGGTTCCGGTTGCCCCTCGGCGGGCGTGCCCGGGGACTCCGCCGGTGTCTCCCAGTCGGGTTCCGGGCGCGGTGGCGCCGGCGCGGCCGAGTCCGGCCTGCCGGTTCGCCTGAAGGCCGCCGTGCCGCGGGCGAGGTCGTGGCCGATCGCCACCGCGTCGATGTCGGCGGAGGCCCACTGCTGGCCCTCCCGGGTCTCGGTGCGCACCTTCAGCCGCCCCTGTACGACGACCGGGTCGCCGACCGTCAGCGAGGTCGCCGCGTTGGTGGCGAGCTGCCGGTTGGCCCACACCGTGAAGAAGTTGGTGTGGCCGTCCGTCCAGGCGTTCTTCTCGCGGTCCCAGTAGCGCGAGGTCACCGCCAGCCGGAACCGGGCCGACGGACCTGCCGCCAGCTCCCGGAACACCGGCTGCGTCGCCACGTTGCCCACCGCGCAGACCATCGTCTCGTTCATCACGAACCCCTCCCTCGCCCGGCCGCCGCGGCCGGGCGGAGCCGCGTACGGGTCCGTCCCGTACGGCTGTGTCCACCGCGGCGACCGCGTGCGTGGGAGGCCTGCGCGCTCGTGCTCGTGCTCGTCGAGTGCATCCGACTGCATCCGAAATGTGTCCGGATGCCTCCGAGCGCGTCGGTGTGCATCGGTCTGCACCCGAGTGCGTCCCTGCGGGTCGCGATCGCCGTGGGACCAGACTGCCGCCGTCGGCCCGGGCCCGCCGAGCGCTGTGGACCACCGCCGGCCGGTGGAAAACTCCACCACCCGCACGGGTGACCCCGTTACCCCAGACGGAGGCTCACCCCACCCCGGCGCCCGTCCGCCTCACCCGCGCGTACTGCTCCCGCACCTCCTGGTACCGCAGCAGCTCCGCCGCCACCGGATCCAGCACCCGGGCCCGCCCGCAGCCGGCCGCCGCCTCGCGGAGCCGGCGTTCCGCCTCCAGGCCGTACCGGCGGGCCGGACCGCGGGCCGCCATCCGGCAGCCCCACTCGACCAGCGGGCCGCCGATGATCCCGGAGAGCATCAGCAGCACCGGAACGCCCAGGTTGGGCGCCGTCAACCCGGTGATCTGCCCCATCAGCCACAGCCCGCCGAGCACCTGCAGGAGCGTCATGGCGGCCTGGGCGAGCACCGCCACCGGCCACCAGCCCGGCCGCGGAGGCCGCCCCGGCGGCAGCCCGGCCCGGGCGGCGAGGTCGTCGAGCGCCTCCGGAAGGCCCTGCGAGCCGCGTACGGCCGCCTCGCGCACCGCCTGCGCCCAGGGCGCGGGCAGCCCGGCCGAGGCCCGCTCGGAGACCGTCCGCACCGCCTGCTCGACGCGCTGCCGCGCGGTGGCCTCCACCTCCGGCTGGGCCTTCTGCAGACGTCCGGTGGGCGGCTCGCCGCGCTTCTGGTACCAGCGCCACAGCCGGAGCCAGGGCGTGCCGCAGGCCCGGTTGGCGTTGCGCCGCCAGGCCCGTTCGGCGGCCTCGCCGGCGGCGGTGGCACCGACCGCGTCCGCGAGCCGCCCGGCGAACTCGTCGCGCGCCTCCTCGCTGAGCCCGGCGAGCCTGCCGGTGGCGTAGACGGGCCGCAGCCGGGCGGCGGCGGCGTCCACGTCGGCGGCGACCCGGCGGGCCGCCGCGCCCCGCTCGGACACGAACTGGCCGAGCATCTCGCGCAGTTCGCCGATGCCGTCGCCGGTGAGCGCGGACAGCGCGAGCACTCTCGCGCCCGGGTCGCCGTACTCGCCGAGGGCGATGCCGTCGTCGTCGAGCAGCCGGCGCAGATCGTCCAGGACCAGGTCGGTGGCCTCGCCGGGCAGCCGGTCGGTCTGGTTGAGGACGATGAACATGACCTCGGCGTGGCCGGCCATGGGCCGCAGATAACGCTCGTGGAGGACGGCGTCGGCGTACTTCTCGGGATCGACCACCCAGATCACCGCGTCGACGAGTCTCAGGATCCGGTCGACCTGTTCGCGGTGCTGGACGGCGGCCGAGTCGTGGTCGGGCAGGTCGATCAGGACCAGCCCGCGCAGCTGGGCGTCCGCCTCCGGGTTGTGCACGGGGCGGCGGCGCAGCCGGCCCGGGATGCCGAGCCGGTCGATGAGGGCGGCACTGCCGTCGCTCCAGGTGCACGCGATGGGCGCGGCGGTGGTGGGCCGGCGTACCCCGGTCTCCGAGATGGCGACTCCGGCCAGCGCGTTGAACAGCTGGGACTTGCCGCTGCCGGTGGCGCCGGCGAGGGCGACGACGGTGTGCTGGCCGGAGAGCCGGCGCCGGGTGGCCGCCTCGTCCAGGACCCGGCCGGCCTCGGCGAGGGTGTTGCTGTCGAGGCGGGTGCGGGAGAGGCCGACCAGCTCGCGCAGGGCGTCGAGGCGGGAGCGCAGCGGGCCGTCGTACGCGAGCGGGGCGGGGGCCGGGGCGCCGGGGCCGCGGGTCTCGACGACGGGGACGGCGGCCTTGGCGGTCTCGGTGACCCGGCGGGCGATGAGACCGTCGTCCCAGACGTCGTCGTCGGCGGCGGCCGGATCGTCGGCGGCGGGCGGGCGGTCGTCGGTGCTGGTGGTCGTGGCGGTGGTGGGCGGGCGGTCGTCGGCCGGCTCCCGCTGTTCCCGTACGCGTGCGTGCGGGACGCTCTCGGTTTCGCCGGCCGCCTGGGCGGGCGGCCTGGCGCCGGATGTGCCGGCGGTACCGGCGGAACCGGCGGTGTCCGCGTGCTCCTGGGACTCCTGGGACTGCTTGGACTGCTTCAGCTTCTTGGGCTCCTCGGGCTCATCGGAGTCCTTGAGGTCCCTGGGGTCTGTGGGGTCTGTGGGCTCCTTCCCGGCCTCGTCCCGGTGCCGGGTGCCGTCCGGTGCGCGGTCTCGTGCCGGCTTCCGTGCGGCGCCCGGTGTGGAGTCCGCCGCGGTGGGTCCGGGCTCGAAGTCGCTGGCGTAGCCACCGGTGGTGTCACTGGTGTGATCCATGCGTTCCATACGATCCGTGTGGTCGTGGTCAGTGACGGCGGTCACCGGTCACCTCTCCTTCTGGAGGACGGACAGGGCGGCGATGAGTTCGGCCTGGGGTTCGGGGTGCACGTCGAGGGCGTCGAGCGGGGCGAGGCGGCGCTCGCGTTCGGCGTACAGGACGCGGTCGACGTGCTCGGTGAGCAGCCGTCCCGCACGGTCGCGCAGCCGCAGCGCGCCATGGGCGCCGATGCGCTCGGCGAGCCGCTCCCCCGCGATCTTGGTGCGCCGGCCGCCGAGCAGCGCGGTGGCCACCAGGGCGGCGACGACCTCGGGGTCCGGGGCGACGCTGCGGTCGAGCTCGCGCACCTCGTCCTCGGCGTACTCCTCCAGCTCGCGCCGCCAGCGCCGGACGGCGAGGCCGATGCGGTGCTCGGCGCTCTCCAGGGACGGGTCGCGGTCGGTGAGTCCGGGGGCGGCGGAGGCCGGCTCGCGGCGCCAGGCGTCGTCGACGCGTTCGTCGGCGGCGGTGACGGAGCAGAGCAGCAGGGCGGCGAGGCTCTCCACCAGGGCGTCCAGGAGTTCACCGGCGGAGCAGTCGAGGGGGTAGGCGCGCCAGCGCTTGAGGGCGTCGCCGGCGAGGACGGCTCCGCTCTGCAGGCGTCCCCGCAGACGCGTGTGCTCGCTGTCGTACGCGGTGTCGACGGCGGAGGTCAGGCGCAGCGCGGCGGCGTACTGGGCCGCAGCGGCGGCGGCCAGTTCCGGCATGCGGGCCTTGAGGGAGTCGAGGAGGCCGTGGGCGGTGCGGGCCAGGGTGTGGCTGCGGGCGCCGGGGTCCTGGGCCTGGTGGAGGAGCCAGGCGCGCAGCGGGGCGACCGCGGTGGCCGGGAGCAGGCCGCCGCCCCAGGCCGACTCGGGCAGCTCGGGCACGGTGAACCGGGGTACGTCACCGAGTCCGGCCTTGGTGAGGAGGGCGCCGTACTGCCGGGAGACCTCGGAGACGACCGTGTGCGGGACCCGGTCGAGGACGGTCACCAGGGTGGCGTCGTACTCCTTGGCGGTGCGCAGCAGGTGCCAGGGGACGGCGTCGGCGTAGCGGGCGGCCGTGGTCACCATCACCCAGACGTCGGCGGCGCAGATGAGCTCTGCGGCGAGGACGCGGTTGTCGACGACCAGGGAGTCGATGTCGGGGGCGTCGAGCAGCGCGAGGCCGCGCGGGATGCTGTCGGCGGTCTCGACGCGCAGCACGCGCGCGGGGTTGTCGCCGGGGAGGAAGGGGTCGTCGCTGGGCTCCTGGTGCGGTACCCACTCTCGGGTGAGGTCGGGCAGCACGCGCATGCCGCTGAACCAGTGATGGTCCTCCGGATGACAGACCAGGACCGGCGTGCGGGTGGTCGGCCGCAGCACGCCCGCCTCGCTGACCCGGCGGCCCACCAGTGAGTTGACGAGGGTCGACTTTCCGGCGCCCGTGGATCCGCCCACCACGGCCAGAAGCGGCGCATCGGGCTCTCTGAGGCGGGGCACCAGATAGTCGTCCAGCTGTGCGAGCAGTTCGTCGCGGTTGGCACGCGCGCGTGGAGCCCCCGCCAGGGGCAGCGGGAAGCGTGCGGCAGCGACACGGTCGCGCAGGGCGGAAAGTGTGTCGAGCAGCTGAGGCCGTACGTCCAAGGTCACCACATGCGAAGAATGCCCAATTTTAGGGGAATTCTGAAGCATATAGACATGTCTGCGTGCCGACAGGACACAACGGGCGGAAGGGGCGACTGGGACGGAGGCACAGTCCAGGCATAACGAGTGCACAACACCCGGTGCGTCGGGCGCCAAAAGCGGTGCACGATTCGTACCTGCCTGCGATTATCAGGACCGCTTCACCGAACCTCCACATTGAGCCACGGAGGCGAAGCAACAGGGACACGGATCGGGGAGTTCTATCCTTGTCCCCGGCAACGTCACGGACCCGCCCCCACCAGGGCAGTGCGTACGAGGCCAGCACACCCGGCCCCCGTAGCTCAGTGGATAGAGCAGGCGCCTTCTAAGCGCTTGGCCGCAGGTTCGAGTCCTGCCGGGGGCGCCCACAGCAGCTGTCCGCACACACTGAGCAGCAGGCCAGGCGGCCTGCGCACCGACAGTCACGCGCCTGGTGGCTCGAATTCCTTCGGCCGCGCAGGCGACGGGCTCCGCCGCAAACAGCTTGCGGCGCTCCGGGCCGAACACCCGGCGAGCGCGTCATCCACGTGACGATCTGGCAGCGGATGGCGTCGGATCCCAGGCGCGACTCGGAGGCGCCACGCTCGACGTTCGGCGGTATTGAGCTCGTCACACTCGGCGGCAGAGGTCGAACCATCCGCGGAGCGACCCGCGAGGTACTTCGCAGATCTCGCCGGAGAAGCGCCGGTGTCCGCCCGTGCGATGGGTACGCTGAATCACTCGCGGCGCGTTCCGCCCGCCGCCCTGCGGCGAGCTGGGAAGCCTTTCTGGAGCCGGCCCTCAGGAATTCGGAAGCGGTGGGCGCCAACTGAACGCCAGGCTGCACGAGAAGAACAAGCTCGCCAGGGGCACTCGCGGGCTGCGATGCCGCATGACGACGGCACCCAAATGCTTTACCGGCGTGAACACACCGTAGTGACGGGACTTTTGACAGTGCCGCCGCCCGTCCGGCCGTGTGCCGGTCTTACACCACTTCGCGACAGAGCCACACCCTGTTCGGCACTTCATGTCTGTACGCACACTTGCCGATGCTCACGAGTGCACTTCGGGGGACTCCGAGCGCTGCAAGGCCCGCAAGGGCAGCAGACTGATGCGCAGCGGTTCCTGGAACCGAGGAAGTCGAGAAAGTCTTCGAAAGAGGCCGGCAGAAAGGAGAAATCAGTGAAGCGTTACAGCAATGGCGGCCATCAGGGTCTTCGGTAGGGTGCACGGCATCCGACCGGCGTGCAGCAACCGTACACGCAATTCTTGGCGAACAGATCCGTGTATCGCTGGCGCTGGCACTGCCGGTGACTTGAGTGGCCGTTTCCAGATGCATGAAATAACCGTCAGATGAAGGCCTATCGCTCAGTGATCGGCGGTGGAGATCACCGTACGCCCTCACAATGACCGCAGTGACTGCCGGACTTCTCCGCGGCATACCCCATCTGATGACCGAATACACCGGGGCCCGACCGTCCATGCGGAGCACCGAGCACCCACTACCGACAACACCGACACCACTGACAGCGAGAATGCGATGAACAACCCCCTGGAACTGCCCGCCCGGCCGGATCAGCCCGAGGCTCCCGAGCCTCCGGAGGAGGTCCGCATCGCCGCTGAGAACTCTCCCGGCCACTGGATCGGCAAGGTGGACCCCTCCTGGCAGGGCGAGGGCTCGCCGCCCCCCTGGGCCGTGGTCGGCAGATGGCGTTCCGGCTCGGACGGCACCATCCAGGAGTGGCAGGACAACCCGGACTACAGCCCATCACCCCAGACCCTCGGCTGGCCCGAGCCCACTGACCCTGTCGACGCCGCGGTCCAGCTCGCGAGTACCGGATACGGCCCGACCGGCGACGTCTACCGGAGCCTCGTAGCCGCCGAGGTGGCCTTCTGGGTCACCGCCGACGGCACGCCCCTGTTCGGCGTCTCCCCCGACGGCACCCCTGTCCTCCCCGTCTACACCTCAACCGACCAGCTCCGACACGCAGGACGGCTGCTGGCCGAGGTCCGGCCGGTGGTCGAGCTCCTTTCCCTGCTTCCCGAGGCACACCAGCTCTACATCAATCCGGCCAGCGCCGTCAGCATGCTCGTGGAAACCGAGCCGCTGCTGGAGGCGATCGCAACACACGCACCCGTTTCGGATGCCGCCAAGACCGAACCCGCGGACGTCCCGCAGACCGAAGAAGACGAAACGCCGGCCGAGGCAGACGCCGAGGAGGCCCCGGCCGAAGCAGACGCAGAGGCCGAGGAGGCCCCGGCCCCGGCCGAGGCGGGCACAGAGCCCGCGGAGATCGTGTCGATACCCGGGATGGACGAGTCACCCCGCACGCTCACGGACGGAGCCGGGACGGCCGGCGTCACCGTCGACACGGGGGCATGAGCCGCCGACCGGTCAGTGCTGGGTGCCAGCCGACCAAAGGGTGGCGCCCTTGTAGACCACGCTGACGTCGCCATCGGTACCGAGGTAGAGATAGGCACCGTCGTGGCCGGAAGTGACGGAGCTCCAGACACCAAAGGTATCTCTGTTGTAGACGACGAGGTTGCCGTCGGCCTGCATGATGGCGCGGTAGCCGGTGCCGGAAGTGCCCGAGGACCAGCGCCGATGGTGGTCCTCGTCGTAGATGACGAGGTTTCCGTCGGTCTGCATCGTCATAGTCGTCCGGTTGGTCTGCCAGGACTCGCCCGGCATCAGTTGCTGGTCATGTCGCACGGTCAACGTCGTCCATTCAGGCGAGGCCGACACCACTTCGCTCGGGTGCGGATCCGCCGCCTGTCCGGAAGGGACGGCCTTCTTCGTCGCTTCGGCGCCGATCCCTGCCGAGGGGCTCGATGACAGCGCAGCGGACGGTGCAGGTGAAGCCGACGAAGCCGACGAAGCCGGCACTGCGGGGGCTCGATGCGGAGACGGTGATGTCGTGGCCGAGGAGGTCCCGTACGGCTCGGCGGTCACGGTACTGCCGGCTCCCGCGCGGGACCTGGTGTCCACTGCGGAGTCCGCTTCGAAGACCGACCGCGTGGTCAACCCCACGGTCGCGATGACGGCGGTCCCGGCGAGAATCGCCCACACTCTCCGCCTGCCGGTGCCCTTGCCGGTCGCGACGGTTCGAAACAGGCGGCTGCGGAGCGTCGCAGTCGCGGCGGCCTCGAGGGCATTCGCGAACTCGCCGGCATCGGCCCAGCGCCGCTCCCGCTCCGGATCGAGCGCGCGTCGCGTCACGCGCCGGACCGACGTCGGCACCTGAGGGTGCGGTGGTCCGGGCCAGTCGAGTGATTCCGCCGCAGCCGGCAGACTCCCGGTCAGCAACTCGTAGGTGAGTGCGCCCAGACCGTAGACATCGGCCCGCTCGTCGACATCGACCAATACGTCCTCCGGGACCTGCTCGGGGGCCATGTAGCCGGGTGACCCCACTCCCTGCGTCAGTCCCGAGGCGTGCGCCAGACTCTTGGCCAGGCCGAGATCGGCCACCAGCAGACGCTCACGGCCGCCCGATCCCGTCTGAAGAAGGATATTGGACGGCTTGATGTCACGGTGCACGATGCCGGCCGCGTGCAGGTCGGCCACACCCCGTGCGGCCTGCACCGCGAACCGCAGCGCCTGGTCGACCGTCAGAGGCCCCGAAGCCAGCCGGTCGGCCAGTGTGCCACCGTCGGCGTAGGTCATGACGAAATACGGCCGCCCGTCGGACAGTTCACCGATGTCGTAGACCTGCACCACGCGATCGGACGCGGCCTGGCGCAGCAGCCGGGCCTCGTCCAGGAATCGCTCCCGGAGGTCGGACCGGTGGACCCATTTCTCCGCCATGACCTTCACCGCCACCGGAGCTTCGAGCAGATCGTCGTGGGCGAGCCAGACCATGCCGAAACCTCCGCACCCCAAGAGGCGTTGCAGGCGGTGACGTCCGACAGTGACGAGAGTTGACATGAAGACGGAACTCCAGCGCAGTTGCCGTTCGACATTCGATCGGACCAGGAAGGCGGCGGATCGGACTTCTGCCCGTTGTGCCGCCCATGAGCGGCATCCGTGCCTTCCTCGCCTCACACCGCCGAGACGGTGAGGGCACCTTGCCGGGTGCCCGTACGGCATGCCGGGCCCCCTGCGACCGCAGATGCCTATGCAACAGTGTCGGCTGGTGACACAGCCGGGCGCAACGTGCACAGGACCAACACGATCTCCATTCTTTGGGCACCGGCACAACGAACTTGCCGGTACTGTGCAATTACCGGCCATGGGCCTGCGTGCAGGGGACACGCACTTTGCCGCCCTGAGTCGTCCGACACCCTGAACGCAAGGGAGTTCTTCCGTGCCGCTCCCCCCCGACGCCGAAGACCTCGCTGCCCTGGCCGCAGGTGGAGATCCCGCGTCGCTGAACACTCTCCTGCAGGCGATCCGGCCCGAAGTGCTTCGTCGCTGCGGGCGGTTCCTGCCCAATCGCCACGATGCCGAGGAAGCGGCGCAAGATGTACTTCTGCAGGTGGCCCAGAACATCACCTCGTTCGAGCAGCGCAGCCTCTTCACTACTTGGCTGCACACCGTGGTCGCCAACTGCGCTCGTCAGAAGTACCGCGAGCTGAAACGCCGGTGGGCTGAACTGCCGTTGTCCATCGAGGCCTTGTACCCGCCGGAACCGCGCACCACCAGCGTGATCGCCGGTCACCGTGTCGATCTGCTGGAGGCGCTGGATCGTCTCGAGCGTGACTATCCTTCTCTGGCTCTACCGCTGATCTACCGGGACATCTGCCGCATGAGCTACGCGGAGATCGCCGAGCGCACCGAACTGCCTCTGGGCACGGTCAAATCCCGTATCAGCGCCGCGCGCCGCCATGTGCGTCAGTGGCTCGCTTGAACAGGACGCATGGCACGGTCGCTCATACCACCCTCGTGCCGGCGTTCCAGATTGCGTGCCCCCGGTAGACGACCATCACGTTGCCGTCGTGACCGAGGCGGAAGTACGCGCCGGAATGGCCGCTCGTGCCGGTGTCCCAGATGTCGTCCCCCGCCTTGTTGTAGATGACGAAATTGCCGTTACTGTTCATCTTCGCCCGGTAGCCGTAGCCGTTTGTCCGCGTCGACCACAGGCCCTTGTGCGCCGCGTTGTAGACGACGAAGTTGCCGTCCGTCTGCATGGTCACGGTGATGCGGTCGGTATGCCAGGACTGCCCCTGGGCGAGGGACTTGCCCGCCGGAATGTTCAGCGACGTCGGCACGGCTGTGGCGGTCGCCGTCGACTTGCTCGACGACTTGGTGGACGACTTGGTGGACGACTTCGTGGACGACTTCGTGGCCGACTTGCTCGTCGACTTCGAGGACTTGGCCGCCTTGGCGGGCGCTGCCTTTGCCTCGTGGCCGGACTTGTCCGTTTCCCTGGTGGAGCGCTCGGCGGACTTCTTCGCCCCGGCCTCTGTAGACTTCCTCGACGGATGGCCGGTGGTGGCCTTGTGGGACGGCACGTGCGAAGGCCCGAGAGCAGTCGGCGTCGTAGGCACACCGGGCGCCGCGAGTCCGTCCGGTCCGACCGAGGCGTCCGGGCGGGCACCTGCTGCGTTCCGTGTGGCGTGGTCCGCGTCGCCGCTCTGCGCCAGGAGGAACGGGGTCGTGAGCAGTGCGGCGCCCAGCAGGGCCGCGGTCC
Organism: Streptomyces sp.; assembly: GCF_019510245.1. GTDB lineage: Bacteria > Actinomycetota > Actinomycetes > Streptomycetales > Streptomycetaceae > Streptomyces. The sequence continues at coordinate 11,384 of NZ_JAEKKT010000120.1, read as the reverse complement.
CGGCGACCTTCACGCTGACACGCGGCCGCGCACCGCGGGGCGACATACCGTCATCCGGGTCCCCGTCCAAGTCGTCGGCCTCCTCCTCGACCGGGGCGCCGTAGTCTTCGGCCGGCACGGTCAGGGCTCCCTCCGCGGCCGAGGATGCGGTCTCCTCCTCAGTCTGGGCGTCGGAGTCGTGTCCTTCGCGCCGACGGCGTCCGAACCACAGGCTCAAACCTCCCGCCTCGGTACGACGGTGCGTGTCGTCCGGCTCCCGCGCGCCCTGTTCGAGCTCCTCGCTCTGGTCCTCCTGGTGCGCCGGGGGCCGCCCGGTCGCAGGTTCCCGGACGGCCGTGGTGGCCCCGCCCGCCCGGGAGCGTGACCAAGGAAGCGGCTGGTGCCACACGGCGGCCGGCTCGACCGGGGCGCCCGGCTCGACCGGTGCGTCCGGCGCGTCGGACCGGGAACTCACGTCTGACTGCGCTGCTGGCATATTCGAATCCTGTTCTCGTCAGATGTCCGTGCGGTACGACGCGGGGCGCCCGCACCTGTCGCACACAGTCGGCACAAGCCACCGTACGCAGTCGGGAAGACGTGCGCTGCCTTCAGTGCGCACGGGGTAAGGAAAGGCACCCGCACTGCACTTCCTTACCCCCCGTGGCGGTCCGGTGACTCTCGTCTTCCGGGTAGGCGCCGTCGGCTCACACCATGTGCGCTCGGGGTCAGGGGAAAGTGAGCGCGGACGCGACAGCCACACCGGCCGTCGCGTCCGCGCTCCTTGGGCGGGTCTACTTAACCGACCCCGCCATCACACCCTGGACGAAGTGCCGCTGGAAGGCGAAGAACACCACCACGGGCACCACCAGCGACAGGAATGCGCCCGGCGCCAGCACATCGATGTTGCTACCGAACTGCCTGATCTGCGACTGGAGTTCGACGGTCAGTGGCTGCGAGGAACTGTCGGCGAACAGCAGGGCCACCAGCATGTCGTTCCACACCCACAGGAACTGGAAGATGGCGAGGCTGGCGATGGCCGGCCTGCCCACCGGCAAAACCAGCTGGACGAAGATCCGCCACTCGCCGCCGCCATCCATGCGAGCCGCTTCCAGCATCTCCTTGGGCATCTCCGCGAAGTAGTTCCGCAGCAGGAACACCGCGAAGGGCAGGCCGTAGGCCACGTGGAACAGGACGACCCCGGGAATGGTGCCGAACAGCCCTAGTTCTCCGAAGAGTTTGGCGACCGGCAGCAGACCTATCTGCACCGGCACCACCAGGAGGGCCACGACCAGCAGGAAGATGGCGTCCCGGCCCGGGAAGTCGAGCCAGGCGAAAGCGTATCCGGCGAGTGCCGCGATGATCACGACCAGGAACGTCGCCGGCACCGAAATGAGCACCGTGTTCCAAAGGGAGTGCGTGATACCGGAGTTCTTCAGCAACGCCGTGTAGTTGTCGAAGGAGAGCTGGCCTGGGCTGGAGAACACCGTCCACCAGCCGCCCTTCGCGGTGTCCTGGGCCGACCGCAGGGAGGACAGCAGGAGCCCTGCCAGCGGGGTGAGCCACACCAGCCCGGTCACCACGAGGAAGGCCTGTACCAGGCCGTTGCCCAGCCCGCGCCGTATCGCGTTCATCGCTGACTCCTTCGGAAGCGACGGACGTTGAAGACCATGGCCGGGATGACCAGCAGCAGCAGGAGCACGCCCAGCGCGCTGCCCAGCCCCTGGTTGTTGCCGCCGCCGAACGACACCAGCCACATCTGGGTGGCGAGAACGGTCGCGTCCTCCTGCACCGGCCCCGGGGCGATGACATAGACGAGGTCGAAGACCTTCATCACGTTGATGACCAGAGTCACGAAGACCACGGTCAGCACGGGGGCCAGCAGGGGCACCGTGATCCGCCGGAAAATCTGCCATTCGTTGGCGCCGTCCATCCGCGCGGCCTCCAGCGCGTCCCGCGGCAGGGCCGCGAGCCCGGCCCCGATCAGGACCATGGCGAACCCGGTCCAGATCCACAGGTACGCGCCAATGATGGCGGGCGTCACGAGTGTCGGTCCGAGCCATGACACGCCCTGGTAGGGCTGGGCGAAGTTCGAGGCGGGCAGCTTGAGCGTGTACGCGCCCGACTTCAGGCCGGAGAAGCGGAAGGAACCGTCGGCGGCCGTGATGGTGCTCGTGACCGTCCTGCCGTCGGCGCCGACCACTTCGACGCGCATCTTCGGCAGTCCGATCTCCTTCCGGTCGACCTTGCCCTGGACTCCTCCCCCGCCGGAGGTGAAGTCCAGGTAGACAACCCCGTTCACCTCGTCGAGTGCGGGCTTTCGGCCGGCGGCCGGGTATGCGAGCCGCGCGTCGCCGGGCACATCGCCGGGAGCGATGCCCACCATCCCGAAGTCCACGGAGGTGCCGGGCGGTATGCGCTCGCTCGTCCGGTACGAGCCGTCCGGGCTCGACATGATCCCGTGCCCGTCGCGGGCTCTGGCCGTCGGGTACGCGGAGGTGCCCTTGAAGGCGTCGTGCACGCTGACGGCGGCGGCGTTGAGTACGCCCTTGGAGGGGTCCTGGTCGTAGGCGAGGCGGAAGATGATGCCGGCGGCCAGGAAGGACACGGCCATCGGCATGAACAGCAGCAGCTTGAATGCCGTCGCCCAGCGGACCTTCTCCACCAGCACGGCCAGGACCAGACCGAGGCCGGTCAGCAGGGTCGGCGCGACGACGACCCAGATGGCCGTGTTACGGACGGCCTTGAGGGTCGCCGGGTCGCGGAACATCTCTGTGTAGTTGCCGGTTCCCACGAAGCGGGTGCCGGAGGCGTCGAAGAAGCTGCGGCCGACGGAGAACAGCACGGGGTAGACGACGAGCGCACCGAGCAGGAGCAGCGCCGGGAAGACGAACAGCACAGCGGCGAGCCACGCCCGCCGCCGTGAGCGGCGAGCACGTTGAACGGTTCCGGCGGACGGTGGGCCCGCCGTCTCCTTGACCAGGGTGGATGTCACGATCGGTCAGTCCTTGTAGGCCTTGGCCGCGGCGGTTTCCAGCTCAGCCGCAGTGCCCTTGGGGTCGGACGGGTTGCGCAGGAAGTCCTGGAGCAGCTTCCACTCGCCGGCGCCCTTGGTGCCGCCGAAGGCCGCGGGGGCCTGGTCGGACATGTCGAAACGGACGGAGTCGCCCGCCTCGACGAGTGACTCCGCGGTGGCACGGGTGACGTCGTCGCTGTAGGAGTCGAGGGGGAGGTTCTTATTCGGGGAGAGGTAGCCGCCCGCCTTGGCCCACACGGCCGATGCCTCGGGGGTGGCGAGGTATTCGAGGAGCTTCATACCGGCCTTGGCGTTCTTTCCGGCCTTGAGGACCACTGCTGCGTCGCCGCCGCTGACCACGGGGGCCTTGCCGCCATCGACGGCCGGGAAAGGGAAGAAGTTCGCGTCCTTGCCGATGGTCCTGCCGAACTGGTCGTGGGCGACGCCGGCGACGAAGTCGCCTTCGTAGACCATCGCCGCGTCGGGCTTGGGCCCGAACACCTTCTCCACCGAGCTCGGGAAATCGGTATTGAGGGCCTCCTTCTGGCCACCGGCGATCAGCTCCTTGTCCTTGAAGAGCTTGCCGAGGGTGGTGAGAGCCTGGACGACCGATGGGTCGGTCCACTTCAGCTTGTGGGCCGCGAGAGCGTCGTACTTCTCGGGACCGGCCTGGGAGAGGTAGATGTTCTCGAACCAGTCGGTCAGAGTCCAGCCGTCCTGGCCGCCGACCGAGAAGGCCGCGAGGCCGGAGTCGGAGATCGTGTGCCCGACCTTGAGCATGTCGTCGTAGGAGGTGGGCGGCTTGACGCCTGCCTGGCTGAAGGCCTCGGGGCTGTACCAGACCGTCGACTTGTGGGCGGCCTTGAAGTAGAGGCCGTAGAGGGTTCCGCCGACGCTGCCGTACTTCTTCCAGACGGGTGCGTAGCCGGCATCGACGGACTTCTCGGTGGTGGCCGACAGCGGGGTGAGCCAGCCCTGCTTGGCGAACTGCTGGAGCACCCCCACCTGCGGGACCATGACGACATCGGGTGCGTTGCCGCCCTCGATCTTGCTGCCGATGACCGTGGAGACGTTGTCGCCGGTGGAGACGAACTGCGTCTTCGCTCCGGTCTTCGCGCTGAACGCGTCCAGCACCTTTTGGAAGTTCTTCTGCTCCGTGCCGGACCAGACACCGGCCACGGTGACCGTCTGGCCGCTGAGCGTCTTGGCTCCGCCGCCGGTGGTGTCGGGGCCACTGCCGCCGCAGGCGGTGGTGCCAAGCGCGAGGGTGAGGGCGGTACAGCTCATGATCAGGGTGGTACGTCGTCGCATCATCGTTGATGTCCCTTCGGATGCTGTCGGCTGCGGAAAATGTCAGAGCTCGTTGATCCACCACGCGGCCGTCGAGCCGGGGAGCACCCCGGCCGGGCAGGGTCCGCTGGAGAGCAGAGGGGTGCCGGAGACCGGAGCGGTGGTGGGCGCCGTACCGAAATTGACGGCGCAGACGAGGCCATCGCCTCGGGCGAAGGCGAGCACGCCGGGCGGGGTGTCCAGCCAGTGCAGGGTTCCCTCGCCCAACTGAGCAAGAGATGCACGCAGTTGAAGCCCGTCGCGGTACAGGTGCCAGAAGGAGCGGGTGTCGGCGAGGGCGCGGTCGGTGGCGTACTCGGCGAAGTACTCCGGCTGCGGCAGCCAAGGCTTGGCGCTCTCGGCGCCGGAGGTGAAGCCGAACGGGGAGGCCTGTCCGGACCAGGGCAACGGCACCCTGCAGCCGTCGCGGATGCGGGCACGGCTACCGGTGCGCCGGAAGATCGGGTCGGTGAGGACGTCGTCGGGCAGGTCGACGACCTCGGGCAGGCCGAGTTCCTCACCCTGGTAGATGTAGGCGGCTCCGGGCAGCGCGAGCATCAACAGTGCGGCGGCGCGGGCTCGGGCCGGCCCGAGCCCACTGCCCTCGGGGGTGGGTTCGCCATAGCGGGTGACGGTGCGGACCTGGTCGTGGTTGTTGAGGACCCAAGTGACCGTGGAGCCGGTGCCTGCGATGTCCTGCATGGCCTCGGCGATGACTTTGCGGAAGGCGTCCGCGTCCCACGGCGCACTCAGGAGATCGAAGAAGAAGGCCTGGTGGAGTTCGTTGGGGCGGACGTACCGAGCGTGTTCGCGAGCGGTGGGGACGGAGACCTCGCCGACGAGGAGGCGTTCGCGGCCGTCGTGTGCCGCGTACTCCTCACAGATTGACCGCCAGTGCCGCCAGACGTCGTGGACCTCGGGCTGGTTCCAAGCGAGGGGATTGACCGAGTCTCGGGTGCGGGCGTCGGACTCGGGGTCCGGGGAGTCTGGCAGCTCGGGGTGTTTGAAAAGGCCCGCGGCGACGTCGATACGGAAGCCGTCGACTCCCCGGTCCAGCCAGAAGCGGAGTACACGCTCGAATTCGGCACCGGTCTCGGGGGTGCGCCAGTTCCAGTCGGGCTGCTCGGGCGTGAACATGTGCAGGTACCACTGGCCGGGGTGTCCGTCTGGCTCGGTGATCCTGGTCCAGGCCGGGCCGCCGAACATGGCGTGCCAGTTGTTGGGCGGCTCGGAACCGTCCGTCCCGCGGCCGTCGGCGAAGTGGAAGCGGGCGCGGGCAGGGCTGCCGGGCTCCGCCGCGAGCGCCTCCTTGAACCACAGATGCTCGGTGGAGCAGTGGTTGGGCACGATGTCGAGAAGGACACGGATGCCGAGCCGGCGGGCGGCCGCCGTCAGCCGGTCGAACTCGGCGAGGTCGCCGAAGGTCGGGTCGACGTCGCAGTAGTCGGCCACGTCGTAGCCGTGGTCGTGCTGCGGCGAGGGATAGAAGGGGCTCAGCCAGATCCCGTCGACGCCCAGCTTCTTCAGGTACGGCAGTCCGGCCCTGACTCCGGCCAGATCGCCGATGCCGTCGCCGGTGCTGTCGAGGAAGCTGCGGACGTAGACCTGGTAGATGACCGCGTCGCGCCACCAACGGTGCATGTTCAACCCACCGCCCGTCTTTGAGTGCTCGGGAGTTATACATGCATGTTAGGTAGAAGTGTCGTAGAGGTGTCAACGAAAATAGCAAGAGCATCTGGAGAGGTGCACCTTATATGATGATAAGTTCCCCAAAAAGGGCAGGGCGCAGGACCTGGTTTTACCTAACGGGTAACTATCAATGAGAGATTGCGGCAAGCTCCCGCGCCAGCCGCCCGACCGCCGCCTCGGGCGTCACGTTCCCGGTCATCGCGTCATGTACCAGTGCCTGTACCACCAGACTGACCTGGTCGTAGCGCGGGCTTTTCGGTCGCGGCACGGCAGTGAGGACGCTGGCGCGCAGCGTGGGCAGGTAGGGGAACTTCCTCACCAAGTCCGGATCCTCGTACAGATCCGCCCGCACGGGCGGCAGCGCGCCCAGGGTGAGCACCTGCCGCTGAACCGCCTCACTGGTCAGGTACGCGATGAGTCGAGCAGCCGAATCAGGGTGCCGAGCATGTGTGTTGACAGCCAGGTCGGAACCCCCGAGCACGCTGGTGCCCGGCCCGTCGGGCCCCGGCAGCCGCACGGCACCGATCTTCCCGGCGACCGGGGAGCCCGGAGCCGACGCCACGGCGTACGCGTACGACCAGTTGCGCAGGAAGAGCAGCCGGCCGTCCTGGAACGCCTGCTTGGACTCCTCCTCCTTGTACGACAAGGCCGACTTCGGGATCCAGCCCTCCCGGACACCCCGCGCGAGGAAGCCGATCCCCTCGCGGGCCGCGGCAGAGTTCACCGTGACCCGGTCACCCTCGTCCCCGAGGATGGTGCCGCCCGCCGAGTAGACCGCCTCGGCGGCGTTCACCGTCAGGCCCTCATAGGGAAGGAACTGACCCGCGTAGCCCTCCAATCCGTACTTCGGCGCGATGGTCTTCGCATCTCGTTCCAGCTCCGCCCAGGTCCGCGGCGGCGAGACGCCCTCCTTGTCGAGGATGTCCTTGCGATACAGCAGCAGTCCGGCGTTGGTCACGTACGGGACGGCGTACAACCGTCCGTCATAGGTCGCGGTGTCGACGACCGGCCGCAGGAAGGACCGGAGCGGGAAGCGGCTGCAATCGAGCGGTCGTATCCATCCCGCGGCCGCGAACTCCGCGGTCCAGGTGACGTCGATGTTGAGGACATCGAACCGGCTGCGGTCTCCTCCGCGCAGGTCCGTGACCATCTGCGCGTGCGTCTCGTCGGCGGAGTCGGGCAGCTGCACAAGAGTCACCCGCTCTCCCGGATGTGTGCGGTTCCACCCAGCCAGCACGGTGCCCAGATATCCGGTGAGATCTCCGGCGGTGGCCAGCGTGAGCGGCCCCCGGCCGCCGCCGTCCTCGTCGACCGGGCCGGTCGACGAGACGCACCCGGTCAGTACGAGTCCGAGAACGAAAAGGAACCTACCCGCGGCTTTGATCCACCGCATAGGTTCCTCCCTGCAGACCGATGACCACCGGCATCGTCGCCACGGCCACTCGAGGCCATGTATACCCGTTAGGTATGGGCGATACTAGAGCCACGAAGCACATGGTGAGGACAGGAGGACCACGGTAGTGCGCCTGCCCCTCCTGGCGCTCCTGGCCCAGGGACCCGCACACGGCTATGAGCTCAAACAAGGCCTTGAGCAACTGCTGGGCTCCGCGTACCCTCAGCCGAACGTCGGCCAAATCTACGTGACCCTCGGCCGCCTCGAGAAGCAGGGACTCATCGAGGGCGAGGACATCGAACAGTCCAGCCGGCCCAACAAGAAGGTCTACCACCTGACCGCGTCCGGCCAGGCAGAGCTCCGCGCATGGTTCGACAGACCTGAGGACGAACCGCGGGTGCGGGACGACTTCTTCATGAAGCTGGCCCTCGCCCCGCAGACCGGCATCACCGATCAGATCGCCCTGATCAACAGGCAGCGACGCCAGTACCTCAACTCCATGCGTAACCTGTCGAAGCTGGCTGCCGCGGAAGACCGGGACAACCGAATCGCACACCTCCTGATCGAGGGTGCGATGCTGCACCTCCAGGCCGACCTCGACTGGCTGGAACGGTGCCAGGAAGAACTGGAGGAACTGGAGTGAGCGATGGCCCCGCTCCGGTGTTGCGCGCCGAGGGCCTGATCAGGACATACCACGGTGAGAGCGGGCCGGCGCACGCCGTCCGCGGGGTCGATCTGTGCGTCCGACGGGGCGAGTTCGTGGCCATAACCGGCCCCTCCGGGGCGGGTAAATCCACTCTGCTGCATCTGCTCAGCGGACTGCAGCAGCCGAACAGCGGCAGCATCTGGCTGGACGGGGAATGCACGGACACATGGCGGGAGGCCCGCTGGGCGGTGGAGCGCCGCAGACGGATCGGCATCGTCTTCCAGTTCTTCAACCTCGTCTCCAACCTGTCGGTCGCCGACAACGTGGAACTGCCGGCCCTCCTCGCCGGTGTCCCGCCCAAGCGGGCCCGTGCCGAGCGCGAGGTCCTCCTGGCCGAGCTCGGCATGACAGGCAAGGAACGCGGCATGCCGGGCGAGCTGTCCGGCGGCGAGCAGCAGCGGGTGGCCCTCGCCCGGGCACTGGTCAACCATCCGCGCCTGCTGCTGGCCGACGAACCGGCCGGCAGCCTGGACAGCAAAGGCACCCGTGAGGTCATGCGCCTGCTGGCCCGGTTCCATCAGCGGGGACAAACGATCGTGCTGGTCACCCATGACGCTCGGCTGGCGAGTGCCGCGGACAGGGTGATCAGCTTTTTCGACGGCCGGATCGCCGACGACGCGGAACTCGACACCACTCCATCGCGCCGGCCGGGGGCATCCGAAGTGCTGAGGCTCAAGGACTGACCCGCGGACGTACGACGACCCCGAAGGGGCTGGATCTCATGCGTGCCACCTTGCGCTGGGCACAATCCGACCTGCGCACGCACCGCGGAGAGGCACTCTTCCTCGTGCTCGCCACCGCCGGTATCGTCATGTCGCTGCTGCTGGCCGCCGGGCTGTTCGGCTACGCCACCAACCCCTGGCAGCGCACCTTTTCCCAGACCCACGGCGCGCACGTCTGGATCCACACCGGCACTTCCACCGACCTCGGGAAGCTCACAGCCGTAACCGGGATCGAAGCCGTCGCCGGCCCCTACGCAACGTCTGCCACCACTCTCACCTCACGCGGAACCCACGCCGGCGTGGAACTGCGAGCCACCCCCTCGCTGCCCTCCGTGGGCCGCCCCCTCCTCACCGCCGGTCACTGGCTGGACCCCACGGCGCCCGACGGTGTGGTCCTGGAGAGCAGCCTCGCCCGCGCTCTGCTCGCCGGTCCCGGCGACACCCTCTCTCTGCCGGACGGCACCGGAAAGGTCACGGTCGTGGGCGTGGCCGACACCGCCGAAGCCGGCTACCGCCCGGGGGAGCAGCCAGGTCTCGTCTGGGCCCTCCCCTCCGCCGTACACCATCCCACCGGCCAGGTCATCGGTCTGCGCCTGCTCGACCCCGCCGATACGGACTACGCCGTCCAGCGAGCCGTCACCGCTCTGGGCGCCGGCGCCATCGGTGAAGTCTCCACCTGGCAGCAGGCGCGCGCCGAGGCCCAGGACGACAACCGGCTTTTGGGCCAGGTGCTGGGCCTGTTCGGCTTCGGCGCGCTCATCGCCGCCGGGTTCGCCGTGCACGGGGCGATCACCACCCGGATCCGCGGTCACCTGCGTGACATATCCGTCCTGAAGGCCGTCGGTTTCACTCCCAGCCAGGTCGTACGCGTCTTCCTCTCGCAGCACATCGCGTACGCCCTTTTCGGCGCCGCGGCGGCGGTCTCGGTGACAGATGCGCTGGGCGACCAGGTCCCGGGCCGGCTGGGAGACGCCGTCCGCCTGTGGCGGGTGCTGCCCGGCCACACGGTGACGCAATTCGTCATCCCGGCAGGCGCGGTGCTGTTCATCGCCGCGACCACAGGGCTCGCGGCCTGGCGTGCGGGTCGCGTCCCCCCCGCACCCGGCGCACGGCCGGCCTTCACACACGCCGTGCACGAACCGCGAGCGGCCCGCGTCCAACCGGGAAGACGTCTCCCGGCACCGATGCGGCGAGCCCTCGAGATCAGAGTGCCGGCCCCCTTGGTGCTGGGTCTGCACGCCACCCTCACCCGCCCGGCGCGTTCCCTGGCCACCGTCGTCCGTCTCACACTGCCGTTGGTACTGATCGTCGTGGCCATGAGCGCCTGGACGACCCTCGACAGCTTCCACAACCACCCCGAGCGGATCGGTGTACCGACCGCTCTGACCGTCCATACCCGCAGCGAACTCGGCTACCAGGATGTCCGCGCCTTACTGGAGCACGATCCGCAGGTGGCCGCCGCCTACCCGGGCGTCGAAATGGCCGCACTCGTCCCGGGGCAGACGGCCACGATCGCCCTCCGGGGCCTGGGCACCCGCCACTCCCCCTACCCCTACACTCTCGCCGAGGGCCGTACAGTGCGCCAGAGCGACGAAGCCGTCGCCGGCCAGGGCCTCCTGGACCTGCTGCACGTGCGCGTCGGCGACTGGGTCCGCATGACCGTCGGCGACCAGCCGCAGCTCCTGCACATCGTGGGGCGCAGCATCGAACCGGAGAATGCCGGCCGCGTCATCTCCACCTCGCTCGACACACTCCGTGAGAACGACCCGCGTCTCACGCCGACCCTGTACGAGGTCCGCCTGCGCCCCGGCGCCGACCCGGGCACGGTCGCCCGTAGGCTGGTCATCGCCGGACACGACCGACTGGACGTGCAAGCGGCGACCAACCCCGCCGACGAACTCTCCCCGCTGCGCGGCGTCGTGGCGGGCCTCATCCTCGTACTGGCCCTCATCGGACTCGTCGAAGTGCTCACGGCGATCGGCGGCATCGTTCGTGAGAGCGAACGCGATCTCTTGGCGTGGAAGGCCATCGGCCTGTCTCCGCGCCAGATCACCGCGGTAACCATGACGGCCATGGGCTGCACCGCCCTGGCCGCCTTCGTCGCCGCCACGACGCTCGGCGCTCCTCTCGCGCACTGGCTGATCGACGCGCAGGGCCGGTCCAGCGGTATCGGGGCGGGCATCGCGCAGGACCCACCGGTGGTGCTCCTGGCACTCTTCGGGGCGGCCACCATGCTGGGCGCGGTAGGCCTCGCGGCGCTGCCGGCGTCACGTGCGGCCCGGCGCCGACTGGCCGACACACTGTCGGCGGTGGCCTGAGAGCGGCGGGCGCCGGCCGCTGCCCGGTCCGCAGTCCCCTCGGCGGTCGGGCGACTCCCGCTCTCCGTCCGGCGCAGGATTTACCCGGACTCGCCCAGTGAGGTTCCCCCGAGATGCGGGGATGGGTGACAGGGGGTCAGATGGGTCTCACGAGAGGAGCCCAGACGATGCCTGCCCCGAGGAAGTACCCGCTGGAGTTGCGTGAGCGTGCGGTTCGGATGTACCGGACCGCCGA
>NZ_JAEKKT010000205.1 GCF_019510245.1 Streptomyces sp. | reverse complement strand
GGGGCCGGGTCGGACCGCTGATGCGACGATCAGAGCTTGGTCCATGCCTCCGTGAGGGTGGCGCGCAGGATCTGCTCGATCTCGTCGAAGGTCTCCTGGTTGGAGATCAGCGGCGGGGCGAGCTGGACGACCGGGTCGCCGCGGTCGTCGGCACGGCAGTACAGGCCGTTCTCGAACAGGGCCTTCGAGAGGAAGCCGTACAGGACGCGCTCGGTCTCCTCGTCGTTGAAGGACTCCTTCGTCGCCTTGTCCTTGACCAGCTCGATGCCGTAGAAGAAGCCGTTGCCGCGGACGTCGCCGACGATCGGCAGGTCGTGCAGCTTCTGCAGGGTGGAGAGGAAGGCGCCCTCGTTGTCCAGGACGTGCTGGTTGAGGTTCTCGCGCTCGAACAGGTCCAGGTTGGCGAGGCCGACCGCCGCGGAGACCGGGTGGCCGCCGAAGGTGTAGCCGTGCAGGAAGGTGTTGTCGCCCTTGTAGAACGGCTCGGCGACGCGGTCGGAGACGATGCACGCGCCGATCGGGGAGTAGCCCGAGGTCATGCCCTTGGCGCAGGTGATCATGTCCGGCACGTAGCCGAACTTGTCGCAGGCGAACATCGTGCCCAGGCGGCCGAAGGCGCAGATGACCTCGTCGGAGACCAGGAGCACGTCGTACTGGTCGCAGATCTCGCGCACGCGCTGGAAGTAGCCGGGAGGGGGCGGGAAGCAGCCGCCCGCGTTCTGGACCGGCTCCAGGAAGACCGCGGCGACGGTGTCGGGGCCCTCGAAGAGGATCTGCTGCTCGATCTGGTCGGCGGCCCAGCGGCCGAAGGCCTCCGGGTCGTCGCCGTGGATCGGGGCGCGGTAGATGTTGGTGTTCGGGACCTTGTGGGCACCGGGCACGAGCGGCTCGAAGGGGGCCTTCAGCGCCGGCAGGCCGGTGATCGACAGGGCGCCCTGCGGGGTGCCGTGGTAGGCGACCGCGCGGGAGATGACCTTGTACTTGGTCGGCTTGCCCTGCAGCTTGAAGTACTGCTTGGCCAGCTTCCAGGCGGTCTCGACGGCCTCGCCGCCGCCGGTGGTGAAGAAGACCTTGTTCAGGTCGCCCGGCGCGTGGTCGGCCAGCCGCTCCGCCAGTTCCACGGCCTTCGGGTGGGCGTACGACCACACCGGGAAGAACGCCAGCTCCTGGGCCTGCTTGAAGGCGGTCTCGGCGAGTTCCGTGCGGCCGTGACCGGCCTGGACCACGAACAGACCGGCGAGACCGTCCAGGTAGCGCTTGCCCTTGTCGTCGTAGATGTAGGTGCCCTCGCCCCGGACGATGGTCGGGACGGGCGAGTTCTCGTACGAGGACATGCGGGTGAAGTGCATCCACAGGTGGTCGTACGCGGTGCGGCTGAGGTCCTTCTGGGTCACGGTTATCGGGTTCCCCACATGTAGGTCTGCTTCTTCAGCTTCAGGTAGACGAAGCTCTCGGTGGAGCGCACGCCGGGCAGCGCCCGGATGCGTTTGTTGATGACGTCCAGCAGGTGGTCGTCGTCCTCGCAGACGATCTCCGCGAGGATGTCGAACGAGCCCGCGGTCATCACCACGTACTCGACTTCCGACATGCCGGTCAGCGCGTCCGCGATCGACTCGACATCGCCCTCGACGTTGATGCCGACCATCGCCTGCCGGCGGAAGCCCACGGTGAGCGGGTCCGTGACGGCGACGATCTGCATGACGCCCTGGTCCAGCAGCTTCTGGACGCGCTGCCGCACGGCCGCCTCGGACAGGCCCACGGCCTTGCCGATCGCGGCGTACGGACGGCGGCCGTCCTCCTGGAGCTGCTGGATGATGGCGAGGGAGACGGCGTCCAACTGCGGGGTGCCGTTCCTGGACTCGCGGGACGAGTCCCTCTGGTCTGCGCTTCGACTGGCCACGAGCTCACTGTGCACGACGTCTCGACGGTTCCGCAAGGCCGTATCGATGAAATTCGTTGTTTCAGGTGTCGTGGATTGCGGATTTCGCAGACACGGCGGCGGTGGGGGTGTTGAAAACGTGGGATCTCGGATTACTGTGGGTGTCTCAGCCAATGGACACCCGAACTTGGAGGGCCGGCAGTGAGCACCGAGCTGCGTCGCCTGCGCAACTACATCGACGGTGAGTTCCGGGACGCCGCCGACGGACGGACCACCGAGGTGGTCAACCCCGCGACCGGCGAGGCGTACGCGACCGCCCCGCTGTCCGGCGCGGCCGACGTCGACGCGGCGATGGCGGCCGCGGCCGCGGCCTTCCCGGGCTGGCGCGACACCACGCCCGCCGAGCGGCAGAAGGCCCTGCTGAAGATCGCGGACGCGTTCGAGGAGCGGGCCGAGGACCTCATCGCGGCGGAGGTGGAGAACACCGGCAAGCCGACCGGGCTCACCCGCTCCGAGGAGATCCCGCCGATGGTCGACCAGATCCGGTTCTTCGCCGGCGCGGCCCGGATGCTGGAGGGCCGGTCGGCCGGCGAGTACATGGAGGGGATGACCTCGATCGTCCGCCGTGAGCCGGTCGGCGTCTGCGCGCAGGTCGCGCCGTGGAACTACCCGATGATGATGGCCGTGTGGAAGTTCGCCCCGGCGATCGCCGCCGGCAACACCGTGGTCCTGAAGCCGTCGGACACCACTCCGGCGTCGACGGTCCTGATCGCCGAGATCATCGGCGAGATCCTCCCCAAGGGCGTCTTCAACGTCATCACCGGGGACCGTGACACCGGCCGCCTGATGGTCGAGCACCCGACCCCGGCGATGGCCTCCATCACCGGTTCCGTGCGGGCCGGCATGTCGGTCGCCGAGTCCGCGTCCAGGGACCTCAAGCGGGTCCACCTGGAGCTGGGCGGCAAGGCACCGGTCGTCGTCTTCGAGGACACCGACATCGCCAAGGCCGTCGAGGACATCTCCGTCGCGGGCTTCTTCAACGCCGGCCAGGACTGTACGGCGGCGACCCGGGTCCTCGTCCAGGAGCCCATCCACGACGAGTTCGTGGCCGCGCTCGCGAAGGCCGCGGCCGAGACGAAGACCGGGCAGCCGGACGACGAGGACGTGCTGTTCGGCCCGCTCAACAACCCCAACCAGCTCAAGCAGGTCTCCGGGTTCATCGAGCGGCTCCCCGCCCACGCCAAGGTCGAGACCGGCGGGCAGCGGGTCGGTGACAAGGGGTACTTCTACGCGCCGACCGTCGTCTCCGGCCTCAAACAGGACGACGAGATCATCCAGAAGGAGGTCTTCGGGCCGGTCATCACCGTCCAGTCCTTCTCGGACGAGGACCAGGCCGTGGAGTGGGCCAACGGCGTCGAGTACGCGCTCGCGTCGTCCGTGTGGACCAAGGACCACGGGCGGGCGATGCGGATGTCGAAGAAGCTGGACTTCGGCTGCGTGTGGATCAACACGCACATTCCGCTGGTCGCGGAGATGCCGCACGGCGGCTTCAAGAAGTCCGGGTACGGCAAGGACCTGTCGGGGTACGGGTTCGAGGACTACACGCGGATCAAGCACGTGATGACGTCGCTGGACGCGTAGGCCGTAGGCCGGCTGCGGGTGCGTGGGGGCTGGTCGCGCAGTTCCCCGCGCCCCTTTCGGGGCGTCTTCGTTGCCCGGGGGCGAGAAGTAACGCCGTGTTGACCCGGGGCATCGACAAGGTGTCCGGTCCACGTCAGGTGACTTGACGCAGCGTCGATTGCCCGGTGACGGGCGGGCGCGACATCCTTCAGGTGTGCCCCAGACCTCTTCCCGCACGCCCGCGCTCTCCCGTCGCTCCCTGCTGCGCGCGCTCGGCGGCACCGCCGCGCTCGGGGCGCTGGCAGGCTGCGGGGTGCCCGCCGCCTACGTCAAGGCCGGCGACCGCGCCGTGACCGACCTGTCCGCCAAGGACCACAGGCTGGTCTTCGCGAACTGGCCGCTGTACATCGACGTGGACGACGACAACCCCAACAAGCGGCCCACCCTCGACGCGTTCGAGAAGCGCACCGGGATCTCCGTCGACTACATCGAGGAGATCAACGACAACGACGAGTTCTTCGGCAAGATCAGCCCGGCGCTGATGAACCACCAGTCCACCGGCCGCGACCTGATCGTCATCAGCGACTGGATGTGCGCGCGGTTCGTCCGCCTGGGCTGGGTCGAGAAGATGGACCGCGCCCACCAACCCAGCGTGGCGAAGTACCTGGACCCGCTGCTGCGCTCGCCCGCCTTCGACCCCGGCCGGCTGTACACCGTGCCGTGGCAGTCGGGCATCACCGGCATCGCGTACAACCGCAGGAAGCTGGGCCGCGAGATCCGGCACGTCAAGGACCTGTGGGCGAGCGACCTCAAGGGCCGGGTGACCCTGCTCTCCGGCCTCGACGAGGCCTTCGCGCTGATCATGCAGGGCAACGGCGTGGACATCACTCGGTGGACGGCCGACGACTTCCACGCCGTCTGTGACGAGGTGCAGCAGCAGGTCGACCGGGGCCAGATCCGCCGCTTCACCGGCAACGACTACACCAAGGACCTGGTCAGCGGCGACGTCCTGGCCTGCCAGGCGTACTCCGGCGACGTCATCCAGCTCCAGGCCGACAACCCCGACATCCGCTTCGTCGTCCCCGAGGAGGGCGCGGAGCTGTGGTCCGACTCCCTGATGATCCCGGACCGCGCCGTCCACAAGTCCAACGCGGAACGGCTCGTCGACTACTACTACGAGCCGGAGGTCGCCGCCGAGCTGGCGGCCTGGGTCAACTACGTCTGCCCCGTCCCGGCCGCCCAGCAGGTCCTCGCCGACTCCAAGGACAAGGACACCGCGGCCCTCGCCGGCAACCCCCTGATCTTCCCCAACGCGGCGATGCGCAAGCGGCTGGCGATCGCCCGGGACATCACGTCGACGGAACGGGTCGAGTTCGCCAAGCGGTGGAACATGATCGTGGGGTTGTAGGGGAGGTACAGTCGCCGCGCCTCAGCCCGCCGGTCGGTCCGGGTGCTGGTCCGGCCGCCACAGCCAGCGGAGGGCGTCGGGAAGCAGGACACCGCCGTGGTTGGCGCTGTGGCCGCCGTCGCCCAGCACAAGGCGGAAGTCGTAACCGGCTTCTGCGAGCGCGGCCGCGACGCGCAGGTTGTGGGCGAGCCAGTTCGCCTCGGGCTCGTTCCAGCGCAGGTCACGATGGCCCGCCTGCAGGAAGACGCGCAGCGGCTTGCGAGGGACGCGGGGGATGAGTTCGGGGTATGGGTTGCCGCCCGGCATCTGTGTGAAGCTGGACAAGTACCCGATCACGCGGCGGAATCTGTCCGGGCGCAGCCAGGCCGCGGTAAAGGCGCAGTTGCCGCCGCTGCTGCCGCCGCAGATGCCCCATCGGTCGGGGTCCTCGGCGATCGAGTAGCGCTTCGTGACCTCGGGGATGATCTCCGTCAGGAGAAATCTGACGTACCGGTCGTCGTAGGCGTCGTACTCGGTGTTGCGGTTCTTCGGATCCTCGGCGTCCGGGAAGACACCCGGGTCGACGAACACGCCGATGGTGACCGGGATGTCTCCCCGGTGGACGAGATTGTCCAGAACGATCGCGCCGCGGACCTCCCCTTCAGGGTCCAGGTACCACCCTCCGTCCTGGAACACCATCAGCGACGCCGGCTCCGAGGGGTGGTACCGGGCGGGCACATGCACCCAGAACTTCCGTGACGTTCCCGGGTAGATCGCGCTGTCGCTCCAGTCGAACTCGATCGTCTCGCCGGCCGGAACGCCCGGCTGCACGGCGGAGTCGGGGCCATGCGCGTAGCGCACGTCCGTCTGGTCGAGCGGAAGCGGCTGGTAGGGCACCTCGGTCGTCACGTGAGCCAACCTAGTGCCGCATCAGGCGACGTTCACCCTCACCGGGGGAGCCAGGTTGATCAACCGGCCGCCGATGCCTGGCGGACGTGACTGCTTGCGCCACTACGCACCGCCCGGGACACCCGTATGACCGTGCACTGAACGGGATCATGTGCGGATGGCACGTTCTGGCGGAACGAGCACACCGCCGATATCCGCTTGCGCACTCTCGTCACGTGGGCCAACGTCGCCTGACACCCGACGAAGGCGGAGACGATGACCACGCAGACCCACCATGTCGACGACGAACTCGTCCAGGCCGCGGCTCACGTGGCTCGTACTCGCTGCCGGGGCGACAACCACACCATGGCGGCCGCGGCCCGCGCCCGGGACGGACGGATCATCACCGCGGTGAACGCCTACCACTTCACGGGAGGCCCCTGCGCTGAGCTGGTCCTCATCGGCACGGCAGCCGCCCAGGGAGCCTACGAGCTGGACACAGTCGTCGCCGTGGGCGACCGCGATCGAGGGGTTGTTCCGCCGTGCGGCCGATGCCGTCAGGTCCTTCTCGACTACTTCCCCGCCCTCAAGGTCATCGTTGGCGGAGACGACCGCGTCCGGACCGTCCCCATCACCGACTTGCTGCCCGAAAGCTACGTCTGGGGAGCCCACCGGCTCGAGACCGACTAGGCCGCGCCGCTCGGCACTCCATGGGAAGCCAGTGCGGGGGCCTCTTCGCCAGGGTGCCCCGAGTCGGATCACCAGTTGGCACCATGGCTTGTTGTCGCCGAACTCGATGGCGCACTGTTCAATGGGGGCTTCCTGGCCGCGGGTTGACGCGGAACATTCGACGGTGGGGGTGTGGTGGCAGGACGAATACTGACGCGAGGCCGTTCGATGGGCCTGGCCGCTCTGCTCCTGGTGCGTTCGGCGGTGGTGTTCCTGGGGGTCGAGGTCGGCGCCGGCGTCCTTCTGCACGTCACGCAGAACGTCTGGCTGACGTTGCTGGTGTATCCGGGCCTCTATGTCCTGGCCTTCCTCCTTCTCGCGCTGATGGTGCCGGGCATGGAGGAGCCCGAGGGCTGGGCCGTCGTGGCGACGATCGTGGTGCCCGTCGCTGCTCTGGTCGTGATGCACCTGACCATTTCGGGCCTGGACCAGCGGGCGCTGCACGCCGACGGCCGGGTGGAGCGGGCGACGGTGACCAGGGTCTACTGGGTCGACCAGGGTGCCGATCCGCCGACTCACGTCGCGGATCTGGACGATCCGTCAGGACGGCCACTACCGGGCGTAGTCACCGGGGACGGGCTGAAGGCCGGTCAGACCATCACCGTCACCGTGGATCCCCACGGGAAGATCCCGGTGCTGCTGGGCACCCCTTCGACGGGTTCGGGGAAGTTCCGGGTGGCGGCCATCACCGCGGGCGTCGAGATCCTGTCCCTGGCGCTGGCGGCCTACCAGGGCGTCACGTACCGGCCGGCCACGAAGACGACGGACAAGCCGAAGCGAACGCGGAAACCCAAAGACGTTCCGGCATGACATACCCGTAGCGTCAGGAGCCCGGGCGATGATTCCGCGCGTCTTCCAGTTGCTGCTCGAGGGCAAGTACGCGGCCGACGTCTACAGGCAGCTGCATCCGGCCCGCAGGATCAAGGGGAGTCCCGCCCCCGCTCTGCACGGCGGGGCGTTCATCAACCGGCAGGCGTGGAACCGCCCCGGACGCCGGGGATCAGGCGCGTCCGGCCCTCCGGTGTGGCAGTGGTTGTCGCTCACACCAGGCTCACCGCCTTGTCAACGGCACCGGCGACGTCGCCGCCGGCGGGGCAGAGCAGGGAGCGGCCGACGACCAGGCCCTGCGCGGTGGGCTGCCGCAGGGCTCGACCACCCGGGCGGTGTCCTGCAGGGCCGACGGGGTGGCGGGGTCGGCGAGGGCGATGCGGGTGAGCATCTTGCCGTCGAGGACGCCGAGCAGGAGCAGGTCCTCAGGATGTCGGCGGTGCCGAGGGCACCGGGGGGTGTGGCGAGGTCAAGCCCGGCCGTGCGCCATCAGGGCGGCGTGCGGCAGTATCAGGACACCGCCCGGTCCGGTGAACTCCGCGCACAGCGACTCGAAGTGGTTCTTGATCTCGGCCACGACCACCGGATCCTGGCTCGTCACGATGCGGCCGATCGTCGCCACCCCGGCGGCCGCTCCGCTCCACCACTCCTCGACCGTCGTCCGGTGGTCCCAGGTCACGGTGGAGCAGGCGACGTCCGTCAGGCCCGCCGCACCGAGCAGCCCGGCGAAGCCCTGTTCCGTACGGGGGAAGTCGTCCTCGGCGGCGAGACCCGGCAGGTGGGCCGGGCGAACGACACCTGCCGCCCGCACCGCCCTGCCCAGCAGGGCCTGTCCCGCGGCCGGGGGAACCGCCCAGACGGTGACGGCTGCCCGACCGCCGGGACGCGTCACCCGCCGCACCTCCCGCAGGGCTTCCCGAGGGCGCCCGACATGGTTGAGGACGAAGTTGCCGACCACGGCATCGAACGCGTCGTCGGCGAACGGCAGACAGGGCAGGGCCGCAAGCCGCACGTCGGCCTCCGGGGCCGCCGACGCGGCCCGGGCGACCATGCCGGGCTCGGCATCCGCCGCCGTCACCTCGGCTCCGCGCGCACTCGCGGCCGCGGCGACGGTGCCCTGCCCGTCCCCACGTCGAGGACACGAACCCCCGCCCCGACCCCGGCCGCGTCGAGGAGGCCGGGCACCGGATACGCGCAGAGCCCGGCGAAACTCGCAGCGTACGCATCGGCCTGCCCCGCCCGGCCGCGCCGCTCGGACTCGTCGAACGCCGTCCGCACTGCTCGACCCCCGTCCTGTGCCGCTTTCAGCCTGCGCGGTCGTGCGGGCTACGCGGCGCCGCGCAGTACCGAGCGCAGGTGTTCGGCGCTGGCCCACACGTCCTCGACCGGGCCCTTCTCCTTCGGCTCCGCGGTGAGGATGGTGTCCTGTTCGAGGACGTACCAGCCGTCGTAGCCGCGGCTGGTGAGGTGGGTGACGATGGCCTCGACGTCGACGTCGCCGGCGCCCAGCGGACGGTACATGCCGGCGCGGACGGCGTCCGTGTAGGTGAGACGGCCGGACTGGACCTTGGCGGCGAGGGAGGCGTCCACGTCCTTCATGTGGGTGTGGGCGATCCGCTCGGGCGCCTGCCGGGTCAGCTCCGCCGGGTCGGTGCCGCCGATGAGCAGGTGGCCGGTGTCCAGGCAGAGGGAGATCGACGAGTCCTCCAGGACCCGGCGGACCTCGTCGCCGTTCTCGATCATCGTGCCGACGTGCGGGTGCAGGACGGCCCGTACCCCGCGCTCGGCGGCCAGTGCGGTCAGCCGGTCGAGGTTGGACAGGAGCAGCTTCCAGCCGTCGGCGTCCAGCTCCGGGCGGGAGTCGTAGCCGTCCTGGCCGGTGATGGCCGACAGGACGAGGACCTCGGCGTCCGAGGCCGCGTAGTTCGCCAGGAGCTGTTCCGCCTCGGGCAGCGGGTCGTGGCCGGGGACGTGCAGCAGCAGCGGGGTGAAACCGCCGACGGCGTGCAGGTCGTGGTCGGACAGGACGCGGGCCATCGCCTCCGGGGCGGCGGGCAGGAACCCGTCGGGGCCGAACTCGGTGGCGGCCAGACCGACCTCGCGCATCTCCTTCAGCACCCGCTCGGGCGTCAACTGGTAGCCCCAGCCGGGCACTTCGCACACGCCCCAGGAGATGGGCGCGCCGGCGATCCGGTTCAGCTGTGGGGTGGTCATGCCGTGGCCTTTCGGTGGTTCCAGTGGGGGCCGGTGACGCCTGGGGTGGCGTCGACGAGGACCGGAGTCGTCGCCGGGCGGGTCATACCCGTCCGGGCGCGGGTGCGGAGGGCGTCCGGGGGGCGGAAGAGCGGGTGGTGGACGGCCGGTCCGTCGTCCGGGGGGCGGCGCGGCTCCGCGGCGGACCGGCAGCCCCGGCCGCAGCGCGGGCCGATCGGCAACTCCACGGGCGCCATCGCCCTCCCCGTTCAGGAAACTGTCGGAACGCGGCCGTGCCCGACGCACCGACCGGTCCCGCACCGCCGCCGGCCGGACCGTTCACGTGGTCGCAACGCTAGGGTCGGGAAGGGATTTGGTGAAGCCCTCGAACCCCTCAATTGGCCATCATCAGGACCGTCATTTGCCCGTCATCGGGCGATGCCGGTGGACCGGCTCCTGGCCCGGCCCGTTCTATCTCCAACCTCTGTTGTTCCTAGAATGGCCGGGTGAACGACATCGACGCGATCGCTGCGTTGCAGGATCCGGTGCGACGCCGGCTGTACGAGTACGTGGCCGCGCAGGGCGGACGCGAGGTCGGCCGCAACGAGGCCGCCGAGGCCACCGGCGTGGCGCGCACGCTCGCCGCGCACCACCTGGACAGGCTGGCCGAGGCCGGGCTGCTCGACACCGGCAGCCGGCGGCTGACCGGGCGCTCGGGACCGGGCGCGGGCCGGCCGGCCAAGGTGTACACGCGGGCCCGGGAGGAGCGGGCGGTGTCGCTGCCCGCCCGTGACTACCGCACCGCCGCCGAGTTGCTCGCCGAAGCAGCCGAGCAGGCGGGGCTGGACGCCGGGCTCTGCGCGGCGGCGCACCGCCGGGGCGAGGCCCTGCGTGGTTCGGCGGCGCCCTGCGGCAGCCTCGAGGCGGCCATGGAGACGCTCGCGGCCCGCGGTTACGAACCGTACCTGGAGGCCGCCGGGGGAGCCCCGGGCGCCGAGGCCTCGGCCGTCGTCCGGATGCGCAACTGCCCCTTCCACGCCGTCGCCGAACGCTTCCCGCCGCTCGTGTGCGGGATGAACCTCGCCCTGCTGGAGGGGTTGCTCGGTACCGGCGGTGCGGTCCGAGCGCGCATGGCCGCCCGGCCGGGCGAATGCTGCGTGGTGGTGGAGGCCGCCGACGAAGAACTCTAAAAACAACGATGATTGACATAGAAGGGGGTGCGTGCTGGTATGAGGCCATGACCGCATCCGCGTACGCAGCCCACCTCGCCCAGCTGAATGTCGCCACGCTCCGCTTCCCCCTCGACGACCCGCGCATGGCGCCGTTCGTCGAGATGCTCGACACGGTCAACTCCGCTGCCGACGAGGCGCCCGGCTTCGTGTGGCGGCTCGTGGAGGACGGGGCGAGCGACGCCACCGCCCTGCGCCCGGCGGGCGAGGACGTCATCGTCAACCTGACGGTGTGGGAGACGCAGGACGCGCTGTGGGGCTTCACCTACCGCAGTGGGCACCTGGACGTCCTGCGGCGCCGGCGCGAGTGGTTCGAGCGGCACGTCGAGGCGCACCTGGTGCTCTGGTGGGTCCCCGCCGGTCACCTGCCGACCACCGGCGAGGCCCTGGAACGGCTGGCCGACCTGCGTGCGCACGGACCCTCGGCGCGCGCCTTCACCTTCGCCTCCGCCTACTCCGCGGACGAGGCCGCGGCCGCTCTCGCGCAGCACCCCGGCGCGGACGTCCGTACCGCTCCTGCCGGACGCGGGTGAGGGGCGTTCGGCGGACGCCCCCCATCGCGGCTCAGGACGCCCGGGCGGTCTCCGGCCGGCCGTCGACGGGCTGCCGTGCCGGAGCGCCCGTGCCCGTGCCGGTGTGGCCGGTCTCGCCCAGCGGGGCCGGCCGCACCACCGTCAGCGGGCAGAACGCGGCGCTGATCGCGGAGATGAGCGGCATGCCCCGCTGCCGGCGTCGGCCTGTACCTCGGTGAAGATCAGCGGCGCGCGAGGGCGGCCACCGGCCCGGGATCCGGTGGCCGAGGGAGGTGCCCTTGTGGCGGCTCCGGGCGGAGGGGGGCGGGTCAGACGGCCTTGACGGGCGGGTAGACCGGCTGCCACACGGCGGCCCTGACCCGTTTCTCGATGGTGTCGTCGACGGTCGTGCCGGCCACCCCGTCGGCCGCCGCGGCGCGGGCCACCGCCACGGCGACCGCCACCGAGGTCTCGCGCAGCTGGTCGGTGAGGGGCAGGATCGGCGCGCCGGGGCCGTCGGCGTCCGTCTGCCCGGCGACGGCGTGCGCGGCCGCGACCAGCATGCCGTCGGTAACCCGGGTGGCCCGGGCGACGATCGCGCCGAGTCCGAGGCCCGGGAAGACCAGCGCGTTGTTGGCCTGCCCGATCAGGTACCGGACCCCGTCCTGCTCGACCGGGCGGAACGGGCTGCCGGTGGCGATCAGGGCGCGGCCGTCGGTCCAGGCCAGCAGGTCGGCGGGGACCGCCTCGGCCAGGTCCGTCGGGTTGGACATCGGCAGGATGATCGGCCGCTCGGCGTGGGCGGCCATCGTACGGACGATCTCCTCGGTGAAGGAGCCGCCCTGCCCGGAGGTGCCGATCAGGACCGTCGGCCGGACCCGTGCGACGACCTCGGCCAGTGCGATGCCGCCCACCTCCTCGTCCTGCTGCCAGTCGGCGACCTCGGCGGCCGGGCGGGCGTAGCGGACCTGGAAGTCGCGCAGGTCCTGCTGGTCCCCGGTGAGCAGGCCGTGGCGGTCGACGCCGAAGATGCGGGCGGTGGCCTCCTCCGCGGTCAGGCCGTCGGCGACCATGGCGTCCCGCAGCTGGTCGGCGATGCCGATACCCGCGGTGCCCGCGCCGAAGATCACCACCCGGTGGTCGCGCAGCGGGATGCCGCTGGCCCTCACCCCGGAGAGCACCGCCGCGAGGTTGACGGCACCGGTGCCCTGCACGTCGTCGTTGAAGGTGAACTCGGTCGGGCGGTAGCGCTCGAGGATGCGGCGGGCGTTGGCGGGGCCGAAGTCCTCCCAGTGCAGCAGGGCGTGCGGGAAGAGCCGGCGGGCGGTGGTGACGTAGGCGTCGATGAAGGCGTCGTACGTCTCCCGGTCCGCGCGCGGGTGCCGGTTGCCGAGGTAGAGCGGGTTGTCGAGGAGCTCCTGGCGGTTGGTGCCGACGTCCAGCATGACCGCGAGGGTGCGGTTCGGGTCGATGCCGGCGGCGGCGGTGTAGACGGCGAGCTTGCCCACCGAGATGTCGATGCCGCCCACCCCCCAGTCGCCGATGCCGAGGATCGCCTCGCCGTCCGTGGCGACGATCAGGTCCACGTCGTCCGGGCCCAGGCCGGAGGCCGTGAGCGCGCCCTCGATCTCCTCCGGGGCGTGCACCGACAGGTACACGCCGGCCGGGCGCCGGTACTCGTTGCTGTAGCGCTGGATCGCCTTGCCGACCGTCGGGGTGTAGACGATGGGCAGCATCTCGTCGAGGTGGTCGCCGAGCAGGCGGTAGAAGAGCACCTGGTTGCGGTCGTGCAGCGCGGTGAGGTTGACGTTCTTGGCCAGGTCGGTCGGTTGTGCGGCGTACTGCTGGTACGCCCGTTCGGCCTGCTGCTCCAGGGTCAGCACCGCCGGCGGCACCAGGCCCACCAGGCCCAGCATCCGCCGCTCCTCGGGAGTGAAGGCGGTGCCCCGGTTGAGGCGAGGCTGGGAGAGCACGGCACGGCCGCGGGCGGTGGTCTCGATGCGCCCCTCGCCGGAATTCCACTGGGTCGTCATGATCGGCTCCTTGCCGTTTCCGTATCGCTTCCAGGATCGCGTGCGGGACGCTCCGGGTCGCTTCCGGGGAGCTCGTGACGCCGGTGGGCCTCGGTCCCGGCCGCCGCCTTGTGCGCCTCAGGCCGCCGGCCGGATCAGCCCCGACTCGTAGGCGAAGGCCACCGCCTGCACCCGGGCGCGAGCGCCGATCTTCGCGAGGACGTTGCTGACGTGGGTCTTCACGGTGGTCGGGGCGATGGACAGCCACTGGGCGATCTCGGCGTTGGTCCAGCCGGAGGCGACCGCGATCAGGACGTCGCGTTCGCGCCCGGTGAGGGCGCCGGGCCCCGGGGTGCGGGGGAGGGGGCGGACGGTGTGCTGCTGGCGGACGGCGTCGATGAGCGCGCGGGTCAGGCCGGGCGTGATGACGGCGTCGCCGGCGGCCACCACCCGGATCGCCGCGGTCAGTTCGGCCGGGTCGGCGTCGTTGAGCAGGAAGCCGCCGGCGCCCGCCCGCAGGGCCGCCCAGGCGTCCGCCTCCTGCTCGGCCGCGGTCAGCATCAGGACCCGGGGAGCGGGGGAGGCCGCCGCCTCGTCGGTGAAGCCGGGGGAGGGGGTGGGGGTCCGGGCGGTGGGGCGGGCGATGCACCTGATGGTGTCGATGGCGTCCGCCCGGGACGGCCGGCTGTCCATGAGGACGACGTCGGGGCGGAGCGCGGCGCTCGCACGGATCGCCTCGTCCCCGTCCGCCGCCTCCCCGACGACCGTCAGTCCCGGCTCGGCGGTGAGGAGCATGCGCAGGGCGAGGCGCTGGAGGGATTGGTCGTTGACGACGAGTACGGAGACCGTGCCTGTCTTCTCCATGCGAGGTCCGTTCCGTGAACGAAACTGTTTCGTTCACATGCTACGCCTGGCCCCGCCGCACCGGGAGAGGGGGTCCCCCTCGGCCCGGACCCTCCGGCGTCGTACGCCGTGGCCACGGCGCCTGCCCAGGCCGCCCGCGCCCCGGCCTGCCCTACTTGAGCGCGGCCAGCGCTATCCGCTCGGCGACCGGGTTGGTGTCCTCGCCCTTCGCGTCGGTCGCGTTCACGGAGTAGACGAGGGTCCGGCTCAGGTCCCGGGTTCCGGCGAGGACCGCGCTGTAGCCGTACCGGGAGCCCGACTTCACCCAGTACACCCGGCCCGCGTGGGCGAAGCGCTGGAGCCCGGCGCTGTAGGTGGCGCCCTCGATGCCGGCCGGGACGGTGAACATCTCCTCCAGCTGCGGTCCCGGCGGCACGATCCGCCCGCGGAAGAGGGAGGTGAGCAGTCGCTCCAGGTCGGCGGTGGTGGAGATCATGTCCCCGGCCGCGAACCGGTCCGCCTGGTTCCACTCGGTGACGTCCACGAACCCGGTCGTCCCGTCGGCCCTCGTCACCTTCTGGTAGCCGTGGTTGTGCGGGCCGCGGATGCGCGGGTCGGCGCCGGGGAAGTAGGTGTCCCGCATCCCCGCGGGGCGCAGGACCAGCCGCTCGGCCACCGAGGCGTACGGCCGCCCGGTCACCTTCTCGATCAGCAGCCCCAGCACGGTGTAGTTGATGTTCAGGTAGTCCTGCCGCGTCCCCGGCGCGAACTCCGGCCCCTTCGCCACCGCCGACCGCACCACCTGCGCCGGGGTGAGCGTGTCGAAGCGGTGCGCGTACTGCGCCGCGAAGGAGTCGCCCCAGCCGTCGCCCGCCTGGATGCCGCTGGTGTGGTTCAGCAACTGCCGGACGGTGATGGGCCGGAAGGTGGGGGTGAACAGGCCCGGGAGGTAGCGCTGGACGGGCCGGCCGAGGTCGATCCTGCCTTGTGCCGCCAGCTTCAGTACGGGCGCCGCGGTCACCACCTTCGTCGTGGAACCGGCCCGGAAGCGGGCGTCCGGGTCGGCGGCCCGGCCGCTCGCCAGGTCGTGCACGCCCGTGCTGCCGCGCCAGACACCGTCGGTGCCCCCGACCCTGACGAGCGCCGCGGTGGCGTCCGCGTCGGGCAACCCGGCGATCGCGGCGCGCAGCGCCTCGGCGTCCGGGCCGGTGGCGTTCCCGGCGTCGGCGGCCCGGGCGGCGGGGGCCGAGGCCGCGACGGCGGGGACCACCAGGGGGCCGGCCGCCAGAGCCAGTACGAGGGAGGCGGCGAGGGCGGTGCTCCGGGTGCGGACACGCATGTGCGGGCTCCAGGGGAGAGGAGGGGTGGGGGGCCCGGCCATCCTCCGCGAGCACAGCGGCCGCCCGGATCGTCGGCGAGGAGGGCCTGCGCCCCTGAGACGCAGCCCATCAACTAGACCGAAAAGTAGGGGAGTTATGGGGGCAGGCCCCTAGGGAGGGAGATTCCTGACGCCGCGGAGGCGGTGCTCGCACCGTTGCCGCCGCCCGTCGGCCCGGCCCGTGGCGGACGGCGGGATCAAGGCCACGAAGCTCTACGACACCGGCGGTGCCGGTGGGACGACACCGGCGGTGCCGGTGGGAGGAGAGCAGGGACGAAAAAAGTGTTATCCCGGCACCCCGTACTCCGTCTCCACACTGTGATCCCCGACATTGCCAAGGCCACCGCCCCGGCTGAGAGGGTGCGGTCATGAGAACGGACGTGCCGGTGTCGCGGCAGTGGCGGGCCACGGTCGCGGCCGCGCAGGCCGGCGACCGGCGCGCGCTCGACGAACTGGTCGCGGGCTGGCTGCCACTGGTCTACAACGTGGTCGGCCGGGCCCTCAACGGTCACGCCGACGTCGACGACGTCGTCCAGGAGACCATGCTGCGCGCCGTCGACAACCTCGGCACCCTGCGCGACCCGGACAGCTTCCGGTCCTGGCTGGTGGCGATCGCCATGCGGCAGATCCGGGACCGGGCGCGCCGCAGGCAGGACCGGAAACTGGACGAGGCGGTCCCGGACGGCACCGCCGACTTCGCCGAACTGACCGTCCTGCGGCTCCAGCTGGAAGGGCAGCGGCGTGAGGTCGCGGAGGCCGTGCGCTGGCTGGACGCCGAGGACCGGCAGCTGGTGTCGCTGTGGTGGCTGGAGGTCTCCGGTGAACTCACCCGGCGCGAACTGGCGGCGGCCGTCGGCATCAGCCGGCAGCACGCCGCCGTCCGGGTCCAGCGGATGAAGGAGCGGCTGGAGACCTCGCGGGGGATCGTGCGCGCGCTGGACGGGGCCTGCCCCGAGCTGCGCGAGCTGACCGGCCGCTGGGACGGGCGGCCCGACTCCGTCTGGCGCAAGCGGCTGGCCCGGCACATCCGCGGCTGCGGCTACTGCGGCGACACCCGCGATCCCGTCGTACCGGCGGAACGGCTGCTGGTCGGGATCGCCCTGGTCCCGGTGCCGGTCGGCTTCACGCTGTCCCTGGCGCTCGGCGGCAAGACGGCGGTGGCGGCCGCCTCCGCGACGACGGCCGGGTGGTCGGCGAAGGTGCTCGGCGTCCTGACCAAGCCGGCCGTGGCGGTGACCGCCGGGGCGACGATCGTGGCGGGCGGCGCGTACGTCGTCGTACAGACGCCGCACGACCGGGCACCGCGGACCGCCGTGTCGCCGACGGCGGCCGTCTCGCGCGCGGTACCGCAGGCACCGGTGACCACTTCCTCGCCGTCCCCTTCCACCTCGCCCTCTCCGTCTCCGTCGCCGTCCGCGTCGGCCTCGGCGGGGACGGCGGTCTACGGCTCGGTCGTCGACACGGTCGACACCGCCCCGGCCCCGGACGCGAAGCCGGGTGCGCTGCCGCACCGGCCGGAGGGCGGGATCACCAGCAGCGGCGGGGCGCACGCGGTGCTGAACCATCGCGGGGACAGCGTGACGCTCAGCGGGCAGGGCTATGTGCTGGTCCGCTGGCAGATCTCACCGCAGTACCGGGCCGGGAGCCTGGTCATGCCGTCCTGGACCGGGCTGAAGGGGAAGATCTTCCATGTGGCGTCGGGGGGCGGGCGGCGCATGGACGACCGGGTGAGTACGACGGACACGTCCGCGACGGGGATGGGAAGCTCCTCGACCGGGTACGCCGTGCTGCCCGCCGGCGCCCAGCAGATGTGGCAGAACGAGTACTACTACGTCGACGGCAGCGTCACGTTCACGGTGAACGAACGCGGGGCCGACTACGGGGTGAGCGTCTTCCCGTCGTCGTGGGACGCGGTGGAGAAGGACGTGCTGTCCGGGCCTCCTGAGGGGGCGATCCGGTACGGGACGGTGCGGGACGACGGGACGGACGCGGCACCGGTTCCGCAGTATGCGACGCGGTCGGTGCCCGCCGATCCGGCGACGGTGGCTCAACGCTCGCGGGTCTAGCGCGGGTCTGGCGCGGGCCGGCGGGAGCCGTCAGCGAAGGGCGCCGAGTACGTCCACCCTGTTCGTGGTGATCGAGTCGACGCCCATGTCCAGCAGACGGCGCATCGAACGGCGGGTGTCCGGGGTCCAGCAGGAGACCAGGTAGCCGGTGTGGTGGACGTGCTCGACCAGTTCGGGATCGAGCAGGCTGAAGCGGTAGTTCAGGTAACGCGGGCGGATCACGTCCAGGAGCGCGGGGCGGGTCGGCGCGAGGGTCTTGCGGGTCAGGGCGATCTCGGCGGACGGCTCGGCCGCGCGGACCGCGAGCATCGCGACGGCGTCCCCCGTGTAGTAGACGCGGTCCGTCGCGTCGCACTCCCGGGCCACGGCCACGATACTCGCCACCGCCTGCTCGCCCGGCTCCCCGGGCAGGTCGATCATCACCCGGCCGCCCTCCGTCGCCGCCAGCGCATCGGCGAGGGTCGGGACACCGCCCGCGGTGAGGCCCCGCACCTCGTCCGCCGACAGGGCGTGCAGCGGGCGGTCGTGCTCCCACAGCCGCTTGAGCGTCTTGTCGTGCAGGAGGACGGGAACGCCGTCACGGGTGAGCCGCACGTCGGTCTCCACCGCGTCCGCGCCCCGTTGGAGCGCGGAACGCAGGGAGTCGAGCGTGTTCTCGCGGAAGTGGTAGGGGTCGCCGCGGTGGGCCACGGCGGTCACGGTCTGCATGGGTCCATGTTCTCAGGGCCCGGCAGGGGTTCCGCAGAGGTTCCGCAGGGGTTCCGCCGAGGTTCCACAGGGCTCGTCAGGGGGCGAGCCACGCCTTCGTGTACGCGTCGACCTCGGCGGAGATCCTCGCCTTGCCCGTCACGTCCAGGAAGGACGCCTCCACCGCGTTCTTCGCGAGGTCCGCGAGGCCGCGCTCGTCGAGGCCGAGGAGACGGGCGGCGACCGCGTACTCGTTGTTGAGGTCGGTGCCGAACATCGGCGGGTCGTCGGAGTTGACCGTGACCAGGACACCCGCGGCCACGAACTCCCTGATCGGGTGCTCGTCGAGGGTGCGGACCGCGCGGGTGGCGATGTTGGAGGTCGGGCACACCTCCAGCGCGATGCGGTGCTCGGCGAGGTGGGCGAGGAGCTTCGGGTCCTGCGCGGAGCTGGTGCCGTGGCCGATGCGCTCGGCGCCCAGGTGGGTCAGCGCGTCCCAGACCGTGCCGGGGCCGGTGGTCTCGCCCGCGTGCGGGACGGAGCGCAGGCCGGCCGCGATCGCCCGGTCGAAGTACGGCTTGAACTGCGGCCGCGGCACGCCGATCTCGGGACCGCCGAGACCGAACGAGACCAGGCCCTCCGGGCGCAGGCGGTCGTCGGTCGCCAGCCGTGCCGTCTCCTCGGCGGCCTCCAGACCCGCCTCACCCGGGATGTCGAAGCACCAGCGCAGCACCGTGCCGAACTCGGCCTCCGCGGCCTTCCGCGCGTCCTCGATCGCGTCCATGAAGGCCCGCTCGTCGATCCCGCGCCGGGTGGACGAGAACGGGGTGATCGTCAGCTCGGCGTAGCGCACCTGCTGGCGGGCCAGGTCGCGGGCCACCTCGTAGGTGAGCAGCCGTACGTCCTCGGGCGTGCGGATCAGGTCGACGACCGAGAGGTAGACCTCGATGAAGTGGGCGAAGTCCGTGAAGGTGAAGTAGTCGGCCAGGGCCTCGGGGTCGGTCGGGACCTTGGAGTCGGGGTGCCGGGCGGCCAGTTCCGACACGATGCGGGGGGAGGCGGAGCCGACGTGGTGGACGTGCAGTTCGGCCTTGGGCAGCCCCGCGATGAATGCGTGCACGTCGCGCGTGTCGCGCAGGGCGGCGGGGTCGGTGTGGCGGTCGGTCAAGGGTTCCTCCCCGGAACGGCGCGGGCCGCCTGCGGCGGGTACGGCCGTGGGGCCCTGCGCGGTGATCGGCTGATCGGTGACTCGGGGTCATCGTAGGCCGGGCCGCGGACCGGCGGGCGGCCGGGCCGTAGCATGACGGCGGCATGCGCGCAGGAGGAGGGGGACGTCGCACGATGGCTGACGAGGTGCCGGAGGCTCCGAAGGTACGGCTGGACAAGGGGGAGGCCGGCGGGGAGGGGGCCGGGCCGGCGGCGTCGGCGGCGCCGGTGACACCGCCGGCGCCGGTGACACCGCCGACGGTTCATGACCAGCCGACGGTCGTGGAGACACCCGGGCCGGGCATCTCGGCCGGCGCGCCGCCGCAGGGCTGGGCCAACCCCTTCGCCGCGCCGTCCGGCCCGCCCCCGGCTCCGCCGGCGAACCCCTTCGCGGCGCCGAGCCCCCATGCGCCGCCGAACCCGTACGCGCCGCCGAGCCCCCATGCGCCGCCGAACCCGTACGCGCCGCCTGTGGCGCAGCAGCCGCGGAGTGCGGCGGTGCCGCCACCGCCGATCGCCCCGAACGGACCGGGGCCGGTGCCGGTGCCGGTGCCGTACGGCTACCCCGGCACGCCGCTGCCCTCGTACCCGGCGGGGCCCGGGGGGTACGGAGGCTGGCCAGGGATGCAGCCGGCGCCCGACAACGGGCTGGGGACGGCCGCCATGGTGACCGGGATCATCAGCGCGATCGGGTTCTGCCTGGCGCCGGTCGCGTTGGTGCTGGGGGTGCTGGGCATCGTGCTGGGGACGATCGGGCGGGCCCGGGTCGGACGAGGCCAGGCCACGAACGGTGGGCAGGCGCTGGCCGGGATCATCTGCGGGTCGGCGGGGCTGGTGCTTGCGGCGGCGTTCATCACGCTGATCGTGGTGGCGGGGAGCCAGGGACAATAGCTCGGGTGGTGCGGTGGGTGGCCGAGTGCGGGTGGGTGGGGGCTGGTCGCGCAGTTCCTCCCCCAGCCTTCGGCCGGGGGCACCCCCAGCGCCCCCTGGGTAAGGCCGGTCCCGTCGGACAGAAGCCCAGCGCCCCTTCAGGTGGGGCTGGACCCGTCGGGTACGGGTGCCGCGTCCTTCAGACGGGAAGCATTCCCCTCTCTTTCCAAGCGCTCTCTCGCCGCCATCAGCGCGAAGCCCAGGAGGTTCAGCCCCTTCCACTGCTCCGGGTCCTCTGCCCCCGTGTCCGTCGCCGCCAGGCCGATGCCCCATACCCGGTCCACCGGGCTGGCCTCCACCAGGACGCGGTCGCCGGTCGCCAGCAGGAAGTCGCGGAGGCCGGCGTCGGCGGTGAACTTGTGCACGCTGCCCTCGGTCACGATGCCGAGGCGTTCCCGCTGCCAGGTCGCCTCGTCGAAGCCCCGGACCAGTCGGCCCGCCTTCTTCGCCGCGGCGGGGTGCGTCGCCGCCAGGACCGCCCGCTCGGCCTCCGCGTCCCCGAACAGCCGGGCCTTTCCCGCCATCATCCAGTGCTCGGCGGTCGCGTACTCGACACCGTCGACCACGAAGGGTGACGGCGACCACTGGCTCAGGCAGCTCGCCGAGACCCGGCCGTCCGGCAGCGCCCGGTGTCCCCAGAAGTGCAGGTACTTGATCCTGGCCCCCGCCCGGACCGCCCTGATCAGGGCCTCCACAGAATCGATCTTCGCCATGCACGCCAGTCTGGCAGCCACCACTGACACTCCGTCCTGCCTTTTACCTCCTGACTCGACACCCGGTCGACAGATTCCGTCGCGTAACCAAAAGGCAACAACGGAATCACTTGTTGGTCGCCCCTTGCTCTGTCAGGATCGGCAGTCAAATCGAGCCGGAGCTACGCCACCCGCCTCCCGGGGCGGGGTGACGGCGGAGGAGAAGCGACATGGACAACCCGGGCACCGCCACCCCGGAGACCTTCCCCGCGCAGGAGCGGCTCGCGGGCGGCGCGCAGTACATCGCGGGCCGGTTCGCCAAGGGCACGTCGGGTCGTACGCACGCCGTCGTCGACCCGGCCACCGGCGTGGACGTGTACACGTACGAGCTGGCCGGCACCGAGGACGTCGACCGAGCCGTGGCCGCCGCGAAGGCCGCCTTCCCCGGCTGGGCCGCGACCACCCCCGGCGACCGGTCGGACGCCCTGCACCGGTTCGCCGCCGTGCTCGCCGACCGCGCCGAGGAATTCGCCCGTGCCGAGTCCCTCCAGTGCGGCAAGCCGCTGAAGCTGACGCGTGAGTTCGACGTGCCGGGGACCATCGACAACACCGCGTTCTTCGCCGGTGCCGCCCGGCACCTGCAGGGGCAGGCCGCCGCCGAGTACTCCGGCGACCACACGTCGTACGTCCGCCGCGAGCCCATCGGCGTCGTCGGGTCGATCGCGCCCTGGAACTATCCGCTCCAGATGGCCGCCTGGAAGTTCCTCCCGGCGATCGCCGCCGGCAACACCATCGTGCTGAAGCCGGCCGAACTCACCCCGCTGACCTCGCTCCTGTTCGCCGAGGCCGCCACGCTCGCCGGGATCCCGGACGGGGTGATCAACATCGTCACGGGCACGGGGCGGGTGGCCGGCGAGCACCTCGTCGGGCACCCCGACGTGGCCATGACCTCCTTCACCGGGTCCACCGGTGTCGGCAAGCGGGTCGCCGAGGTCGCCACCGCGACCGTGAAGCGGCTGCACCTGGAACTCGGCGGCAAGGCGCCGTTCGTGGTCTTCGACGACGCGGACCTGGAGGCGGCCGTCAACGGCGCCGTCGCGGGTGCGCTCATCAACACCGGGCAGGACTGCACCGCCGCCACGCGCGCGTACGTGCAGCGGCCGCTCTACGAGGCCTTCGTGGAGCGGACGGCCGCCCTGATGGAGACCGTGCGGCTGGGGGACCCGTTCGCACCCGGTACCGATCTCGGGCCGCTGATCTCACACGCGCAGCGGGACCGGGTCGCCGGGTTCGTGGAGCGGGCGCGCGGCTACGCGCGCGTGGTGACCGGCGGCGAGCCGCCGCAGGACGAGCTGAAGAGCGGCGCGTACTACCGGCCGACCCTGATCGCCGACGCACCGCAGGACAGCGAGATCGTCCAGTCCGAGATCTTCGGGCCGGTGCTGGTCGTCCTGCCGTTCGACGGTGATGATGAGGGAATCCGGCTGGCCAACGACACCCCCTACGGTCTGGCAGCCTCCGCGTGGACCAGCGGCGTCTACCGGGCGAACCGCGCGACCCGCGAGATCAAGGCGGGGTGCGTGTGGGTCAACGACCACATTCCGATCATCAGCGAGATGCCGCACGGCGGCTACAAGGCGTCCGGCTTCGGCAAGGACATGTCGTCGTACTCGTTCGAGGAGTACACGCAGGTCAAGCACGTTATGTTCGACAATACGGCGGTGGCGCGGAAGGACTGGCACCGCACGATCTTCGGGGACCGATAGTCAGATCTTCGGCCGTTCGTCAGGCGGCCTCCTTCCCGAAAGGGCATCTAGCGCATGAGGCAGTACGAGTCCCACCGCCCGACCCCGGTCGAAGTGGCCGCCATGCGGCGCAGTCTCCGCACCGGCCGGGCCGCCCTGGCCCGCCGGTCCTTCCTGGGCGGCGCGCTCGCGGTGGGCGGCGTCGGGGCGCTGAGCGCCTGCGGCATCCCCGCGGCCGGCAAGTCCCAGGGCGGGGTCTCCGCCGACGACCACTCGGCCACGGAGAAGGTCGTCAACTTCTCCAACTGGCCCGAGTACCTCGACGTCGACGACAGCGGGAAGAAGCATCCGACGCTGGACGCGTTCCGCAAGCGGACCGGCATCACGGTGAAGTACACCGAGGACATCAACGACAACGACGAGTTCTTCGGCAAGATCCAGCCGCAGCTCGCCGCCGGCCAGGACACCGGCCGCGACCTGATCGTCCTCACCGACTGGCTGGCCGCCCGCATGATCCGGCTCGGCTACGTCCAGAAGCTGGACGCGTCCAACCTGCCGCACGCCTTCGCCAACCTGTCGGACCAGTTCCGCGCCCCCGACTGGGACCCGGGCCGCGCCTACTCGTACCCCTGGCAGGGCATCTCGACGGTCGTCGCCTTCAACAAGAAGGCGCTGAACGGCGTCGAGGTGAAGTCGGTCTCCGACCTGCTCGACAACCCCGCACTCAAGGGCCGGGTCGGGCTGCTGACCGAGATGCGCGACACCGTCGGCATGACCATGCTCGACATGGGCATCGACCCGGCGAAGTTCACCGACGACAACTACGACGCGGTGATCGCCCGGCTCCAGAAGGCCGTCGACAAGGGGCAGATCCGCCGGTTCACCGGCAACGACTACACCTCGGACCTCAGCAAGGGCGACCTGGCGGCCTGCGTCGCCTGGGGCGGCGACATCGTGCAGCTCCAGGCCGACAACCCGGACGTCGGCTACGTCATCCCGGACAGCGGCTACATGACGTCGACCGACAACATGATGATCCCCAACAAGGCGCGCCACAAGACGAACGCCGAGCGGCTCATCGACTACTACTACGAGCCCGAACCGGCCGCCGAACTCTCCGCCTACGTGAACTACGTCAGTCCGGTCGCGGGCGTGCAGCCGTACCTTGCCAAGATCGACAAGTCGGCGGCGAGCAACCCGCTGATCGTGCCCGACAAAGCCATGCAGGCCAGGTCCCATGCCTTCCGCGCCCTGAGCTCGAAGGAAGAGACGGCCTACCAGCAGAAGTTCGCGAAGCTCACAGGGGCGTGACGAGAATGACGACAGACAGCAGCGGCGACGTCCGCCTCACCGGCATCGGCAAGACCTACGACAACGGCTTCACCGCCGTACAGCCGATGGACCTGACCGTGCCGCAGGGCTCCTTCTTCGCTCTCCTCGGTGCCTCCGGCTGCGGCAAGACCACCACCCTGCGCATGATCGCGGGACTGGAGGAGCCGACCACCGGCACCGTGCACCTCGGCGACCAGGACGTCACCCATCTACCGCCGTACAAGAGGCCGGTGAACACGGTCTTCCAGTCGTACGCCCTCTTCCCCCACCTCGACATCTTCGAGAACGTCGCCTTCGGCCTGCGCCGGCGCGGCATCAAGAGCGTGAAGAAGCAGGTCGAGGACATGCTGGAGCTGGTCCAGCTCGGCGAGCAGGCGCGCAAGAAGCCGCACCAGCTCTCCGGCGGCCAGCAGCAGCGCGTCGCGGTGGCCCGCGCGCTGATCAACCACCCCAAGGTGCTCCTCCTCGACGAGCCGCTCGGCGCCCTCGACCTCAAGCTGCGCCGCCAGATGCAGCTGGAGCTCAAGCGGATCCAGACCGAGGTCGGCATCACCTTCGTGCACGTCACGCACGACCAGGAGGAGGCCATGACCATGGCCGACACGGTCGCCGTGATGAACGCGGGGCGCGTCGAGCAGCTCGGCTCGCCGGCCGACCTCTACGAGAACCCGAACACCACGTTCGTCGCGAACTTCCTCGGCACCTCGAACCTCATCGAGGCAGAGGTCGACACGAAGAGCGGGGACGACATCGTCCTCAAGGCCGGCGGCGGGAAGCTGGTGCTGCCCGAGGCCCGGTGTTCGGCGCCGACCACGACCGGCGGCAAGGTGCTGGTCGGGATCCGCCCCGAGAAGATCTCCCTCACCCACGCCGACGACGCGGGCTCCATCCCCGAGGGCCGCAACCGGATCACCGGCAAGGTCGTCGACGCCAGTTTCATCGGCGTCTCCACGCAGTACGTCATCGACAGCCCGGTCTGCGACGAGTTCGCGGTGTACGTGCAGAACGTCGAACGCGACGGGCGGCTCGTCCCCGGTGCCGACGTCGTCCTGCACTGGAGCCCGGCCCACACCTTCGGCCTCGACGCCGCCCAGGACATCGACGCCGGCACCGAGGAGGAGGCCGCCTGATGGCCACGCTCTCCGAGGCGCCCCCGCCGCTGGCGCCCGCCGCCCCCGAGGCGCAGAAGCCACCGCGCAGGCGCGGCCGCTTCACCCCGTACTGGCTGCTGCTCCCCGGCATCCTCTGGCTGGTCGTGTTCTTCGCGCTGCCGATGATCTACCAGGCGTCCACGTCGGTCCAGACGGGTTCCCTGGAAGAGGGCTACAAGGTCACCTGGCACTTCGCGACCTACTGGGACGCGCTGAGCGAGTACTGGCCGCAGTTCCTGCGGTCCGTCTTCTATGCGGCGGCGGCCACGATCCTCTGCCTGTTGCTCGGCTACCCGCTGGCCTACCTGATCGCCTTCCGCGCCGGTCGCTGGCGGAACCTGATCATGGTCCTGGTGATCGCGCCGTTCTTCACCAGCTTCCTGATCCGCACCCTGGCCTGGAAGACGATCCTCGCCGACAACGGCCCGGTCGTGCACGCCCTGAACTCGCTGCACATCCTGAGCGTCACCGACTTCCTCGGCTGGACGGCCGGCGACCGTGTGCTGGCCACGCCGCTCGCCGTGGTCTGCGGTCTGACGTACAACTTCCTGCCGTTCATGATCCTGCCGCTCTACACCTCGCTGGAGCGGATCGACGGCCGGCTGCACGAGGCCGCCGGCGACCTGTACGCCAAGCCGTGGACGACGTTCCGGAAGGTCACCTTCCCGCTGTCGATGCCGGGCGTGGTCTCCGGCACCCTGCTGACCTTCATCCCGGCGGCCGGCGACTACGTCAACGCCGAACTCCTCGGCTCCACCGACACCCGCATGATCGGCAACGTGATCCAGACGCAGTTCCTGCGGATCCTGGACTACCCGACGGCGGCCGCGCTGTCCTTCATCCTCATGGCGGCGATCCTCGCCATGGTCACGATCTACATTCGCCGGTCCGGGACGGAGGATCTGGTCTAAATGCCCTTCGTCAACTGGCTCAAGAAGAATCTCGTCGTCATCGCGGGACTCCTGACGCTCGGATATCTTCTGCTTCCGAACGTCATCGTCACGGTGTTCTCCTTCAACAAACCGAAGGGGCGCTTCAACTACGAATGGCAGCAGTTCTCGCTGGACGCCTGGAAGCAGCCGTGCGGGGTCGCCGACATGTGCGGCTCGCTCTCCATCAGCCTCCGGATCGCCGCGCTGGCGACGATCGGCGCCACCGTGCTCGGCACGATGATCGCCTTCGCGCTGGTCCGCTACCGGTTCCGCGCCCGCGGCGCCGTCAACTCGCTGATCTTCCTGCCGATGGCGATGCCCGAGGTCGTCATGGCGGCCTCGCTGCTCACCCTGTTCCTCAACATGGGCGCCCAGCTGGGGTTCTACACCATCCTGATCGCCCACATCATGTTCTGCCTCAGCTTCGTCGTCACCGCGGTCAAGGCGCGCGTGATGTCGATGGACCCGCGCCTGGAGGAGGCCGCCCGGGACCTCTACGCCGGACCGGCGCAGACGTTCCTCAGGGTCACCCTCCCCATCGCGGCCCCCGGAATCGCGGCGGGCGCGCTGCTGTCCTTCGCGCTCTCCTTCGACGATTTCATCATCACCAATTTCAACGCGGGCTCCACCGTCACCTTCCCCATGTTCGTCTGGGGTTCGGCACAGCGCGGCACGCCCGTCCAGATCAACGTCATCGGTACGGCCATGTTCCTGGTCGCCGTACTGTTCGTCCTGGCATCGATGCTCGTCAACAACCGCCGCAACAGGCAAAAGGCATAGCCCTTTAATTGACTCTGTAGGGAGTTGAAAATCATGGCCCCAAGCGCCATGAGCCGTCAGGCAAATTGGACCAAGTCTCTCTCCGAAGCACAGCCGGTCCCGTACTGGCTCGAAGACCCCGGCAAGCCCCACCCCGAGCCCGCGCTCACCGGCGCCGACACCTGCGACCTGCTGGTCGTCGGCGGCGGCTACAGCGGACTGTGGACCGCGCTCAACGCCAAGGAGCGCGACCCCGGGCGCGAGGTGGTCCTGCTGGAAGGCCACGAGGTGGGCTGGGCCGCCTCGGGCCGCAACGGCGGCTTCTGCGCCGCCTCCCTCACCCACGGGCTGCCCAACGGGCTCGCCCGCTGGCCCGAGGAGATCCACCGGCTCCAGGAGCTGGGCCTGCGCAACCTCGACGAGATCGAGGCCGGCGTCGCCCGGCACGGCATCGACTGCGAGTTCGAGCGCACCGGCGAGATCGACGTGGCCACCGAGACGTACCAGGCCTGGGCGCTGCGCGACTGGCACCGGCGACTGGAGCAGCGGGGCCTCGCCGACGGCATCGAGTTCCTCGACGCCGACGCGGTGCGCGAGCAGGTCGCCTCGCCCACCTTCGAGGCGGGCCTGTACGACCGCCGGGGCGTGGCCATGCTGCACCCGGCCAAGCTCGCCTGGGGCCTCAAGCAGGCCTGCCGCGCGCTCGGCGTCCGGGTGTACGAACACACGCCCGCCCTCGACCTGAAGGCCTACGGCGCCGGCATGGCCGTACGCACCCCGTACGGCACCGTCCGCGCCCGGCAGATCGCGCTCGCCACCAACATCTTCCCGAACCTGCTCAAGCGGGTCCGCGCCTACACCGTCCCGGTCTACGACTACGCCCTGATGACCGAGCCGCTCACCGCGGAGCAACTCGGCGCGATCGGCTGGAAGAACCGGCAGGGCCTCGGGGACTCCGCCAACCAGTTCCACTACTTCCGGCTGTCCGCCGACAACCGCATCCTGTGGGGCGGCTACGACGCCATCCACCACTACGGCGGCCGGGTGCGCCGCGAGTACGACGACCGTCCGGAGACCTATCTCAAGCTCGCCGAACACTTCTTCACCTGCTTCCCGCAGTTGGAGGGCGTCCGCTTCACGCACGCGTGGGGCGGCGCGATCGACAC
Organism: Streptomyces sp.; assembly: GCF_019510245.1. Classification (GTDB taxonomy): domain Bacteria; phylum Actinomycetota; class Actinomycetes; order Streptomycetales; family Streptomycetaceae; genus Streptomyces. The sequence goes on along the minus strand of NZ_JAEKKT010000205.1, from coordinate 2,881 downwards.
CTGCTCGCGCTTCTCGGCGTTCTTCGGCACCGCGCACCAGGGGCGCGTCGCGTACGCGGCCGGGTACACCGGCCTGGGCGTCGGCGCCACCCGGTTCGGCGCCGACGTGATGCTGGACCTGCTGGCCGGGGAGGAGACCGAGCGCACCCGGCTGGAGATGGTCCGCAAGAAACCGCTGCCGTTCCCGCCCGAACCGTTCGCCTGGACGGGCATCGCCCTCACCAAGTGGTCCCTGGCCCGCGCGGACGCCCACGGCGGGCGCCGCAACCTGTGGCTGCGGACGATGGACCGGCTGGGGCTGGGCTTCGACAGCTGAGCCGGCCCGGTGTGTGACCCAGCTCACTTCGACAGGGTGCCGAAACCCGCGTAATGCCCCCGGACGACCTCCCTCTCTCCCCGTGACGCGAGCCCGCGTCGACGAGCGAGACGGGGAGGTCTTCTGATGACTGGGGCGAAGACGGCGGTCGAGTGGCTGGCATCCGTCGCACCGGATCCCGAGGCCTGCCGCTGGGAATGGGAGCGCAACCCGCTGGGGGTCGCCCTGCTCCCCGCCGGCAGGGCCTGGGATGTGCTGATCCTGCCGGGCGGGCTCGGCTATCCGACTCTCGACGTGCTCACCCGCGTCCTCGACCGGCCGGGGCCTGTCCTGGCCGACTTCGGGGACGACCGGGTGGGCTTCTTCGTGCCGCCCGGCACGGCGGCCCGGTGGCTCGGCACCGGGATCCGCACGGCGGGGGCCGGTACCTGGATCGTCGTGCCGTATCCGGGCCGGTCGACCCGGGGAGTGCGGTGGCTGGTGGCGCCGGACGGGTCGGGGACGCTGACGGATCCGGGGCTGCTGGAGCTGGCGATGCATGAGGCTGCCGCCGGCTTGGCCGACGGGTGACCAGGCGCCGCGGCGGGTGCCGGTTGTCGGTCGGCCGCGGGTGCGTGGGGGTTGTTCGCGCAGTTCCTCCCCCAGCCTTCGGCCGGGGGTACCCCCAGCGCCCCTTTCGGGGCGTTGTCCTGCGGGCGGCCGTGAAGGGCCCTCGCTCTTGACAGGTGGATTGGTCTGGACCAAGTTGAGTGCGCACCCCACCTCCAAATCCCCCATCCCCGGAGGCGCTTGTGGTTCGCGCGAGACCTGTCCTCACCATGCTCACGGCCGCGTTGCTGGCCGTACCCGGTATCACCGCTCTCTCGTCGGCCGCCCGTGCGGCCGACGCGGAACTCGCCGTCAACGGCGGGTTCGAATCGGGTCTCTCCGGCTGGACCTGCATGGCGGGCAGCGGCACGACGGTCAACTCGCCTGTACACAGCGGGAGTTCGGCGCTGCTGGCGACCCCGGCCGGCAGGACGTGTCGGTCACTCTCGTGGGTGATGTTGATCGAAGGCGTGAGCGGGCGGGGAATGGGGTGGCTAGGTTCGCGACATGTCCCGTTTCCGCCTGTACCCGACGCCCGTACAGGAGCAGCAGATGCTGCTGCACTGTGCGCACGCCCGGTATGTGTGGAACCTTGCGGTCGAGCAGCACGCGTACTGGCGCCCCGGGCGCAGAGCCGCGCCAGGTTTGGCGGATCAGTGCCGTCAACTGACCGAGGCCCGGCGTGAAAACGCGTGGCTCGGTACGGGGAACGTGGATGTGCAGCAGCAGGCTCTGAGGGACTTCGCCGCAGCCAAGAACGCGCGCTTCACCTCGGGATTCGGTGAGCCGACCTGGCGCAGAAAACATGTGCACGAGGGCTTTAGGGTCGTCGGTACTGACCGTGTCCCGGAGTTCGAACCGGACGGCAGCCCGAAGTTGAACGCCAAGGGCAAGCAGGTCATGGGACGCTCAGTCGTGGTACAGAGGCTGAACCGGCGGTGGGCGCGGGTGAAGGTTCCTGGCTGTGGCTGGGTGCGTTTCCGCCTCACCCGTCCCGAACTGCCCGCGGCGAAGACGTTTCGGGTCACCTTCCGCAACGGACAGTGGCACGTTGCGTTCGCCGCAATACCCGAAGCGATCGCCGCGCCGACGACGGGCGAGGTCATCGGCATCGACCGGGGTGTGACCATCACGGCCGCTCTGTCCGACGGCCGAAAGCTGAACTGCCCACAGCTCACGGTCAGGGAGCGCGCGCAGGTCCGCAAGCACCAGCGGCGTGCCGCCCGTGCCCCGAAGGGCAGTGACGTCAAGACTGCTGAGTACGCGAAGGCCGCCCGGTTGAAGGCGCGCGAGGCCGACCGGCGCAAGGACTGGTGTGAGAAGACCAGCACGATGCTCGCCGGATCGTACGGTCTGGTGCGGTTCGAGAAGCTGAACATCAAGAATATGACTCGCTCGGCGAGGGGGACTGCTGAGCAGCCTGGCAGCAACGTTCGGCAGAAGGCTGGACTGAACAGGGCCGTTCTCGCTCAGGGGTGGGGCCTGTTGAGGCGGCGCACGGAGCAGAAGGCTCCGGGTCGGGTCGAGGATGTGCCCGCACCTTTCACCAGTCTGCGGTGCAGTGCCTGCGGTTGGATCGAGAAGAAGTCGCGCAAGAGCCAAGCCGACTTCGTCTGCGTGTCCTGCGGGTTCACCTGCAACGCGGATGAGAACGCAAGTATGAACGTCGCGGCAGGACAGGGCGGGATCCCTCGCCCCCGGCAGACAGCCGGTGCCGGAGGGGTGACAGCGGCCACCAGCTGTTCGAGCGCCCGTGAACCTCAACCCGCCTGGGTTGGAATCCCTCTCTTCTAGGAGGGGGAGGATGGCAAATCGCCATGACCGACATGCTGCTCACCGGCTTCCCGGTGGCGGGCGACGCCGGCAACGTCTTCCCGCCGCTGCGCCCCGACCAGATCGCGATCGGCATGCCGGCGTCGACGAACGCGGGCAACGGCTACCTGGCCCCGTCCGAGGTCACCAAGGCCCTGGACTGCC
>NZ_JAEKKT010000417.1 GCF_019510245.1 Streptomyces sp. | reverse complement strand
CACACGTCCGCTGATGATCGTGGCCCGCGAACTCGGCCCGCTCCTCGACGCGGCGGTGAGCCAGGACGGGTGAGCGGCTGTTCACGGCCGACGGCACCTCTACGCACGAGGGTCACCGGCGTCACCGGCAACCGCCCCGCCGAAGTGCCGTGAGGTCATGATCAGGGTGTCGGGGGACAGCAGGGCGGCCCGAACAGCTCGGTGAAGCGCTTCGTGACTCCCGGCCGCCGTGTCGACCTCAAGCGGGCGGTGTGACCGGGGACCACTCGCCCATCCACTGTTCGGCGTCCCACTTCTCGAAGCGTTTCACCTCGGTGAACCCCAGCTTGGCCGCGAGGCGCATTGAGCGGGCATTGGCGGTCTGCGTGTAGAGCACCACCGGCACTCCGGGATGCGCGTCGGCGAACCAGTCGAGTGCAGCCGCGCACGCCTCGGTGGCGTAACCGCGTCCCCACGCCTCCGGAAGGAACAGGTAGCTGAGCTCGGCCTCCCCGGCGTCCGGACGGACGTTGCCGCGACGCTCCGCTTCGCGCCGGCTGACCTCGACCGTGCCGATCATCGCTCCGTCGAGCTCGATCACGAAGAGACCGGGGCGCCGCCCGGGCGTCTCAGGCACCGAGCGCTCGAGCTCATCACGCGGCTGAGGGCCACCGAGGTAGGTGTGCACCTCCGACGAGGCGAGCAGCTCGATGAACGCCGCACGGTCCCGGGCCGCGGACTCGCGGAGCACGAGCCGCTCGGTTTTGATCGGGTCAAGTGGCCAGGCGACAAAGCCGAGTTGAGTCATGACGGGCAACTTATCGCACGCCCGGGAGGATGATCCGAAGGAGATGGCTTGGTCGGCGCGACGGGCTTCGGGGCGTGGACGGATCTTCAGCTGGGCGGCCAGATCGGCCGGGGTGTGCCGAGGCTTTCGCCGGGGTGTGCCGAGGCTTTCCTCAAGGCGAGCGGGACGCGGCAGCGGATCGGATCGGATCGGGTCGGTGAGGGCGTGGCCGAGACGGGCCGGGGCGTCGACGTCGGAAACGATGGCCGGCACGCCTTCGGCGGTGCACGGAGATCTGAATCCACGAAGTCTCGTCCCGTCGGCGGGTGCCCGCGCGAAGGTCAGTGCTTGTGCGGTCCGCCCCGGTGGACGGGGCCGTGCGGGTCCTCGCAGTGCGCGGCGTCGCCCGCTCGTTCACCGGCCAGGGCGACCTGCAGGACCTGTTCCGGGACGTGGTCGACCTGGAGCGTGGTGTGGGTGATGCCGTAGTCGTGCTGGAGGAGCTCCTCCAGGTCGCGACGGACGGCGTGGCAGTCGCGGCCGGGTTCGACCAGCACGTGCGCGGAGAGGGCGGACTGGCCGGAGGTGATCTGCCAGACATGCAGGTCGTGCACCTCGACGACCGCCGCCTGGGCGACGAGCTTGTCGCCCAGTGCGTCCGGGTCGACATCTGCGGGGGCGGCCTCCAGGAAGATCCGGCCGGACTCACGCAGCAGCCCGTACCCGGCCTTGACCATCAGGGCGACCACCACGAGCGTGGCGATGGCGTCGGCGCGGGCGAACCCGGTGAGCAGCACGATCAGACCGGCCACCGCGGTGCCGATGAACGCGAAGAGGTCGTTGAGGATGTGCTGGTAGGCACCCTCGACGTTGAGCGAGGATCGGTTGGCTTTGGAGATGCACCAAGCGGCCGCGATGTTCACCACGATCCCGACGAGGGCTGTGCCGAACACCAGCCCGCCCTCCACCTCGGGCGGATCGATCAGCCGGTGCACGGCCTCGTACGCGAGCCATGCGCCGAGCAGCAGCAAGGTCAGGCCGTTCGCCTGAGCAGAGAGGATCTCGGCGCGCTTGAGGCCGTAGGTGAAAACGCCGCGGGCCGGGCGGGCGGCCAGCCGCATGGCGATCAGCGCGAACACGATCGACACGGCGTCGGTCAGCATGTGCGCCGCGTCCGAGATCAGGGCGAGGGACTGAGCCACGACACCGACGACGACCTCGCCCGCCATGAACACGGCGATCAGGCCGAGCGCGATGCCCAGCCAGCAGCGGTCGGCGTCCGCCGAGACGCCATGGGAGTGGCCGGCGTGCCCTCCTCCGTGCTTGTGTCCTGGATCGTGCCCGCGAGTGTGATCGCCCATGGTGTACGCCTTCCCCCTCGCAGCGGATGCCTTGCCCGCAGTGAAACGTACTCGTGCACGAATCGCCAAAGGCTGCATCGGTGACCGTTGTCATGTCGGTTAACAAGCCTCTGACCTGCGGAAACATTTCACCTGGTGGGAGTGTCCGGACATCCAGGGATGCTGCGAGGGGGATGCGGCGACGGCGTACGGCGTTCTCTCGAATGAACTGCGCCGGGACATCACGTGGTGCCGGGCGGCGAGGCGGATACCGGGGCTGAGAAGGAACACCCCGGCATGACAAGCTGTGATTCCCACTGCCCGAACCCAGGAGGTCACGATGACCGCAGAAGCTGCATCCCCAGAAGGTTCGGAGCCGGCTGAGCCCGAGACGTCCGAACTCGCGCCCGACAGCGACGGCAATTACGACCTCAAGCGCAAGTTCCGCGAGGCCTTGGCGCGCAAGCGCGGTGCGCAGGCGGACGCCGCCGATCTCGCTGCCAACCCTCAGGCCTCGAAGATTCGTGGAGCGCACGGCCCGGCCGCGAGCCAGCGGTCGTTCCGGCGGAAGAGCGGGGGCTGAGCCGGAGCGGTTCCGCGCTCCGACCACATGGCTGATGGAGAAACGACCGCCCGTGGGGGAGTCCATGGATTCCCCCACGGCGATCTGCGTTCCGGTCTTCAGTAATCCGTGGTGAAGCGGCGCTGAACGAAGCGGGGCAGTTCCGCCTCGTCGATGAGGGTTCAGGGGACTGGTCCGACTTCGACCCCGGGCTTCTCGGCAGGTGCGCCCCGCCTTGCCCGACCTGCCGCCCGCAGCCGTCGCCCTCGCCCTGCGGATCTGGGGGCACCTGCTCCGAGGTCGGTTGACGTGGTCGTCCCCCCTTGCCCACATGCCCCGTTGAACGAGCTGTCACCACACCATAGGTTCCGCGTATGACGAACGTACGGATCGGCGTGATGTACGACCGCGACTGGGCCCCGGAGGGGCTGCCCGGCTTCGCGCGGCAGGCAGAGGCGCTCGGCGTGGACGACGTGTGGGTGGTGGAGGACCTCGGGTGGAACGGCGGGGTGTCGGCAGCGGCCGTGGCCCTGGGAGCCACGGAACGCATCAAGGTGGGTATCGGCATCGCCCCCGCCCCGTTGCGCAGCCCGGCGCTTCTGGCGATGGAACTGGCCACGCTGGCACGGGTGTTCCCCGGACGGCTGGTGGCCGGGATCGGGCACGGCGTGCAGGAGTGGATGGTCCAGGTGGGCGCCGCGGCCCGTTCCCCGCTGGCCCTGCTGGAGGAGACGATCACCTCGGTACGCGCGCTGCTGCGCGGGGAGCGCGTTGAGCTGACGGGTCGTGAAGTGCACCTGGACGGAGTCCGGTTGACGCATCCGCCGACCGAAGTGCCCCCGGTGGTCGCGGGCGTGGTCCGCTCCCGCTCCCTGGAACTGTCCGGCCGTGTCGCGGACGGCACCGTGATCACTGAGGGCCACGGCCCGCGCGATCTGGAGAACGCCCGCGCTCTGACCGCGAAGGGCGGCGCCGCGTCCGATCACGCCCTGACCGTCTTCGCCTTCGCCTGCGTCGGTGACGATGCCGACGAGGTGGCCCAGGTCCTGCACCCGCACATCGAGGGCCACGGTGCCTGGCTCGGCCGCCCGCCGCACGAGGTGTTCACCGTCTCGGGCCCCGCCGCGCAGGCCGCCGAGCGTCTCCGGGCTCTGGCGACGGCCGGCGCGGACACGGTCGTCCTGCGGATCGCCGGCCCGGATCCGCTACGGCAGTTGGAGGCCGTGCTGGCTGCGGTAGGACCGCGGAACTCAAGTCCGGGAGCCGGCCAGTGACCCATCCGATCGGCGCTTGGAGCGCGGCCGCCGAACCGGTCCGGGTACGCCTCCGACGAAGCCCCGCCCCTGTGGTCACAGCGGCACCTGGACCGGATGGCCGCTCGTCCATCCCCTCGGCCAGGGACTAGGGACCGGGGGCCAGTGGCCAGGGACCAAGGGGCAGGGCTTGGGCGGCAGGCTGGCGGCGAAGGCGGCCGTTACTTGGGCGGCAGGCTGGCCGCGAAGGCGCGCCCCTCGTCGATCCACGCTCCCAGGGCCTCGTCCTCCGTCACTGCGGACCCGGCGACCAGGACCCAGCCGCGCATGGGACGGCCGGTCATGTCGAAGACGCGCGCCCCGGGGCGGGCGAGGGCCGCGTCGGCGGCGTGGGGACCGACGCGGACCATGAGCTCGTCGCCGGTCACGCCGACGGCCACATTGCCTTCGTGCAGGAAGGCGATGCCGCCGAACATGCGTTTCTCGGTGACGCCGGGATCCGCGGC
>NZ_JAEKKT010000204.1 GCF_019510245.1 Streptomyces sp. | reverse complement strand
GAGAGGTAGCAGCCATGGACTGGCGTCACAACGCCGTTTGCCGCGAGGAAGACCCCGAGCTCTTCTTCCCCATCGGCAACACCGGTCCTGCGCTGCTGCAGATCGAGGAAGCCAAGGCCGTCTGCCGTCGCTGCCCCGTCATGGATCAGTGTCTGCAGTGGGCGCTCGAGTCCGGTCAGGACTCCGGCGTCTGGGGTGGTCTCAGCGAGGACGAGCGTCGCGCGATGAAGCGCCGTGCCGCCCGCAACCGGGCCCGTCAGGCCACCGCCTGACAGTCCCACCCCTGGTGACAGCCTGAGCTTGGCGGCGCGTACAGCGAGTACGCATCTCCCGCCCCCGAGCCGCAGCGCGCAGTACCCCCCGATGCGCTTAGCAGTAAGAGCAGCAACGAGCGAGCAGCCCCGGACCCACCAGGTCCGGGGCTCTTTGCTGTGCCCGAACACCCCGGCGGCGCGGCCTACTTCTGCGGTCGCACCGGCACGTCCAGGATCACCCGGGTCCCGCGCTCCGGCGCCGGCACCATGTCGAACGTGCCGCCCAACTCGCCCTCCACCAGCGTCCGCACGATCTGCAGGCCCAGGTTGCCGGAGCGATGCGGGTCGAATCCCTCGGGCAGGCCGACACCGTCGTCCTGGACGGTGACGAGCAGCCGGGCCTCCTTGCTGGTGCCGCCGCGGACCGCCGAGACCTCGACGGTGCCGGTGTCCCCCTCGCGGAAGCCGTGTTCGAGGGCGTTCTGCAGGACTTCGGTGAGCACCATCGACAGCGGGGTGGCGACCTCGGCGTCGAGTATCCCGAAGCGGCCGGTGCGCCGGCCAACGACCTTCCCGGGCGAGATCTCGGCGACCATCGCGAGCACCCGGTCCGCGATCTCGTCGAACTCGACGCGCTCGTCCAGGTTCTGGGACAGCGTCTCATGCACGATGGCGATCGAGCCGACCCGGCGTACGGCCTCCTCCAGGGCCTCCCGGCCGCGTTCGGAGTCGATGCGCCGGGCCTGCAGGCGCAGCAGCGCGGCGACCGTCTGGAGGTTGTTCTTCACCCGGTGGTGGATCTCCCGGATGGTGGCGTCCTTGGTGATCAACTCCCGCTCACGGCGCCGCAGTTCGGTGACGTCCCGGAGCAGGACCAGGGAACCGATGCGGGTGCCCTTGGGCTTGAGCGGGATCGCCCGGAACTGGATGACGCCGTCCTCGGACTCGATCTCGAACTCGCGCGGCGCCCAGCCGCTGGCGAGTTTGGCGAGCGCCTCGTCCACCGGCCCCTTGGTCGGGGCGAGTTCGGCCGTGGTCTGGCCGAGGTGGTGGCCGAGCAGGTCGGCGGCGAGGCCGAGCCGGTGGTAGGCGGAGAGGGCGTTCGGGGAGGCGTACTGGACGATGCCGTCGCCGTCCACCCGGATCAGGCCGTCGCCGACCCGCGGCGAGGCGTCCATGTCGACCTGCTGGTTAGGGAAGGGAAACGATCCGGCAGCGATCATCTGCGCGAGGTCGGAAGCGCTCTGGAGGTAGGTGAGCTCCAGGCGGCTCGGGGTGCGCACGCTCAGCAGGTTGGTGTTGCGGGCGATCACCCCGAGCACCCGGCCCTCGCGCCGCACCGGGATGGACTCGACCCGTACGGGGACCTCCTCGCGCCACTCCGGGTCGCCCTCACGGACGATCCGGCCCTCGTCCAGGGCGATGTCCAGCATGGGCCGCCGGCCGCGCGGGACCAGGTGGCCGACCATGTCGTCCTGGTAGGAGGTGGGGCCGGTGTTGGGGCGCATCTGCGCCACCGAGACGTACCGGGTGCCGTCCCGGGTGGGGACCCACAGGACCAGGTCGGCGAAGGACAGGTCGGAGAGCAGCTGCCACTCCGAGACCAGCAGATGGAGCCACTCGAGGTCGGAGTCGTCGAGGGCGGTGTGCTGGCGGACCAGTTCGTTCATGGAGGGCACGTCTGTGAGCGTACCTGGCGGTATGTGGATGGCCGAAAACCGGCGGATACGGCAGGGGGAAGCGGGCCCGGAGACACCCGCGGGCCGCGGCGCCTGGGAGGGACCCTCAACCCTCCCGGCACCGCAGCCCGGAGCAGCAACGGCCGTGGGGTGTGCGGTCCCGGTCGGCCGATGGTGAGGAGCCGGGGCAGTCAGGGCAGAGAGCTCCGGTTCCTCGGTCCGCCTTCCTGTGCGGGGAAGACGGAAGAGTGTGACTGTGCCGTACGGCCGATGTCGTGCCGTACGCGTTCAGCCCCCGTACGCAATTGTGGACTAGACCACGGTGTGTGTCCATGCGTTGGAGACTGTTCACAGTTGATGCGATCGCAGCGTAGCCCGCCGGGGGCGGCCGTGGGGCCGGATGTCCGGGGCAATTTTCGGCGACCTGGCCAGGCAGGGTTCCGCCGCTGCGGAAATTTTCCTCAATTCACCCCATCCGACGTATTCACGTAACCTCGCACTTGTCCCCTTTCCCTGCACTTTCCCTGCACCCGACCTCCGGCGACAGGGGTCGGTTCTGTTAGATTGGTCCCATCAGATTGGTCTAAACCACATAGGCCATCCAGATCCTCCAGCCCTCTTGAGAACGGCAGGCCCAGCGTGGAAGTTGTCATCGTTCCGGACGCCGCCGCGGGCGGCGAGCTGATCGCCGAGGCCATGGCTCAGCTGCTCCGGCACAAGCCGGCCGCGCTGCTCGGGGTGGCCACGGGCTCGACCCCGCTCCCCATCTACCAGGCGCTCACCGCCAAGGTCCGCGCCGGTGCCGTGGACGCCTCGAGGGCGCGCATAGCCCAGCTCGACGAGTACGTGGGGCTGCCGGCCGACCATCCGGAGTCGTACCGGTCGGTGCTGCGGCGCGAGGTGCTGGAGCCGCTCGGGATCGGGATGGACGCGTTCCTCGGACCCGACGGCGCGGCCGAGGACGTACAGGCCGCCTGCGAGGCGTACGACGCGGAGCTGGCGATGGCGGGCGGCGTGGACCTCCAGCTGCTCGGGATCGGGACCGACGGGCACATCGGGTTCAACGAACCGTGTTCCTCGCTGGCCTCGCGGACCCGGATCAAGACGCTGACCGAGCAGACCCGGGTCGACAACGCGCGGTTCTTCGACGGGGACATCACGCAGGTGCCGCACCACGTCATCACCCAGGGGATCGGGACGATCCTGGAGGCGCGGCACCTGGTGCTGCTGGCCACGGGCGAGGGGAAGGCCGACGCGGTCGCGGCGACGGTGGAGGGGCCGGTCGCGGCGGTGTGCCCCGCGTCTGCGCTGCAGTTGCACCGGCACGCCACGGTGGTCGTCGACGAGGCCGCCGCGTCGAAGCTGAAGTTCGCGGACTACTTCCGGTACACCTTTGCCAACAAGCCGGACTGGCAGGGGATTTAGCGGAATCGCCTGCCAGGTTCGGTTGGATGCGGGCTGACCCTGGGTGGGGGTTGCTCGCGCAGTTCCTCCCCCAGCCTTCGGCCGGGGGTACGCCCCGCGCCAAAGGGGCGCGGGGCGCGGGGCATGGGGTGAGCTACGCGGTCACGCCCGCGATGACCTCGGCCGCCGCCACTCCGCACACCCGCGCCGCGCCGTGCGTCGCAATGTACAGCGGGCCCCGGGGCGCGGACTGCGGTACGCCCATCTCCACCACGATCGTGTCGGGGCGGGCCTTGAGCAGGGTGTCCAGGGCCCCGGCCATCCAGGGGTGCCGGTGTTCGTCCCGGACCACCGCGACGACACGGCGCTCCCCCGCCGCCACGATGGCCGCGTGGCCCGCGTCCTCGCCTGCGAAGCTGCCCGTCTCGGTACCGGGCACGAGCCGGGTCAGTTCGGCGGACACGCCCCACGGGGTCTCCGTGCCCACGGCGATGTTGGTCTCGGGCGAGAAGGAGGCGACGAAGAGCGGTTCGGCCGGGGGCGTCCAGGGGTCGACGCGCGTCACACGAAGCGCGCGGCGGGCGGCGACGAGGCCGATGTCCGTGAGGGTCGGGTCCGGCTGGGCCACTTCCGTCGTGGCCGTCCAGGTCGCCAGTGCCCGCACCCGCTGCGCCGCGTCCGCCAGGCGTTCCTCGGGGAGTTCGCCGGAGCGGACCGCCGCGACCAGGGCGTCGCGCAGCCGTCGTACCGTCTCGTCGTCCGAGAGGCCGCCGCCCACGCAGATCGCGTCGGCTCCGGCGGCGAGCGCCAGGACGGTGCCGTGTTCGATGCCGTAGGTCCCGGCGATGGCCTGCATCTCGATGCCGTCGGTGACGATCAGGCCGTCGTAGCCGAGTTCACCGCGCAGCAGCCCGGTGAGCACGCGGTGGGACAGCGTCCCGGGCCGGGTCGGGTCCAGGGCGGGGACCAGGATGTGCGCGCTCATCACGGCGCGGGTGCCGGCGGCGATGGCGGCGCGGAACGGCGCCAGTTCGCGGGCGTGCAGGACCTCGGCGGTCGCGTCGATGCGGGGCATGGCGAGGTGGGAGTCGACGGCGGTGTCGCCGTGGCCCGGGAAGTGCTTGGTGCAGGCCGCCACCCCGGCCGCCTGGAGGCCGGTGACGTAGGCCGCCGTGTGCCGGGCGACCAGGTCCTGGTCGGCGCCGAAGGAGCGGACGCCGATGACCGGGTTGGCGGAGTTGGAGTTCACGTCGGCGACCGGGGCCCAGCTGAAGTTGACCCCGCAGGCGGCGAGGCGGCGGCCCAGTTCGAGGGCGACCTGCCGGGTCAGCTCCGGGTCGTCGACGGCGCCGAGGGCGTGGTTGCCGGGGAAGGAGGAACCGGTGCGTACCTCGAGGCGGGTGACGTCACCGCCCTCCTCGTCGATCGCCACCAGGACGTCGTCCCGCTCGGCGCGCAGCTGGGCGGTGAGGGCCGAGAGCTGCTCGGCGGAGAGGATGTTGCGGCCGAACACACCGACGGAGGCGCGTACCGCTGGCGAATGTCGTCATCGGATGGGGTTATCCCTTCACGGCGCCCGCGGTGAGACCCGCGGCCATCTTGCGCTGGACGAGGAGGAACAGGACGACGATCGGCACGGCGAGCATGGTGGCGCCGGCCATCATCGGGGCGTATTCGGTGCCGTGCTGCGTGGTGAAGTTGGCCAGCCAGACGGTCGCCGTCTGGTGGTCCTGGCTGAGCAGCATCAGGGCGTAGAGGTACTCGTTCCAGGCCTGGATGAAGCCGTAGACCGAGGTGGCGACCAGGCCGGGGGCGAGCAGCGGGAAGACCACCCGGACGAAGGCGCCGGTGCGGGAGCAGCCGTCGACCATGGCGGCCTCCTCCAGCTCCTTCGGGATGTTGACGATGAAGCCGCGCAGCGTCCACACCGTGAACGGCAGGATGAAGGTCAGGTAGGTGATGATCAGGCCGCTGAGCTTGTCGTACTGGTCCAGGTCGTTGAGGAGCAGGAAGACCGGGATGATCATGGCGACCAGCGGGATCATCTGGACCGCGAGGATGCCGACGATCACGATCTTGCGGCCGCGGAAGGCGAACCGGGAGATGGCCAGGGCGGCCAGCAGTCCGACGACCATGCCGATCACCACGACGGAGAGGGACACGATCAGGCTGCGGCCGACCGGGCCCCAGAAGTCGGCGATGTCCAGCGCGCGGCTGAAGTTGGAGAGGGTGACGCCGGTGGGCAGCAGGCTCGGGTCCGGGTCGATGGCGTCCTTCGCCGGCTTGAACGCCGTGTTCAGCATCCAGTAGACGGGGAAGCCCGCGATGACGAAGACGAGGAGGCCGAGGAGGTTCCAGCCGGCCTTCGACTTCCGGTGGCCGGGGGTGGCGGCGGTGCTCATTCGACCTCTCCGATCTTCAGCATCTGGCGCATGTACACGGCGACGACGCCGAGCAGGAGGAGCACGGTGAGCAGGGCGATCGCGGAGCCCTGCCCGTAGTCGTTGACCACGAAGGCGCGGTCGTAGGACCAGGTGGTCAGCAGCTGGAACTCGGCCTCGGGGTGGCCGCCGCGCATCACGAAGACCTGCGGGAAGACGCCCATGTCCCAGATGACCGAGAGGGTCGTCAGCATCACGATGACCGGCTTGAGGATGGGCAGCGTGACGTAGCGGAAGACGCCCCAGGGGCCGGCGCCGTCGAGGCGGGCGGCCTCCTCCAGCTCCTTGGGGACCTGGGTGAGTCCGGCGCTGAGCGTGATGACCACGAAGGGGACCGCTCCCCAGACCACCAGCAGCATGATCACCGCGAGCCCCTCGGGCCCGCTGGCGAACCAGTTGTGGCCGACCATGTCGACCCCGGGGAGCTTGCTGAGCAGGGCGTTGAGGATGCCGTAGTCGGAGTCGAAGAGCCACTTGAAGACCGTGGTGGCGACGATGACCGGCATGCCCCAGCTGGCCACCAGTGCGATGTTGACCAGCGTCTTCACCCAGCCGGAGACGCGTTGCAGCAGCAGGGCGACGAGCATGCCGACGACCATGGTGAAGATGACGCAGCCGGCCGCGAAGACGATCGTGCGCACCACGACCTGCCAGAACTCGCTGTCGCCGAGGACCTTGGAGAAGTTCCCGAACCCGACCCACTCGGCCGGCTTGAACCCCCACAGCTGGGTCTGCCCGAACTGCTGGAAGGAGAGGGTGACCAGCCGGTAGAGGGGATAGCCGAGGACGAGCGCCAGGATCAGCAGGCAGGGGGCGAGCAGCAGCCAGGGGACGGCCGGTCCGCCCGAGCGCCTGCTTGCACGTGGTCTTTGCGGGGAGTCCGGTGGCGGTGCCGGCACCTTGGCGGGTGTGGTCGTATCAACGGCACTCATCGTGCGCTCCTCAAACAGATCGAGAGAGGCCGCCAGCAGCGCGCCCCTTCATGGCGCGCTTCGCGCGCCTTCAGGGGCGCGCGGGGAACTGCGCGACCAGCCACAACGAACGGGCACCAACCCGCCAACCCGTCGCGGCACCTTCTGACATCAACCCGCCGGCCGGACCTGGCCCCCCGTCGTCCAGGCCCGGCCGCAGGCCGTCACGGGGTGTTGATGACCTTGTCGATCGCCGCGTCGGCCTCCTTGGCCGCCGCCTCGACGCTCTCCTTGCCGGTGCCGATGTTCTGCAGCATCGTCTGGAGTACCTGGGCCTTCTCGACCTGGCCCCAGCCCGGCGCCATCGGCACGAACCAGTTGGACTCGGCCGCCTCGGCCGGCACCGCGGTCGCCGGGTCGTTCTTCAGCGTGGCGAGGTCGGTCTTGTTGTTCGGCAGGTTGCCCTTGGCCATCAGGCCCTTCTGGCCGGAGGGACCGGTGAACGCGTTGATCCACTCGGCGGCGACGGCCTGCGCCTTGGACTTCACCGGGATGGCGAGGTCGGAGCCGCCCAGGAAGACCGGCATGTTCTTGCCGGACGGGCCGGGCATCACGAAGTTGACGAGGTTGTCCTTCAGCTTGCCGCCGGTCTTGTCGTTCTTCGGGTCGGCCGCGGTCGCGCCCTCCCAGGCGGCACCGAAGATCATGGCCGACTTGCCCTGGCCGTAGACGATGTAGCGGTCCGACTCGTCCTTGGTCTTGTCACCGTGCATGTACTTGTCGATGACGCTCTTGAACTCGGTGAGGCCCTTGATGGACTCGGCCGAGGAGAGGTTGCCCTGCCACTTGCCGCCGTTCTCGACGGCGATGGAGCCACCGGCGTCGTAGACGAAGGACATGGCCGCGTACCAGTCGCGGGTGGGCTGGTACCAGGCGCTGAACTTGTCGCCTTCCTTCTTCTGGATCTTGTCCAGGTCGGCGGTCAGCTCGGTGTAGGTCTTCGGCGTGGTCTTGATGCCGGCCGAGGCGGCGATGTCCTTGCGCCAGTTGGCGACCCGGCCGCCGGCGTAGTACGGCACGCCGTAGGTCTTGCCCTGGTAGGTGACGGAGGCCTTGAGGCCGTCGAGCCACTGGTCGGAGCTGGTGAACTGGGAGGCGTCGACGGGGGCGAAGGCGCCCTTCACCATGTAGCCGAGCATCTCGGTGTTGCCCATCTCGACGACGTCGGGGGCCTTGTCCGTGGCGAGGACGGCGTCCAGCTTGGTGTTCTTGTCCGGCCAGCCGTAGTACTCGTGCTTGATCTTGATGCCGGGGTGCTTCTTCTGCACGGCGGCGTCGGCGGCCTTGACCAGGTCGGGCCAGTTGTTCTGTGCGTCGACCGTGAGCCAGACGGTCAGTGCCTTGGCGTCCGAGCCCTGGGACTTGTTGTCGTCCTTGTTGTCACTGCCACACGCCGCGACCGAGAAGACCATGCCCGCGATACCAATCGCGGCTATCAGCTTGCGCTTCACGCCACCCTCCTCAGGGATGCCACAAACCCCCCTGCCTCCCCGCACGAGCGTTGGGCCGGGACCTGGACCAATGGTGTAGACCAGTGCGGGAAGCTTGGCCCAGACCACCAGGCCTGTCAAGGGTGGCCGAAACCCCTCCGACCAGCTGTTATGCGACCTACATATGCAGGAACCTTTAAGTAAGAAACCCTCGAAAACCCGGGGCGCGGACGAGACAATTCCGGTAGACCACTCTCTCGGTGGACTAGACCAACAGCGCCTGCGACGGTATACAGAGGGGATCACGCAGCGTGCAGGGCGAATCCCGGTACGCTGCCGTGCCACGAGGCCAGCCGCATCAATAGCCGGGAAGGCGGAGCATGAGCACCGACGTCAGCAGTGCGGAGAACGAGAGCGGGACAGCCGTCCGTACCGCGCGCGTGCCCAAGTACTACCGCCTGAAGAAGCACCTGCTCGAAATGACCGAGACACAGGCCCCCGGCACCCCGGTCCCGCCCGAGCGCACCCTGGCCGCCGAGTTCGACACCTCCCGCACCACCGTGCGCCAGGCCCTCCAGGAACTGGTCGTCGAGGGCCGCCTCGAGCGCATCCAGGGCAAGGGCACCTTCGTCGCCAAGCCCAAGGTCTCCCAGGCGCTCCAGCTCACCTCCTACACGGAGGACATGCGGGCCCAGGGCCTGGAGCCGACCTCGCAGCTGCTGGACATCGGCTACATCACCGCGGACGACCGGCTCGCCGGGCTGCTCGACATAACGGCAGGCGGGCGCGTGCTGCGCATCGAGCGGCTGCGCATGGCCAACGGCGAGCCGATGGCGATCGAGACCACGCACCTGAGCGCGAAGCGCTTCCCGGCCCTGCGCCGCTCCCTCGTCAAGTACACGTCCCTGTACACCGCCCTGGCCGAGGTGTACGACGTCCATCTCGCCGAGGCCGAGGAGACCATCGAGACCTCGCTGGCGACCCCGCGCGAGGCCGGCCTGCTCGGTACCGACGTCGGCCTGCCGATGCTGATGCTCTCCCGCCACTCCCTGGACCGCGACGGCCAGCCGGTGGAATGGGTGCGCTCGGTGTACCGCGGCGACCGCTACAAGTTCGTCGCCCGCCTCAAGCGGCCCCAGGACTGAGCACGCACACACCCCGCCCCTCCTGACGGCACGTCACCCTTCTCCACCAAATCGACATGCCGATATGCGGATGAGGTCTTCCGCTGACCTTGCGCGTTCGCCATGATTGCCTGCGCATTACACAGGTGAACAACGGTGATCGCCGTGCGGTCAGTGAGGGGACGGAGCCGCGAGATGTCAGATGCGTCCGATGTGACCAAAGCGGCGGTGGTGACGCCCATCCGCGTCGCCATCGCCCTCTGCCTGATAGCGCCCTTCGTGGCGATGCTCTGGGTGGGCTCGTACGCCAAGACGGACCCGGTGTTCATCGGGATCCCGTTCTTCTACTGGTACCAGATGCTGTGGGTGCTGCTCTCCACCGCGCTCACGATGACCGCCTACCAGCTGTGGCAGCGCGACCAGCGCGCCCGCAGGGCCGAGAACACGAGCGGGGGTGCGCAGCAGTGAAGGACGGTGTGAACGGCGTCGCGCTCGGCGTCTTCATCTTCTTCTTCCTGGCCGTCACGGTCATGGGCTTCCTGGCCGCGCGCTGGCGCAAGGCCGAGAACGAGCACTCCCTCGACGAATGGGGGCTCGGCGGCCGGTCGTTCGGCACCTGGGTCACCTGGTTCCTGCTCGGCGGCGACCTGTACACGGCGTACACCTTCGTCGCCGTACCCGCGGCGATCTACGCGGCGGGCGCGGCCGGCTTCTTCGCGGTGCCGTACACGATCCTGGTCTACCCGCTGATCTTCACCTTCCTGCCGCGGCTGTGGTCGGTCTCGCACAAGCACGGCTACGTGACCACCTCGGACTTCGTCCGCGGCCGCTTCGGCTCCAAGGGCCTCTCGCTCGCCGTCGCCCTCACCGGCATCCTGGCGACGATGCCCTACATCGCGCTCCAGCTCGTCGGCATCCAGGCGGTGCTGGACGTGATGGGCGTGGGAGGCGGCGACAACACCAACTGGTTCGTGAAGGACCTCCCGCTCCTCATCGCCTTCGGCGTGCTGGCGGCCTACACCTACTCCTCCGGCCTGCGTGCCCCCGCCCTGATCGCGTTCGTGAAGGACGCGCTGATCTACATCGTCATCGCGGTGGCGATCATCTACATCCCGATCAAGCTGGGCGGCTTCGACGACATCTTCGCCAAGGCCGGCGACAAGTTCACGGCGGCGGGAGCGGGCGGCCTCGTCCCGCCCGCGGCCGGCCAGTGGACGTACGCCACCCTGGCGCTGGGCTCCGCCCTCGCGCTCTTCATGTACCCGCACTCGATCACCGCGACGCTCTCCTCCCGGAGCCGGGACGTGATCCGCCGCAACACCACGATCCTGCCGCTGTACTCCCTGATGCTCGGCCTGCTCGCCCTGCTGGGCTTCATGGCCATCGCGGCCGGCGTCAAGGTCACCAACGGCCAGCTGGCCATCCCCCAGCTGTTCGAGAACATGTTCCCGGACTGGTTCGCGGGCGTGGCCTTCGCGGCGATCGGCATCGGCGCCCTGGTCCCCGCGGCCATCATGTCCATCGCGGCCGCGAACCTCTTCACCCGCAACATCTACCGGGACTTCATCAAGCCGGACGCCACGCCGAAGCAGGAGGCCCAGGTCTCCAAGCTGGTCTCCCTGCTGGTGAAGGTGGGCGCGCTGGTCTTCGTCCTCACCATGGACAAGACGGTCGCCATCAACTTCCAGCTCCTCGGCGGGATCTGGATCCTGCAGACCTTCCCGGCCCTGGTCGGCGGCCTGTTCACCCGCTGGTTCCACCGCTGGGCCCTGCTGGCGGGCTGGGCGGTCGGCATGGTCTACGGCACGGTCGCCGCGTACGGCGTGGCCTCCCCGACCCAGGCGCACTTCGGCGGCTCGTCCAAGAAGATCCCCGGCCTCGGCGAGATCGGCTACATCGGCCTCACCGCCTTCGTGATGAACGTGGCGGTCACGGTGATCCTGACCTTCGCCCTGAAGGCCTTCAAGGCCCCTGAGGGCATCGACGAGACCAACCCCGGGGACTACACGGCGGACGCGGGCGACCCGGGGGTGGAGGTGGAACTGCCGCCGGCCGTGGCGGGATCCGCGCACTGACGAGACCCGGCCGGGCGTACGCATGGCTCCCTAGTCGCGCGTACGCCCGGCCATCGCGTCCCAGAAACGGTCCAGTTCGCGGACGCGCATGCTCACCCAGGGCGGCGTCTTGCGGTGCACGAGCCTGGGGAAGCACCGCCGTACGGGGCCTGGCAGCAGCACCTGCTGTTGCCGGCAGAAGGGCTCGCGGACCTCTCCCCGCGGCACTGTGCCCCGGGGCGGGTACGGGCACAGCTGGAACTTGCAGTCGGGCAGACAGGCGGTACCCGGTGCGGGCGGTGCCGCGGTGCCGGGCCGCAGACCGGGCCTGAGCGGCTCACGGCTCGTGCAGAGGCACGGCGGGAGCGGCGTCCCCGAGCGCTCGGCACGGGCCATGCGCTCCTCGACCTCGTCCGGGTAGCCGTCCCGCTCGATCAGGTTGAGCATCAGCAGCACGTCGGCGACGAGGCGCTGGGCGCGTCCGTCGAGGGTGCTCCACCCGGCGGACGGCGGTATCCACAGGTTGTGCCTTCGGTAGCCGCCGTTCTGTTCGACGCGTGAGCCCACGTTGTCGGTGACGGTCTTCTCGTCGATCCACAGGAAGCGCTCGGGCTGTCCTGTCTCCAGTGCCATGGCCACCAGATCGGCGGCCTCGGCGACGAACGGATGGAGCGTCCGCCGAGGCACGTCACCGTTGCCGGCGGGCGGGCCCGGCGGGGCGTTCACCGTGCCCGCCATGGACAGCCAGCGCTGCACCGTCTGTACCGCGCTGGTCCCCGCCATCGCCCGGGAGGCCACGAGCCGTATACCGGATCCGTTCTCCCGCCACACCGCTCCGTCCGCCTCCCGTTCGCGGTGGCCGGCACTGTCCGGAAGCTCCCACAGGCAGAGCGCCTGGAGCAGCGTCAGCTGGGTGTACCAGCACCGGGACCGCTGGAGCATCGTCTCCGCCTGCCGGATCAGCTCGGCCCGGCTGCCCGGATACGAATAGGGATGGCGTTTGCGGCGATTGGCGGCGAACTTGAAACCCTGGGCCAGCGCGGCCTCGAGGGCGAGCGGCAGGTCGGGGGCGCCGTGGGTGTACTCGGGATCGAGGTGGCGCACCCACTTGGTGAGGCGTTCACGGGCCTCGTCACGGTGGGCTTCGTCGACGGATCCCAGCAGCATGGGGATCATCCAGGCCCGCATCACGAACTCCCTGGACAACTCGATACGGTCCTTCCGGTACCGCTGCTTGGTCTTCATACGGCGCTGCTGCAGCCGGTCGATCTCCGCGGCCGACCGGTCCCACGAGGAGGCCCGGGCGGTCATCGCGTCCCGCATCCGCACGGTCCAGTCGTCGTGCTGCTTCCTCCGGCCGGCCCTCAGCTCGCTGACCGTCTCCTCGTATTCCCTGACGGGGTCGGTGTTCAGACCGTACCTCTCCCGGATGATCGCGAACGCCGAGTTGCCGCCGCTGCCGAACTCCTGGCCGACGGCCAGGCGCACGGCGTACGAGGGCTCCCCCTTGCCGATCTGGAAGAGGTAGTAGTAGAGCAACATGGTGTCGGTCTTCTGGGAAGCCGCACGAAGTGCTGTGCCAAGCTGCTTGGCCAGCCTTCGCTTGGCGTCCTCGACGGTGCGCCGGTCACCCTTGATGTCGGGCCAGCGCTCGTACACCTTCTTGACGATGTCGCTCAGCAGGCGCGGCCTGGACTCGGCGCTGTCGACCTCCAGGGCCGCCGCGTAGAGGTCCAGGGCCTTGGGATCGTCCGTGCGACGGTTCGCCGCCGTGAAGAGCCGGTCTGCCATGGGCCGTCCGTACACCGGTGCCTGCCGCCACAGCTCGTCCCGGTACTTCCTGACCTCGGCCCCGACACTGCCTCCCTTGGCCGACAGCTCCGCCGCCCGTCGACGGGCGAGCAGCACCAGAGCGATGAGCAGCTCGCGGCTCGGGCCCGGCGGCCGCAGGGCCAGCTCGATCAACTCGCCGGCGTCGTGCTCGCCGAGGTGACTCAGCATGCGGAAGCCGAAGTAGGCCTGGAGGGTGCTGTGCGGGAAACGGACCCTCTTCTCGAAGCTCTCCACCAGCCGGAGCTTGTCCGCGTTGGCCGCGAAGTGAGCGAGCGCGGTCTGGCACTGGCCCATGTTGCCCTCGAGCAGACGCTTCCTCTCTCTGGGGCTCAGGTGGTCGCAGAGCGTTTTCCAGACCTGTTCCCGATGCCACTCGGAGAAGGTGTTCCCACGCTTGCCGTACCGGTCGAAACGGCGCGCCATGGCCCACAGATGGTCCGCCCGGGCCGATGTCCGCCGCGTCGGACCGGGGTGGACGTCGTCGCCCAGCAGTTCGGCGAAACCGACCTCCAGCCGGTCCTGGAGCAGTCCGATGCACGCGAGCGCGGAGACCACCTCGACGGTGTCGTCGCGTTCCCGGGGACTCAGCTCGACGTCCTCGCGCAGCCGGCCCTCGCGCACGGCACGGTCCCACGTCTCCAGCAGCCACAGCCGCAGGGTGCTGCGGTCCCAGCTGCGGGTGTCGAGCCGATGGCCGTCGTTGCGCAGACGGTTGCGTTCCAGGCCTCCGTGGTGGTGCAGTTCGCGGGCGATCTGGAGGTAGATGGGCGATTCGGTGACCTCCGCGGTCTCCACGATCCAGTCGATACGGCGCTCGTCGCTCTCCGGGACCTGCGCCTCGACGAAGCGCAGGGCCTCCTCCTCGCTCAGCGGTTCGAGCTCCACGATCGCGGCGGGGGTGCTCTCCAGCGGGCTGTGCGGCCGGGATGCGATGACGAGCGGCAGCTTCTCCTCGTAGGCACGCTCGATGGCCTTGCGGATGATGTTGTCCCGGTCCTCCTGGAACCTCTCGTCGAGCACCGCCTCCTCCAGGCCGTCGGCGATCACCACCACCTTGTCGTCGGCGAGCAGTTGTTGCCAGACCCGGTCGTTCTTGCCGCGTGCCAGAATGCCCCGGGGCGCCTCCTCGGCGAACCGTTCCCTGGCCATCCGCTCGAAGTTGAGGTCACCACCGGTGGCGTCCCGCAACCGTATCGGCACCGGAACGGCGTGCTGACGGGCCAGTAGCTCGGTGAGCCGCACCAGGACGGCGGTCTTGCCCGTGCCGATACCACCGACGAGCAGATAGGGCCTGCGAGTCTCACGCTGCCGCAACCGCTGGGCGATGACTCGGGCGATCTCCTCCCGGCCCACGATCTCGGAGATGTCCGGCCCTGCGGTGCGCACCAGTCTGCGCGGCTCCTTGCGGGCCTTGGCGAGGTAGCGCCTCTTGGTCCAGTGGTACCAGAAGAACAGAAACGCCGCCGCGGCGACCGAGGCGGCGAGGAGCGGGCCGAGGAAGCGCAGGACGGCGTCGAACCCGTCCTCGGACCTGTGCCGCCACTGCTCGAAGGGGGTCGTACGGTGGGTGAACAGGATCCAGATGCCCTCAGCGACCCAGGCGAGCAGCAGGATCAGCAGAGTCAGCCAGACGACCCGGTTCAGATTGGTGTACGACCACCACCGGCGCCAGGTCTTGGGCCGGGTGGTGTTGCGGCGGGCCTCCAGCCAGATGGTCAGATGGTGCCAGTGCCCCAGAAAGAACCGCCGGAGCCGACGCCACGCCCGCCTCGCATCCAGCGTCGCCATCGGCGCACTGCGTGGCCGGACCTTGCCCGGCGGGTGACGGACGATTCTCGACATGGTGCCTCTCCTTCCGAGACCGGCTCTCGGCACGGAGGACCCGCGGGCACCTACCTCCATGGAAGCACTCCCGCCGCACCCCGCAACTCGACTCCGCCGACGGCAGAGCAAGACCGATACACCCCCGGTGAATTCAGGCGCACGTCGTCCGAGCCCTCCGGCAGACTCGGCACCATGGACATCACGATCCGGCCCGCGGCCCCCGCGGAATACGAAGACCTCGGCGAGCTCACCGCCCAGGCCTACCTCCGGGACGGCCTCCTCGACTACGGCGAGGGCGACCCGTACCTGCCCGTACTGAAGGACGTGGCCGGCCGGGCGGTCGCCGCGGAGGTGCTCGTGGCGGTCGACGGCGCAAGACTGCTCGGCGGGGTCACCTTCGTTTCCGGCCCCGGCCCGGTCGCCGACATCGCCCGCCCCGGCGAGGCCGAGATCAGGGCGCTCGCGGTCGCCCACGAGTCCCGCGGCCGAGGTGCCGGCGAGGCCCTCGTCCGCGCCTGCGTCGACCGGGCCCGGGCCGTGGAGGGCTGCACGGCCGTCGTCCTGTCGAGCCAGCGCAGCATGCACACCGCCCACCGGCTCTACGAACGCCTCGGGTTCCTCCGCACACCCGAGCGGGACTGGAACCCCGTGCCACACCTGGACGACATCACTCTCCTCACCTATGAGTTGACACTCCGACACCACCGCGGCACAACATCTGGGGGTGGCATCGCGGCCCGGCACTAGATGTATGCTCATGCTCGCTGTCGCCACAGGGGAATCCGGTGCGAATCCGGAACTGTCCCGCAACGGTGTACTTGTGCATGTTCGTGCACAGGAATCAGTCCGAGGACCTGCCGACAGCACGCCCAGCCACCCGGTTCGGGCGTTCTGACGTCCGGGCCTCGTGGAGTGGGCCGGGGACGCGACACGCGTGCGCGCCGTGTGCTGCCCCTGCCCTCCGCCAGGCCCCGTGCCCAGCGAGGGAGAGCCCCACGTGACCATCGCGCCAGCCGACCCGGCTTCAGCGACCAGCTCTGTGGAATCCGCGGCGGACGACGGTCCCGGTACCGCGCTGCTGCGGACCCTGACCGAGCTGACCGCCGACCTCCCCGACGCCGACCCCGGCCGGGTCGCCGCCGCCGCCTTGCGCGGCCGGTCCGCGCGGGCCGACGAGTCGGAGTTGCGCGAGCTGGCCACCGAGGCCGCCGCCGGTCTGATCTCGGAGGACCCCGCTTACTCGCGGCTGGCCGCGCGTCTGCTCACCGTCTCCATCCGCGCCGAGGCCGCCTCGCAGGGCGTGACGTCCTTCACCGGATCCGTGGCCGTGGGGCACCGCGAGGGCCTCGTCGCCGACCGCACCGCCGAGTTCGTCCGACTGCACGCGGCCCGCCTCGACGCGCTCGTCGACCCGGCCGCCGACGACCGCTTCGGCTACTTCGGCCTGCGCACGCTGCACAGCCGGTACCTGCTCCGGCACCCGATCACCCGCAAGGTCATCGAGACGCCCCAGCACTTCATGCTCCGGGTCGCCGCCGGTCTCGCCGATGGGGGTGCCCCCTCTGGGGGAGACACCACCAGGTCGCTGGACGAAGTCGCCGCGCTCTACGGGCTGATGAGCCGCCTCGACTACCTCCCGTCCTCCCCCACCCTCTTCAACTCCGGCACCCGGCACCCCCAGATGTCGTCCTGCTACCTCCTCGACTCCCCGAAGGACGAGCTGGACTCGATCTACGACCGCTACCACCAGGTCGCCCGCCTCTCCAAGCACGCCGGCGGCATCGGTCTGTCGTACAGCCGGATCCGTGCGCGCGGCTCGCTCATCCGCGGCACGAACGGGCACTCCAACGGCATCGTGCCGTTCCTGAAGACGCTGGACGCCTCGGTCGCCGCCGTCAACCAGGGCGGCCGTCGCAAGGGCGCCGCCGCGGTCTACCTGGAGACCTGGCACTCCGACATCGAGGAGTTCCTGGAACTGCGCGACAACACCGGTGAGGACGCCCGCCGTACCCACAACCTCAACCTCGCGCACTGGGTCCCGGACGAGTTCATGCGCCGGGTGAACGCCGACGAGCCGTGGTCGCTCTTCTCCCCCGCCGACGTACCGGAACTCGTCGACCTGTGGGGCGAGGAGTTCGACGCGGCCTACCGCAGGGCCGAGGCGCAGGGGCTGGCGCGCCGGACCCTCCCCGCCCGTGACCTGTACGGCCGGATGATGCGGACCCTCGCGCAGACCGGCAACGGCTGGATGACGTTCAAGGACGCGGCCAACCGGACCGCCAACCAGACGGCCACCCCCGGCCATGTCATCCACTCCTCGAACCTCTGCACGGAGATCCTGGAGGTCACGGACGACGGCGAGACGGCCGTCTGCAACCTGGGCTCGGTCAACCTCGGCGCCTTCGTGGCCAACGGGGACATCGACTGGGAGCGGCTCGACGAGACCGTCCGCACCGCCGTCACCTTCCTCGACCGGGTCGTCGACATCAACTTCTACCCGACCGAGCAGGCCGGCCGGTCCAACGCCCGGTGGCGGCCGGTGGGGCTGGGCGCGATGGGGCTCCAGGACGTCTTCTTCAAACTGCGGCTGCCCTTCGACTCCGCCGAGGCGAAGGCGCTGTCCACCCGGATCGCCGAGCGGATCATGCTCGCCGCCTACGAGGCCTCCGCCGACCTCGCCGAGCGCGGCGGCCCGCTGCCGGCCTGGGAGAAGACCCGCACCGCGCAGGGCGTGCTGCACCCCGACCACTACGGCGTCGAGTTCACCTGGCCGGAGCGCTGGGCGGCGCTGCGCGCGCGGATCGCGACGACGGGCCTGCGCAACAGTCTCCTGCTCGCCATCGCGCCCACCGCCACCATCGCCTCGATCGCGGGCGTGTACGAGTGCATCGAGCCGCAGGTCTCGAACCTCTTCAAGCGCGAGACGCTGTCCGGTGAGTTCCTCCAGGTCAACTCCTACCTGGTGCAGGACCTTAAGGACCTCGGCGTCTGGGACGCCCGCACCCGCGAGGCGCTGCGCGAGGCCAACGGCTCGGTGCAGGACTTCGTCTGGATCCCGCAGGAGGTGCGCGATCTCTACCGCACCGCCTGGGAGATCCCGCAGCGCGGCCTGATCGACATGGCCGCCGCGCGCACCCCGTACCTGGACCAGGCCCAGTCCCTGAACCTCTTCCTGGAGACGCCGACCATCGGCAAGCTCTCCTCGATGTACGCGTACGCCTGGAAGTCGGGTCTGAAGACGACGTACTACCTGCGCTCGCGCCCGGCGACCCGGATCGCCCGCGCCGCGCAGGCCCGAGCCACCGTCCCCGTCCAGCAGGCGGCGCCCGAAGACGCCGTCGCCTGCTCCCTGGAAAACCCCGAGTCCTGCGAGGCCTGCCAGTAATGTCCAGCAAGAACCTTCTCGACCCCGGCTTCGAGCTCACGCTCCGCCCGATGCGCTACCCGGACTTCTACGAGCGCTACCGGGACGCCATCAAGAACACCTGGACCGTGGAGGAGGTCGACCTCCACTCCGACGTCGCCGACCTCGCGAAGCTGTCCCCGATGGAACAGCACCTGATCGGCCGGCTGGTGGCGTTCTTCGCGACCGGTGACTCGATCGTGGCGAACAACCTGGTGCTGACGCTGTACAAGCACATCAACTCCCCCGAGGCGCGGCTCTATCTGAGCCGGCAGCTGTTCGAGGAGGCCGTGCACGTCCAGTTCTACCTGACGCTCCTGGACACCTACCTCCCCGACCCGGAGGACCGCGCCGCCGCCTTCGCGGCGGTCGAGAACATCCCCTCCATCCGCGAGAAGGCCGAGTTCTGCTTCACGTGGATGGACTCGGTGGAGAACCTGGACCGCCTGGAGTCCCAGGCCGACCGCCGCCGATTCCTGCTCAACCTCATCTGCTTCGCCGCGTGCATCGAGGGCCTGTTCTTCTACGGCGCCTTCGCGTACGTCTACTGGTTCCGCAGCCGGGGTCTGCTGCACGGTCTCGCCACCGGAACCAACTGGGTGTTCCGTGACGAGACGATGCACATGAGCTTCGCGTTCGACGTCGTGGACACCGTCCGCAAGGAGGAGCCGGAGCTCTTCGACGACGAGCTGCGGCAGCAGGTCACCGACATGCTGCGGGAGGCCGTCGAGGCGGAGCTGCAGTTCGCGCGTGACCTGTGCGGTGACGGCCTGCCCGGCATGAACACCGACTCCATGCGCCAGTACCTGGAGTGCGTCGCCGACCAGCGGCTCGGCCGCCTGGGCTTCGCCCCGGTGTACGGCTCGGAGAACCCGTTCTCCTTCATGGAGCTGCAGGGGGTTCAGGAGCTGACGAACTTCTTCGAACGCCGCCCGTCCGCGTACCAGGTGGCGGTGGAGGGCACGGTCGACCTCGACGAGGACTTCTGAGCCTGCCGAGCCTTCCGGGTCTCCCGCTCCCCGCGGTCCTCATGGGCCTCCCTGATCTGCCGGTCGATGCGCCTGTCGCGCAGGACGCCGAGCACGGACGGGAGGGCCATGAGGACCAGGATGCCGAGGACCAGGACCATTCCGACGAGACCTTCGATCTGGTTTCCGTTCATGGACACCACTGTCGCGCCGCAGACGCCTTACGGTGAGTGGCAGCACTGCCACACACCCTCGAATTACTGCCAGCGGCGAGGCACACTGGCAGCATGCTGACGAACGTGGCCACGGTGCTCCTCGACGGTGTGCACCCCTTCGAGCTGGGGGTGGTCTGCGAGGTCTTCGGCCTCGACCGCTCCGACGAGGGGCTGCCGGTGTACGACTTCGCGGTGGTCTCGGCGGAGGGGCCGGCGCTCGGCACCCACGTGCCCGGCCTCACCGTCTCGACGCCCTACGGTCTCGACCGCCTCGAAGAGGCCGACCTGATCGCGGTGCCGGCCTCGGACGCAAACGTCACCAGGGAGTACCCGCCCGAGCTGCTGGACGCGCTGCGCCGGGCGGTGGACCGGGGCGCCAGGGTCCTCAGCGTCTGCTCCGGCGTCTTCGTGCTCGGCGCGGCCGGGCTGCTGGACGGACGCCGGTGTGCCGTGCACTGGCGGCACGCGGAGCTGCTGGCCCGCCGGTATCCGCGCACCCGGGTCGAGCCGGACGTGCTGTACGTCGATGAGGACCCGGTGATCACCTCGGCGGGCACCTCGGCCGGCATCGACGCCTGTCTGCACATCGTGCGCAAGGAGCAGGGCCCCGAGGTCGCCAGGAAGATCGCCCGGCGGATGGTGGTGCCTCCGCACCGGGACGGCGGCCAGGCCCAGTACATCGAGCGCCCGCTGCCCGAGGGCCCCTGCGACACGGTCGGCGGGGTGCTGGCCTGGATGACGGAGCACCTCGACGAGGAGGTCACCGTCGAGCAGCTGGCCGCCCGCGCCCTGATGGCCCCGCGCACCTTCGCCCGCCGCTTCCAGCAGGAGACCGGCACCACGCCGTACCGCTGGATCCTGCGGCAACGGGTGCTGCTGGCGCAGGAGTTGCTGGAGGGGACGGACGAGACGATGGACGCCATCGCGGGCCGGACCGGCTTCGGGACGGCGGCCGCGCTGCGGCACCAGTTCGTGAAGTCGCTGGGTACGACGCCGAACGCCTACCGGCGCGCGTTCCGGGGCCCGCAGGCCGCCTGAGCGCGCGCCGGTATCAGGCGTGGTCCGCCGGCCGGCGGGTCACCAGGGCACGGGGGCGAGCAACAGCCGCTGCGGGCGCAGGGTGATGCCCACCCGGGTGGTGTCGTTCGACCCCGCGACCTGCTCGAAGCGGTACTTGGCGCACAGGGCCGCCGTGATCAGGCTGAGCTGGGTCATGGAGAAGTGGTCGCTGGGGCACTTGCGGTTGCCCACGCTGAAGGGGCTCATGGCGTACTTGGGCACGTCCCCCGCCCGCTCCGGCAGCCAGCGGTCCGGGTCGAACTCGAGGTGCCCGGCGTAGGAGTGCGGGTCGCGCTGGACGGCGTACGGGCTGTAGACGATGTCGGCCCCGGCCGGAATGCGATAGCCACCGAGTTCGGTGTCGGTCTTGGCCCGGCGCGTCAATATCCATACGGCCGGCCGCAAACGCATCGCCTCGACCACGACATTGTTGGTGTGCGAGAGCCGGCGCACGTGCTCAAAACCGACCGGCTGACCGCCCGTCACGGATTCGACCTCGGTCCGTACCTTCTCGGCGTGTTCCGGATGTTCGGCGAGGACCTGGAGCAGCCACATGATCGTGGAGGCGACTGTTTCGCTGCCGGGGGTGAGTATCGCGACCACCTGGTCGTGGATCTCCTGTTCCCCGATGGGGTCGCCATTCTCGTCCTTCGCCGCGAGCAATGCCGTCAGCAAATCGTCCGGCTTTTGACCAGATGCCCGGCGCTCGGTGACGATCTCGTCGACGAGGAGATGCAAATCGGCCAGCGCCCGGTTGAATTCACGGTTGGCCGGCAACGGCAGCCGGTACAGCGGGCCGAGTGGTACGACCATCCGCCGGTACATACCGCGGAAGACGCTCGCGAGGTCGACGCTGAGCCGCTCCGCGCGCTCGTCCATGTACTCGCCGTGCAGCAGGCAGCGGGCGGCGATGCGGACGGCGACCCGGAAGGACTCCGAGGTGCAGTCGACGGTGGAGCCGGGCTGCCAGCGTTCGGTCAGGGCATGCGCCTCCTCCTCCATGACCGGCCCGTAGGCGGGTATCGCGGAGAGGTTGAACGCGGGCTGGATGGTGCGGCGTTGGCGCCGGTGGCGGGGGCCGTTGGCGGTGGCGACACCCTCCTTGCCGAGCAGCCCTTCCAGGGACTCCCAGAGCGGGCCGGCGATGATGAAGTCGGGGTTCAGGGCGAGGGCGCCGGTGAGCTCCGGGGTGGTGACGGCGTACACCTCCTTGGGGCCGAGCCTGAGGCGGACCATGTCGCCGTGGGCGCGCAGCCGGGTCATGAAGGCCAGCGGGTCACGGACCAGCCGCCAGCCGTGCCCGAGTAGCGGCACCCTGCCGCCGGCCAGGGGCGGTTCGCGCAGTTCAGCGTGTTCGGAAGCCTCCGCGGTCGCGGGCTTCACGGACTCGACGGTCATTTCTCACCTGCCGCTTCGTTGTTGACGTACGGGGGCGTGGACCGGTCGTCCCAGCTGTCGACCATGTATCGGCCGGATTCGTGGTGGAACCAGTAGACGGAGCTGAACCAGTTCCGCATATTGCCGACGCAGGCCGTGACGGCGACACCGAGTTCCTTTCCGTGCACGGTGCCGTCGTCGAGTTCCTCGGCGAACCGCAGTACGGCCCGCTCGGCGACCAGGAATTCGCTGATGCATTCCTCGACGCGTCGCCTGACTTCCTCGACCGCCTGCTCCAGACTCATTCCCTCATGGGTGACGAGACTGATTCCGAGATTGTGGACCTCGTCGCCCGCTATTTCCTTCGGCAGCGAGCAGAGGTCGTTGTACCAGGCGGCGAATTCCTGGCTGAGCAGCGCCGCCCGGCGGTACGCCGGGTTTTTCCGTACGGCGTCCGGGAGTTCGGTCCCGGCGCTCGGCTCCAGCAGGTCCGTCCATATCCAGTGGGCGAAAGTGAGGCGTCGCAGGGCGAGGTATTCCTCGACCCCGGGGACGTATCCCGAGGTGCGGTTGCGGAACTCGCGGTCGTACGCCTCGATCACCTCGTGGAAGTGCCGGGCGAACCGCTGGTTCCAGGTCCCCGGCAGGAACGCGTACAACCGCGCGATGCTGTCGGCGAACCCGGCGACCAGGGTGTCGGGGTGGTGCAGGTGGTGCAGGGGCGCGTCGAGAGCCGCGTGCAGCCGGAACCGCAGCCGTCGCCAGTCGGCCGGCCTGCCGTGCACGACGTCACGGTCGTGCCGGTCGTCCCAGACGAAGAACCAGGCGCTGTAGTCGCATATCGCCTGGATGACCTCGTCGGACGCGCCCAGGTAGTACCCCGCCATGAGGTCGGTGTAGCAAAGGCCGTCGGCATATTCCCGCACCTTGTCCGCCGGCATCAGCCGCTTTTCCAGCAGCCAGAGGCGGGTCTTCTCCTGTAGCCGTGGCCAATACGGATGCAGTTGCCGGGGAAACTCGGCCTCGATCACCGGGAGGGCGAGTTGTGGTGGAACCGCGACCGCCGTCGGCGTCGATGTGGTGCTGTGTGAGAAAGCATGCACGAACAAACCCCTCTCAGCCGAGCCAGGTGCGCACACCCCTCCCGCCGTGCCGGGCGTGCGCCGTTGCGTATCCCCGCAGTCCCCATTCAGCACCACAACTGACCGGTCTGGGAACGGATTTGCTTCACTCACTACCCCACAGTGCCGAGAATCTCCCCTTGTGTGACTGATTAGGGTTCGCTAGGGGTGCACAAAGGATCGAATGTACGACGCACAGATGGGCGAGTCTGACCGAACATGACGAATGCCTGGTCGGGGCGGGCCCGACCAGGCGTTCGTCACACGTGTCCTTCTGTGTCTCAGTCGTTGGCGACCACGGGGTAGCGGGGCTCGTTCTCGGCCATCTGCCGCAGCGCGTCCTTGCGCTCACGCTTGGAGAGCCGGTCGATGTACAGGTAGCCGTACAAGTGGTCGGTCTCGTGCTGCAAACACCGAGCGAAGTAGCCGGTGCCGCGCACCTTGATCGGGTTGCCCTTCTCGTCCTGCCCGGTGACCTCGGCGTAGTCGGGCCGGGCGAGCGGCGCGTAGGCGGTGGGCACCGACAGGCACCCCTCGTTGCTGTCGTCCAGCCGCCGCTTCTCGGCGGGCAGGTCGACCAGCTTCGGGTTGCACACCACACCGACGTGCCGGACGCCCTCGTCGTCCTGGCAGTCGTAGACGAAGACCTTCAGGTCGACGCCGATCTGGTTGGCGGCGAGGCCGACGCCCTCGGCGGTCCGCTGGCTGGCGAACATGTCGGCGACGAGCTGGTCCAGCTCCGCCCCGAACTCGATGACGTCCTTGCACTCCTTGTGCAGCACCGGGTTCCCGACGACGGTGATGGGCCGCGACGTCCCCCGCTCACGCCAGGCGTTCTCGCGCTCCTCGGTCCCCTCGGTGTCGACGACGAATCCCTCGTCGTCCACGGGGAGCACGCCCGCGTGCTGCTGATCGGTGTCCTGCTGCGCCATGACCGACGTAAGCCTTCCTAGGTAAAACGGGGGTGATATTGCTGATACAGGGTACGTGGAGGCGCCCGTCAGGGGCGCGGGGAACTGCGCGAGCGACCGCTCACAGCCCGCAGCGTCCCACCGGCCTCAGCACACCTCTTCCAAATCCCGCCAATCCCTGGAATCCGGGCTGTCCGCAACCCACCCGTCCAGCAACCCCCTCACCAGCGCAGCCGGCGCAGCCACCCCGCACTCCCGCTCCGGCACCCACAGCTGCCCGTCCGTCCGATGCCCCAGCGGCCCCGGATGCCCCGGCTCACTGTGGTCGTGGGGATCGAGATGCACCCCGTCGCCCTCGTCCGACGGCATCCGCGACTCGGAGCACATCCGGCACAGCAACCGCACCGAAGAGGACCAGTCCTCCGCCGCGAACCCGGCATCCCCCGCCAGCTGTTCCAGCGCGTCCCGGTCGGCCTCGGTCGCCGCCTCCAGCAGCACCACCCACGTCGGCACCGGCGACGGCGCCCACAGCTCGATCTCGTCGAAGACGGGGTACGCGTGCCCGGTCGCCGTGGTCCGCTCACCGTGCGGCACCCCGTCGTGCAGGACCACCTCGCCCCAGCGTCGCCCGGACGAGGGAAGCGGGATGGACTGCACCTCGATACGGGCGGGGTCCAGCCGCCGCCCCCACACCACCTCGGCCTCCCCTTCCGGGGACAGCCGTACGGCGGCACTGCCCAGGTCCATGCCGTCCGGCTCGCCGGACGCGGTGGCGCCTCCCGGCACCCGCAGCCCGTACGCCTGCCAGGCCCGCCGGGCCAGCGGCCAGTCCTGGAGGGCGGTCGCCGCGATGCCCACGTTCCACCAGTCGGGCGCGCCGGTCTCCCGGTCGAGCAGGGCCACCGCGCGCAGGCCTGCCGCCCGCGCCTGCTCCCAGTCGTGCCGGAACTTGTGCAGCAGGGCGAGGTTGAACCAGGACTCCGACAGCCAGGGTTCCAGGTCGGCGGCGCGTGTCAGCAGCTCGCCCGCGTCCTCGTACCGGCCGTCGCCGATCAGCGTGAACGCGCGGTCGGTGGCCTGCCGCCAGGAGGCGGAGGGCCGGTGCCGTCCCTTGCCGAAGATCCTCACGATTCCCGCCTGCCAGTTCCAGTTCCGCACAGTGGGCTGGCTTGTGCCCCCGGACATCACCCTCTCCCTCGCATCCAACCACGTACGACGGGAGCGCCGCTCATTACCCATGGGTTACCCAGCCGCGCGCAAGGTCAGACAGTCCCGGGAGAGCACGCGGGCCAGGGACTCCACAACCTCCGGAGCGTAGTCCCCGGCGGTGGCCAGCCGTAACTCCTCCAGCGCCGCCAGCGGCCCGCCGGGCCCGGAATCCCGGGCCTTCTCCTCGTACGCGTTGACGGCCCGCACGATCCGCGCGGCGACCGGCTGCTCCCGGTAGGGGTCGGCCTGCCGTTCCACGACCACGGCGACCGCCGCGTCCACCCCGGTCTGCCGTACGACGGCCCCGCCGAGCAAGGCTATCCGGCGCTGCTCCGCCGCCGGCAGCCCGGCGGTCGCCCCGGCGGGCACCGGGTCGACGAGGCTGAGCTGACCGATGTCGTGCATGAGCGCCGCGTGTTCCAGGACGGTGAGCTCCGCCCCGGACAGGCCCAGGTCCCGCCCGACGGCCCGGCTCAGCGCGGCGACCCGGCGGGCGTGCCCGGCCGGGGTGTACCCCGCTATCTCGGTGGCGCGGGCCAGGGAGGCGATGGTCTGCCGGTAGGTGGCCCGGACGGCCGCGTACCGGCGCAGGGACAGCTGGGTGAGGAGGAGGGGCAGGCAGAACACGGGCAGCGCCCACAGCCCGACGACGGCGACGGCCAGTGCGATCACGGCCCCGGTGGCGCAGACGGCGGACCCGATGCCGAGCAGCCCGCGCAGTTCGTCCCGCAGCAGCGGCCCGAACGGCCACGCCGTCCGCGAGTGGGCCTGCGCGGCGGCGAGCACGGCGTCACACAGCGCGGTGAGCACGAGGAGCGCGACGAGCAGCAGGGCGTACACCGGTCCGCCCCAATGCTCCAACGCGCTCCTGTTGTGGAGGGGTTGGAAGCAGACGGCGGCGAAGCCGACGGTGAGGACGCGGCGGGTGAGGTGGTCGAGGGTGGGCCGCCGCCCGTCGGCTATGTGCGGGACGTTGCCGAGCAGCGAGGCCGCGCAGACGACGGCGACGACCTGGAAGGCCCCGTCGTGCGTGGCGGCCCCGGCGTCGCCGCCGAGCAGCGCGTAGGCGAGCCCGCCCGCGGCCCCGAGCGGCGCGGCCTCCCGCACCTCGGCGCCGGTCCACCGGGCCCACTCGCCGATGCCGACGAGCACGCCGAAGGCGAGGGCGGCGCCGCGGTCGTCGAGGCCTTCCCAGAGGGTGCCGGCGAGACAGCCGAGGGCGAGGAGCAGGGCGGCGAGGCGGATGCAGCCGAGCGCGGCGGGGCGGCGGGAGCGAAGGGCCGCGGCCGGAGGGGCGAAACCGCTGCCGCCGCCGCGGGCCGCCGGTCCCGGGGCGAACGCCGGGACCCCGGACGTCACGGGGCACCTCGCCCGACGCTTTCGCGGTCACCGCCCGGCGGACCGGGGAGGGCCGGGCCGGGCGGGTCCGCCGGCTGTACGTCCGCGGTGACCGCCGGGTGCCAGCCGTGCCTGGCCAGCGCTCGCGTCAGGGCGTCGACGATCCCCGGGTCGAAGTGCCGCCCCGCGCACCGCCGCAACTCCGCCACGGCGGCCGCCACCGGCCGGGCCCTGCTGTAGGAGCGCGTCGAGGTCATCGCGTCGAACGCGTCGGCCACGGCCACCACGCGGGCGGACTCCGGGATCTGGCCGCCCGCCAGTCCGTAGGGGTAGCCGCTGCCGTCGATGCGCTCGTGGTGGTGGAGGATCGCCGCGCGGGCCTCCCCCAGGAAGGAGATGCCGCGCACCATCTCGTGGCCGTACTCGGGGTGCAGTTCGATGATCCGCCGCTCCTCCGGCGTGAGCGGCCCGTCCTTGCGGAGCAGCCGGGTGGGGACGCCCAGCTTCCCCACGTCGTGGAGGATGCCGGCGAACCGGAGCACCTCCACCCGGTCGTCGTCCATGCCCAGTTCGCGCGCGATCATCACGGAGGCCTGCCCGACCCGCTCGCTGTGCCCGCGGGTGTACCCGTCCTTGATGTCGACGGCCTGGACGAGCGCGCGGATGGTGGCCTGATGGGCGGCGCGCTCCCGGTGGTACTGGGCGAACACCCACCAGGACACGCACATCGGCAGCAGGACGAGGAGAGCTGCGACGGGGCCGTAGGGGCTGCGCCAGAGCACCGCCATCATCAGCCCGGCCAGCCCGTGCACCCCGACCGGGGCGAGGGAGCGGGAGAGCAGGCCGCGCCAGGCCCGGCGGACCGGGACCCGCTCGGCAACGGCGAGGATCCCGCCGTCCAGCACCGTGAGAACGGCGCAGAAGGCCAGCACGGCCGCGCCGCAGGGGAGCAGCGCGTACGGGAAGTCGCAGCCCACCACCGAGTCCCGCCCGCCCAGCGCCCAGTGCACGCGCCCCGCGCCCCACACCGCGAGCGCCAGCTCGGCGGCCCGCCAGGTCCGGCGCAGCGCCTGCGGCCGTTGCTCGGCGCGGGAGAGCAGCGCACCCGGCAGCGGCACGAGCGCGGCGGCCGGTGGCGGCAGCAGGAAGGCACCGGCGAGCAGCACCGGGTAGAAAGTGCCGCCGAGGCGGCGCCGTACGACGTGCTCGCAGGCCGCGTACAGCCCGGCGAGGAGGGCGACGACCCACCAGGGTGCACGCAGGTCGGGCAGCGGCAGCAGACAGAACAGGACGGCGAGGGCGACGCAGGTCACGTACGCGCGTACCCGTACCGGGACCGCCTCCATCTCGCCCCTCCCCCGACCATGCCCGTCCAGGCTCCGGAGCCTAGGGCGGGAGTCGCAGTCCGGGGGCTTATGACCGGAGGATTAGCACGTTCGGGTGATGGGGCACCGGGGCGGGAACGGCTCCGCGCCGCCTGCGGGCGGCGCTGCCGCGGTCAGCTCTCCGGCGTGACCGGTGCGGGCTGGGCGGCCCGGGACGCCGTGACGTCGTGGTCCGGGACCGCCTGGCCGGAGCGGATCAGATCCAGCCGCCCCAGCACCTTGGCCCGCAGGTCGGTGGGCACGTCGTCATGCCCGCAGCACCGCTTGACCAGCTTCTTCACGGCCTCTTCCAGCCCGTACTTCTCCAGGCAGGGGGAGCACTCGTCGAAGTGCTGCCTGAACTTGACGCGATCGACGTCAGGCATCTCACTGTCGAGGAACTCGTACAGATGATCGAGTACCTCACTGCAGTCCGTCTCGTGCGGCTCTCCGCAGCTCATGAGCCCGAGCCTTTCGCTTCGTTCGACTCTCCGGCGCCGGCCGGGACGAGCCCGCGCTCACGCGCGTAGTCCTCCAGCATGCCGCGCAGTTGACGGCGGCCTCGGTGCAGCCGGGACATCACCGTACCGATGGGTGTCCCCATGATGTCCGCGATCTCCTTGTACGCAAAGCCCTCGACGTCTGCGAGGTACACGGCGATGCGGAACTCCTCGGGGATCGCCTGGAGTGCTTCCTTCACGTCCGAGTCGGGCAGGTGGTCGAGCGCCTGCGACTCCGCGGAGCGCAGACCCGTCGACATGTGCGACTCGGCACGCGCGAGCTGCCAGTCCTCGATCTCCTCGGCCGCGGAGCGCTGGGGTTCGCGCTGCTTCTTGCGGTACGAGTTGATGAAGGTGTTCGTGAGAATGCGGTACAGCCAGGCCTTGAGGTTGGTGCCCTCACGGAACTGGTGGAAGGACGCGTACGCCTTGGCGTAGGTCTCCTGCACCAGGTCCTCGGCGTCGGCCGGGTTGCGCGTCATGCGCAGCGCGGCCGAGTACATCTGGTCGAGGAATTCGAGCGCGTCCCGCTCGAAGCGCGCGGTGCGCTCCGACGTCGACTCCGCGCTGACGCCCTGGCCCTCGGGCAGCTCCGCCTGGCCGTTGTCGGTCCCTGCGTCGGTACCGGTGACCGGACCCACCTCCTCAAGATCCCGGGCAGGACCAAAACCGATCCCACTCGTCTCGGAGGATAGAACACGACCCGTGCCTGCCGCCGCTCGAATAGGAGCGGTCTTGGCCGCGTGCAGCACCGTCCAGTCCAGGTCAGCGCTGCTGCTACGGCTCGGGCAGATGGTCGAACCCATGCGGCGGACTTCCTCTCCTTCGGCGTCGGCGCTGGTGTCCCAGCACTTCTGTCCGCCTCAACAGTGGTCCGCCGCGCAACATTCCCGGGTGTCACCCGAGGGACGCGGTCCATGCGGCGACCGCGTCCGTGATGATGGTCACTGCCTGTTCCGGGCCGATCTCCGCCTTTTTGGGTACGGCGAACCCGTGATCCGCGTAGGGCACCTCGACGAGTTCGTACTCCCCGTCCGGGAACTCGGCCGGCTTCCCGAACGGGTCGTTCCCGCCCTGTACGACGAGCGTGGGCACGCCGGCCCCGAGCAGCTCCCCGGCCCGGGACTTCTCCGGCTTCCCCGGCGGGTGCAGCGGAAAGCCGAGGGCGAGGACGCCGACCGCCCCCAGCTCGGCCGCCGTACGGCAGGCGACCCGGGCCCCGGCGCTGCGCCCGCCGGACACCACCGGCAGCCCCGGCGCGGCGAGCGCGGGCCACACCCCGCGCCAACCGACGTCGAGCGTCCTCGGCGCGGGCGCGAGCTTCTTCCCGGCGACCCGCCAGGGCTGCTCGACGAGCGCGACGGTCACACCGTGGCCGGGAAGGACCGCGGCGACCGCCTGCAGATCCCGCGCCTCCACGCCCCCGCCCGCCCCATGGCCGACGGCCAGCACCAGCCGCGCCCGCTCTGCCTCGTACCAGGTGATGCGGGCGTCTCCCGCCTCCGTACCGACGATCTTCGCTGTGGTCACGTGAGAAGGCTAGAAGCAGAGGGCCGAGCCCGTCCGCCGAGATCCGCCGCGCTTCGGCACCGCCCACCGGCCACGACGGCCCCGGAGCCGTCTGCCGGCAGCCCGCAGACGGCAGACGGCAGACGGCAGACGGCAGACGGCAGACGGCAGACGGCAGACGGCAGATCGGCGCACGTCCGGCGGAGCGCTCAGAAGAGCGTGCCTTCTTCGGGCCCCTCCAGCTCCTTCAGCAGCTCCGGGCTGTTGTTGCGGACGTTGCTGACGGCCGTGGAGACCGGGTAGGCGCGCATCAGGCCCTCCGGCGGCGGGGCGAGCAGCGAGCGCAGGTCCTCGACGTCGGTCCGGGCCGGGTCGAGCCAGGCGTCCCAGCGGTCCGGGGTCAGCATCAGCGGCATCCGGGGATGGATGTCGTGCAGCGACCGCGGCCCTTCTGCGGGCGCCACGGCCAGCGGCGAGGTCTCCGCCTCCGTGGTGATCACCGAGCACGTCGCCCACCAGGCCAGCGGGTGCTCGTCGGGCAGCGTACTGTCCCGCCAGAACTCGTACAGCCCGGCCATAGCGAACACCGAGCCGTCGGCCGGGAGCACGAAGTACGGCTGCTTGCGCGGCCGCTTCTTCTTCCCCTCGACCTCCAGGTCCCGCTCCTCGGGGGCGGTGACCCACTCGTAGTAGCCGTCGGCCGGCAGGATGCACCGGCGGGTGGCGAAGGCGCGGCGGTACGACGGCTTCTCGTGCACGGTCTCGGCCCGTGCGTTGATCATCCGGGCGCCGCCCTCGGGCGTTTTGGCCCAGGAGGGCACGAGCCCCCACTTGAGCCTGCGCAGCTGGCGAACCGGACGGCGGTCCTCGGCGTCTTTCAACGGACGGTCCAGGACTGCGTAGACCTCCTTGGTCGGGGCCACGTTGTAGTCGGGCTCCAGGGTCTCTTCCGGATCCCACTTCTCTATTTCAAAGACTCCT
Source organism: Streptomyces sp. (assembly GCF_019510245.1). Classification (GTDB taxonomy): domain Bacteria; phylum Actinomycetota; class Actinomycetes; order Streptomycetales; family Streptomycetaceae; genus Streptomyces. The sequence goes on along the minus strand of NZ_JAEKKT010000204.1, from coordinate 32,128 downwards.
GCGAGATCCTCGGGCCCACGACTGGATGCATACCGTCCGCACATACGTGCAACACTGCCAGGCCCGCCCGTCGCCCGACCACCACCCCCCGACGACGGCGCTCCGCGCCGACACCTTTTGGACTGACCAGAGGGAGTAATCACCGCACCATGGAGAGCACCGCCGCCCTCGCGCTGCCCGACCTCTGGGACCGTCTGACGGGTACCCAGTCCGATCCCGACCTGTGGGTGGTGCTCGCGACCCTGGCCGCCGCGGTCGCTGTGGTGGTCCCGCACAACTTGTGGCGGATATCCCGCAACGCCATCACGATCGCCCACGAGGGCGGCCACGGCCTGACCGCCCTGCTCACCGGCCGCCAGCTGACCGGCATCCGGCTGCACTCCGACACCAGCGGCCTCACGCTCAGCCGGGGCAAGCCGCACGGCATCGGCATGATCCTCACGGCGGCGGCCGGCTACACGGCTCCCCCGCTGCTCGGCCTCGGCGGCGCGGCCCTCCTCGGCGCCGGCCGCATCACCCTTCTGCTCTGGCTCGCCACGGCTCTGCTCGTCGTGATGCTGGTGATGATCCGCAACGCGTACGGCGTCCTGACGGTGTTCCTGACGGGTGGCGCCTTCCTGCTGGTGTCCTGGCTGGCCGGACCGCAGGTGCAGGCGGCGTTCGCGTACGCGGTGGTGTGGTTCCTCCTGCTCGGCGGAGTCCGCCCGGCCTTCGAGCTCCAGGCGAAGCGCTCCCGGGGCGGCGCGGGCGACTCGGACGCGGACCAGCTGTCGAGGCTGGCCCATCTCCCGGCGGGCGTATGGCTGTTCCTCTTCCACACGGTGTCCCTGTGCTCGCTGATCGGCGGGGGCAGGTGGCTGCTCGGCATGTGAGCAGCACATCGCAACCGACAGGACGACAGCCGACCTGAGGGGCACGGCGCCGCACCCGCCCACTGGCCTCCCCACGAAGCGGCGCCGCCCCCGCCCCGCCCCCGCCCGGCCTCCCCGCAAAGCGACGCCGCCCCCGCCCACCGGCCGTCACCGCCCCCTGCCACTAAAGTGACCCCATGGCCGCAAACCCCACCGCACCAACCGCCCTCTGGCCCGCACCCCACGCGCGCGGAGCCGTCGACGCGACGGTTCACGTGCCCGGGTCCAAGTCGGTCACCAACCGCGCCCTCGTCCTCGCCGCCCTCGCCTCCGAACCCGGCTGGCTGCGCCGCCCCCTCCGCTCCCGCGACACCCTGCTGATGGCCGGCGCCCTGCGCGCGATGGGCGTCGGCATCGACGAGGGCGTCGGCCCCGACGGCTCCGGCGAGGCCTGGCGGGTGCTCCCCGCGGGGCTCCGCGGCCCCGCCACCGTCGACGTCGGCAACGCCGGCACGGTGATGCGCTTCCTCCCGCCCGTCGCCACCCTCGCCGCAGGCGACATCCGCTTCGACGGCGACCGCCGTTCGTACGAACGCCCCCTGCACGGCGTGATCGACGCCCTGCGCGCCCTGGGCGCCCGCATCGACGACGACGGCCGCGGCGCGCTCCCCCTCACCGTCCACGGCAGCGGCGCCCTGGACGGCGGCCCGGTCTCCATCGACGCCTCGTCCTCCTCCCAGTTCGTGTCGGCCCTCCTCCTGTCCGCCCCGCGCTTCAACCAGGGCGTGGAGGTCCGCCACACCGGCGCGACCCTCCCCTCCCTCCCGCACATCCGCATGACGGTGGACATGCTGCGGGCGGTCGGCGCACAGGTGGACACCCCCGAGTCGGGCGGCGAGCCGAACGTCTGGCGGGTCACGCCCGGCGCCCTGCTGGGCCGCGACCTGACGGTCGAGCCGGACCTCTCCAACGCCCAGCCCTTCCTCGCCGCGGCCCTGGTGACGGGCGGCCGGGTCGTGATCCCGGACTGGCCGTCCCGGACCACCCAGCCGGGTGACCGGCTGCGCGAGATCTTCACCGAGATGGGCGGTTCCTGCGAACTGACCGAGTACGGCCTGGAGTTCACCGGCTCGGGCCGGATCCACGGCATCGACGTGGACCTGGGTGACGTCGGTGAGCTCACCCCCGGCATCGCGGCGGTCGCAGCCCTCGCGGACACCCCCTCCACCCTGCGCGGGGTCGCCCACCTGCGGCTGCACGAGACGGACCGGCTGGCCGCGCTCACCAAGGAGATCAACGAGCTCGGCGGCGACGTCACCGAGACCGCCGACGGCCTGCGCATCCGCCCGCGCAGGCTGCACGGCGGCGTCTTCCACACCTACGACGACCACCGCATGGCGACGGCCGGCGCGATCATCGGCCTCGCCGTGGCCGACGTGCAGATCGAGAACGTGGCGACGACGGCGAAGACGCTGCCGGACTTCCCCGACCTGTGGACCGGGATGCTCGGGAGCGACGGGGCGTAGGAGCTACACCATGCGCCGCTACGGCAAGCACACCGACGAGGACGACATCCGCGCCCGCCCCAACCGCAAGGGCAACCGGCCGCGGACCAACATCCGCCCGAAGCACGAGGACGCGGCCGAGGGGATGGTCCTCACCGTCGACCGGGGCCGGCTGACCTGTCTGGTCGAGGACCGTACGATCTTCGCGATGAAGGCCCGTGAGCTGGGCCGCAAGGCCGCGGTGGTCGGCGACCGGGTGGCTCTGGTCGGCGACCTGTCCGGCAAGAAGGACACCCTCGCCCGGATCGTGCGCATCGAGGACCGCTCGTCCGTGCTCCGGCGCACCGCCGACGACGACGACCCGTTCGAGCGCGTGGTCGTCGCCAACGCCGACCAGCTGGCGATCGTCACCGCCCTGGCCGACCCCGAGCCCCGCCCCCGCCTGATCGACCGCTGCCTGGTGGCGGCCTACGACGGCGGCCTCACGCCCCTGCTGGTCATGACCAAGTCGGACCTGGCACCGCCGGACGAGCTCCTGGAGCTGTACGGCGACCTGGAGATCCCGTACGTGGTCACGAGCCGCGAGGAGCTGGCGGCGGGGGAAGCCGCCCGCCGGGTCCAGGAACACCTCGACGGCAAGATCACGGCGTTCGTCGGCCACTCGGGCGTCGGCAAGACCACGCTGGTGAACGCGCTGGTACCGACGGACCGCCGTCGTACGACCGGGCACGTCAACGCGGTGACCGGCCGCGGCCGGCACACCACGACCTCCGCACTGGCCCTCCCCCTGGCCGACGACGGGGGCTGGGTCGTCGACACCCCGGGCGTCCGTTCCTTCGGCCTGGCCCACGTCGACCCCTCGCGCGTGATCCACGCGTTCCCCGACCTGGAGCCCGGCACCGCGGACTGCCCGCGCGCGTGCAGCCACGACGAGCCGGACTGCGCGCTGGACGAGTGGGTCGCCGAGGGGCACGCGGACCCGGCCCGCCTCTACTCACTGCGGCGGCTGCTGGCGACCCGGGACCGCAAGGAAGGCGACTGACCACCGGGGTGTTTGTCATGACCGGAGTTCGGTAAGTGCATAATCGCACCGAGCTGGACATACGGGAGGACAGCACATGGCGTGGCTGCTGGTGATCGTGGCCGGGATCCTGGAGACCGGGTTCGCCGTGTGCCTCAAGCTCTCCCACGGGTTCACCCGACTATGGCCGACGATAGCCTTCGCCTCCTTCGCGCTGGGCAGCTTCGGCCTCCTGACCCTGTCCCTGAAGAAACTGGACGTGGGTCCGGCCTACGCGGTCTGGACCGGCATCGGCGCGGCGGGCACGGCGATCTACGGCATGGTCTTCCTGGGCGACCTCGTCTCCACCCTGAAGATCATCTCCATCAGCCTGGTGATCGCAGGCGTGATCGGCCTCCAGCTCTCAGGCTCGGCTCACTGAAACGCGCCCCAAAGGGGCGCTGGGGGTACCCCGGCCGAAGGCTGGGGGAGGAACCGCGCGACCAGCCCCCACGCACCCGCAGCCGACCCACACCCCGCACCACCCCGCCCCTCCCTCATACCGGCTGCCGGTAAAGCGCCCCCCGCACCAGCTCCGCCACCCCACCCTCCCCCGGCGGCGCCGAGACACACGACAACGCGAGCCGCACCACCAGCTCGCACGACCGGGCCAGCTCGCCGTTCCCCTTCCCGGCCCCCGCTCCCGAAAGCACCGCCACCGCCCGGTCCCGCACGATCTGCACGAAGTCCCCGGGCGAGGGCAACGGCCCGTCCGCCCTCCGCTGCGCCGGCACCGCCGAAGAGGACGGCACCGCGGACAGCGCCGGCGACGGCAGCCGCTCGCTCCAGCACCCCGTGAGCATCGCCCGTACCAGCACGTTCTCCCGAGCCGCCACCGCCATCCACTCGGCCGTCGCCGTCAGGCGCTCCCGCACCTCGGCATGGCTCCCCAACGCCCGTTCCACACCCGCGAGATACCCGTCGGCCTCCCGGCGCACCAGTGCCCTCGCCAGGCCTTCCTTGCTGCCGAACTCGTTGTACAGCGTCTGCCGGGACACTCCGGCCGCCGCCGCCACGTCGACCATCCGCACGGCAGCCCACGGACGGCGCGCAAGCGCCGCGTACGCGGCGTCCAGAAGGGATTCCCGGGCAGCAGGCATCATCGCCTCCCTGGGGCGAGCGACTCTGCGCCCAGATTTGACGCGCACGAATCGACTGTCAAGGGTTCGCGAAGGCACCGGGGGGCGCCCTTCGGCCAACACGCGCGGGCGCGCCACAGGCGTACCGCAGCCCAACAGAGGTCACCGCCGGATCACTTGCCGGTATCGCCCGGCTCCCCTTGGTAGCCCCGCGCCCGCCCCGGCAGATACCGTTCGCCACATGCCGGACTACCTCGATGACCTGCGCCTCGCCCACGTGCTCGCGGACGCGGCCGACGCCGTGACCATGGACCGCTTCAGGGCCCTCGACCTCAAGGTCGAGACCAAGCCGGACATGACCCCGGTGAGCGAGGCGGACAAGGCCGCCGAGGAGCTGATCCGCGGCCAGCTGCAGCGCGCCCGCCCGCGGGACGCGATCCTCGGCGAGGAGTACGGCATCGAGGGCACCGGTCCGCGCCGCTGGGTGGTCGACCCGATCGACGGCACCAAGAACTACGTGCGCGGCGTCCCGGTCTGGGCGACCCTGATCTCCCTGACGGAGGCGGCCGAGGGCGGCTACCAGCCGGTCGTCGGCGTGGTCTCGGCGCCCGCGCTCGGCCGCCGCTGGTGGGCCGCGAAGGGCCACGGCGCCTTCACCGGCCGCAGCCTGTCCTCGGCGACCCGCCTGCACGTCTCCCGGGTCTCGAAGCTGGCCGACGCCTCCTTCGCGTACTCCTCGCTCAGCGGCTGGGAGGAGCGCGGGCAGCTGAACGGCTTCCTGGACCTCACCCGCGAGGTGTGGCGCACGCGCGCGTACGGCGACTTCTGGCCGTACATGATGGTCGCCGAGGGATCCGTGGACATCTGCGCCGAGCCGGAGCTGTCCCTGTGGGACATGGCGGCCAACGCGATCGTGGTGACGGAGGCGGGCGGCGCCTTCACCGGCCTCGACGGCCGTCCGGGCCCGCACAGCGGCAACGCGGCCGCGTCCAACGGCCTGCTCCACGACGAGCTGCTGTCGTACCTCAGCCAGCGTTACTGAAACGGCCTTCTGCGGCACAACGAGCCCAAACGGACTCACTCCACCCCTCACATATGAGCGCGTGCGCCCTCAATTGGCTGCACGCACCCCCTTGTTGACCCGCGCTTTACCTGCAACCCTGAGAGGACCCCCACTTGTGAATTTGTGAATCGCTGAACTATCCCGGCGATTCCCTAGGAGGTGGCACCTTCCATGCTCGTCCGTGACGCCATGAGCACCGTGGTTCTCACCGTCGGCCCCGCCCACACCCTCCGCCAGGCAGCCGCCCTGATGTCCGCGCGCCGCGTGGGCGCGGCGATCGTCCACGACCCGGACGCCGGCGGCATCGGGATCCTCACCGAACGCGACATCCTCAACTCCGTGGGCCTCGGCCAGAACCCCGACACGGAGCCCATCCACGCCCACACCACCAACGACGTCGTGTTCGCCACCCCGACCTGGACACTGGAGGAGGCGGCCCGGGCGATGGCCCACGGCGGCTTCCGTCATCTGATCGTCCTGGACGGCGGCGAACCGGCCGGCATCGTCTCGGTCCGCGACATCATCCGCTGCTGGGCCCCGGCCCGCGCACCGGAACCCGTCTAGCACCTCCGGGCGCGCCGAACCGGTCGCACTCGCCGTTCCAGTGGTCGGCCACCATCCGATATTGGACTCAGTCCAAGTCAAGCAGGGTTCCAAAGTCACACCTGTTCGGAAAAAGGGATCCCTGCTGTTAGGCTGAATGCCATGAGTGACCTTCTGGAACGGCTGCGTGGACGCGGATGGCGCATGACCGCGCAGCGACGCGTCGTGGCCGAGGTACTCGACGGCGAGCACGTCCATCTGACGGCCGACGAGGTCCACGCCAGAGCTGTGGCCAAGCTGCCCGAGATCTCCCGGGCGACGGTCTACAACACACTGGGTGAGCTGGTCTCGCTCGGTGAGGTCATCGAGGTCTCGACGGACAAGCGCGCCAAGCGGTACGACCCGAACGCGCACCGGCCGCACCACCACCTGGTCTGCGCCCGCTGCGGCTCCATCCGCGACGTCCACCCGACCGGCAATCCGATGGCGGATCTCCCCGCCTCGGAGCGGTTCGGCTTCACGGTCTCCGACGTCGAGGTGACGTACCGCGGCCTGTGCCCGGACTGCGCGGCGGCCGTCTGACGCACGAACGTTCCCGACGGCCCCGGCACTCGTGACGAGCGCTGGGGCCGTCGTCGTACTCCGGCTCCATGAGCACCCACCGGTCCGGGAAACACCGAGGGCCGGAGCCCTTTTCGGACTCCGGCCCTCGACCTTCAGTAGCGGGGACAGGATTTGAACCTGCGACCTCTGGGTTATGAGCCCAGCGAGCTACCGAGCTGCTCCACCCCGCGTCGATGAATGCAACACTACGTGAGGGACGCGGACGGAGGCAAATCCATTCCGGCCACCCCTCCTGACCTGCGGGAACGCCCGGCCTAGGCCGAGAGTTCCTCCCGCAGGGCGTCCCGGAGCCGCCCCGCCCGCTCGGTCACCTCCGCCGGACCCAGCGCCACCGCCCGGTCGGCCCACCGCTGCCCCACCGCGAGCTCGCCCCGACGCGCGTAGACCAGGGCGAGGCGCAACGCCGCCCGGCCGTGCCCCGCGTCGGCTGCCCGCTCCCACCACACGGCCGCCTCCGGCTCGCTGCCCTCCCGGGCCAGCAGCAGCCCGAGATTGAACGCGCCGTTGCGCGAGCCCGCCTCGGCCGCCGTGCGGTACCAGCGCGCCGCCTCCACCACGTCCCCGCGCGCGGCGGCCAGCATGCCGACCCGCACCTGGGCGCGCCGGTGCCCCTGCGTGGCGGCCCGCTCGTACCACTCCTCGCACTCGGTCTTGACGTTCTGGGACGACTCCCCGAGCTCGTGCTCGGACACCGCCGGCCGGCGCGCGTCGAGCACGGCGGCGAGCCGGTAGGCGGCCTCGGCGCTGCCGCCGCCCGCCGCGCACCGCAGGTGGCGCTCGGCGGCGGCCTCGTCGCCCTCGCGGAGCCGCGCGATGCCGACCTGCAGGGCGGCCTCGGTGTGCCCGGCGGCGGCCGCCCGCTCGTAGCAGTGCAGCGCGACCCGGTCCTCGCCGCGCCCGGCGTAGAGGATCCCGAGGTTGAACGCGGCGTCCACGCTGCCGGCCTCGGCGGCCTTGGAGAACCACGGCTCGGCACCGCTCGTGTCGCCGTTCTGGAGCAGCAGGACGGCGAGCGCGTTCGCGGCCTCGCGGTGCCCGGCGTACGCGGCCCGCCGGTACCACTGCTCGGCCTGCGCGGTCCGCCCCTGCTCGGCGCAGAGCAGCGCGAGGTTGTACGCCCCGTTGTCGTCGCCGGCGTCCATCGCCGCCCGGTACCAGCGCTCGGCGGTCTGCGTCTCGCCGCGCTCGGCGTGCAGTGCGCCGAGCGCGTTCGCCGCGTTGCCGTCGCCGTCCTGCGCGGCCCGCAGCCACCACACGGCGGCGCTCTCGGTGTCTCCGGCGTCGCGCAGCAGGAAGCCGAGCGCACAGGCGGCCCGGGCCTCGCCGTCCTTGGCCGAGGTCAGGTACCAGCGCCCGGCCTCCTTGAGCTCGCCGCGCTTCTCCAGGATCGCGCCGAGGTGCAGCGCGGCCCGCCGGTGGCCGCGGGCGGCGGCCTGCCGGTACCACTGCTCGGCCTCCACGGCCTCGGCGCCCTCGGCGGCACCGGCGGCCCCGGTCTCCGTGTCGACACCGTTGTCGGGCCCGCTCCCGTCCTCGCGCACGGCCGCTCGGCGGTCGAGCGCGCGCGCCAGCCGGTACGCCGCCTCCCGGTGCCCCCGCTCGGCGGCGGCCCGCATCCACTGCCCGGCATCCGCGTCCCCCCGGTGCTCCAGCAGGTCGGCCAGCGCGTAGGCGCCGAGGGCGTGGCCCTGTTCGGCGGACTGGCGCAGCCAGTACTCGGCGGCGGGTTCGTCGCCGCGTTCGCGGTGATGGCGGCCGAGCGCATGGGCGGCAGCCGCGGATCCGGCGACGGCGGCGATCCGCCACCAGCCGGCGGCCTCCTCGGGGTAGCCGCGCTGGTGCAGCAGGACACCGAGGTTGTTGGCGGCGGCCCGGTCACCGGCGGCGGTGGCGGCGCGCAGCTGCGGCTCGGCTCCGTCGAGGTCGCCACGGCGCAGCAGCATGGCGCCGAGCACGCTCATCGACTCGACGTCACCGGCCTCGGCCTGGAGCCGGTGACGTGCCTCCTCAGCGGCCTCAGCGGCCTCGTCGCGGGTCGGCTCCTCGCCCGAAGGCTGCACAAATCGCCCTGTCTCGAACAGAGTTGCCTTGTCCCCCATAACGTCCATCGTCGCACCACCTGCAACCTGGGTACACCACGTATACCGCAGACCGTGAGGTCACTTCAGCGTTTTGTCGACATGCCCACAGAACGACAAGTCAAACACATCTCCCTCAACTCCCCATGGCGGCACGGCGACCCCGTCCATCGGTACATGCGTTCGCCGTCCGTCCGGCCACCGGGCGCCGTCCGCGGGACACGCCGGGCAGTCCGGCCGTCCTTCCCCGCGCACGCGCGAAGGCCCGGATCCCAAGAGGATCCGGGCCTTCGACTTCAGTAGCGGGGACAGGATTTGAACCTGCGACCTCTGGGTTATGAGCCCAGCGAGCTACCGAGCTGCTCCACCCCGCGCCGTTGTGTTGAAACCGTATCACGGCGCGGCCGGGCTTGATCACCACCCCGGGTCATCCGCCCGGGGTCATCCACACAGGGTCATCCGCTCGGGCTGGAGCTTCCGCTGGGACTCGGGCTGCTGCTGGGACTCGCACCCGCTCGTGCGCTCGGGCTCGGGCTGCTGCTCGGCGTCGCACCGCCGCCGCTGGTCCGGCCGGCCTTCGACTGCGCCTCCTCGGCCCGCCTGAGCGCGTCCTGAAGCTCGTCCTGCGCCTTGCCGTACGCCGTCCAGTCACCCTTCTTCAAGGCCTCCTGGCCCGCCTCGAAGGCCTTCTGGGCGTCGTCCAGCGCCGCCTGGACGGTGGGGTTGCCGGACGACGCCGGCGGCGTGGTCGTGCCGGTGTCGGAGGATCCCGTGTCCGAACCGCCCGAGCCGAAGACGTCGTCGAGCGCCGCGTCGAGGGTGTCCTTGAAGGCGGTCCTGCCCTCGTAGCTCACCAACACCTTGCGCAGAAGGGGGTACTTGACCCCCGCGCCACGGACGTAGACGGGCTCCGCGTAGAGCAGGCCCCCGTCCAGCGGGACGGTCAGCAGATTGCCGTACTCGACCTCGGAGTCGCCGCCCTTGAGGAGTTTGATGGCGGCAGCGATCTCCTGTTCCGAGTTGAACTTGCTCTGGACCTGTTTGGGTCCGTCGACGGTCGTACTGGTCGGCAGTTTCAGAATTCTGATCTTGCCGTAGTCCTGCGAACCGGCCTCGGAGTCCACCGACATGAACGCGCTGAGGTTGTTCCGGCCGTTGGGCGTGAAGGTCGTCGACAGCGAGAACGCCTGCGCGCTCTGGTCCGGCATCCTCATGCTCAGGTAGTACGGCGGCACCGCGTTGCCCGACTTGTTGGTCGGGTCGTTGGGCACCTGCCACACCTCGCTGCCGGTCAGGAAGGTCTGCGCGTCCGTCACGTGGTAGCGGGTGAGCAACTCGCGCTGGACCTTGAACAGGTCCTGCGGGTACCGGAGATGGGCCATCAGCGACGAGGAGATCGCCGAACGCGGCTCCACCGTGTGCGGGAAGGCCTTCATCCAGGTCTTCAGCACCGGGTCCTGGGTGTCCCACTGGTAGAGCTTGACGGCGCCGGTGTACGCGTCGACGGTCGCCTTCACCGAGTTGCGGATGTAGTTGACCTGGTTCTGCTGGGCCACCACCGCGCGCGAGTTGTTGGTCGCGGTCAGCGAGTCGGCCGTCGTGTCGCCGAGGGTCGTCCGGGAGGCGTACGGATAGCCGTTCGTCGTCGTATAGGCGTCGACGATCCACTGGATGCGGCCGTCCACGACCGCCGGGTACGCGTCGCCGTCGATGGTCAGCCAGGGGGCGACCGCCTCGACGCGCTCCTTGGGCGTGCGGTTGTACAGGATCCGCGAACCTTCGCCGATCGCGCCGGAGTAGAGGATCTGCGGCTCGTTGAACGCCACCGCGTACGCGGCCCGGTTGATCGGGCTGGAGAGACTGACCCCGCTCTTGCCCGCGTAGCTGGTCGTCTTCTCGCCGCTGTCGTCGGAGTAGTCGATCTCCTTCTGGGGACCGCCGACGATCGAGTAGGTGGTCGTCTTCTCGCCGTAGTAGATCCGCTGCTGGTAGGCGCCCAGGTCGCCCGTGGACGGCAGGTCGGACTCGGTGAAGACCGGCTGGCCCTGGGAGTCGGCCTGGGTGCCCTTGGCGGCGACCACGCCGTAGCCGTGGGTGTAGCGGAAGTGGTCGTTGATCCAGTTGTTCTTCGGGACGCCGGCCAGGTTCAGCTCACGCAGGCCGATGACCGTGTCCTGGACCTTGCCGTCCTTGGTGTAGCGGTCCACGTCCAGATTGGTCGGGAACGCGTAGTAGTTCCACATCTGCTGGGCCTGCTGGAACGTCGGCGACACGATGTTCGGGTCCATGATCCGGATGCTCGCCGTGCTGTCCACGTCGTCACGGAGCTTGGTCTTGTCGCTGGTGGTGCTCTTGCCCGTGTACTCGGTGACCTGGGTGTCGTCGATGCCGTACGCCTCGCGGGTCGCCTTGAGGTTCTTCTGGACGTACGGGGCTTCCTTGGCCTGCTCGTTGGGCTGGACCTGGAACTTCTGGACGATCGCCGGGTAGAGGCCGCCGATGAGGATCGCGGAGAGGACCATCAGGCCGAAGCCGATGACGGGCAGCTGCCAGGTGCGCCGCCACAGGGTGGCGAAGAACAGCAGCGCGCAGATGACGGCGATGCAGAACAGGATCGTCTTGGCGGGCAGATAGGCGTTCGCGTCGACGTACCTGAGACCGGTCCAGTTGCCGGTGGCCTTGAAGTCGCTGGACTTGACCGCCAGTCCGTAGCGGTCGAGCCAGTAGGCGACCGCCTTGAGGGCGACGAAGATGCCGAGCAGCACCGAGAGGTGGCCGGTCGCGGCACCGGTGGCGCGCGCGCCGGGGCTGGTGACGCGCAGCCCGCCGTACAGGTAGTGGGTGAGCGCGGCGGCGAGCAGGGAGAGGATCGCGGTGGCGAAGCCGAAGCCCAGCAGGAAGCGGTACCAGGGCAGGTCGAAGGCGTAGAAGGAGACGTCGAGGTGGAACTGCGGGTCCGTCTGGTGGAAGGGAACGCCGTTGACCCACATCAGCCAGGTACGCCACTGGCCGGCCGCGGACGCGCCGGCGATCAGCCCGACCATCGCGGTGACCGCGAGCAGCAGCCACTTCTTGTACGGCGCGATGCCCATCCGGTAGCGGTCGAGGCTCTGCTGCTCCATGGACATGGCGCTCAGCGGGGGGCGCAGCCGGTGCGCCAGCCAGATGTTGAAGCCCACCGCGGCGGCCATCAGCAGACCGAAGACGGAGAACAGCCCGATCTTGGTCCACAGGGTCGTGGTGAACACCGAGGAGTAGTGCACCGACCGGTACCAGAGCCAGTCCGTCCAGAATCCCGCGAACATGGTGAACGCCATGCCGAGCACGGCAAGCACGCCCAGTGTCAGGAGCAGGGTCCGAACCCGCCGGGACGGGCGTCCGGTCGCTCTGATCCGTGGCCCCGTCGGGCCTCCGCCGCGGTCCGGCATCTGGAAAGCCAAGGTGCGCACCTCGAAGTTCGCTGTTTGATCCGCTGTTGATCCGTCGTCGTTGCGTCAGGCGCTCTTGTTCGCCGGCCCGACGTGTCCCCCAGTGATCGCGGGGCCACACCTATGCAACTTACTCACGGCTTACTCGGTTCCCGATTCCGGCCATGAACGAGGCAGGATTGTGACCATGTCCAACACTCCCATGGCAGCCAACCCGCTCACCCGGGCCGTCCTCGAGATCGACGAGTACGCCTCCGGCCTCGGCTGGGACCAGCCCGCTCGCCTCTTCGCCCTCGTCGACACCACGCGGCTGCGCGCCCAGGAACCGGCTCTCGCCGCCCAGCTCGGTCTGGAGGACGCGTCCGCGACCACCGGTCTCACCCCGATCGAGCAGGACGAAGTGCCAACGGACAAGGCGCTGGACGAGTTCCTGGGCACCATCGCCTGGCCGGACGCGGTGGTGGGCTGCGCGCTCACGGTGGAGCGGCTGATGCTGCCGCCGTCGGCCGAGTCCCAGGTCCCCGAGGGGCTGAACGAGGCCAGGCTGGCCCAGTGGGTGGCGAGCCACCCCGAGCGCCAGGAGGTCCGGATGACGGTCGCCGTGCTGCGCGACGGCAGCCGCGACTCGGCGGTACGGCTGCGCGAGAAGGACTCGCCAACGGAAGTCCTCACCGGCCCCGAGCTGGTCCCGGGCCTGGCGGACGCGCTGAAGGCGACGTTCGAGGACTGAGCCGCCGCCGGACGGCAGCCGGGGGCGCCCCCGTCAGGAAGGGCGCCCCCGGCTGCGTGTACGCCCTCTCAGCCCTTCGCGGTGCACTTCGGCAGGGCGCCGGTGTCCCCGCTGCGGATGTCCTTGAGGGCGCCGAGGGCGTCGCCGATGGTCTTGACCTTGACGAGGGTGAGCCCGCCCGGGGTGTCCTTGGCGGCCTCGGCGCAGTTGTCGGCCGGGGTCAGGAAGTACTGGGCGCCCTTGCTGCGCGCGCCGATGGTCTTCATCGAGATGCCGCCGATCGGACCGACGGTGCCGTCGTCGTCGATCGTGCCGGTACCGGCGACGAACTTGCCGCCGGTGAGGCTGCCCGGGGTGAGCTTGTCGTAGATCCCGAGCGAGAACATCAGCCCGGCGCTCGGTCCGCCGACATCGGCGAGCTTGATGTCGATGGAGAAGGGGAACGTGTGATCGGTCCCGGCGGAGATCCCGACGATGGCGCGCTTCTCGCCGCTGTCGTCGGAGGTGGTCGTGGTGACCGTGACCTTCTCGGTCCGGGTGGCCGTCTTGTTCGCCTTCTCGGCGGCGGCCTGCTCCTTGGCCGGCACGACGGTGAAGACCACGTCCTGGCCGGGCTTGTGCTTGGTCACCAGCGTGGCGACGTCGGCCGGCTGCTTGACCGCCGTGCCGTCGACGGCCTTGATCACGTCACCGGCGTGCAGCTTGCCCTCGGCCGGCGAGCCCTTGAGAACCGTGGAGACGATCACCCAGGACTTCACCGGGACGCCCAGCTCCTTGAGCGCGGCGACCTTGGCGCTCTCCTGCGACTGGCTGAACTCCTCGGCGTTCTCCTGGGTGGACTGCTGCTCCGTCTTGCCGTCCGGGTACAGCGTGTCGTGCGGCACGATCTTGTTGTCGTGCGAGAGCCACCCGTAGACCGCCTCGACGAGGTTCATCTTGTAGTCGGCACTGGTGACCCGCACCGTGGTCATGTTCAGATGCCCGGAGGTCGCATAGGTCCTGTGACCGGAGATCTCCAGCACCGGCTCGCCGTCGTGGTCCCCGAGCGTGTTCACGGTCGGTCCGGGAGACATCTCCGAGTACGGCACGTTGATGAGCACTCCGGCGCACAGGAGTGCGATCAGCATCAGGGTGGAGGCGAGCATCGTCGCGGTGCGGCGTGGCATGCGAAGACAGTACGGGACGGGTCTGTCAGCGCACCGTCAGGGCCACCCGTCACACGCGCCCCGACCGTCCTCAGCTGCCGGAGCGGGACTTCTCCATGGCCTCGCGGAAGCGCGCGTACCCGTCGAGTTCCGGCCCGTCGCTGCGCGCTCTCCTGGTCCGGTTGGCCCAGCTGCCCCACAGACCGGCGCCGACCGCCGCCACCAGCGGGATCAGCAACCAGACGAGCGCCGCCATGCCGACCTCCCAACCCCATGAGCGTCCGCGACTGACTGATCACCAGACTAATCACCCGTACCGACAACGCTCACGCGAGGGGTACGGTTACGCAAGCGGAGGCCGGACAGGGGTCCCTCAGCAGGCCCCGACCCATTCCTCCGTCCCATCCGAGAACTTCTGGTGCTTCCAGATGGGCACCTCGTGCTTGAGGTCGTCGATCAGCTTTCGACAAGCTTCAAAGGCGTCCCCCCGATGCGGACACGACACACCGACGACCACGGCGAGATCACCCACCCGCAGGTCCCCCACCCGATGCACGGCGGCCAGGGCCCGCACGGGGTACTCGGCGACGACCTTCTCGGCGATCCGCCGCATCTCGCTCTCCGCACTGGGATGACACGAATAGCCGAGCGCGTCCACATCAACGCCCCCGTCGTGGTTCCGCACCGTCCCCACGAACAGCGCGATCCCTCCGGCCGCGTCGTCCCCCACGGCCGCGAAGACCTCGTCCACGGAGAGCGCACTCTCCCGAATCCCGATCAGCTTCACGGGATCGTCAGCGCCCCGCTCTCCAGGATGATCACTCACAGCAGCCATACCCCCATCGTGCCGCAAGCCCAGGACCACACGGAACACACCCGACACCAGCACACGCGCGTGCGTCTTTGGAGACTCCTACAGCACCGACGGACATCCAGGCCGCCGGGCACCACATGTCGGCCCGTCCGGCGTTTGAGGACGAGGACGTTCAGGCCGAAGCGGGGGTCCGGGGGCGGCGGGAACGAGCCCCCCCCCTCAGATCCGCCGCCGAGCCTTCCGCGCCCGCCGCACCACAGCCGCCGCCCCCAGCAACGCGACCGTCGCCCCCGCCGCCCCCGCGGCCGTCGCGTCCTTCCGCCCCAGCCGCCGCCCGACCACCGTGTGCCGCCCAGCCACCTCCTCCAGCAACTCGGCCAGCACCTCCTCGTTCGTCCACCCCGGCCGCCACCCGGCGTCGTGCAGCCGGCTCCCGCTCACCACCCACGGATACATCGTGTACGCGAGATCCCCGGCCGGCGACGGCGTCAGACCGATCCGGTGCAGCCGGGCCGCCGCCCCCAGCGCCACGGCCGACGGCAGCTCCATCCGCCGCACCCCGCTGAGCTCCTCGACCTCCTCCTGCTCCAGCCACCCGTCGCACCCGACGGCGAGTTCCCCCTCGACCTTCTCCAGGACGGCGTACTCCAGCGCACTGCACAGATCCTCGACATGACAGAACTGCCAGGCAGGCCGCGACCCGGCCACGACAAGCAGCCGAGGAGACTCGAAATACCTGGTCAGCGCGGTATCGGTGCCCCCGACCAGCACCGCGGGGCGCACGACGGTGACGTTGAGCCCCGGATGCGCGCGGGGCGCCCGGCGCGCGAGCCGCTCGATCTCCAGCAGGTCGCCGACCCCGGTGGCCTCCGCGGTGGCCCGCAGCTCCGCGTCCTCCGACAGGGGCAGCTCGTTGTCGGGCAGCGCGCCGTACACCATCGCGGAGGTGCACAGCACCACGCGGTGCACGCCGGCCGCGGCCGCCGCGGTCAGCACGGTCTGCGTCCCGCGCACGTTGTAGGCCGTACGGGCGGCCGGGTCGGTCTCCAGGTCCAGGTCGAGCGCGAGGTGCACCACCACATCGGCCCCGCGCAGCTTGTCCGCGATGGCCGGATCCCGTACGTCGAGGATGTGCCACTGGGCGGCCGCGCACTCCCCGCGCCGCTCGTCGATGGCGATGACCTGCCTGATCTCCTCGGACGCGGCCAGCCGCTCGGTGAGCAGCGCGCCGACCCCGGTCGCGGCGCCGGTGACGGCGACGACGGGCCCGCGCCCCGCGGGAGGGGTTGTGTGGTTTCGCGCTGCGCGAACCTGCGGATCTGGGGAACTCACCGGGCGTCTCCAGCGGTTGTCTTCAGTACGAGCGTGAGTGACGCGTACGTACCAGGTGGCAACCATCCTGCCGCAGGCCGACTGTCGGCGAAGCACCGAGGCCCGATCGGGCCGGGGTGTCTACGCTGGGTGGTGTTGTCGGGCAGCCGCGCCGCCGGAGAGAACCGGTGGCCTTACCAGCCGAGGATTCCCGTGAGTGACACCCCATTCGGTTTCGGCCTTCCGCCGGAGGAGCCGGAGGACGGCGACGAGGGCAAGAAGAAGGACCAGCAGAGCGGTGGTGGGCAGGGACCGGCCAACCCGTTCGGTTTCGGCACGCCCGGAGCCGGCGGCTTCGGCGGCCCCGGCGCCGACAATCCGTTCGCTGCCATGTTCGGTTCGCTGAACCCCACCGACCTGGGCGCGGCCTTCCAGCAGCTGGGCCAGATGCTCTCGTACGAGGGCGGCCCGGTGAACTGGGACATGGCCAAGCAGATCGCCCGCCAGACGGTCTCCCAGGGCACCTCGGACGGCGTCAAGGACGCGAGCGTCGGTCCCGCCGAGCGCACCGCGGTCCAGGAGGCCGTCCGGCTGGCCGACCTGTGGCTGGACGACGCGACGTCGCTGCCGTCGGGTTCCGGTTCGGCCGTGGCGTGGTCGCGTGCGGAGTGGGTCGAGGCGACGCTGCCGGCCTGGCAGGAGCTGGTCGACCCGGTCGCCGAGCGGGTCGGCGCCGCGATGGGCGACGTCCTGCCGGAGGAGATGCAGGCCATGGCGGGCCCGCTGATCGGCATGATGCGCTCGATGGGCGGCGCCATGTTCGGCACCCAGATCGGGCAGGCCGTGGGCGTGCTCGCGGGCGAGGTCGTCGGTTCGACCGACATCGGCCTGCCGCTGAGCCCGGCCGGCAAGGCCGCGCTGCTGCCGGTGAACATCGAGGCGTTCGGCAAGGACCTCGGTGTGCCGAAGGAGGAGGTGCGGCTGTATCTCGCACTGCGCGAGGCGGCCCACCAGCGCCTGTTCTCGCACGTGCCGTGGCTGCGCTCGCACCTGTTCGGCGCGGTCGACGGGTACGCGCGCGGCATCAAGGTCGACACGGCCAAGCTGGAGGACGTGGTCGGCCAGTTCGACCCGCAGAACCCCGAGCAGCTCCAGGACGCGCTCCAGCAGGGCATGTTCCAGCCCGAGGACACGCCCGAGCAGAAGGCCGCCCTGGCCCGTCTGGAGACGGCTCTGGCGCTCGTCGAGGGCTGGGTGGACGCGGTGGTCCACGCGGCCGCGAAGCCGCGCCTGTCGTCCGCCGACGCGCTGCGCGAGACCCTGCGCCGACGCCGGGCCACGGGCGGCCCCGCCGAGCAGACCTTCGCCACCCTGATCGGCCTGGAGCTGCGTCCGCGCCGGCTGCGCGACGCCTCCCGCCTGTGGGCCTCGCTCACGGACGCGCGCGGTGTCGACGGCCGGGACGCGCTGTGGGCGCACCCGGACATGCTGCCGACGGCGTCCGACCTGGACGACCCGGACGGCTTCGTGCACCGCGAGCAGCTGGACTTCTCCGAGCTGGACAAGATGCTCGGCGAGGCCGCGCAGAAGCCCGACCTGCGCAAGCAGGACGACCAGGGGCAGGACGAGCAGGACAAGGGCGACGACCCCGAGTGAGCCTGTACGACGAGGCGGTCCTCGTCCTCAAGGGGTACGAGGGCCAGGACGAGCTGCGCCAGGAGTATCTGGACCACCTCGCGGCACACCCGGACGGCATGTGGAAGGCGTGTCACGCCGGCCATGTCACGGCGAGCGCGCTGATCGTCGACCCCGAGCACGGACGGGTGCTGCTGACCCTGCACAGGAAGCTGCGGATGTGGCTGCAGATGGGCGGCCACTGCGAGCCGGGCGACGCCACCCTGGCGGCGGCGGCGCTGCGGGAGGCGACCGAGGAGTCCGGAATCCCCGGGCTCACGCTGCTGCCGGGCGGCCCGGTCCGCCTGGACCGGCATCCGATCCCGGCACCGTGCCACTGGCACTTCGACGTCCAGTACGCGGCCCTCGCCCCGCGGGGCGCCACCCACGCGATCAGCGACGAGTCCCTCGACCTGCGCTGGTTCGCCTACGACGAGGTGCCGGAGGTCGCCGACGGCTCGGTCGTGCGGCTGCTGGAAGGCACCCGCGCGCGACTCTGAACCGGGATTTCAGAGCCGTTGACCCATGTGTAAGGGGCGCCCGCCACGGCGGGCGCCCCTTACTTTGCGGGCCTTCGTGCCCCTCAGCTCCAGACGTTGCCCTGGTTCATCCCGCGCGCGCCCTGCTGGCCCATGCCGAACTGGGCGGCGAGGCCCTGGCCGATCTGGGCGTGCTGCGGCGGCAGCAGTTCACTCGGCTGGACCAACGCGAAGCCACTTCCCATGAAGCTCAGCTCCCAGCCCTCCCCGGTGCTGCCGCGGCGCCGCCACACGCCCGAGGAATGCGTCTGGGCCTGCATCTGGACGCGCAGCCCGGTGGACCAGGCGACGATCGCGTCCGCGTCGCAGTTCACGTACTTGTCGGGCGTGACCTGCATCAGCAGCGGCGCGCCCGAGGTCATCAGGGCCACCTGGCCGCGTCCGGTGATGTTGAGCTGGTACTTCCCGGACCCGGAGATGCCGTAGAGGCTGTCGACGGCGACGACCTCGTGGTGCAGCGAGGAGTCCATGGCGAGGACGTAGCCGCTGTCCACGGTCAGGCCGTCCTGCTCCACGTCCAGGACGTGGATGTGCTGGGCGAGGTTGGCGAAGTAGACCGTGCCCTGCCCGTGGCAGCGCATCAGGTCCAGGCCCTCGCCGGTGTACGCACGCGCGCGTGCCTGGTTGTGCCCCTGGTACTCGGCGTCGAACTCGACGAGCCCCTGGTAGGCGACCATGGTGCCCTTGCGGGCGAGGATGTCGTCGTGGCCCTCCAGGACGACGCGCAGCATCTGCTTGTTCTGCAGGCTGTAGCGGTCCCGGGCCTGGGAGTCGTTGAAGGCGAAAAGCGGGCTCTGCATGGTTTCCTGACTCCCCCTCAGCCCCGGAACCGGAGGCGGTCGGTGCTGTCCTCGCTGGGCTGGACGACGACGATGCCCTGGCCGGAGAAGGCCATCTGGTAGGCCTCGCCGCTGCCCCGGCCGATCAGCGACTGCGCCTTGAAGCTGCGCTTGCCCTTCACCTTGAGGTTCGGGGACCAGGCGACCAGCGCGTCCGGGTCGACGTACGTCTCGTCCTCGCCGCCGCCGCAGTCGACGACGATCGGCTTGCCCCGGGAGGTCAGCGCGACCCAGCCCTGCCCGGAGATCTTGGTGTTCCACAGGCCCTGACCGGCGAACTTCGCGAGCCCCTTGACCCGCTCCACGCCCCACGTCAGGTGCGCGTCGAAGGCGAGCAGGTTGGTGGCGTTGACGGAGATGCCGTCGCCGTCGAGGTTGATGACGACGACGTTCGCGCCGTAGTCGGCGAGGTAGAGCAGGCCGTCGCCGGAGCACTTCATCAGGGGCGCGCCTTCACCGGTCATCCAGTCCCGGGCGATCTGGCGCACGGCCGGCGGGTTGGGCTCGTACTGGACGAAGCCCTCGTAGGCGACCATCGACCCCACGCGCGCGAGGAGGTCGTTGCCGGTCTGCATGGCGACCTTGAGCATGTGGTCGCCGTGGTTCTCCATACGGGCGGTGACGGGTGCGGGGGCGTAGCCCGCGAGCGGCTGGTTCATGACGGGCTCCCTCAGACCTCGTACGGCTGGACGACGATGAAGTTGCCGGGCGCGCCCCGGAACTGCAGGTTGACGCTCTCCCCGGTGTCGCCCGGATAGGCGTTGCGGCGCATCCGGACCTGGCTGGAGACGATCACCTGGGAGGCCGCCGACCAGGCCACGATCGCGTTGCAGTCGGCGAAGGTCGTCGGCGTCACGGGCAGCACGACGGGCGTGCCGTGCGTCTTGACGACGATGGTGCCGGTGCCCTGGAACTGCATCGTGAACAGCGCGCCGCCGGGGATGCCGTGCCCCTCGATGCGGCGGACCTCGTACTGGAGGCTCTCGTCGAAGGCGAGGACGCTCTCGGCGGAGACGCAGATCGCGTCGCCCTGGAGCTCGATCGGGTGCAGATGGGCGGAGTTCTCGGCGAAGAACACCTGGCCGTTGCCGGTGCAGCGCATCAGCTGCATCTCCTGGCCGGTGGCGTTGCCCACGATCCGGCCGGCGAACCCGGCGCCCTTGTAGCTGAAGTCGACCTTGCCCTGGTAGAGCACCATGCTGCCCTGCCGGGCCAGCACCGGCTGCCCGCCCATCCCGAGGTCGGCGCGGATGAGCTTGCTGTTCTGCGGGGTCCAGCGCTGCCCGGTGGGCGTCTCCTTGAACTTCTGGAGCGCGGCACCGACACCGGCACCGCCCTGGGGAGCACCCTGCGGGACCGCGTAGGCCTGCTGCCCGGGGACCTGGCCGAACTGCGGCTGCTGACCGTAGCCCGGGGGCGGGGTCGGGGCCTGGGGCGCCTGCGGGTATCCGGGCGGCGGGCCCGGCGTCTGCGGGAGCGCCAGGGGCTGGCCGTAGCCGGGCGGGGCGGGCGGCTGTCCGTAGGGCGCGGGCGCCGGGGACGGGGGCGGCACCGTGCCGGGCGCCGGCGGGGTCAACGGGGCGATGACGGTGGGCGCGTGGTGCACGTTCGAAGCCGGCACCGGACCGGGGGCCGGCGGCGGGGTGAAGCCCTGGGGCGCGGGCGCGGGCGCGGGAGCCGGTGCGGGCGGCGGGGCGGGCGCGGACGACGGTGCGGAGGGAACCCCGAACGCGGGCGGCGCGAAGCCGGATGCGGACCCGGTCTGCGGCTGCTGCGGTTCCGGCGCGGCGGGCGCCTCCTCCTCCACCACCTCGCCGCCGAAGTTCTTCAGCAGCGCCTCCAGACCACCGTCGAAACCCTGGCCGACGGCGGCGAAGCGCCACACGTCCTTGAGGTAGAAGTCGCCGAGCATGACGGCGCGCTCGGTGGAGAACTCCGAGCCGTTGAAGGAGTACCGGGCCACCTCCTCGCCGCCCGCGACGATCCGGATGTATCCGGGGGCGACCTGCGACATCTGCCCGGCACCGTCGATGGTCGCCGTGAACGCCAGCTTCTGGATCTGCGGCGGGACCCGGTCCAGCGTGACCCGGAAGGACTCCGTGTCGCCCGCCTGGCCGCCGAGCAACTGGATGGACTCCTCGGGCGACTTCGGCTGGTTGAAGAAGACGAAGTAGCGGTCGTCCGACAGCCGTTCGTCGGCGTCGAGGCCGAAGCAGCTGATGTCGAAGGTCAGCCCGGGGCCGGAGATCTGCACGCCTACGTACAGATCCGTGCCGGCCGTGAGGTCACTGATCCTGGCCTTGTGGCCGCGTTGGAATTCCCTGGCCATGCGTTACGACCGTCCCCCATCCCGAATGTGAGTGCGTCGCGCCAGGCTAACGGCTAACTCGGACATCGGAAGAAGTCGGTACAGACCCGGTACACAACCGCGCTCAGCGGACCCGAAGAAAGCGCTGCCGGGGCGTGTCACTCGTCGCGCGCGCCGGGCACCTGGGGCAGCCGGTCGGCCGCGACCACCCCTTCGAGGTAGCCGCGGGCGCGCTCGGTGCGCGGATACGCCTCCAGCAGCCGCCAGAACCGGGGGCCGTGACCCGGCACCAGCAGGTGCGCCAGTTCGTGGCAGAGCACGTAGTCGACGACGTACTCGGGCATGCCCTGGAGCCGGTGCGAGAGGCGGATGCTGCCTTCGGAAGGGGTGCACGAGCCCCAGCGGGTGTTCTGGTTGGTGACCCAGCGCACCGAGGCGGGGCGGGCCCGGCCGCCGAAGTACTGGGCCGAAAGCCGCTCGGCGCGCTCGGACAGCTCGGTGTCGCCCAGGAGTCGCTTGCTCTCCTGGGCAGCGAGTTTGTTGAGCATGACGGTCACCCAGCGTTTCTCCTCCGCCTCGGACATCCGGGCGGGGATCAGCACGACGGTGCGATCGCCCTCGCGGTACGCAGAAACGGTCCGGCGGCGCCGGGCGCTCCTGCGAACCTCGATCGCGCTCGCCCCCAGGCCGCTGGGCGGCTGGCTCGTCGTGCTGCGCTGTGGCTTTCCGGCGCGGTGCAGTGGGTCGGCGGGCACGCCCCGACGTTACCCGCTGCACACGGGGGAAGTCCCGGGTCCGGAACGGTTCGGTGCCGATCCCCCACCATGCGTCTGATTTGTACGACGAATACTCACCGCCTGTGGACAACTTTCGGCGCCCGCCGGGCGGCGCGGGCATGCTGGCACTCGTCGGCGGAGCGGGACCGGCTCCACCGGCACACGAAGACGTTCTGTGACCTTTCGAGGGCTACGGGGGCCTGTCATGCATCCGTTGGTGAAGCCCGCGCTGCGGCGCGGCTGGCGCGACCTCAACACCGTGCAGTTCGGGATGACTCCCGCGCACGCGATGACACTGGGGCCGATGGACACGGCGACGGGAAGCTTCCTGGACCTGCTCAACGGCGCCCGGGGGCTTGAGCTGCTGCGCGAGGAGGGGCGCCGCTTGGACCTGCCGGACGGCCATGTCGACGTGCTGGTGGAGCGGCTGTCGCGGGCCGGACTGGTCGACGACGCACAGGGCGGCGGGCCTGCGGCACGGGCGTTGCGTGAGAAGCAGGGGGTGCTGGACCGGCTGCGACCCGATCTCGCCTCGCTCTCCCTGATCACTCCGGAGCCGGGCGGGGCGATCGGCCGGCTGGCGGCCCGGCGGGCGCTGCGGGTGCGGGTGGACGGCGCCGGCCGGGTCGGTGTGACGCTGGCCGCGCTGCTCTCGGGCGCGGGTGTCGGCGAGGTCGACGTGCGCGACGTGGGCCGGGTCCAGCCGTGGGACGTGGCGCCGGGTGGGCTGCCGGCGGAGGCGGTCGGCGAGCGCCGTGCAGAGGCGGCGCGCAGAGTGGTCCGCCGGGCGGCCCCGGACCGCCCGCCGCGCCGCCCGGACCCGGCCGTGGAGGAGCCCGGCCTGGCACTGGTGATCATCGCCCCGCGCGACGACGTCCTGGTGCACGCCCCGGACGCACGCGCCGCCGAGCCGCTCATGGCCTCGGGGACCCCTCATCTCTACACGGGTGTCGTGGAGGGCACGGGTGTGGTCGGCCCCCTCGTGCTGCCCGGCGGGACGGGCTGCGCCCGCTGTCTGCACGAGCACCGCACGGACCGGGATCCGGCCTGGCCGCGCCTGATCGCCCAGTGGCGGTCCGGACAGGCCCGCCGGGTGGGCGCCTGCGATCTGACGCTGGCGGCGGCCGTGGCCGGGCTGGCCGCCGCACACGCCCTGGCCTTCCTCGACGGGGAGTCGCCGGCCGGCACGGGGGCGCGCTGGGAGGCGTCCGTGCCGGTTCTGCACTGGCACGCGCGGCCGGTCTGGCCGCACCCCGCATGCCCGTGCGGAGCGGCGGAGAAAGCTAAGGGGGAACACTCCTCAACCAACGGGGATCCACACGCGACAATGGTGGTGCAACGGCCGTCGGCGGAGCGACGAGAGCACGCGGACGCGGCACGGCCGACTGGGACTTGGAGGGCGCATGTCTGATCTTCCCCGGAAGGCGGTCACCCGGACCGCCAAGCTCGCCGCGCTCCCGCTCGGCTTCGCCGGCCGCGCGACCTGGGGTCTGGGCAAGCGCATCGTGGGCGAGTCCGCGGAGATCGTCGGCCGGGAGCTCCAGCAGCGCACCGCGGAGCAACTGTTCAAGGTCCTCGGGGAGTTGAAGGGCGGGGCGATGAAGTTCGGGCAGGCGCTGTCCGTCTTCGAGTCGGCCCTCCCGGAGGAGGTCGCCGGCCCCTACCGGGCGGCCCTCACCAAACTCCAGGACGCCGCGCCGCCGATGCCGACCCGCACTGTGCACGCGGTGCTCACCGAACGCCTCGGGGCGGACTGGCGGCAGCTGTTCCTGGAGTTCGAGGACAAGCCCTCGGCGGCCGCCTCGATCGGCCAGGTGCACCGGGCGGTGTGGCACGACGGCCGGGTGGTCGCCGTCAAGGTCCAGTACCCGGGGGCCGGCGAGGCCCTCCTCTCCGACCTGGGACAACTGAGCCGCTTCGCACGCCTGTTGGGGCCGCTGATCCCAGGCATGGACATCAAGCCGCTGATCGCGGAGCTGCGCGACCGGGTCTCCGAGGAGCTGGACTACTCCCTGGAGGCACAGGCCCAGGCCGCGCACGCGGAGGAGTTCGAGGGCGATCCCGACGTGGTGGTGCCGGCCGTGGTGCACCAGTGCGACCAGGTGCTGGTCACGGAGTGGATCGACGGGATACCGCTCTCCGAGATCATCTCGGAGGGTACCCAGGAGCAGCGCGACCGGGCCGGTCAGCTCCTGGCCCGCTTCCTGTTCTCGGGTCCGGCCCGCACCGGCCTGCTGCACGCCGACCCGCACCCCGGCAACTTCCGCCTGCTGCCCGGTGCGCCGGAGGACGAGGAGGAGTGGCGGCTGGGCGTGCTGGACTTCGGCACCGTCGACCGTCTCTCCGGCGGTCTGCCCAGCACGATCGGCGACTCTCTGCGGATGACCCTGGACGGTGACGCCGAGGCGGTCTACGAGCTGCTGCGCACGGAAGGGTTCGTCAAGGAGTCCATAGAGCTGGACC
This sequence comes from Streptomyces sp., assembly GCF_019510245.1. GTDB lineage: Bacteria > Actinomycetota > Actinomycetes > Streptomycetales > Streptomycetaceae > Streptomyces. Next base: position 7,298 of record NZ_JAEKKT010000204.1, on the reverse strand, counting down.
CCGACGCCGTCCTTGACTATCTGCTGCCGATCATCGAACCGGCCCAGGTCGACGAGTTCACCTTCACCCGCAACTGGATGCGCAGCCAGGCGGCCCGCATCGCAGACCCCCGCAACCCCGCCCACCAACTGGGCAAGCAGCTCAACCTGCCGCCGGCCTACCTCCTGATACACCGGGTGACCCTGAGCACCATCGGCGTGCTGTGCCAGCTGGGCGCGACGGTGCGGCTGCGGGAGGAACTGGAGGCGTGGCTGCCCGGGTTCGTACCGGAGGACTTCGAAGACGCCGAGGCAGCCGCGGAGGCGAAGTAGAGGCCGGGTTCACCACCAGGAGGAGTCGAGCCTGCCCTCGATCGCTCGGAGGTTGTCCCTGGAACAGGCGTCGCAGAAGAACTGGCGGACGCCGTTCTCCACGGAACAGGTCCAGGTGACGGGCAGGGGGCCGTCGGCCGGGGTGCCGCAGCGGGCGCACACGAGCGGGTGGGGCTCCGTGGCGGAGCCGCCGTGATCACTGCCTCCGGGAAGACTCGTCACCTGGTGACGATAACTCCGCCGCGGGTCGATCAGCGTGCACAACGCACCGCGGGGGCCGGTCCGTTCGGCCGGACCGGCCCCCGCGGGGAGCTTTCGCCTCCCGGGGTCGGGAGGCCACCGCTTCAGGTGTACTGGGTTACTGCATCACGGCGATGGCGAGCGCACGGCGGGCACGCATCGAGGCGCGCTCGGCCCGGCGCTGCATCCGGCGAGCGGTCGCCAGGCGCACGGCCCGGCGTTCCTGCTCGGCCTCGTGCAGTCGCTCGTGCATATGCGCACGAGCCAGAGCTTCTGGGATGAGTTGCATCTCTCGGGTCCTGTTCTGACGCGAGCCGGTGTCGGTACCGGCAGTGGTGAAGTCTGGGGTCGCGGAGCCTGCGGGCTCGCTGGTGGACGGCTTCATAGGGGCCTGCTTCTTGGGATCGTGCGTGAGGGGACGGTCGATCGTTCCGTGGATGTTCATGCCGTGACCGGGTTCTTGCGCGGGCGGCCACGCGGCCGCTTCCGGGCGACGACAACGCCCTGGACGAACAGCTCGCCGCCCCAGACGCCCCAGGGCTCACGCCGCTCCTTGGCCCCGGCGAGGCAGGCCTCGATCAGCGGGCAGGTGCGGCAGAGGGACTTGGCGTACTCGACGTCCGCCGGCGACTCGGCGAAGAAGACCTCCGGGTCGTAGGAGCGGCAGGGGACGGGTACGCCGAGGTTCTCGATGGCGTCGTCGAGCGCGGTGAGCGCGGTGAGCGGGATCAAGGTGGAGTCCTCCGTGAGGCCGGGCGGGGGGATCGTTTCGGAAGGCGGTACGGACGGGGCGTGCGCTTCGAGTTGCACGGCTGTTTTTCCTCGTCTGGTCGTGCCGGTCGGGTTGGACCGGTTGGCGGCTGGTACCGGGTTCTGCTCTTGCCCCGAGGCCCCTTCGGTCCGCCCTCCCCGTTCGGGGAAAACAGAAGGGCCGCGGATCCCGGATGGGGTTCCGCGGCCCTGAAGGCGCCGGCCTGATCGATCAGGCTGGATCACTCCAGGGTTCTGGCCCACGGAAGGCCCACATCAGGTGGTGCTGCGTCGTCTGCTTCCGGCTACCGGCACCGGCCGCCGTAAAGGCATAGGCCTGGGCCTGTGCCGCTACTGCTTCCAGTGCCTTCGTCGGTCGCTCATTGCGCTCACGGACGGGAAGGACCGCGAGAGAAACGGAGGACGCCGGACGCACGGCAGGAATGCCGGACAGACCGGTGCCCAGGTTCGAGACGCCGAGCATGCACACGGAGACGGCCGAGCGATCGGTCATTTTGGCCGCGCTGATGATGCTGGTCTTGATGCTGATCACTGGACTCGCCTCCTCTCGGCGTCTAGGGGACCGGTGTTGAGCCGATCCGCTCGGGTATGCAAGTACAACACGGAACCGGGCCTTCGAGAAGGCCGCCGCTTCCGTGCCTAGAACCTATGGGGATTGCTGGGGCATGCGCAAACTATTTTTCCGACGAGTTCGCATCAGTCCCCCACTTCTTCTCCCTCGACCTCCTGGCCTGCGCAGATGGCCAGAACATCGGCGCCGTAACGATTGAGCTTGCGCATCCCGACACCGGGGATGCGGGCCAGCTCGCGGTCGTCGTCCGGAGCGCTCTCGGCGATGGCCATCAGCGTCCTGTCGGTGAAGACGCAGAACGCGGGCTGGCCGCTGAGCCGGGCCTGGTCGGCACGCCATTCGCGCAGCCGCTCGTAGAGGCCCTCGTCCATGTCGGACGGGCAGCCGTCGCAGCGCATCAGCTTCATCTCGCCGGCGTCCGTCAGCGTGCGTCCGCAGACCCGGCACCGGGCGGGACTGCGCTGGGTGCGCCGGGGCGCGGCCGCGGGACCGCCGGTGAAGCCGCGTTCGACACCTCCGCCACCGGCGCCGCCCGCGCGGCCGACGGTGCCGGTGGAGCCGGGGCGCAGACCGTCCAGGAACCGGCTGGGCCTGCGGCCGGGTCTGCCGCCTGGGGTGCGGGACAGGGACCAGGAGATGTGGAGCCGCTCCCTGGCGCGGGTCACGCCGACGTAGAGGAGACGGCGTTCCTCCTCGATCTGTTCGTCGGTCTTCGCATAGGAGATCGGCACCATGCCCTCGGCGACGCCCACCAGGAAGACGACGTCCCACTCCAGGCCCTTCGCCGAGTGCAGGGAGGCGAGGGTGACGCCCTGGACGGTCGGGGCGTGCTGGGCACCCGCGCGCTCGTCGAGCTCGGCGACGAAGTCGGCGAGGGTGGCGGCGGGCCGGGCCGCGGCGATGTCGTGGGCGAGGTTGACCAGGGCGGCCAGTGACTCCCAGCGCTCCCGGACCGCGCCGGAGCCGGCCGGGGGCTCGGTGGTCCAGCCCTCCCCGGAGAGGACGGCACGTACCTGGGAGGGCAGGTCCACGGTGTCGTCGAGCAGTGCGTCGTTGCCGCCGAAGCGGGCCGCGGCGCGCAGGGCCACACCCGCCTTGCGCACCTCGGGCCGGTCGAAGAACCGCTCGGCACCGCGCAGCTGGTAGGGCACCCCGGCGTCGGCGAGAGCCTGCTCATAGGTTTCGGACTGGGAGTTCGTCCGGAAGAGGACGGCGATCTCGGCGGCCGGGACCCCGGCGTCGACGAGTTCCCGGATGCGGCGGGCGGCGCCCTCGGCCTCGGCGGGCTCGTCGGTGTACTCGGTGTAGACGGGCTCGGGCCCGGCGGGGCGCTGCGAGATCAGCTCCAGACGGTGGTCGGCGGCCCGGCCCCGGGCCTGGGCCAGCAGGCCGTTGGCGAGATGGACGACCTGGGGGGTGGAGCGGTAGTCGCGGACCAGCTTGACCACGGTGGCCCCGGGGTGGCGGGTACGGAAGTCGAGCAGATGGTCGGGGGTTGCTCCGGTGAACGAGTAGATGGTCTGGCTGGCGTCGCCGACGACGCACAGGCTGTCCCGGTCGCCGAGCCACAGCTCCAGCAGCCGCTGCTGGAGCGGGCTGACGTCCTGGTACTCGTCGACGACGAAGTGCTGGTACTGGGCACGGACCTGGTCGGCGATGTCGTGCCGGTCCTGCAGGATGCCGACGGTCAGCAGCAGGACGTCCTCGAAGTCGATGACCGTGCGGTCGCGCTTGAGGTCCTCGTAGACCGAGTAGAGCTGGGCGATCTCGGCGGGATCTCGGGGGACCTCCCGGCCGGCCTTCACGGCCGCAAGGGGGTAGTCGGCGGGGACGGTCTGGGTGACCTTGGACCACTCGATCTCGGCGGTGACGTCCCGCAGCTCGCCGCGGTCGAGGCGGATGCGGCAGGCGGCGGCCGCGTCGGCGACGAGCTGGATCTTGCGGTCGACGAGCCGGGGCAGGGAGCCACCGATCGCTTTCGGCCAGAAGAACTGGAGCTGGCGCAGCGCGGCCGAGTGGAAGGTGCGGGCCTGCACTCCCTGGGCGCCGAGCTGGCGCAGCCGGCCGCGCATCTCCCCGGCGGCGCGGTTGGTGAAGGTGACGGCGAGCACGCTGGACGGCTGGAGGATGCCGGCCCGCACCCCGTAGGCGATCCGGTGGGTGATCGCCCGGGTCTTGCCGGTACCGGCCCCGGCCAGCACACACACCGGACCGTGCAGGGCGGTCGCCACCGCGCGCTGCTCGGGATCGAGCCCTTCGAGCACCGCGTCGGCAGAGTCCGGTACCGGCGGGAAGAGGGAGGAGTGCGTTGCTGCTGTCACATGGCCATGCTGCCAGGTCGCCGGAGACGGCTGTGCCGGTTGTCCACAGGCCGCCCCGCGCGGTCTTACTAATGCGGCAGGCGTCGCCCGGGCCCGTGCTGCGGGAATGGCGGGCGGGTCGCGTACGTTCCTCCCCTGGACGACCTTCCCCGACCTGCCGAAGGAGTGCGAGCGAGATGCAGGGCACTGTGACGATGTACAGCACCACGTGGTGCGGCTACTGCCGCCGGCTGAAGAGCCAGCTGGACCGCGAGGGCATCGCGTACACCGAGATCAACATCGAGCAGGACCCGGAGTCGGCCGCATTCGTGGAGAAGGCGAATGGCGGAAACCAGACGGTCCCCACGGTGCTCTTCGCCGACGGCTCGACGCTGACGAACCCGTCGCTCGCCCAGGTGAAGCAGAAGATCAGCGCGTAGCTCTCCCGGCACTTCGCCGCACGAGGCGGCCCCTGCTTCGTTCCAGGGGCCGCTTTCGCGTGTTCAGACCGGCTTGTCCCACACCAGGGTGTAGCGCCACAGCAGCCGACGCCGGTACCGGCGGCCGGGGAGCAGATGTGCGGTGGCCTGCCGGACCTCTCCCCAGTGCATGGGGGAGTCCTCGACGGGCATCCCCGCCGGGGCCCGCTTACCGCCCCGCACAAGCGCGTTCAACCGGCTCGCGGGGACTCCGCAGCCGCTGATCAACCAGTCCAGTGGGGTGTGGTTGAAGGCCATGCCCACGATGACCAGCCGACCGCCGGGCGCCAACAGATTCACCAGCCGGTCGACGGCGTCGTCGAAGGGGGTGTGGTGGATGACGGCGACCGCGCTGACGAAGTCGTATGTCCCCTCGGTGAGGAGAGCGCCGTCGAGATAGTCGCCCTCCAGGAAGGTGACGTTCGCCGCATCCCTCTTTCCGGCCAGCCTGATCATCTCCGCCGACCGGTCCACGCCGGTCACCGACTCCGCCCTGGTCGCGAGCTTGGCGGCGAGCAGGCCGTCGCCGCAGCCGACGTCCAGGGCGGTGCGGCAGCCGTCCGGCACCGCGCCCAGCACCACGGGGTGGTAGTGGACGTTGTGGTTCCAGTACTCCGCTGCGGTCATGACGGCCGTCTCAGACGAAGCTCCTCGTCGGCAGCGGCTTGCCGTACCACATCTCGATCAGGCGGGCCGCGATGGAGATGCCGTAGGGCGGCAGGACGTCGCCGGAGTCGAAGGCCGCGCCGAGTTCGTCGCGGGAGAACCAGCGGGCCTCGTGGATCTCGTCGCCGTCGACGGTCACCTCGGTCGTGGTGGCGCGCGCCATGAAGCCGAGCATCAGGCTGGACGGGAACGGCCAGGGCTGGCTGGCAACGTACTCGACCGGGCCGACGGTGATCCCGGCCTCCTCGAAGACCTCGCGGCGCACCGCCTGCTCGATGGACTCGCCGGGCTCCACGAAGCCGGCGAGCGTGGAGAAGCGGCCCTCGGGCCAGTGGACCTGGCGGCCGAGCAGGATGCGGTCCTCCTCGTCGGTGACGGCCATGATCACGGCGGGGTCGGTGCGCGGGTAGTGCTCGGCGCCGCAGGCGGGGCAGCGGCGGATGTGGCCGGCGGCGGCGATGACCGTGCGCTCGCCGCAGCGGGAGCAGAAGCGGTGGGTGCGCTGCCAGTTCTCCAGGCCGACCGCGTGCACCATCAGGCCCACGTCGCGGGGGGAGAGCAGCAGTCCGGCCTCGCGCAGGCCGGCGGGGCGGGCGGACTGGTCGATGCGGCCGGGCAGGGCGTCCTTCTGGAGGGCGAAGTAGCTGACGCCGTCCTCGTCGGTGCCCAGGAAGTAGCGGTGCGCCTCGGTGAGGGGGGCCTCGAAGGAGGGCGTCATGACGAGTTCGGTGCGGCCGTCGGGCGTCTCGTCGATGAGGACCTGGCCGCCGGAGACCACGAAGCAGCGGGTGTCGGGGTGGCTCCACGCCGCCGCGAGCCAGGCTTCGTCGAGCCGGTGATGGGCGGCGCGGTCGATGCCGCTCGGGGCGGTGAGCGAGATGGGTCGGTCGGCGGTGTGGTCGGTCCAGGTGGTCACGGGTGCTTCCAACTCCCCCAGTGCAACGGATGTGTCAGCGGGCGGTTCAGCGGGACGAAGGGCGGGAGGAGAACGGGCTGGGGCGGGGCGGGCGGGGCGGCCCTTCCAGTGTGCCCCGCCCACGGTGCCGCTCCGGACGGCGTCGGTGGCTCAGGGGGCATGGCGCCAGTTCTCGGCGAGGTCGCCCCACAGGTAGGCGCTGGTCTCGACGCCCTTGAGGAGGAGGTCCAGCTCGACCTTCTCGTTCGGGGCGTGCCAGCCGTCGGAGGGGACGGAGATGCCCAGGAAGAGGACGGGTACGCCGAGGACGTCCTGGAGGTCCGCGGCGGGGCCCGAGCCACCCGATCGGGTGAACCGGATCGGTCCCTCGAAGGCCCGGCCCATGGCGCGGGCGAGCGATTGGAGGCCGGGGTGGTCGAGCGGGGTCAGGCACGGGCGGGTGGCCGGCAGGAAGGTGATCTCGGCGCGGATCCCGGCGGGGATCCGCTCGGTGGCCCAGGCCCGGACGATCTTCTCGATGTGCTCGGGTTCCTGTCCGGCGACCAGCCGGAACGAAAGCTTCAGCAGGGCCGAGGACGGGATGATCGTCTTGCTGCCGGGGCCCTGGTAGCCGCCGCCGATGCCGTTGACCTCGGCGGTGGGGCGGGCCCAGACGCGCTCCAGGGTGGTGTGTCCGGCCTCGCCCTCGGTGGCGTACGAATGTGCTTCGCGCAGCCAGCTCTCCTCGTCGAACGGCAGCTCGGCCCAGAGCTGCCGTTCGCGGTCGCTGAGCTCGACGATGCCGTCGTAGAAACCGGGGATCGCCACGCGTGCGTGCTCGTCGTGCAGGGCGGCGACCAGGCGGGCCGCGACGGTGGCGGGGTTGGGGACGGCGCCGCCGAAGGCGCCGGAGTGGATGTCCTGGTCGGGGCCGTGCAGGACGATCTGGCACTCGGCGAGCCCGCGCATGCCCGTGCACACGGTCGGGGTGTCCTCGGACCACATGCCGGTGTCGGAGACGATCACGGCGTCGGCGGCGAGCCGCTCGGCGTGCTGCTCGACCAG